>NZ_CAJGZN010000005.1 GCF_904846235.1 Psychrobacter immobilis
AAATAACTGACTTATATACATATATTTGAAAATTATTCATTGCGAATATCTATAATATTACGAGTCTATAAATAGCGTTTATAGTTATACTAATCAGAACACAATATATTAATAATATCTCCAAGCCTATTCATGTAAAGCTTATAGCACAAGTTACTAATAATAATATTTATCAGGTATCTCTGTGAAAATTGGGGTTTGATATTTTACTTAGATAATGTACTGAAGGTCTTGTTTACTTATATTTCTGGTCATTGATTTGCTTTAGCATTTCTATAGTGTTTATATCGTAACTGCCAGCGAAGAATTGATATAAAAGCTGCTCAAATACACACTTGTTACCAGCGGCAAAGGCAAATAACGTTAGCGAAGATTGCAGCTTCAAGTAATCCGGTGAACCAAAGACATCTAAAGCGCTTTTGTCAGGATGCAACAGTAATAATTCAGCACATTCTAGCAACCGTGCACCCAGCACATCATGCTGCAAATACTCTTTTGCTTGCTCCAGACTCCCTATTGCAAATCGTCGAGACATTTTACTGTGCCCTAACCCTTTCACCTGTGGAAAAATAAACCACATCCAATGCGTGCGCTTATGACCTTGGGTCAGCTCTTCAATCACTTGTGAATAGATAGTATCTTGAGCTTGGATAAAATCATCAAACAAATCTTTATCTATTGTTGTCATTTTTCACACTCCTTACGATTTAATTAATGAGCGTTTGCCTACCTGCCACGCTAACCAGCCACATATATCGACCCCATCCAGCAATGGTCAGGTTTATCAATCATCCTATTGCCGTAAAACACTTCTAAATCATCAGAAATCCGACTTTCAACCGCAGTTGTGATACTAAAAAACTCATCAAGAGATAGCTTATGATCACTTTCAATATCAAGCATCATATACTGGATACTAAGACCTTCAGGAATTTTATTGAGCAGATGATTAACGGTACTTTTTACTTGTTCTGAGTCCGGCTTACCGGTTACAGTATTCTGTATAAATTTAGCAGTCTTTTCAGCCCCGCAAGATTTTTTGATATCATTAACATCTATACCAATCTTATCCCGATCAGATAGTACCGATTCAAATACGCTTATCACCTGCTCGACTTCATCCGCTTTGCAAATAATGATCCCGTCTATTACTTCGGATCTATCAATTTGCTTATTGGTGGTTTGTAGCGCAAACAATGTGCAACCGACTTGTTGTTGTAGATTTAGCAATGACTGTTCATCCCAACCATCTTCGATAACGATAAACCCAACCTCAGACAAGAGGTAGCTATTTGATTGTGGCGTATATAAAGTAGCTAAAGGTATGGGCTCTATCTGAAGCGCATCATTACATTCTTTTTTAATGTCATTTTTTAGAGTCTGTTTGTCTTTAAAAATACTATCTACTGTCATACTCGGTTCCTTTTTAAAGTGAAATCATTAATTACGGTTATAAAGCTGCATCCCACTTTCTAGGCGCTCAAGAATAACTACCTTTAGCTCTAATGGTTCAATGACGACGGTCAATTGCGACATACTGACCAGCCAATCTTGCAGACGAGTAGTATTAGCAACCTTAGCGCTGACTTGTTTCCAAGTGTCATCGATAATAGTAATTTGCTGATCTGTCGATAAGGGACGCTCATAAAGATGCTGACAGGCATATTTCTGTACTTTTAAAACCAAGTTGATTTCAACATTTTTACCAAACTCTAGCTTGCCCAGCTTCTGTAAGCTATTTAATGTAAAAACGTCACGCCCTACCCAGTCAGGTATTGGCTTATCTATGACTACTGCCTCGGTAATACGGTTGACCGCAAAATTGCGATGCTTCTCTAGCAGTTTATTATCATCGATATGATCATCTGTAGGATTAAAGCCTGTGAGATAGATCATATTGTCAATAAAGATCAGTCCTTTGGGATACACCACTCTTTGAACTGGTTTTTCTTCCCATTTATTTTGATAGCCTATTCGTAATTGACGATTCTGTAGCAGAGCCTGATGAATACTGCCAATCACCTCACTATCAAGCTTTGGTGCTTGCACGATACTAGGTAAGGTGATGAGATGATCTTGCCATTGTCCTAGCGGACTTTGATGAAATTTGTCTTTATCCTGTCGACGTAATTGAGTGAGCTTGTCTGTGATTTCTTGTTTAAAAGATACTGGTAAGTAGTTTGCGGTATATTTATCCAGCATCTCCCAAAAGAACACGGTTTGCTCGTTAATAATATCGATGCTAAAGCTGGGTTCAATATAAAACCGTGCTGTCTTGCCACTGATATTATTGCCCCATGCTGGCACTCGGACTAAGGCGTCACTATAGAAGATATCGTTAAAGATTTGGTTTAAGCCAATCAGATCGTTCTCTAAGTTTTTACGCTCATTTATATAATTGTTAGGATCATCACCATAACCAACCATAAGCTCTGTTAATGACATAGCATCAGCTTCACTACGAGGCAAACATTGATATAAAGCAAATAGGCGTTCTGATTTTTTATAGCTGGCGATTGAATATGTAGGCATAGTATTTACTCTATTAAACTGATGAAATAATCAACTCATTATTAAAATACAGGCTCAATCAAAACGAACCAAAATCGCTGTGCCATTGTCATAAGCATTGCCATCGGAATCATAGACCTGATTTTTAAGAGTGATTAACCATTCTCTTAAATCCGTCTCCGCACTAACAGTTTGCCATTCGTGGCTCGGTACTAAGTCATGAATACCATCAGTACAAACCAAGAGACAGTCGCCACTATTAACATTAATCCTTCGAGAGATGCTCTCTGGTGCTTCACTGCTGATATAACTGTCATCAGTGGTCAAGGCAAAGCACTCAGTAATGCTATATAAACTCCCTGCCATACCTTCTCGGTTATAGTCAGAAAACTCCACTTGGCGACCCTGCTCTTTTGCTTGCTGATCAATGAGTTCGTTCAATAGATTATGGTCGCGAGTCAAGCACTGCCACTGTGATGCGCCTTTGGACAGCCGATAAACGCGGCTGTCGCCCACATGGGTTATCGTTGCCTTTATGGTTCCATCATCCTTTAACTCACAGGTAACCATCGCGAGGGTTGCCGCCGCACCATGACGCTTAGATGAATGCTTGGTTTGATTAATCAGCTGATGAATACTGTCTGAAGAAATACTTTTCTGATCGTTCCATAACCGTCTGATCACTTTTACCACCGCCTTTGAGCAGTACTGCGAGTGTTTAGAGCTTGCGACACCATCAGACACTGCTAGACAGAATGGCGCCGCAACTGGTGTCACTACCATTACCCCTAAGTCTTCTTGATACCAGTTATCTAAAAAGAAAAAAGCGTCTTGCTGCAGATTGTTACTAGCATTACCTTGAAAAGTAATTACACAAGCTTGGGCGATAGATAAAGTTTCTGATGAAGGAAAATAATTTGAAGAAGCAATCATGATGGTAGGCCTATATGTTTATCATAAAAGCCAGTATAGAGGACAACTTGTAAATTTATTTTATAGGTTGCCCTCTATACTAGACTAGTAACGACAAATATCTTACTTAAACAAATGAAAACTAGGTTATATAAAGAACTAATGTTTATTATATAATTCTGTAAATTTAAGGATAATTACTAATTATGAGTGAATCAATAACGCTCCAGAACAGAACGATAATCTCAGTAAAGCAGTTACTGAGTGAATGTCTACTAACTATTCCTGAGTATCAGCGCCCTTACAAATGGAATCAGCACAATATCGCAAGCTTATTCAATGATATTAAGATGCAATATGACAAGCCAGCCTATCGCCTTGGCACTATCGTGCTTCATAAGTCTAAAGATAAAGATGACAAAGACGTACTCAATATTGTCGATGGTCAACAACGCACCCTAACGCTAATGCTTACCGTCATGGCGATTATCAAAAGCTATCATCCTGATAATTCAACCAAACCTAAAGAAGTAAAAGCTATCGGAAAAATATTAGGCGAACTATCTAATACCGTACCAGCTTTAGCTAAAAAACAAGAGTTTACTAGCGATATATCCGTCTACAATTTGCATTCAAATTTTCAAGAGATAATACGCATTATCAGCCGTAGTGAGCTAAGCATTGAGCACATTGATTTTCTATTAAATCAGTGTGAGGTGGTCATCTTCATATTAGAAGATGAATCAGAAGCCTTTCAGTTTTTTGACTCACAGAACTCCCGCGGTAAAGAGCTGTATCCGCATGATTTACTAAAAGCATTTCATTTACGTGAGTTCAGTGCCTATGATGAACGGCTCAACCCAAATATTAAAGCGCAAACTGTCGATCATTGGGAAAGCTTAGCAGATGATGAATTGCACAGGCTGTTTAGTCAGCATTTATTTAGGATTAAGCGCTGGATAGATCATAAACCAGCCCGCAACTTTACCAGTCGTCATGTAGATATTTTTAAAGGGGTATCTCTACATAAACAAAATTTACCGCACTATGCAAAAGCCATGATGATCACCCATCATTTTATCGATGATTATAATAGCAACATGCACCGTCATATTGATGCTCAAACAATGAACTACCCGTTTCAGCTAGACCAAAAAATAGTCAACGGTCGTCGTTTTTTTGAAATGGTTGAATATTACGATACGCTTATTGAACGCACTAAAAAGATTGATATAGCACACGCCTCAGAGAATAAAGACGACCATTCCTATGCAACTGTATATAACCAAACCTTGAATGAACGAGCATCGAAGATTGTTAAGATATTAGATATTTATAGTGATAAGTGGCGTCAGGGTGACAAATATACTCGCAACTTATTTGATAATGCTTTGATCTACTATATTGATAAATTTGGTATGCGAGACTTATCACAGGTTATAGAGATCATGTTTATTTGGGCATA
Source organism: Psychrobacter immobilis (assembly GCF_904846235.1). Taxonomy (GTDB): domain Bacteria; phylum Pseudomonadota; class Gammaproteobacteria; order Pseudomonadales; family Moraxellaceae; genus Psychrobacter; species Psychrobacter immobilis_C. Next base: position 4,889 of record NZ_CAJGZN010000005.1, read on the forward strand.
CAAAATACGCCTAAGACAATTTGCGGTAAAACTCGCAACGATGGACAATCATGCAGTTGACGGTATGTTATTTAAACGTATCAAAGACGCTACATTGCCTAAAGAAGTATGGATCGCTGGTGTTCAACCTCTAAGAGGCAATGACATAAAAGAGTCTAATAAAAAAACTGATAACGACATATACCAATTATTTAATCACCTCAACTATTTGACTGATAAATAGAGAAAAATAAAATTATGAAAAACTATAATCCGAGCGCAACCGAGCAAGTGATACTACTAACACCAAAGGGGCTGCTTAACGGCACCGAGCACTATCTGATTCCGATGTATCAGCGTAATTATGCTTGGGGGAATAGTGAGATTGAACAGCTTATTGTCGATATTATGGACGCTCAAATCGATGCGAAAAATGCAAAGGAACATAAGAACTATTATCTAGGTACACTGGTAGTATTTGAAAGACCGCAAATATCCTCAAAACGTAAAGTGTTTGAAGTTATTGACGGTCAACAACGCTTTACTACTTTGAGCTTATTAATCATATATCTAAAGAATTACTTTATAACTATAGGTAGCAACTATGATATGTCATGGTATAAAGATCAAAATATTGAGTTTGAAAGCCGTCCGAAATCTACTCAGACGTTAGAGTTACTACTGAATGACAATCTAGAGACCTATGAGCACCTTCATGAAGCTAAACTAAATCCCGCTATTATCAACGGCTATAAGTCTATTAGCGAAGTAATTAAAAGTAAATTTGTTACCCCTAATAATGACAACCAACAACCCACTACAACCCTTCAAGAGTTTTGTGATTATCTATTTCAATATGTGCAAATTGCTCGTGTGCCTGTGCCTGACGAAACGGATTTAAATCATTATTTCGAAGTTATGAATAACCGAGGTGAGCAATTAGAGAAGCATGAAATTATCAAAGCACGTTTGTTGTCAGTCATTGCAAAGGCAAACGAAAGTGAGATAGCGCTTGCGGACAAACAACCAGTTGAAGCTTTGATTCATAATGTCTGGGAAGCTTGCGCCAATATGAATAAATACGTACAGTATGGCTTTAATCCTACTTTACGTTTTAAGTTATTCTCAGATAGTTTAACTCTTCTGCATCCTAAAGATTTTGATGAATTGCTTCATATATATAAAGAGTATGATTACCCGAACAATTCCCAGCCAGATAATGACCAATATTCTGGCTGTAATGACGACGCTCAAAACAATAAAACAAAGCCACTTCCCTCTCTTTATGACATCCTTGACGATAATTTTGACAGTCCACCTAACCCTAGTAATACCGCGGATAAAGAAGAAGATGACGGCGATAGCGAAACTTACTATAGCTTAGTGAATTTCTCGAGCTTTCTTTTGCATGCTTTGAGAATCATGGTTAACGTGCAGTCCTCATATAAACAGGACATTGCACTTGATGACAAGCAGCTGCTAACTCAGTTTGAAACCTTTATTTTAAAACCATCCAGCTTAGAAAATACTCATATCTCAGATACTGATCTGAGTATAGAAACTAACGCTCAAATAACGCCTTTATCTCAAGTAAAAACTTTTATATACGCCTTACTCAAAAGCAAATTTATCTTTGATCACTTTATAATAAAGCGTAACACTCAAGACAGTAAAGGACAATGGACACTCAATAAACTGATTAAGAATGAAGATAAAAAAAATAGTTACTACAAAAATAGCTTTGAGACTGACAATGACAAACTAGTAATGTTACAAAGTGCTTTTCATGTCTCAACCCCTACTACGAACTATAAACACTGGCTTAATGCAGTTTTATACTATGCATGTACGCATTATCAATACGATGAAATAGGCCTTAATAGTGTCGCTTATCTTGAGCATTTAGAAGAAATAGCTCGCGCCTTTATGTTAAGACGTTATTTGACTGATGAACCTGATGATTACCATCAAATAATTTATCAAACCTCAGACTTCAACAAGCTATCGGCTGAACATACCGATGATAGATTGAGTCTTGATAATCTACGTATACAAATTAAGCAGTATCTTAGGTATGGCAATATACGCAACATTTTTGTATTTAATTATTTAGATTATTTGCTTTGGTTAAACGGTGACTATCCTAAGTTTACCTTTACCGCTAGAAGCTCTGTAGAGCACTTTTATCCGCAAAATAATCGAAACGACAGTATATTTTTGGAAGATAAAGACGCAAAAAGTTCACTGTTGCATTCCTTTGGTAATTTATGTTTGATTAGCCATAGCCTTAATTCACGTGTGAGTAATGACATGCCTGATGTTAAGGTAAAATATTTCTCACAAAATGGAGACATTCAAAGGGGGCAAATCGATAGCTTAAAACTACTGAAAATGATTGATTACATACAAGGTAAACCGGATACCTGGGATAAAAAAATGATTGCTCAGCACGAAACTGAAATGCTGAATATTATATTGCAAGGATTACATCTGGAGCTATCAGGTATATCTCATGAGTAGCGTGGACGATATAGAAAAGCTCACTCAAAACCGTGTCATCCGCTTTTTTACCGATACACTAGGCTATCGCTATCTATGCAGCTGACAGTACTAAACTGACAATAAAAACATAGAGCGCGATACCTTGGAGCAATGGTTAGAAAAAGCACGATTTTAGTGTACCCTAATCACACGTACTATTAGCACCTTAGAAAAGGCCGCTTCTTTAAGAGGTGGCATCAAGCTTGACCTCTGCTGTCAAATCCGTAGACATTAAATTGAGGGGTTATAATTTTAAAGAATTATTTCATGCTAGAGTAGACTAAATATTAATCCAACTATAACTTATTGGGTGATAAACACCTGAATATTATGGTGTCCAAAATATCATTAACCTCTCCATTACCATGAAATTATTTTACTCTGATGATTCAAAAACCGCCTAAATGCTATGGTTTATATAGTGCAGAAGACTGCGGTATGAAATCTACTTTTCTCAGGTGGCGTTGTTGATATTGGGGTTTGATCACGGCTATATTTTATTCCATTCAATGACTTTTAAAACCTTGTGAGCTTTCTATGTATATCCAACGCTTAAGTACCATTTGCACGCTATCGCACTAAATGACGCAGAAATCAAGAGCCCAAAAAATAGTAAGAAATAGTTAATGGTGTAACTATCGCAAATTTTGCGACAGTTACACCATGTTCTAAAATGCAGTTATCGCAAAAATTGCGACAACTGCCTCAACTTATGAAATGGAAAGAAAAATGTCTGATGATCGTCCTATCCTGGTGAGTCAAGCGGAAATAGAAGAGCGGCGGCGTATTAGTGCGTGGATTCGTGGTAGTCATGCTGTAGATAATCTTCACGCAAACCCTGACACTCAGCACATTTTTGACGATTTCGTCGAAGGTCGAATTGCTACTACTGAGGAAGTGAACCAACTGTTACATGCTCACTACTCTAAAATAGCGAATCTATCTAAGCCTTGATGGTTTAGATACATACCCTTTTAGCCTCCATTAATTATGTCTTTACTCTAATAATAAAAATTTGCAATCGAGGATTTACAACTAGTGCCTGCAGGCGTAAAAAAGTTAAAAACACTAAATGACGCAGGAACGCACGCTGTTTTTAAAGCGTCTGTTGCTCGTCTGAATTTTATTGAATATACCTATTGCGAACCAATAAGGTGCTCTCAATAGTTCGGTACCCTAGTGAGGACTCGAACACTAGGGTGTAGGCTAGTGATATCGGTATATTAAATTATTTAGGTAGTTGCGGTGTACTTCGTTGTGTACATGCCGTGAGCTTTTGGTTCATTATTTTTATTTACCATAAGCGCTGTTATGGGAATAAACAGTAACTCTTAAGCTCGCTAACATTTTAATCGTTGACCTATGTTTTATTGACTCATCCTACTTTTTTCTGCCTGTCTGAATGAGCAGTACACCACCAAGGATAAATAAGTAGTCAGGCGACAATTTCTATATAAGTGATAGCCTCTCCTATGATCGCACCAATTATTACAGCTACAACAAAGTAAGCGCTTGCAGTGTCTATAGCGTCTTCATAGATGTTACTACTAGAGCAGATAAGTATAGACCATAACCAAATACGGCATGATTAATCACGCTTTGCAATCTGACTGCATTAGGTTTGGGCGTTCGAGAAGCGGCAACGCCAGCACCCATACCAGGTTGCAAAATAAAAAAAGGCGCGACAACGGTGGCAATACCCACTGCCAGAGCGATTCCAATTGAAGGATTTTGGACCCATTCCTGACCACCAATGAGTACTAATAATACCGCGTAACCTATGCCTATTAAATAATGGGCTGTCCACCCAATAAAATTCTCACCGCGAATAGCATTAGATTCTGCAATAATGTCATGACGGAACTGTCCTTGACCCATGTAAGCAATCCAGCGGCCTACCATTCCCCAGTTGGTCGTTGGAATATTAAACAAATACTTCCTGAGTAATGACCACAAGTCCATCACAGCGGTAGCGCCAATACCGATTAATATTATAAAAACGACGTTATCCATGGTGACTCTCTTACTGGTTTTGGTATCAATGTGGTGCTAGTATACAACCTCAAGTCGACTTTAAGTCAAGAGGGTATTATGGATATTTCGCAGGTTGCTAAGCAGTCGGGTGTTCCAGCTTCAACATTACGATTTTATGAGCAAAAAGGCTTAATTAGCTCTATTAGTCGGCAAGGTATCCGCCGAGTTTTCAGCGAAGATATATTAGAGCGTCTGTCCTTGATTGCTTTAGGACGTGTTGCGGGGTTTTCATTGGATGAGATTGCTGGGATATTAGGGTCTGACAAAACCCTAGATATTGATCGAGGTTTATTACTGAGTAAAGCCTCGGAACTGGATGAAACGATTCAAAAATTAATCGCTATGCGTGATGGACTACAACATGCGGCGGCTTGCACAGCTCCTAGCCACTTGGAGTGCTCGAGGTTTCGGCGTCTAATGAATCTAGCCGCCACTGGCACTGTTAAAGGTAATACCTTGAACAAATAAGTAATAGAGACGATTTTATTAGGTAATTAGTTTACTCGAATAATATTGAACCGCTTAACAAGTATATTGTGATTATCCAAAAACCTAGAACACCAGTATTACTTGCTTACAGCTAAATATTCAAGTCCTCGTCACTTGATTGGTTCGCCATACGTATACCCCAAGGGAACCAGTTATTTCACCCTCCAAACCCATTAATAGACCACTTAAAATAGACTGATATAATAGAACTATCTATAACAGACTGCTAAGCTCCTCATACTTATGAAGGCTAATTATGACCATATATATACTTGACATAGAAACAACAGGATTAATCTAGCCACATATGACCGAGGCCGCCTACTCTATTGTTGATATCATCGATGTCAAGGTGACTGTGTTGCAGGGGCCGATAGCTAAGCACTTCAACCCTTTAAAAGAAATTAGCTTGGGCTCTATGGCGATATCACATATCTGTAATGAGGATGTGGCAGGTGAGCCACCTCATACAGATTTTATACTGCCTAACAGTGTTTATTACTTAATTGGTCATAATATCGATTGTGATATAACAGTTCTTAAAAATGTGGGTGTGACTCATACACCTAAGTTGATATGCATCAATGCAATGGCTAATTTCCTTCTTCCTACGCTGAAAAGTCATAAGCTAGCACCCCTCATCTATCATTTTCACCGAGATATAGCGCGTGCTCAAGCAAGAGATGCTCATGCTACCATTGCCAATATTTACTTTGCTGAGCTGGTGCTTGGTAGCTTGATTGATTTGGCTAATAGTCAGTATCATGAAATAAGTGATGTGAAGAGCTTATATGGATTTAGCCAGATGGCACGTGTACCCACGCATTTAGTTTTGGCAAGCATAGAGGTGAGGCTATTGCAGATTTGGCTACCCATTCAGATGGGGCTAGATATCTGAAGTGGCTACTAAAACAAGATACGGTGGACCCTTATTTAGCTGAAGCTTGTCAGCAAGCATTAGAGTCCGTATAAATACACTGATGTAGTCAGCTTTATAGTCGAGCTATGCTCAACATTCAAATCGATACTAGAAATAGTTAACGCTAAAGTAGATCAAGTTCTGATTGAAACTATAACTTATTAGGTAGTAAACCCCTCAATATTATGGTTTTTAAAATATCATCAATATTTGCATATACCATGGAACAATCTTACTCTGACAAACTAGAAAAGCTCTATAGGCTATTATTTATATAGTGTAGAGGGCGGGGGTATGAAATTTAATTTTTTTAGGTGACGCTATTAATATCGGGGTTTGAACAAGGCCTTTGCGATACCGATGCCTGTCATCACTATAAAATTGCAAAAGATCTTTACTTGTTCATTTGGCGTGAAAAAATTGTGCCCACCCTTGGTATCGTCATGATTGATGAGCAAAATCATCGAAGTGATGGGAAAATCGTTGGTGTAGGCGATACAGAAGATATGCCATTATCAAACTTCCCAGTAGCCTCCTACTGCCAACGCTTATCAAACATTAAATACCCTAAAGACCTTTAAATGTTGAACTATTATAATTGCAGGTAACTAATAGTATGGATATATTTCAGGTATTCGGCCGGCGAAAAAAGTCAGTTATCGAGAGCTGAACATTCATATGTCCTTACCATACACCTCAAAATAAAACTTTTTTCCCTATACTGAATAACATTTAATAGAGCCTCATGTAAGTATGAGGCTTTTTTTGCCTTTCTATTTTTATTTATATTCTTCTACTATTTCTGTTGAGCTGACCTTTACAATTATAATCTCTGTACACTTTGTATTATCTAACAATATCCTCTTTCTTTGCATTATTCATACTAACTATAGTATTTTTCAGAGAATAGTACACGGTTGATTTTTTCTAAAAAACGTAATATCGCGTTGCCTCTCTGAAATTAATAGTAAGGAATATCAACCGACTCGAAAGATCTTATGTCAAAACACAGTCTGAAGGCATGCCATATACGCCTGTGATAGTGATTCTTCCACGACGGCATAATAAGTCTCGCAACGAGTTGAGGCGTCGAATGAAAGCTTAAAAAACCCCTTGTACACTTACGAATATATTAGTAATATAAATATCACTAATATATTCGTAAGTGTACAAGGCTATACTTAAGTACTCTCATATTAAGTTATTGTTTTAGAAAATTTTATCACTAATAAAGGGATTTGTTATGAGTGCAATAGGCGTCGATTCTGGCAAAAGAAAATTTAAGCCTCTATTAAAACTCAGTAGCTTGTTTGCTATTGGTGTTGGGGTGGTTATAGGACAGGGTCCTATTGTTTCGCTACTACAGGGTGTCGGTTTAGGTGGTACTGACTTTATTCTAGTATTGTTTATCGGATTGATAATTGCTTTATGCAATGCTTTCACTTTTGCAGAATTATCATTGATGTTTCCCAGTGCAGGTAGCTTGAGTACTTACACAGAAGTAGCAATGGGACATTTTCCCGCTATTCTCGCTACGATGACAGGCTATGTCATGCTCACCATGTTTGGCCTATCAGCTGAGGTAATGCTCGTCAGTGCAGTTATGGATATGCTCTTTCCTGGTGTTTTTTCTCCATTGATGGTTACGTTTATCGTTATCGGTTTATTTACTTTTTTAAATATCTTGGGTACAGATATTTTTGCGAGCGTACAAAGCGTACTTACCTACGTTATGCTAGCGTTTTTAGCAATTGTTAGTGTGGTAGCTATCAGCCAGACGGGCGTACCTATCCCTGAACCGCACACAGCATTTTCCGATTGGGGCGCGATAGATGGAAGCTTTTTAGGGCTCATTGCTCTTGGCATGTGGGCTTATTTTGGGCTTGAGTTTGTTTGTCCCATGATCGAAGAATCCAGCAACCCAGCTCGAAACATCCCTCTTTCTATGTTTATATCTGCGGTAGTTATTTTTGTCGTTTATACTCTGTTTGTTTTAGGTGCTGGTACTTACATTAGCCGTGAAGCATTATTAGCCTCCCCTGTTCCGCATTTTAACTACTTTATTAATGTATTTGGTGATTCTGCAAAATGGATATTAGCCGTTGTATGTCTAACGGCCAGTGGTAGTACAGTTAATACTGTCTTGGCAGGGGTATCAAGAATGCTTTATGGTATGGCAGAGAATGGTCAAGCCTTTAGTATTTTCAAAAAGGTTCACCCTAAGTTTAAAACGCCTTGGGTAGCTATTTTATTCATGGGTGGGATCACTTTACTGCCAACCATTATTCTTGGTCAAGATGGCGACACCATTGTTACGTTGCTAATTGCAGCTGCAGCAACATGGCTATTTGCTTATGGCATTGCGCACGCTGACTTACTCATCTTACGTAAGATTGCCCCAGATCGCTTTAGACCGTTCAAAACCCCTTTTTATCCAGTACCACAAATATTAGGTATAGTGATGATGATTTATCTATTTATTAATAACTCTCCAACACCTGAAATGACCCAAAAAGTCTATACCTTAACAGGTGGATTAATGATAACTGTTGGGATTATGGCAGCTATTTGGGTCAAATTTGTTATGAAAAAAGGTCTGTTTGAGCGTGAACCGATGGTACCACCCAAAATTGATATTAAAATACAGAAATAAGCGTTTATCAGCCATATATAGCACATATAAAATAACCCCCATACATTTTATCGAATGTATGGGGGTTATTTTATATACGCTGTAAATATCGCAAAGGTTTTAATAAATCATCCTGAACATGTAGAAAAAGTTGTAAACCAACTTTTTAACAGACCTTTTAGATACTCAGTCTACAAATTCGTCTATCAAATCATCTAAAAGAACATAAAGCTCCTTCATCGCTTTCTTACCAATTTTATCTTCTATAGCTTTATATTGAAGATTTGATTCTTTGAGCGCTTCAGTATGTAACTCATGAGCTTTATCTGTCAGACGAATACTTATTCGTCTTTGATCTTCCATAGGAATTTTTTGTATTAATTCAGCCTCCTCCATACGCTTAAGAATGCCTGCCATACTGGGACTTAAGATAATACAGTAATGGCATAATTGACGAGGCTCTAAATCACCATGTTCCTTTAGGGCACGAATAATACGCCACTGCTGTTCGGTTACGTTATATTTATTTAAGATAGGGCGAAATTGCACCATGAGATTTTCGCGTGCTTTTAATAGTAGAAATGGCAGATTTCGATAGCTTTGACTCATAATATATTGAATGATAAATGAAAAATCCTATATTACAGTAACCCTGTTTTAGTATCAATTGCTATGTTCTATAGACGCTTTGAATTTCAACAACTGACTAAAAACCGGTAATAAAAAGAGGAAACAACCTAAAGCTGTATCCTCTTACCTGCATCTATTTGATTTTTAAACAGGGTATAAACAGCTATATAACCTAATAGCTAGAGGCATCCTTAACTGCCTTACCTTTAAACTTATTGGCCAATTCTGTGGCAGCTTTGCGTAGTAACAGTACATCCACGCCCACCAACATAAAACTGGCACCTAATTTTTCATACTCTTGTGCAACGCTAGGGTCAGCAGAGAAAATACCAGCAGCTTTACCTGCATTAACGATATCTCTAATAGCATCGGCTACTGCCTGCTTAACCTCAGGATGGGAGGGATTTCCCAAATGGCCCATAGAGGCAGCAAGATCAGATGGACCAATAAATACCGCATCGACCCCATTGACATTAACAATATCTGCTAAGTTGTTGATACCAGCTACTGATTCAATCTGAGCAATAAGACACATGTGTGTATCAGCTTGACAAAAGTAGTCATTAATTGCATTCCAACGTGCTGCTCTTGCCATGGCTGTGCCTACACCACGTATACCGTTTGGCGGATAATGCATGGCTTTTACTAAATTTTCTGCTTGTTGCGCAGTTTCTATCATTGGTATCATCAGCGTTTGTGCACCAATATCTAATACCCGCTTAATAGTGGCTGTATTATGGTCTGGCAGACGAACTACAATTTGCTGCTCTGGATACGCAGCCAATACCTGCAGCTGATCACGAATACTACGAACATCGTTTGGCCCATGCTCCCCATCTATTAACAACCAGTCAAATTCTGCTGTTGCCAATACTTCCGCAATATAAGCATCGCCCAGACCTAAAAACAAGCCTATTTGACGCTGATGAGCTAATAAGTTTTTTTTAAATTGGTTAATTGGTATTTTCACGATAATCTCCCTATTCTTGGGACTTAAAGACTGTTCGTATCCACGATAAAGTCTAAAAATCCTAACTTAGGATTACGCAAGCAAAGTCGTCAAATATGCTTCTTTGCCAATGCAACAAAAATGATTGGCATTCTAATAAAAGCAGGCAAACAAAAACAGTGATACATGAGAGTGTGCTCTGAGTACGCAAGTCCTAAGCTAAAAACTAATTTTTATCTGAAACAAAACGGCAACTGATACTGCCCAGTGAGCCATAATCAATGTGAAAAGTATCATTGCTACGAATACGTACAGGACGTGTGAACGATCCTGCTAAAATAATCTGTCCTGCTTCTAATGCAATACCATGCGGGGCAAACTTTTTAGCAAGCCAAGCAATACCATTTGCTGGATGATTCAACACACCTGCAGCGACGCCAGTTTCTTCAATCACCCCATTGCGATATAGTAAAGCTGATATCCAGCGCAAATCGACATCCATAGGTTTGATGGGACGACCACCCATGATAATGCCTAAGTTAGCAGCATTATCAGAAATAGTATCCATTACTTTGCGTGGGCGTTTGCTATCTGGATCAATACGATGACAACGGGCATCAATTAGCTCAATGGTTGGAATCACATACTCTGTTGCAGATAGTACATCCGTTAAACTAACCTTCTCACCTTGCAAGGTATCTTTGAGAATGAAGGCGAGTTCAACCTCTAGCATTGGGTCAATGAATTTATCAATATTAATATCGCTACCATCGGCATACAGCATGTCATCTAGCAACGTACCATAATCTGGCTCATCAATTTGTGAGGACTGCTGCATTGCTTTTGACGTCAAGCCAATTTTATGGCCAATAATCTTTCGTCCTGCAGCAAGTTTCAATGCAATACCTGCTTTTTGAATGGCATACGCATCTTCAATAGTGATATCTGGATGTTCTAGGGAGATTTGGCGGACTTGAATAGCATTTTTTTCTGCTTGATATAATCGCTCAGCAGCGGCTTGAATGTCTTGTTTTTCCATAATCGCGTTATCCTTCATTTATGTGATATATCAGTATTGGTTTCACTTAATGGAAACATAAATGTTTAGTCAAACTTAAAAGAATGTAATTTTTTATTAGGTAGACGGTTTTTACTATAAATAAATCGTGCATACCCTCATGTCTTAGAACGCTTTGGTTAATGACGCTCTGATAAGACTGCCTTCAAAGGTGTTTTCGTTTGAATACTCTTTATAGACACCAACGTCGCCGCCTAACAATAGATTTGGTGAGAAATAAGCCGTCGATACACCGATTGCGTTTCGTTTTTCGTCACCCGCGCCCGTCTCAAATGTGTTGTAACCGACAAGACCGACATCGAGCATGCCAAAGCTTTTACTAAGACCCCACTCAATCATTAACTCTTCGTCCAACCCGTCTTCTTGAGGAATCTCGTAAGTGCCCAAGGCACTAAAATCAATATCACCCGCTTTATTAAGTTTCACATTACCGCCAAGGGTAAACGACAAAGAGTCATAGTCTTTGGCAGGGCTAGCAATCCTATTAATCGAATAATCACCGCTGTTGCCAAAGTACCAGCCTGCACCAGCAATTGCGTCCCATCTTTCGCCATGCCAACCTAATAGCCCACTGGCATATAAATTACCAAGCCCAGTTCGATCATCCTTTGCAATACCATTGATCTCAATATCGGTCTTCACAAGTGGCACAATAGTGTCCAAAACGACATCAGCACCCAAGAATTTTTGCGGAGTAACCCATACAGCTCGATTGACCAGTGCCGTCACATCAACTTCACCACCATTTGGCAATGCTTCGTTTTTATCTGCGCTATAGTTAGCCAGATAGCCGCGGTAATATACGCCAGGTGGCGGTAATACACTTCCCTTTATTCCCTCAAGACCAGGTACGTATTGAGAGTCGGATGCGTGAGCGACAAAGGGTAAACTGAACACAGCTAAGACAGAGGTAGCTGCAATCTTATTCAACATTGTTTTCATAAAACATCCTTGTTTATCAGTGATTAAAAAAATATCTACTGTCCTTTTCTAAGGACATTGACTAACGATAATATTGATGTAAATTGTTGCTTTTCCATGTACCATTGGCAAATTCTGAGTACTCTAGCGATAGGGCAAACCCGCGCTTATTAAATACATCAGAAAAATGCGTTTCCATTAAAGCAAACAACTCATTACACACTTTTTTTAATTGCTCTGGCGTACGTCCTTGGCCAACTTTCAGATGAGCATGGACAAAGGCATCACTGTCACGACTGGCATCTGCCATTACGTACTCACTCAAACGATGTGCCCTAACTCTAATACCGCCAGTAGGAAACATATCTTTTTGGTCAATGATTACTTGAGCTGACTTCTTTAGTAGCGTTTGAATATCCTGCTCTGTCACCTCTTCTAATAAATTGTCGGTGTATTCATAAGTTAAGTGAGGCATGGTTTCAGTCCTTTGATTTTTATATTCATTGAGTGTCTTTTTGGTATATATAAAAAGGCTGGTACAGCTTACTGCGTATTGCTATCAAACCTTAGTGAAACTGCTTATAAATAGCCTTCGCAACTGCGTCACAATCTATGGGTTCAACGGGAAAGATAGCATTGATTTGTCCAGTACCTGATGAGGCAAACATAGGCGTGACTACATCAACCTTGCCGTGATATGTCTCCCAGCCCATTACGCCCATTAGCATGGCAGTATCGTGCATCATACCTTCGCCATGACACTTTTCTGCATACATAGGCAAAATGCCACAAAACTCAACCCATTTACCTTTTTTCCAAAGATTAACGACATGCTCATCAACAGAACCTAAAAATGGATCCCATATTTTGTGGAAAAATTCACTGCCACTATTGTTTTCAGCAAAACGGTGAGATAACGACCCACTAGCAAAAATGGCAACAGTACCGCTGTATTTTTCTTCTACCGCTTTACGTACTGCTAATCCGAATGTGGCACTGTCTTCTAAACTATGCACCATCAATAAGCTTGAAATACAAATTACTTTGTAGTGCTTATCTGCGTTCATATAACGCATCGGTACTAATGTGCCGTATTCTGGACCTAAACTGGTGTCAGAATGCGCACGAGTATGTACACCCATCTCATTAGCAGTTTCGGCAATCAACTCACCTAACTCAGTATTACCGTCGTAGTCGTAAGGCAGATTCTTAATGAAGTGTGGTAGTTCATTACTGGTGTAAACCCCTTCAAAATGAGGGGCGCAGTTAATGTGATAACCACCATTAACCAGCCAATGTGTGTCAAAAACAATAATCGTATCCACACCTAATTCACGGCAACGACGATCGATTTCATAATGCCCATCAATAGCTGATTGTCGGCAGCCTTTATGCTCGCCATCAAGTTCTGATAGATACATTGATGGCACATGCGTAATTTTGGCGGCTAGCGCTAAGGTTCCCATTTTATACTCCCCAACGTGGTATACGATGATCGCCATAAGAGATGGCAACGTTTTTCAACTCACAGAATACATCAAAGCTATAGTGGTTCCCTTCGCGGCCAGTACCTGATCCCTTTGTACCACCAAATGGTTGACGCAAGTCACGTACATTTTGGCTATTAACAAAGGTCATACCGGCATCAATGGCTTTGGACAAACGTAAAACACGTCCTGTATTTTCTGTCCATAAATATGAAGACAGGCCATAAGGTGTGTCATTAGCAATTTGTAAGGCCTCTTCTTCAGTCTTAAAAGGAATGATGCATGGCACTGGACCAAATATTTCATCTTGGGCAATGCTCATTTTGTTATCAACATCTGCAAATACAGTTGGCTCTACCCAAAACCCATTTTTGAATTTGTCATCCAGTTGCGGCGTCCCTCCGCCTAGCACCAATCGAGCGCCTTCTTTTTGACCAGCTTCGATATAGCTCATAACTTTATTTTGATGTGCTTTACTAATCATAGGTCCAATAATGGTATTTGGATTTAGCGGATCTCCAATGGTTAATTTAGCAGCACGATCTACATAATCTGCTACGAACTTATCGTAAATCGTACTCTGTACAATAATGCGTGATCCTGCGGTACACCGCTGACCATTGTTAGAAAAAATCATAAACAATGCAGCGTCCAATGCACGCTCATAATCAGCATCATCAAAAATGATGAACGGTGATTTACCACCCAACTCCATTGAATATTTTTTTAAACCCGCTGATCTAATAATACGATTGCCCGTTGGGGTAGAACCTGTAAATGAGATGGCTCTCACATCGGGATGTGATACCAAAGGCTCGCCTGCTTGCTGCCCAAAACCATGCACGATATTAAACACACCATCAGGCACACCAGCTTCACGCATCAATTCGCCTAAGCGTGTGACTGTCATCGGAGACAATTCGGACATTTTCATAACTGCTGTATTACCCAGTGCTAAACACGGCCCTGTTTTCCAAGTAGCAGTCATGAAAGGTACATTCCAAGGTGAGATCAGCGCACAAACACCTGCTGGTTTTTGCATGGTATAATTCAGATGACCTGTATCTGAATCGTAAGATTCGCCATGCATGTGTTCTGCAATCTCAGCAAAATAATGGAAGTTATTGGCAGAACGCGGTATCAAAGATTTTAGTGTCTGACTAATGACTTGACCGCAGTCATTCGTTTCCATTTCAGCCAGTTCAGGTACATGCTTGGTAATCAAATCACCTACGTTATGCATTATTTTTGAACGTTCTTTAGCTGGCATGGTAGACCAAGCTGGGAATGCAGCTTTTGCTGCAGCAACTGCAGAATCTACTTCTTTTTGACCTCCGCTGGCTACTTCAGCAATGACTTTGCCAGTCGCTGGATTAATACTTTCAAAAACGTCTTCACTCTCGACATGTTGACCATTAATAATATGCTTAATCATGACTTCTACCTTATATTATCTATCTGCTTGATATGCTATGTATCATCTCAATATGATGAGTTTATGGCTTTGGCTTAACCTGCGTTATAGTAGGTTTCATCGTCAACAATGGTGTTACGCAATACGCCTAAACCTTCAATTTCGGTTTCTATCACATCACCATATTTAACGTCAGCCAATCCCTCTGGTGTTCCCGTCAAAATTACGTCGCCTGGGTTTAAAGTCATAATTGATGACAGATATTCCACCACGGTATACACACTAAAAATCATATCGGCAGTTGTTCCCTCTTGTGTGGTTTTGCCATTGATTCGCGTGGTCAGTTTCAGATTCATGGGATCAGCAATCTGATCTGCGCGGGTTAGCCAAGGTCCAATAGGCGTACAATGGTCACGATTTTTGACTCGGAAATTCGGGCGATAGTAATTTTCTAAATAGTCGCGGATGGCATAATCGTTCGCAACGGTATAGCCTAAAATATAATCTTTGGCTTCGTCAGCGCTGATATTACTGGCAGTTTTACCAATTACTACGGCAAGCTCACATTCATAATGCATATACTCAATATTTTTAGGACGGCGGGTTTGAGCATTATGTCCAACTAAGGTGTTTTTACCTTTTAGAAATACCAGAGGTTTTTCTGGGGCGTTAAATGCCAATTCTTTGGCATGGTCAGCATAGTTCAATCCCAAAGCAAACACAGTACCTATCTCTATTGGTGGTAGCCACTGTATATCAGATTCAGTCAGTACGAGACCATCACTCGTTTGCACCTGCCCATTTTTAGTCTGAGTGACTTGTGTTACTGTATTATCAATTAAGACGCGGCCTACGCGCTGAGCATTGATTGCAGCATAATCGGTCTCAATATTTGGTGTGTGAGTAGACGGTAGTGATGACTCCACTGTAAAGTCGACCGCTGTGTCTAAAAGATTGGCCGTAACTTGCACCTTATCACCAGCTTTAACGGTCGGTGCTTGATATTCAACGCCCAATAACAACACATCACCTTCGTTTAAAGTCATAAACTCGGTCACATCAACCAGCAAATTTACCGCATCGCGCTTGAGTTCAGATAGATGACGCGTATTCACTGAGACACCATTAATTTTTGTGTCGAGAGTTAAGTGTGCAAGATCCGGCACATCATGGATATCACCTAAAACAAGCGATCCATCAAAACATTTTTCACGAATGGCGGGACGATAGTAACTGTCATGTGGAATGCTTAAATCAACCGCGGTAACCACCCCTGCTAGTACAGATAACGCATCATCAGACGTTAAACGACTGGCTGTTTTTCCAATGACCAAACCGATACTTGCGCCAACCTCTAGTGCTTGGGCGTCTGTAGGTAGACTAACGACGTCTGTCGTATTCAAAGTATTAAAAGGCTTGATATAAATAACAGGTGCTTTGGCAGGAGTCTTGTATGGAGGCAGGTTTAGTTCATGTTCAAGAGTGGTCAGCGTTTTCGTGTCATTTAAGATAACGCCATAGATAGTATTAGCGAAGTTTTCTACTTTGATAGTCATTTGAAATCCTTTCAATGTTTTATTTACATTTTGACTCAACATCTCTATAGATCAATTGAACCAACTTCCGTTATCTCGAAGATTAATAAAATACTAATATATTAGCAATATAGAGTCAATCATTTCTTTTGCGCAATCTTTATTTAGTCTTTGATAAGCATCACAGGCCAGAAGTTACAGTGCTTAAAAGACCATAATAGGCACACCATCATTGGAAGCGTTCTATTTAAGAAACTCAGCCAGCTGGACTGTTTATAGCCTCTCAAAAAGATAGGGTGTTGGATCAATCAAAGGTGTGGTACCCATCACTAAATCTGCAGCCAATTGACCAGCTGCTGGCGATGTACCAAAACCGTGACCACTAAAGCCAATAGCTACTGTTAACCCTGGAACCTTTGCAATATTAGCAATGACTGGATTAGAGTCTGGTGTCACATCGATAACCCCGCCCCACTCATTCTCAATTTGAGCATCTTGAAAAATAGGCCAAGCTTCTCTCACATTATCCAATGCATCTTTGTTAAAGCTTTGGTTAATAGGGGGGTTAAACGTACGCACCTTTTCAAACGGAGTAACGTCATCTTTGGACCATCTGCGACCCAACTTCCAATCTTCTAAAAAGAAGCTATTCAGACGGACGTGCATCACATCCTTACCGTGTTTGAGTGCACCTAAAAACTGAGTGCCAATTTTTAGATGATCGATGGTTAACGGTGCATCTATCGCTCCACGCTGCATCATAATAAAGCTACCATCTATGTGCTTTCGGAAAGAAAAATTGGGGGCTCCTACCGCTATCTCGATTGGAATATGCGGTAGCGGGTTGGTTTTGAATACTGATAAAAATAGGGGCAAAGTTGGGAATCTTACACCCATATTACCTAAGAAACGGCGCGACCAAGCGCCGCCTGCCAGTAAGACATTATCGCATTGTATCTCGCCGTACTCTGTGACCACACCTGAGACTTTACCCCCTGTTGTAGTCAGCGTGCGTGCGGTACAATTTTCAATCAATATTGCACCCTTTTTTTGGGCAGCGTTAGCAATTGCGCTGGCAGCAAGCTCTGGTTCGGCACGGCCATCAGAAGGAGTGTATAAAGCTCCTTTCCAGTGACCTACACCGTAGGGTATCATCTTATCTATTTGATCTGGTGTGAGTAGCTTTGAGCCAAGATTGAGATGATCGATAGATTTTAGCCAACGTTCGTATCCTGCCATGTCGGTATCAGTTTTGCCCAAAAACATAATACCTGCTTGACGATATCCCACTTCAGCACCCACACGCTCATTCATACCAGCCCATAGTTTATCGGACTCAACGGCGAGTGGTACATCATCTTCGGCGCGGTTGGTTTTACGTATCCAGCCCAGATTTCGGGACGATTGCTCACCAATAAAGCGTCCTTTTTCAAGCACCACAACTGGCACACCTCGCTCCACAAGGGTTAACGCAGCCGTTAAGCCAACAATACCCCCACCGATAATCACCACGGTTGTTTTTTTGGGTAATTCTGACGGTTTTTTGATCTGTGTTGCTTGAACTGGTGTTGTTTGTGGTGCTGCCATGGTCTTATCCTTGATTCAAATTTTAAATATCCAGATACTCAACATTCGCTGTTGATGCTCCTTTATATGCCGTCACTTCCAGCTCAACTTTATACGCCTTTGATCCTAATGGTGGTGAAGTTACAGTAGTGGTGGGATCGACACCACGTAGTTTTTCGCCAATGATACCCATGACTGTATGTGTATCTTCTGGGTTTTGAATAAAGACTCTCGACATTACGACATCTTGCAAGCTTGAGCCGAGTGCAACCAGTGCTCGCTCTATGTTGGCAAATACTTGTAAGGTTTGCTCTTCGATATCTTCTGGGATAAGTTTGGTTTCTGGGTTACGTCCTGCAGTATTTGAGACGAAGATCCAATTGTCTACCATAACTGCACGTGAATAGCTTGCATGATCTTCTAATTTTGAACCGGTTTTTACTTTGATAACGTTAGTCATTTTTCTGTCCTAATGGTTTTATGTTTGGATAAATTGATTTGGCGGCTTTAACGTTTCCGTCGCTTTTCTTGGCGTCACCTACACTTACTTAACGCAATACGGGGGTTTCCCAAAGGTTCAAAGATACGCCTATGCCTCTTTCAATAGCATTGCGATAAACAACCGTCGCCCATGCAACGTCTTCAACGGGCATCCCACCAACCGACATGATAATGATCTCTTCATCATTCTGGCGCCCTTTAGTTTCACCAGCAGTTATACAGCACAAATCTTCAACCTCGTCTTGTTTCATGATGCCCTGCTCAATCATGTCCATGAATTTAACGCCGATGATTGGCACATAGTTGTGCGCTGGACGTGGCAACTCTTCGAACCAAGCTTCATATAAACCGATATTATCCATAACCTTCCGCACATCAGATTTTTGCATATCTTCATCAATGTTGCAGTAGGCTGGCATGGCTAGAAATGCTCCTGGTTTTACCCATTCACGCTTAACCATTGGATACGTTGAAGGATCTCCTGGTGCACCTGAGGTGCAGTAAGTCACAATGTCGCAATCACGAACAACATCTTCAATGCTGTCTACAATTTCAATGGTGGTCACTTGAGGATATTCAGTCTTTATCCACTCTACGAATATGTTTAGGTTTTTTTCTCCGCGACCTTTAATCTTTACTGTATCAATATGAGGGCATACAGCAATGAAAGCACTTAGCGATGTCTTTGCCATGACGCCTGGTCCCATAATACCCACTACTTTAGAGTCCTTACGAGCTAAGTGGCGTGCACCTACGCCTGGGATAGCGCCTGTACGATAAGCAGACAGAAGGTTTGCTGACATCAACGCAAGCGGTGCACCTGTGTCTTTGTCGTTTAAGATAAAGGTTAAAATTGAACGTGGCAGACCTTTTTTTCGGTTTTCGATATTTGAACCGTACCACTTCATGCCTACCGTTTGAAACTTACCACCCAAATATGCTGGCATGGCCATAAAACGGCGGTCTTCAGCATTGTGCGGCATACCCTCAAATTTCGGATGATCAGGGAAAGTCATCATTGCACCATGCGAGTCGCTATTCGAACCTGCCATGCGGTAATCGCCTTGGTACAATAGCGTAAACATCTCTTCCATAGCATCTACACAACCAAGCATATCTGTTACACCTGCTTTAATCATGTCTTGCTCTGATAGGTAGATAAAATCAATTCTAGTATCTGAATTAGTATCCGACATTTTGGTTTCATTCCTTTTGATTAGATGTCTCTCGCGTTCCTAGAGAGATTAATAAAATAAAGTGCTCATAAAAATTATTTTGATATGACAAGATAAGTCATTTAACATTTATGAATATGCACGGTTTGAATAGACGTAAACTCTTTTAGACCAACTTCGCCAAACTCTGAACCGAAGCCAGATTGTTTAACACCACCAAATGGCGCATTGGGTTGTATGGCACCATGATGATTGACCCATGAGCTACCACACTCCAAACGCTGGGCAAGCTTAGTCGCTTTATCAATATCAGTTGACCATACTGATCCCCCTAAGCCAAATTCACAGCTGTTAGCACGTGCTAAGACCTCTTCCACATCGCTAAATTTGATAATCGGTAAAATAGGACCGAACTGCTCTTCATCTACCAAACGTACGCCATCACTAATATTATTCACTAAGGTAATTGGATAAAAATAACCCGTATCATTAATGACTTCACCACCGCATAAAAAGTTTCCACCTTGCACTTTGGCATCATCGGCAAGCTCTTTGACAAGATTAAACTGGCTCTCATTTTGTAGCGGACCAAAATCGCTATCTGCCTCAAGACCATTACCTGTTTTGACAGAATTGGCAATTTTTACTAGTTCATCACACAATTCATCATGTATTGATTCATGGACGTACAACCTTTTAAGTGCGGCACACGTTTGACCATTATTAATGAACGCAGTTGCAAATATTTTTGGTGCCATAGCGACAATATTCGCGTCAGCCAGTACGATACCCGCGTCATTACCCCCAAGCTCCAGTGTCAACCGTTTTAGATTAGTGCTGGCACTTTTCATAACGGCTTTACCAGTTGGCGTTGAGCCTGTAAAGACGATTTTGTCGATGTCAGGATGAACCGACATAGCAGAGCTGATTTTGCTTGCACTGGTAATCACGTTTAAAACACCAGCTGGTAGAATGTCTTTGGCAAGTTGACCAAGCTTTAGTACAGTTAATGGTGTCGTACCTGATGGCTTTAATACCACAGTATTCCCCGTCAGTAATGCAGGAATGATGTGCCAAATACTAATCATTAAAGGATAATTCCACGGTGTGATGGAGCCAACCACACCAAGTGGCTTGCGATGCATTTCAATACGCAGATTTTCGTCCTCTTGTAGCACTTCTGGTGTTAGCTCATACTCCACTGTCCCACGAATCCATGCCAAAGTACCGCCAAACTCAAAACCTGCACCCATATCAAAAAAGCCCTTGAGCGGTTTTCCCTGCTCTTTTGTCAGTGTTTCGATTAAATCGGCACTGTTCGCTTCTATAGCATCAGCAAGTGCTAATAGCTTTGTACGGCGCTCTTGGTAAGTTAATGCCGACCAAGCGGGAAAGGCACTTCTGGCAGCAGCAACAGCTTCATCTAGCTGCTCTACGCTAGCTTGTGGTGCTGCAGTAATGACTGATTTAGTCGCTGGATTAAGCACTTCAAAGGTACTTACACCATTGACTAATTGACCGTTGATTAACATTTGATATGTCATGTTCACTTCCTTGTAGGGATAAATTTTTTATCTATTTCCTGTCTTATCTATTACTCGTTAAATATGACTAGCAACTTAGTTTACTAATATATTTGTATATTTACTAATATATTAACAAATAATAGGTGGCTGTCAAATGCTTTTATCAATAAAATTTTTGAGGCTTGAGAGGTTACAATCTCATCTCAACTGGTGAAAATTTTTACAAGCCATTACACATTCAAAGATTATCTAATATTGCTTAAGACCCTTGATATTTTACTTATATGTTAGTAATATTAAGTTGTCAAATTTGATGCTCTTTGATGTATCGCAATTCTAAATGTCTGCAAAAGTTATAAGATATTATGTAGTAAAAGACATAGATAGTAGGTTATCTGAACTGAATCTAGATAACCTTTATCATTTCAACCACAAGGAAGTTATATTATGCAATTTCATCATCATGGGTATGTCTCTACCGACCCACGTATTAAAGCGGCTCAAGGTACTGGTATTAATCGCCCAACCGAAATTCCTGATGAAATAGACGTATTAATCGTCGGCTCGGGCCCTGCAGGTATGTTGCTTGCTGCGCAACTATCACAGTATCCATCACTCACTACACGCATCGTCGAAAGACGACCAGATCGTTTAGCCATCGGTCATGCAGATGGTATTCAGGCACGCAGTGTAGAAACCTTCAAGGCGTTTGGCTTTGCAGATGAAATCACTAGCGAAGCCTATCAAATCAGTGAAATGAACTTTTGGGCACCCTCAAAAGAAGACCCAAGTAAGATCGTTCGTACCCGTCGCACACTAGATGATGAGCACGGTATCAGTGAGTTTCCGCATCTGATTGTAAACCAAGCCCGTGTCCTTGATTACTTTGCTCAAGTTGCCAAAAACTCACCTGCCCGTATTGAGGTTGATTTTGGTATTGAATTTTGTGGATTAGAAGTCGGTAAAGGAAAGTATCCGGTTTCTGTTCAGATTCAATATACAGCAGGGGCACGTGCGGGTGAAAAACGTACTATTAAAGCAAAATACGTTGTAGGCTGTGATGGCGCTCGCAGTCACGTTCGCGAATCTATAAATCGAAAGCATCTTGGCAAACCATCGCTGCATGCTTGGGGCGTTGCTGATATTTTAGCCAATACAGATTTTCCAGATATTCGTATGAAATGTGCCATTCAATCACAAAATAGTGGCAGCATCTTGTTGATACCACGCGAAGGCGGTCATCTATTTAGAATGTATATTGACCTTGGTGATGTGGCTGAAAACGATAACCATCAGGTACGTGCTACACCGCTGAAAGATATTATTGATAAAGCTAACAATATTATTAGTCCCTATAAACTAGATGTTAAAGAGGTAGCGTGGTGGTCTGTGTATGAAGTTGGGCACCGTGTCACAGACAAATTTGATGATGTGGACGTAGGCGAAGAAGACAGCAAAATGCCACATGTATTTATTTGTGGAGACGCCTGCCATACTCATAGCGCCAAGGCTGGGCAAGGCATGAATGTGTCGATGCAAGATGCTTTTAATTTGGGCTGGAAGCTAGGATCGGTGTTAACTAAACGTAGTCCAGAATTGTTGTTGGCTACTTACTCCGCTGAGCGCCAAGTAGTTGCAAAAGACTTAATTGAATTTGATAAAGAATGGTCTAGCCTGATGGCTAAAAAACCTGAAGAGTTTGATAATCCTAACGAGCTTAGCGAGTATTATGTGCGCACTGTTGAGTTTCCAGCAGGTTTTATGACTCAATATGAGTCTTCTATGCTGATTGGTACCGATGAATATCAACACCTTGCGAAAGGCTTCCCAATTGGTAAGCGATTCAAATCGGCACCAGTAGTACGTATTGCTGATGCCGTGCCTGCACACTTAGGACATCATGCTAAAGCCGATGGACGCTGGCGTATTTATGTTTTTGCAGATACTAAAACCGAGGCATTGAATACCTTTGCTAAGTGGCTAGATAGTAATCCTAACTCGCCATTATCCGTCTATACTCCTGCTGGCGCGGACCGAGACAGTGTTTTTGATGTGAAAGTTATTTACCAACAATCGCATCATGATGTGGATATTACTGATATTCATAAAGTATTTTTACCGTTGGTTGGTCCGCATCAAGTCACCGACTATGAAAAAATTTACGCCACTAGAATGGATAATGACATTTTTGAAGCCCGTGAGATTGACCGTAGCGGTGCTATCGTTGTTGTTCGTCCAGATCAATACGTGGCTAATGTCTTACCCCTGTCAACGACTAGCGAGCTAACAGATTTCTTTGCTAAAAATATGTTGCCAGCTTAAGCGTAACTTGGTTTTCCCGTAATGATTAATATTACATATATAATATTTTAGATATGAATTACAGTCGCTATAAAGGCAGCTATTTTTTTACAGAGCATTAGTCTAATCTAATAAGTGCACCACTGTTTTTATATTTATACTATGTAAATATTCAAAAACCCCCGGTTACTAGACTGGGGGTTTTCTATTTATCTAAATTAAATAGCATATAATCTATTGGAAACACTATCTGAGCCGATGCTTTATTTTACCTAAAAACCCTTAACTCAAGAAGCCTTCGTCGCTAGATTAATATATTTAACCATTATAAATATTTGAAATAAATTACAAACCCATATAAAAAACTGAAATCAAAAGAAGAAAGTCAGTTAACGCTATAGTAGAGCAGAATTTAATTTAAACTGAAATTTATTAGGCAACAGAATGCTTCAATGTTCCTCTTGCTGAAATAGACAAGGCAATTAACTTGGTTATCGCCGGGGACATTAAAGACTATCGAAAGGATGGTATGGCTGGCAAGGTGGTTCTAAAATAATTAGCTCTTGTAACATTAACTTACATTCATATGTTTAAAAGTTATCAGATGTGATTACCTATAATATTACGAGTCTACAAATAGCATTTATAAACATACTGATTATCAACCAAAATATGGACACACTATACTGATAAAATCTCTAAGTCAGTATTTACAAAGCTTCTACTATAAATTGCTAATAATGAAATTTGCCAGATGGCTGTGCGAAAGTCGGGGTTTGACCTCACCGCCATCTGGTAAAGCTTCATTCTTATCAGCGCTATAGTTGGCCAAATAGCCTCGGTAGTACACACCCGGTGGTGGCATAACATTGCCTTTTATTTCTTCAAGACCCGGCACATATTGAGAGTCAGAGGCATGGGCAATAAAGGGTAAACTTAAAGCAAGTAGCGCAGATACTGAGACAACCTTATTCAATACTGTTCTCATAAAACGTCCTTGTTCGTAAGTGATTTAAAAAGTATTTTCCATTCTCTTATAAAATAAGCATTTCATAAAAAACAGGCTGTTTTAACCAAACCTATGTACTATCCAATATATCGATAACAATATATATATGTGTGTACGTGGATAGGTAAGCGTAATACATATATTTCTACTTAAACTTGATAAAGCTTTTGTGCGTCCTATCAGTTAATGTTGAGTCCAATTTAAGTATCTGATTCTATATATAATTTATGCATTGTCCTCTTTAATCATGTCAGCTGCCTTCTCTGCTACCATAATTGTGGGTGCATTTGTATTACCAGCCATAACGAACGGGAAAATAGAGGCATCTACCACACGCAGTTTTTTAACACCTCGAACCTTTAATCGCGGTGTCACCACTGCTAAACCATCACTTCCCATTTTACAGGTGCCATTCTGGTGATGGTAACTTACAACTGACGAACGCACATACTCTGCAATTTGTTCATCTGTTTTAACACCTTCACCTGGATATATTTCTCGACCACGCCATTCTTTTAAGGCTGGTTGGCTTGCGATATTACGCATTTGTTTAATCGAAGTCACTAATGTATCGACATCATATTGTGTATCAAGTACATTTGGATCGATATTCATCTTATCGTCAGGATTAGAACTGTTTAGTGTAATCCTACCGCGTGAGGTCGGTCTAACTCCTGCAGCTACTAGAGAGAATGCATTTTGAACGGAACTATCTTGACCAGGTGCGTAATAAGGAACATGGAAAAAAAGTGGCTGCATATCGGCTCCTGGTAGAGCTGGCTGGGTTTTTGCAAACATATGAGCATGCAATACTTGAATAGACATGTCACTTGGTGGCGGGAGCTCTTTCTTTCCTTCGTATATTACAGGGCTTAAGTTATGATCGTGGAGGTTTTCACCTACACTGGGGCTATCGACAAACACATTAATACCAAGCTTTTCTAACTCTGATTTTGACCCAATGCCTGATAGCATCAAAATACGAGGAGATTCAATAGCACCGCCACATACAATCACTTCTTTTTTAGCTTTGACTGTTTTGATAGTGCCTTCTTGACGATATGTAACACCTGTTGCTACACCCTTTGTTATATTTACTTTATGGACACGTGAGTTAGTTATCAATGATAAATTAGGACGATTGAGAGCTGGCCGTAAGAAAGCGACTGCTGTGGAGTGTCTCTTCCCATCTTTCGTATTTAAATCAGTATAACTGACCCCTTCTTGTGTCTCCCCATTGCTGTCATCGTTGAAAGAGATGCCAGACTCTATAGCAGCATCAACTATCGCTTTCGTTACTGGATGAGGAGTAAAATCTGCAGTAACATGAAGTAGCCCGTCACCGCCATGATAGACACTTGGACCACGTGAGTAATTTTCTGACTTTTTGAAATATGGTAGTACATCGTTATAAGACCACCCATCACAACCTAATTCATTTGCCCAATGATCATAATCAGACGCATTACCTCTTACATAAATCATGGCATTTAACGACGACGACCCACCTACCGTTTTACCACGCGGCCAATTTAAGATACGATAGTGTGCATTTTTTTGCGGTATTGTTTTATAGTCCCAATCATATTCAGTACCCCATAGCTCAATTAAACGCATAGGTGTTGATATCATTTCACTGTTATCGGGACCTCCTGCTTCAATAATAAGTACCTGACTACCGTCTTCAGTTAAACGATTCGCAAGTACACACCCTGCCGAACCTGCGCCAATAATCACATAATCGAATTCTTTACTATGGCTATCTATAGGATTAATACTTGCACCTATAGCACCCTTAGACAACATAAGTACACCTGAAGCAACTGCGGTGTATCCTAAAAAATTGCGACGTGAAATACCTTTTGACTTATTTTTAGTAGACATTAAAACTCCTTTTTATTGTCAGCTATATTCCTTTATTTTAGATGAGCTTATTTCAATCCTAGATTAGCTAACCATCTTCAGATAACTGATTTTCCTACTAATAACCATGTAATCTGGTGCTTTTAGCATCTCTAAAGATAAGTACTCACTACGTGTTCTACTTCGGCTATATTTTTTGCATTTAACTATCGATCACTAGATACTGATTATGTAATAAATATCTATTAAGATTTAAAAACTTGCATGGTCTGTATAGAAGTAAACTCTTTAAGACCCGCTTCTCCAAACTCAATACCAAACCCAGAGTCTTTGACACCACCGAACGGGGCATCGGGTTGAACCATGGCATGATTATTAATCCATACAGTGCCGCAGTCTAAACGTGAGCCGATACTTTGTGCTTTTTCGATGTCTGTTGACCACACTGAACCGCCAAGTCCAACAGATAAGCGGTTGGCACTGACAATCGCCGCGTCAACATCGCTAAACTTAATAATCGGAAGAATCGGTCCAAACTGTTCTTCATCAACCAATCTTGCGCCATCACTGATATGACTCACCAACGTTATGGGATAAAAATAACCAGTCTCGTCTACCACGTCCCCGCCACATAAAAAGTTAGCACCGCGCTCTTTGGCATCTTGAGCAAGCGCTTTGACTATGTCTAACTGCTTCTTATTTTGTAGTGGTCCAAAATCGGTGTCTGCATCAAGCCCATTACCCGTCTTCATGCTTTTGGCAATCGTGGTCAAGGCGGCACACAACTCATCATGCACTGATTCATGCACATACAGTCGTTTTAGCGCGGCACACGTTTGACCATTATTGATAAAAGAGGTGGCGAATATCTTACCTGCAATGGCTTCAATGTCAGCGTCGGCCAGTACGATACCAGCGTCATTGCCCCCTAACTCAAGTGTCAAGCGTTTTAAAGTCATGGCAGCGCTTTTCATGATAGCTTTGCCCGTCGGGGTGGAGCCTGTAAATACAATTTTGGCAATGTCCACATGCTCAGACATCGCCGCACCGATATCCCCTTCACCAGTGACGATATTTAATACACCTGCTGGCAAAATAGTGTTAGCAATTTCACCGAAGTATAATACCGTCAATGGCGTCATCTCAGATGGTTTCATAACCACCGTATTCCCTGTTAGTAGCGCAGGAATGATATGCCAGATACTGATCAACAACGGGTAGTTCCATGGCGTTATGGAGCCTACGACGCCAAGTGGTTTGCGATGCAATTCTATCCGAGCCGAGTCATTGTCCTGAATGATTTCTGGTTCCAACGCCATGCTGGCGGTCGCACGTATCCAAGCCAATGTCCCACCAAGCTCAAAGCCTGCACCCAAGTCGGCAAAGCCTTTCAGTGGTTTGCCTTGCTCTTTGGTCAGCATTGTCATAAACGCCTCACTGTCAGCTTCAACGGCATCAGCGAGCTGCATTAGGTAATCACGGCGCTCTGCATATGTGAGTGCTGACCAACTAGGAAAGGCAGCTTTGGCAGCGGCGACCGCGGTATTTAATTGTTCAACACTGGCTTTTGGACAGCGTGCCACCACTGATTTGTCGGCTGGATTAATCACATCAAAATAGTCATTCGTTGAAACTTGTTTACCATCGATAATTAGATTAAATTTTTTCATGGTATTAACTCTTATTCTCGTAAATATTATTTATAGGGGTGACTGGAAACACTCAGGCTAAGCCATAGAATCAAACCATCTAAAAATAAGCGCTCTGCTTATATCATTAGCCTTAGTGCAGCCATATCATTGCTGCACTAAGGTTGTACTGAGGCTGCACTTATTTTAGAGCGGTTTATTTGCTTTCATCTTTGCCTTGATTAAGTGCCAATGACGGGGTTTCATCAAAGAAATTCCAAGGTTTGAGCAGTACATTCACCCATTCAGTTGGCATAATAGGCCACTCTTCAGCGCGCGCTATATGGGTAGTGCCCGTCGTTAACCATACCACCAGATCCTTATTATGAATTTTTTCATCATCTGCAATAAAGGCTCCTAACCCTGTGTCTTTATCAGAACGGTTGGGATAGGTACCTTCTGGATATAACTCATCTGGCTTGTATTGTGTTACCCAAATTTGTTTGTCCATAAAGCTCAGACGATTGAACAACCACTCATCATCCGCAAAATTCGCGCCTTTGGCAATCGGATGCGTACCACCTGCAAACGGAATCATTTGATAAGACACGGGGTTGCCCATACGGTTTTCTTTACTGGCATTACTGATTAAACGTACAGAAGAAGGATCAAAGTTTTCTTTCGCTTTCGTTTCTGTCAATACGGTCGTCTCACGCGTCTCCATCGTACTGGTACGCGGGCCGCCGCGCGTATTTTTCGTGACTATAGGCTCTATATGTTTGATGTTATTGGTCTCGCCATCAATATCCATGTCCAAGCGAAAGTTGTAGATATGCTGGTGCGTGGTACCAACGATATTATGGTCAATCAAGGTGCCATAGCGCGTGTCTTCTTTCGCACTTGGGTCATGCATGGTTTTTGCTAGAACCCCTTTGACCGCTTCAATGCCTGTCGCGCCCGCATCAATACCAATAGTACCGTTTGGCTGTAGTACCCAGTCAAAGATATAATCATAGTTACCGATGGTGCTGATCCAGCGCACCACCAGTTCTCGGCGCTCGGTACTGACGTTTTTTTGTCCCATTTCTTGGTGCTTAAATTCAGGGCCTGCATAGCGCTCAAATATGGCAATGGCGTTCGGAATGGTATAAGGATTGCCTTCATAGTCTGCAAGCACTGCATCAAGGAGCACTGCGTTTTCTGGGGCATCGATATTTTTCTCAAGCGGCGAGGTCAAGGTGCCCATGCCGTACTCGCCCGCATCGAGGTACGATTTAAAGTACCAGCCCACATCAGGGTCACCGTAGGGCACGACCATACCGCCTAAGTTACCTTGATACATGATCTTACGGTCGACACCTTTGTCGTTAAAGGTCATCGTACTCAGCTGCAAACCAGTACGGCTATCAAGACCGATATGAAACTTCCAGTTATTCCATTCAACGTTTCGACCTGTGATGGTGTAGTTTTTGCCTTCTGGCTCGATGATGTTTAAAGGTTTATTGGTGACAATGTCTCTGTCGCGACCATCGATTGGACGCGGGGTCATCGGTACGGGAATGACGCTACCTTCTTCTATTTTGACGACTTTTTTGGTATCCAAATCCACCACCGCAACCAAGTTCTCGATAGGATGTGCCCAGTAATTGCCATCTCCGACATCTAGGTAGGAGACGATTTTGAGGATACGCTGCTGCTTATCTTGTAATCCGTCTTTTCCTCCAAAATAACCGACCGTCAGCGGGGTTCCGACTACTTTTGTCACATCATCAATACCATGCTTTTGCAAAGCGACTTTGTATTCTGGGCTGGTTTGGATAATCTCTTGTACGGCGATAAAGTCACCTATTAGCACCATACCGAATGTATCTTCAAGCGTTTTCCAGCTGGTAAGCGCCTTTTTATCTAAGTTCACCTCACCCTCAATGGCGGTGGTACCCTTCAAAAGGGTAAAAGTAGCCACACGATCACCACTATAAGGCTTGTCCGCCAGTACACTGCGCCAGACAGCGTCTTTGTCAGGCTGCTTTAGGCGAATATCGGCAAACCTTAAGTTTTTCTCTTTTGGCTTTGACTGACGGATAATCGAGGTCACTTGCTTGATCTCATCACTGTTCAAACTATTAAGTGGATGCGGCGTGCGCTCGACTTTAAAGGTTTGGTCTAAATTTGATTGCAGTATTTCATTGGCCAAGGTGTCGGGCACTAAGGCTTGACCGTTTTTCATGACCAGCGGATTAGTGATTGTTAAAGGTTTTCCATTAATCATGGCCGTCGAGCTGCTCGGTTTGATTTTTACCCGTGTCGCGTCCTTGGTAATGGTGTATATATCGGCATAGCTGTCATAGGTGACTTCTGCACCCGCTGTGGACATTGCTTCCTCAAGCGGAACCATATGCACCTCTCCACCATGCGCCAGTGCCTGACCACTATAAATAAAAGCCAAGCTGGCGACTAACGCCGTTAATGCCGACTTGAATGCGGTACGCTGACGAGGTGTTTTACTGATTGTCGCGTTGATTTTTTGCTGATGACTAGCGTGTCTCATGAGTAACTTCCTTGTTGTGGTGGATGGATATAGATTTTACTTTTTGCAATAGCCGCTAAATACTGATGGCCTGTATTGTTAACATTCTGATTTGATATGGTGTTGGGCCGTAAAGTGCTTATGTGTTAGCCGCTCGTCCGTGTCCATGGTTAACGGCTGCACTTCTTTTAAAGAGTGCAAACAGCGGTTGGCAAGGTCGGTATACTGCTGCGTACCATGCGCTTTCCAAGCCAACTCTTTTTCTTCAAGCCCTCTTATGACTTTTGCAGGGCTGCCCAATGCCATGACATTTGGCGGAATGACCATCTTCGCTTTGACGGTACTATTCGCTCCAATAATGCTATTTTCACCCACTTCTGCGAGGTCGAGAATGACACTGTTCATGCCGACGAGTGCATTTTTTCGCACGATACAGCCGTGTAGAATGGCGGCATGACCAATATGGCCGTATTCTTCAACTACCACGACATGGTTGGGAAAACCATGAATGATACAGTTGTCTTGGATATTGGCGTTTTTTTGAATACGAATACCACCAAAGTCTGCCCGTAATGACGCGAGTGGACCGACATATACGCCAGCTTCAATGACAACATCGCCAATAATGACGGCAGTTGGATGCACATAAGCATCTGGGCTGATCACGGGTACTACTCCGTCAATGGCATAGCAAGGCATCATCTTCTCCTTATCAAGACATAGCAAACAACGTTTAGCATCGTCATTCGTTTAGGTTTCTTTTACTTAAGTTTCTTTTAATTAGCTTTCTGCAGCAAACTTTAAGCCGCCGAAGCGTTTATAAAACTGGGGCCGTGCTGGTGGCATAGTCCCCTCTGCCGTACGCGCAATATTCAGAAAAAATGCCTCGGACGCGCTTACAATCGTTTGGTACACATTACTGGTCAAGTTACGCGCGGTCAGTGCCAGCCAATCCGATGGCAATAGCTCTAGCGGTAAGTTCGGGTCTTTCAACAAAATACGGCGGTACTGGTGAATCAATAAAATGCGAATTTGAAACGCTTGTAGTGCATCAAAATCATCATCTTCGATAAGACTTAAAATATTACGAAAATCGTTAATGAACTTGTCATAGCGTTGGTGCAGCTGCTCGATGGGCCAGTTCACCTCAACCATACGCTTGAGTGTCGGATGTGACTCTTGCCATAAGGGCAAGGCCTCGGCGCGAAACACTACCACTTGCTCCGTCATCTTGAGATTGAATAGCAAGTTTTGCAGCTGCTGTTGATCACAGCTGGGATAGGCCATAAGATTGGTGGAAATATTGGCAAACCCGAGCCACTCCAATTCTTTTTTGAGCAAGGTTTTATTACCAAGCTCAACCGAGCTTAATAACACCAAGTCCCATTTGTGATCCCACTCGCTCTGATGTAAGCCATAAATTTTTTTATGGGCGGTCGCAAAGCGTTCACGGCTGACATCGGTAATGCGGTAGTAACTGGTACGTCCGATTTTTTCGGAACTTAACCAGTCGTTTTGCCCCAAGCGAAACACCGCTGTACGCACGGAGCGTTCATTAAAACCGAACGCATCCATGAGTTGAATCAGACTGGCTAAACTAATCACCCCGCCTCGTTGAAAGATACAATCCCCAAAGATGGACATAATTAATGATGTGCCACTCAAGACATCTTCACAAATAAGCTCATCGATACATTGTTTTAGTTTCGCGTTCATGTCGTTTATTCATTATTTAAAAAGCACGTGATAATACCTAAGAGACTATCGCGCTGGGTTAATTACATTAAGCAGGAACAGCGACATCACGCAGGTCAACAACACGTTGAGCCTTACCCTCAGAACGAGGTAACATGCCTTGTGGTAAGACATCTACCTGTACGCTGATACCCACCATCGTTTTTATTTTTTGTTTCAGTTTATTGGCCAATTGCACCACTTCAAGATCATTGATATCACGACGTGACTCAACGTGGATACGTAGAGTGTCTAAGTGGCCGTGCTTGATGATATGAATTTGGTAGTTTGGCAGTAATTTTGATATTTGTAAAATTTGCTCTTCGATCTGCGAGGGGAACACATTGACGCCGCGGATGATCATCATGTCATCGCTACGACCAACGATTTTTTCCATACGGCGCATGGTGCGCACAGAGCCAGGTAATAAGCGGGTCAAATCTCGTGTACGGTAGCGAATGATGGGCATACCCTCTTTAGTAATGGTGGTAAACACGAGTTCGCCGAGCTCGCCGTCTGGTAGTACTTCCCCAGTCTGAGGGTTGATGATTTCTGGGTAAAAGTGGTCTTCCCAAATGGTGGCGCCGTCTTTAGATTCTAAGCATTCCATAGCGACACCTGGGCCCATGACTTCTGACAGGCCATAGATATCCAGCGCATCAATACCCAAGCGCGCTTCGATCTCTTGGCGCATGGCATTCGTCCACGGTTCCGCGCCAAAAATACCCGTTTTCACCGAGCAGTCTTTGGCCGTTCCAAATTTTCTCTCTAACGCTTCAATAATGTTTAGGCAGTACGAGGGAGTCACCATTAAGGCGGTTGGTTTAAAGTCATGGACGAGCTGGGCTTGGCGCTCCGTTTGACCACCTGACATGGGAATGACCGTTGCCCCCAAGCGTTCAACACCATAGTGAGCACCCAATCCGCCAGTAAAAAGGCCGTAACCGTAGGATACTTGAATGGTGTCTTTGCTGGACAGGCCAGCGGCACGCAGTGAGCGCGCGACCACATCTGACCACGTCACGATATCTTGCTTGGTATAACCAACCACGGTAGGTTGGCCCGTCGTCCCTGATGAGGCATGCACACGGATGATCTGTTCTTGGGGCACGCTAAACATCCCGAACGGGTAGTTGGCGCGCAAGTCTGACTTGGTGGTAAATGGGAATTTGGCCAAATCTTCCAAGGATTGGCAGTCCTCTGGGTGAACGCCAATTTGGTCAAATTTCTTTTTGTAGACAGGACTATTGTCGTAAGCGTGTTTGAGGGTTGCTTTCAAACGCTGCAACTGTACGCTACGTAATTCGTCTACCGACGCGGTTTCGATGTGTTCCATAACATTATGATTCATATAAGACTCCTTGTCGTAGTCATCCTGACTACATTTCCAATTAAAAATTCCGTTAACGCTTCGCTCAGATACTTTCTATCACCATTGCCACGCCTTGACCCACGCCCACACACATGGTGCATAACGCATACTTGCCGTTACGACGTTTTAGCTCTTTCATCGCGGTGATGACCAAACGTGTCCCACTCATGCCGAGCGGATGACCGAGTGCAATGGCGCCACCATTGGGGTTGATACGGGCGTCATCATCGGCAAGACCCAATTCGCGAATCACGGCAAGCGACTGCGCGGCGAAGGCTTCGTTCAGCTCGATAACCTCCATCTGCGCTAATGTGAGTCCCGTTTGCTTAAGCACCTTAAGTACCGCAGGCACAGGGCCGATACCCATATAGCGTGGCTCGACACCCGCACTCGCCATACCCACAATACGTGCTTGCGGCGTTAAATCATGTGCCTGACCAAAGTCCTCGCTACCCATCAGCACACAAGCCGCACCATCATTGATGCCTGATGCGTTACCCGCGGTTACTGAGCCGCCTTCTTTGCGAAAGGGCGTTCTCAAACCAGCGAGGGCTTCCAAGCTGGTATCTGCGCGTGGGTGCTCGTCTTGCTCCACCATCACGCTGCCTTTTTTTGTTTTGACTTCAACGGGTAAGATTTCTTCAGTGAAGATACCTGCCTGCTGGGCAGCGGCGGTTTTTTGTTGGCTGCGTAGTGCGAATAGATCTTGGTCTTCGCGGCTGATCTGGTATTTGTCAGCCACGTTTTCGGCCGTTTCTGGCATGCTATCGACACCATGCGCGGCTCTCATTAATGGATTAATAAAGCGCCAACCGATAGCGGTATCAAAAATTTCTGGGGCGCGGTGAAAGGCGCTGGTCGGCTTTGATTGGACATAGGGTGCGCGGCTCATACTCTCGACACCACCAGCCAAAACAAACTCGGCCTCACCTGTTTTGACCAAGCGTGAGGCAATACCAATCGCGTCCATACCAGAGGCACAAAGACGGTTAACGGTGATGGCAGGCACGCTATCAGGTAAGCCTGCCAGTAACGTTGCCATACGCGCGACGTTGCGGTTGTCCTCGCCAGCTTGGTTGGCACAGCCAATCACCACTTCATCGACGGTATCCCATGGCAAGCTTGGATGTTCAGCTTTTAGATGTTGAATGGGCAAAGCCGCCAAATCGTCCGTACGCACACTGCTTAGACTACCAGCATAGCGCCCGATTGGGGTACGAATAGCGTCATAAATATATACTTGTTGCATCATAATTTCCCTTTACAATAAACCAATTAAGCGTAAGCGCTCGCTGCGCGATAGGTGGCGGCTTTTTTGATCAGATATAGGCTGGCGCGATAACGCTCTTCCCCATAAAGACGCTGTAAGTTATTCAGCGTGCTCAGCACGGTGTCATAGCCAAGCAGCGCTGCCCATTCAAACGGCCCTTTGGGGTAATTCACGCCGTACTTCATGGCCGCGTCGATGTCTGCTTCAGAGGCGATGTCATGTAACACCGCTTCACAGCCTTCATTGATGAGCATGGCAATGGTACGTAACACATAAAGACCAGGATGGTCAGCAGTCCAAATAACACTTACGCCAAGACGGGCAAAGACTTGTGCTACTAGCGCGCGCTCGTTATCATCACAGGTCATAGCCGCCGCCAATACGACCGCGCGCGCTTGTGTCCACTCGGCCTGCCAGTCCATCAGCATGACTTTGGCATCACCATGATCAATCTCCACCGATTCACCCAGTGATAAACGGATGCTGATTTCACCGATTTCGATAATGCTCTCATCTGCCGCTTCAAGGCGCACCGTAAGACCATCTGCCGCTTGTAAGCGCTCAACCAAACCGTTGGCATACTGCCACTCACCACGCACGATAATGGTGGGCATCTCTTTATCGTTCATGTCATCATTTACGTCATCTTTTACATTGATGCTTGGCAGTGTATAGACAGGAGCTTTTGGTGTTTGGCTATGGTCATAGAACCCTTGACCAGATTTACGACCAAAGCACCCTGCATCGACCAATTCTTGTTGCACCAATGAGGGACGGTAACGTGGCTCATAAAAGAATGCTTGATAGACGCTTTGGGTCACTGAAAAGTTGACATCTTGACCGATTAAGTCAGTCAGCTCGCATGGCCCCATAGCAAAACCACCGACTTCGCGCATGATAAAGTCAAGCTGCGCAGGCGTGGTCGCGTTTTCTTGCAGGGCGCGAAAGCCTTCGGCGTAGTATGGACGCGCCACACGATTGACAATAAAGCCTGGGGTAGATTTGGCGGTGACGGGTACTTTTTTCCAAGTGCGCATCAAGTCAAACAATCCCTCGGTAATCTCAGGCGCGGTGCGTAAACCGCGCACAATCTCCACAAGCTTCATTACTGGGGCGGGGTTAAAGAAGTGTAAACCCACCACACGCTCAGGGTTGGGTACTGCGGCGGCAATCGCGGTGATCGATATAGACGACGTGTTGGAGGCAAAAATAGTATCATTGGCACAAATATCCGCCAGTTGGATAAAGAGCTGCTGCTTGATGTCTTGACGCTCAACAATCGCCTCAACGACCATCTGCACCGCTGCCAGCTCATTGATATCGGTGACAATCGATAGATTCGCTAGGGTGCTATCAAGTAGCGTTTGCGTCATCTTGCCTTTTTCGACCCGTTTGGCAAGTAGGCTTTCTAATCCTGCTAAGGCGGCTTGGCTTTTGGCAGCATCCACGTCAAACAGATAGGTCGTGTGACCATGCATGGCAGCCAGCTGGGCGATTCCAATCCCCATCGTGCCTGCCCCAATAACGGCAATGGCGGCTGTTGATAAATCCCTCGTTTCCATAATTAACGTCCTTGGTAAGTTGGGGTGCGTTTTTGCATAAAGGCTTGGACACCTTCTTTATAGTCAGCTGAGCGCCCAGCAAGTCGCTGTAAGTCCCGCTCTAAGATCAGCTGATCTTCTAAGCTGTTGTCCGCAGATACGTTGATGGCTTTTTTAATCAGGCTTAGGCCATAAGTCGGCTGGCTGGCTAAGTGTTCAGCCAAGGTAACAGCTTCGCTACGCAGCGCGTCATCTTCGAACACCTGCCAAATCATGCCCCACGCCAGCGCTTGCTCCGCCGATAGCTTATCGCCCAGCATGGCTAAGCCCATCGCGCGGGCGCGGCCGACAACGCGAGGTAAAAACCATGTGCCGCCTGAATCGGGTACCAGCCCAAGACGGCAAAACGCTTGGATAAATGAGGCGGATTTAGCCGCCAAGACCAAGTCGCAGGCTAAGGCGATGTTCGCGCCCGCACCCGCCGCCACGCCATTGACCGCACAGATGACGGGCTTTGGCATCGTTGTAATCAGTTTAATCAGAGGGTTGTAATAAGTCTCGATGGATAGCCCCAAGTCTGGCGAATCGGCATTCGGGTCAACCACGCGATCACCCAAATCTTGACCGGCACAAAAGCCGCGACCTTCAGCCGAGAGCACCACAGCACGAATGCTGCTGTCCTTTGACCATGCTTTGAGCACGCTGGACACTTCTTTGTGCATGGCTTCATTAAAGCTGTTCAGCTGTTTTGGGCGGTTTAAGGTCAGATAGCCGACCGCATTTTTTTCTTCGACGAGAATCGTTTGGTAGTCCATTACACACCTCTAAAGCTGGGTTGACGTTTTTCTAAAAAGGCACGGATGCCTTCTTCGCGATCTTGAGTAGCAGCCAGCCAAACAAACAGCTGGCGCTCTTGCTTGAGGCCTTGACTTAGGCTCACTTCATGGATGCTTTTGAGTGACTGTTTGATGGCGCGAATGGCCAAAGGGGCTTGTTTGGCGATGTTGGCTGCCAGCTCGATGGTGTACTGTACGGTAAGCTCGGTTGGACAGATTTGGGTGGTAATGCCATGTTGCTGGGCGCTTGATGCACTGATGCGCTCACCTGTCATCGCCCAACGCATGGCAAGCTGCTGACCGACTAGGCGAGCAAGACGCTGTGTCCCCCCTGCCCCTGGTAGCATACCCAAGCCAATCTCAGGCAGCGCAAATTGGGCGTTTTCACCCGTGACCACGATGTCACCATGCAACACCAACTCAAAACCTGCACCGAGGGCATAGCCATTGACGGCCATTAATAGCGGCTTGCTAAACTCATCAATGCGCTTCCATAAGGTTGGGCGGATATCGGTTTGCAAGCTGATGGTATCAAGCTCAATCAGCTCGTTAAGATCGGCACCCGCAGCGAAGCATTGAGTATTGCCAGTGATGACGACCGCTTTTATGCTGGTATCAGCGTCATAGGCTTGCAGCTGCGTGGCAATCTCTTGCAACGTGGCGTTGTTTAAGGCGTTGCGTTTTTCTGGGCGATTGAGCTCAATCAGTGCAACGCCTGCTTTTGGGCTGGAGGTTTTAATGTAATTCATCCCTGAATCCTAATAAAAACAATGAAATAAGAGGTTTTTCTAAACCCTACTGTGGACATACAAACGACAGACAATTTACTGGCGTCTTGCCATCACGCATCAAAGCTCAAGCGTACGTTGGGTGATACAGGTAAGGACTGGCAGCTGAGCACGTAACCTTTGTCCAACTCTTCTTGCTCAAGGCTATAGTTAACCGCCATGTTGACCTCACCGTCTATCACCTTACATTTACAAGTGGCACACACCCCGCCTTTACAGGCATAGGGTAAGTCGGCACCCGCATTTAATGCTGCCTCTAAAATACTGTCATCTTGTTTTGACACTTCAATGATCAGCTCACGACCATCCAAAATGATGTTGACGCGCTCTTCGCTACGTTTTTCGATTTGCTGGGCGGTTGGTTTGTTGACCGTCCCCGTATGGAAACGCTCGGTATGAATGTTCTTGCGATCGATACCAAGCTTTGGCAAGACGGTCTCAACGGCTTCCATCATCTCTTCTGGGCCACAGGCAAAGCAGTGATCCACATCAGCGCTGATCAATTGCGCATCAAACAGCTGTTGTAATTTGTCCGCATCGATACGACCATTAAACAAGTCGCTCTCACTCAGTTCACGTGAGAAAATATTGACCAGTTGTAGGCGCGTTCTGAAACGGTCTTTAAGGTCCATGATTTGCTCAGAAAACATGGTTTGTTGCCATGAGCGATTGCCGTAGACCAAGGTGAAATTGGCGTCTGGCTGGGTGCTTAACACCGTTTTGACGATGGATAAAATGGGGGTGATACCACTACCCGCCGCAAAGCTTAAATAGTTTTGACCACCAGCTTTCGCAGCTTTTTGAAAGAAGACGCCTTGAGGCGGCATGACTTCTAGGGTCTGTCCTACTTTAAGGTGCTCGTTCGCCCACGTAGAGAACTGACCTTGGTCAATCTTCTTGATGGCGATGCTCATGTCTTCTTGCACATCACTACAGATGGAGTAGCAACGACGGATTTCGCCCTTGTCGGTCATATGACGGATGGTCAAATGTTGGCCCGGCTGGTACTCAAAGGTTTCCGCAATTTCTGGCGTGACGTCAAAGGCAATGCAAATCGCTTGCTCCGTCTGTGGTTGGATAGCTTTGATGGTGAGTGGTAAAAATTGACTCATGCGAAACTCCTTTTTGCATGTTGCTTAGCGTGCATGTTGCTTAACATACTAATTAATTGGTGAGCTGACCGTAGGTGCCATCTTGCGACTGCCCTTGTCTCAAATACATTAGATACATTTAAAATAATCAAACGGCTCAAGGCAGTCGAGGCACTTATACAAGGCCTTGCACGCCGTCGACCCAAATTCGCTAATGATTTCGGTTTGTTGACTGCGACAGTGGGGGCAAGTCACCCCGCCTGTGAGCGGCATATGGCTACCACAGCTGTGCGCATCCCCTTGCGGCGGTGCAATGCCATAGTCTTGCAGCTTTTGTTTCCCTGCCTCACTCATCCAGTCGGTCGTCCACGCTTCAGACAAGTCAACCACTACCTTGACAGGGGTAAGCCCGCGCTCGGTAAACGTGCTTGTAATCTCGTCTTTTAGCATATCGGTTGCTGGGCAGCCGCTATAGGTAGGGGTTAGACGCACCACGATTTCGTTATCGGCGTTGATGTCAACGCCTCGAATCATGCCTAAATCAAGCACGGTCAGAACGGGTACTTCTGGATCATGAACCTGACTCAGGGCTTGCCAGCAGGCATCGGTGGCTTGTGGAATTAACTGCATACGTTGACTCCCTGTCTTGTATGTTTATTACCAATTCATATTGGGGTAAGTGCGCTGCATGTACTGCATTTCTGCCAAGATATAACCCAAGTGCTCGGTATGCGCGCCTTGCTTGGCACCGCGGCGGTATGCGCCATTTTCAGGTAAGGTTAAGTCCAAACGTGCCAATTCGCTTTCAACCTGCGCTGACCATTTATCCTTTAAAATATCCAGCTTTGGCAAGACCCCACTATCCACCAAGGCTTGTTCGTCAGCGGTCAGCTCAAACAATTCAGCGGTAAAGCGCCATAAATTGTCCAGCGCTTGTTGCGTTTTGTGGTGTGCCTCATCAGTGCCGAGGCTTAAGCGCTCCATCCACGCATTAGAGAAACGTAAGTGATATTTTGCTTCTTTTAATGATTTCACACCAAAGGCGGCGATATCTGCATGGCTGCTTTGGCTTAACGCGTCCAGTAGCAAGATATGGTAATGATCCATCAGCCACTGACGTACCATCGTTTGGGCAAAATCCACATTGGGCTGCTCACACAGCAATAGGTTGCGATATTCCCGTTCGGTACGAAAAAACGCCAGCTTGTCTTCATCACGGCCCAAGTCTTCGATTTGACCTGCCAGACTGAGCACCGTGCGTGCTTGACCCAATAAGTCCAAACCAATATTGGATAAGGCAATATCCAACTCAAGCTCAGGGGCGTGTCCGCACCACTCCGACAAGCGGTGCGAGAGAATCAGCTGGCTATCACCAACGTGAAGTAAAAACTGTGTTAATGCTTGGTTATTCATCGACTGTCTCCTCCCTTAAATATGTTCAAAACCGTCTGGAATGTCATAAAAGGTAGGATGACGATATACCTTGTCGAGTGATGGCTCAAAAAACTCTGCTTTTTCCTCAGGTTGCGATGAGGTAATCAGCTCTGACTTCACCACCCAAATGCTTATCCCTTCGTTACGACGGGTGTAGACATCACGCGCGTTTTGTAGGGCGATTTCGTCATCTGGCGCACGCAAGCTGCCAACATGACGATGACTTAACCCTTGTTTGCTGCGGATAAACACTTCATAAAGTGACCAGTTATTTTTGCTTTCCATAGCGAATATTCCTTCCTTTAAACAATATTAAACCAAACAGTATTAAGCGACTTTTTGAGTCGTGGCTTGTTGTTTTTGTTTCTGCGCGTAGACCGCCGCAGAGTCACGAACCCATTTGCCCTCTTCCCACGCTTTACGGCGCGCTTCGATACGCTCATGGTTACACGGGCCTTTACCTGCGATCACGGCAAAGAATTCATCCCAGTTGATTTCACCGAACTCATAGTTGCCCGTTTCTTCGTTAAACGTTAAGTCTTTATCAGGAACGGTCAGGCCAAGCTCCAACACCTGTGGCACGGTGTTATTTACAAACTTTTGGCGCAGCTCATCGTTACTAAACAGCTTAATTTTCCACTTCATGCTCGCCGCACTGTTGGGGGAATTGTCATCATTTGGACCAAACATCATCAGCGCAGGCCACCAAAAGCGATCAACGGCATCTTGTGCCAGCGCTTTTTGTTCAGGTGTGCCATTTGCTAAGGCCATCATGGCTTCAAAACCTTGGCGTTGGTGGAAGCTTTCTTCTTTACAGATACGCACCATTGCGCGTGCGTAGGGACCGTACGATGTGCGGCACAGTGCCACTTGGTTTACGATGGCCGCACCGTCAACCAACCAGCCGATAGCAGCGATGTCCGCCCACGTTAAAGTTGGGTAATTAAAGATTGAGGAGTATTTCATCTTGCCGGCAATCAGCTTGTCCATCATATCGTCACGATCTGCGCCTAGGGTTTCAGCGGCGCTATATAGGTAGAGTCCATGGCCTGCTTCATCTTGAACTTTCGCTAACAACACGGCTTTACGCTTGAGGGTTGGTGCACGCGTAATCCAGTTACCCTCAGGCAACATACCAACGACTTCTGAATGCCCATGCTGCCCGATCTGGCGAATGAGCGTTTTACGATACGCCTCTGGCATCCAATCCTTTGGCTCAATTGAAATGTCCTTTTCAACCTTGCTATCAAACAATGCTACTTTCGTGGCTACTTGTGTATTCATGTGACACCTCGTCC
This sequence comes from Psychrobacter immobilis, assembly GCF_904846235.1. Classification (GTDB taxonomy): domain Bacteria; phylum Pseudomonadota; class Gammaproteobacteria; order Pseudomonadales; family Moraxellaceae; genus Psychrobacter; species Psychrobacter immobilis_C. The sequence goes on from NZ_CAJGZN010000005.1 coordinate 46,957, forward strand.
TTAAAGAATGTTCGTTCTATATAATATAAAGCGATACCTATTTAAAATCAAATATTATTTTAACGTATCACTTTATTTCTTAGGCCGATTAATATCTAAGTATTTGTTTTTTATAATTATTTAAGATAAATTATTTTAAATAAATTCTTATATTCTGTAGACACGCTTGACTTTTTAGCGATTTAACGACAAATTATGATATGTTTTATCATAACTTTTTCATAAACACGTATCGTAAATGGAGTTACTACATGTCAGATATCAAAACGTTAAGCTCACTCGTCCTCGGCAAAGCCTATATTGCCGAAAGCGAGTTTCGCACCGTACACCACGCCATCACTGGCGAGCCCATTTATCAAGTCAGTAGCGCTGGTATCGACACCAAAGCGGTGGTTGACTACGCCAAAGAATACGGCTCAGCGCTTGCCAACTGGACATTCCACGAGCGCGCCAATGCCTTAAAAGGGGTCGCACAATACCTGATGCAACGTAAAGAAGACTTTTATGCGTTAGCCACGGCAACGGGTGCGACGCGCAAAGACGCTTGGGTCGATATTGAAGGGGGTTTCGGTACTTTATTTGCTTATTCAAGCCTTGTGCGCCGTGAACTCAGCGATGAGACGGTCTTGATTGAAGACGCTTGGATTCCGCTGTCCAAACAGGGTACGTTCGGCGCGAAGCACATCCTAAGCCCAAAGTTGGGCGTGGCGGTGCATATTGATGCGTTTAACTTCCCTATCTGGGGGATGTTAGAAAAAATCGCCCCGACGCTATTGGCTGGTGTCCCTTGTATCGTCAAGCCTGCCACCGAAGGCGCTGAGATGACGCATGCCGTGGTTGCAGCGATTCATGACAGCGGCCTGTTGCCAGAGGGGTCATTGCAGCTGATATGTGGTCAAACCTATGACTTGTTTGATCATCTAAACGCCCAAGACACCATCACCTTTACCGGTTCTGCGGTAACGGGGCAAAAACTGCGCGCCCATCCTCACTTAAATGCCAATTCAATCCCTTTCACCATGGAAGCCGATTCAGTGAACAGCGCGGTTTTGAGCCCAGACGCCAACGATGAAACGATCGATTTGTTTGTCCTCGAAGTTTTCCGCGAAGTGACGACCAAAGCGGGACAAAAATGTACCGCCATTCGTCGCGCTTTTGTCCCTGCCGCCTTGCTAGAAACCGCGCAGACTCGCCTGATTAAAAAACTACAAAAAGTTGTGGTCGGTGACCCAAACCGCGAAGAGGTGACCATGGGTGCTTTAGCAAGCGTGAAGCAAAAACGTGACGTCACCGAAAAAGTGACCGAGCTTAGCCAAGAAGCTGACGTGGTATTTGGCAGTCACTTACGGGAAGACTTTATCCTACACGTAGATGACGCAGAAAAATCAGCCTGTTATCCGCCAACGGTGTTGGTCTGTCATCAGCCAACACAGGCGCAAAACATCCATCGCATTGAAGCATTTGGCCCCGTGGTCACCCTCATGCCCTACAACGACCTCGGTGAACTCAGTACCCTTGTCGCCCGTGGTGAAGGCAGCTTGGTGGCCTCTATCGTGCGCAATGCAGACGAAAACATCGAAGCCTTATTGAAAAAAATTGCCCCTTGGCATGGCCGTGTCCATATCCTAGATAGCGAAAGCGCTCGTGAAAGTACGGGTCACGGTTCACCATTACCCTTGCTGGTACATGGTGGCCCAGGCCGTGCGGGCGGCGGCGAAGAGCTCGGTGGTCTGCGCGCCGTCAAACACTACATGCAGCGTACCGCACTGCAAGGCTCCCCCAATGCCATTACCCAAGTCAGTCACAGCTGGACAGCAGGGGCGGACGTGTTCGAAGACCGCGTCCATCCGTTCAAAAAATCATTCGATGAGCTGCGTATTGGTGAGCGTCTATTGACCGCACGTCGCACGGTGACTGAGGCAGATATCGTCAACTTTGGCTGCTTAAGTGGCGACCATTTCTACGCGCATATGGACAAAATCGCGGCGGCAGATTCGTTCTTTGGCGAGCGCGTGGCCCATGGTTACTTTATCGTATCAGCAGCCGCTGGCTTGTTTGTCGACGCGGCAGCTGGCCCTGTTATCGCAAACTATGGCATGGATAACCTACGCTTCGTTGAGCCTGTCAAGATTGGTGACACCATTCAAGTGGAGTTAACTTGTAAACAAAAGACACCAAAGGCACAACGCGACCCAGAAGAAAAAGCGCATGGTGTGGTGGTATGGGACATCAAAGTGAAGAACCAGCGTGACGAATTGGTCGCCACGTATGACATCTTAACCTTAGTTGAGCGTCAGGCTTGATGCCCATATAAATTTGCCAAAAGGGAGTCGTCATGACTCCTTTTTTTTCGACGAAAGTAAACTTTTTTGATAAAACATGTTGACGTTAGATTGTAGAATGGCTAAATTATAGTTTAAATGATACGTAATTTTATTTTTAATAAATAAAAAGTATCATTAATTAATATCAATCACTGCTTGGCTAGGATAGCCATACCGTCGTTCCTAGGACAGTGGGTTTCTAGGACAACAACAGACAAGGAGTCACTAATGACAACCACCACTGCAATGGCTGAAAACGCCTCGCTTGCTATACATCAGGATAAAAAAGTACTCACTGCCACCCTAGTTGGTACTGCGATTGAATGGTATGATTTTTTCATCTATGCACAAGCCGCAAGTCTCATATTTGCTCCCTTGTTTTTCGCTGAAGTCAGCAAATCAAACCCTATGCTAGCCCAAATCATCGCTTTTGCTACCGTTGGTATCTCATTTCTATTTCGCCCATTAGGCGCAATCATATGTGGTCGATTGGGTGACAAATACGGTCGCAAGATGGTATTGGTAACAACCTTGATTTTGATGGGTGCGTCAACAACCTTAATCGGCTTCTTGCCGACTTATGCGCAAATTGGTGTATTAGCGCCCTTGGCTTTGGTATTTTTACGTATTATACAAGGCTTTTCTGCAGGTGGTGAATGGGGCGGTGCGGCATTGTTATCTGTCGAGCATGCACCCCTTAACAAACGCTCACTATTTGGGGCTTACCCACAGATTGGCGTACCCATCGGTATGATTTTAGCGACTGGTGTTCTGCTACTTTTAAATTTGATTTTAGGTAAAGAAGCCTACCTCGAATGGGGTTGGCGCATTCCATTTATATTATCGATTGCATTGATCATCGTGGGCACCTTTATCCGTCGTTCAGTTAAAGAGTCACCAGTGTTTGAAGCCATGCATCGCCGTAAAGCAGAAGCTTCTGCACCATTATCATTGTTATTCAAAAATCACACGCCAACAGTTCTTAAAGCAGCTTTAATCTTTATGGGAGTGAATGCAGGTGGTTATATCCTTATAGCCTTCATGGTGGGTTATGGTCAAAAAGTCTTAGGACTTAGCCCTACTTTGACCATGCTAATCGTAGTTGCGGCTGCTTTCTCTTGGCTAATATCAACCCTTTGGGGAGGTATATTAGGTGATAAGATTGGTCGTCTAAAGATCTTTAAATTAGGCTATATCTTATTGTCTTTATGGTCGATACCAATGTGGTTTTTGATTGATACCAAATCTCCTATTTTGTTCATGCTAGCATTAGTAATTTGGGCTATTCCTCTAGGTTTTACTTATGGTCCATTATCAGCCTTATTTGCTGAAATGTTCCCTGCCAAAGTACGTTTTTCAGGGGTATCCATCAGCTATGCATTAGGTTCCATTATTGGTGGTGCGTTCGCTCCGATGATTGCACAATGGATTATGGCAACTTATCAACAGTCATGGATGATTGGTTTGTATATTACTATCGTCTCATTAATTTCATTATTCACACTTTACACGATTAAAAAAGACCCACAAGGCGTTGATCTATCTCTTTAAATAAATTTAGAGAGATAGTGGAAAATGTCACCATATGAAATGTATAAACGCTTTCCCAGCACACGACAAGAAACCAGTCCTACCTCACCTTTAACGGTTAAACAGCTGGTTAACTGTTGAAATACTGAAGTATCGTAATTGATAAATACCAAACGCAAGCCCTCAACCAGCAGATCTAAGCCTAAAATGAACAAACTGGCTTGAGGGTAAGAGTTTGAATTTAGCTTGCGTTTTAAAGGTTTATTTTTAGTAGTTCAGAGAATGGTCGCCAATAAATTATCTGCAACAGTCTTTACGCTGATATTTCTGTTTGCCATAGCTTTTGAGCTATTTTTCCTTAAACTACAACTGTGACACTTAGTACAATTAATGTCTATTAGTGTTTTTATAACCTCAAATATATTATCTTACTTTGTCTATTACCCTCCTTTATTGCCTCAGCATACTTTCTGACACCTTACCTTAAATCAAGCTATAACTTATTAGATAGCACAGACTGATGCTATGGCACTCAAATATCAGGTCACATTCCCATATGTCATGGATTTATTTTACTGGGATGAGTCAAAAAATCCATACATGCTATTATCTGTATAGCGTAGAAGGCTGAGGCATGAAATCCAGTTTTCTCAGTTGTTATTAAAGTCTGTGCTATGGTCTCATTGATATGAGCAATTAAGTTTTGCGCTGCTGCATTATCAATAGTATTACCATTTTTTTGAGCATAGATCAGCGCATGCAATGTACGAGCCAGAATATAATTGCTTAGGTGATGATGACTCCGCCATCGAGATACTGTAAATCTGATTATAATGAATATACATACTTATCTGTAAATATTAAAAGCTTAAAAAGAGGTTTCCAACGATATACTAAATATAGCCTCGGTAACCTTTTTTAATTCGGCATCTTACTTAGGTCATATTGCCAATATTGGGGTTTGATGATGTAGATAATTAGCTCTGTATTTTAGTTATCACATGAGATATCAAAACTATTAAATAGATGGTATAACTAGCAAGATAGTTGACCTATGCTGAAAAATCTAGAGAATCAAACCAGCTAAACTGGCTAATATTAAGCAAAACAAGGCACAAGCTTTTATTGATCAGGTAGCATCAGTGGCTGGAGATTTTTTGACTGTTATTAGAGACCACAATATCGAGAAAGAATTATTAAATCAGGTCATTCGTGATATAAAAGCCAATATCAATCGGATGGCAAATCAATAGACTTTGGGAAGTTGTTAAATTTGTTGTTAAAAATAAATACCTAACAATCTTATCCCTTAATAGTAAAGGATTACGCTAAGTTAGTCGTTGCGTGGTGGGCGCACCAGTTAAGATATGAGTAGTACCGATTAAACCCTTGTAAGCCATACGCTGCAAGGGTTTTTTATTGCGTGTCTATAATACACCCTAACCTTCCATACCTTAATGATAAAGGTATCGACTAACACTTCTTAGAATACCTTTAAAATATCTGAAATTATCAAGGCGTTGACTAACTCACCACCAAAACAAGCGACCATACAGACGCTATAGTTTTATATTAATGCACAGATAAAAAAATCACCCTAACTGTTCAAGTTAAGGTGATTTTTTATAGTGTTTGCAATATCGATAATAGCTAACTATCTAATCTCTAACCTAAAAAGAAGTACGGCGATAGTTACGATACTCAGGTAACCAAAAGTTCGCTTTTAATCGGCGTTGTAAATTCTCCGATGTGATAGGTAGTGCTAGCTTGTCTTGAGCCGCTTGCAATGCCACTGCATACGCTATTTTTTCACTGATCTCTCTGATAACTTTGATCGGCGGTAAGATGGCACCAGGTGCTTTTTCGTATTCCATTGATATATCTGCAAGAGCTTGGCTTGCTGCCGTTAGCATATTATCGCTGATACCTGTCGCACGTGCTGCTAAAACACCTAGACCAATGCCAGGGAAAATATAGCTGTTATTACACTGAGAAACCTCAAACGACTGACCGTTATAAGTGGTATGAGGAAAAGGACTACCCGTTGCGATAATTGCCTTGCCTTTACTCCAATTAGTCACTTCTTGCGGCGTTGCTTCCACGCGAGACGTTGGGTTTGAAAGCGGTAGTACAATTGGGTGCTCAGTATTAGCACATAGCGATTCGATCACTTCTTGGGTGAACAGACCTTTTTGTCCGCTAACACCAAATAATACGGTAATTTTTGCTTGTTTAACTACTTGCGCTAAGCCGAGTTTCTTACTTTTGTCCCAGCTTGCAATAGCTGATTCTTTTTGTACTAACGGTTCTTGGAATTTTTGCAGTTCTGTCATGCCATCTGTTAGCAGGCCATAACGGTCAACCATGAACACTTGACTACGAGCTTGCTCTTCAGTCAATCCTTCACGCTGCATTTGGCGAATAATATGCTCAGCAATACCGCAACCTGCAGATCCTGCGCCTAAAAATGCGATATTCTGTTGGCTAAGTTTTTGACCTTTGTTTAGACACGCTGCAATCAGAGTACCAACCGATACCGCAGCAGTCCCTTGAATATCATCATTAAAGCAGCATAGCTGATCACGATATTTATTCAATAATGGTGTCGCGTTTTCCTGAGCAAAATCTTCAAATTGCAATAACACTTCTGGCCAACGGCGCTTAACGGCTTGAATAAATAAATCCACAAATTCATTATATTCATCGCCAGAGATGCGCGGATTTCTCCAGCCCATATACATAGGATCATCAAGCAACTGTTGGTTATTGGTGCCGACATCCAGCAAAATAGGTAGACAGTAAGCTGGGCTAATACCACCACAAGCCGTATATAAAGACAACTTACCGATTGGAATACCCATACCACCAATACCCTGATCCCCTAGGCCCAAGATACGTTCACCGTCAGTAACAACGATCACTTTGACATTTTGTTTGGTGGCATTTTGTAGCATATCGTCGATTTTGTGACGCTCAGGATATGAGATAAACAAACCACGTTTACGACGATAAATTTGCGAGAATTTTTCACACGCCTGACCAACGGTTGGGGTATAAATGAGCGGCATGACTTCTTCGATATGCTGCTCAATTAGATGATGAAATAAGGTTTCATTGGTATCTTGGATGTTACGCAAGTAAATATGCTTATCCATCGCATCAGTGAATGAGCTTAGTTGATGATAAGCACGTAATGATTGCTCCTCAATCGTTTCAATATTATGAGGTAATAGCCCCGTTAAATTAAAACTACTACGTTCTTCTGATGAAAAAGCACTACCTTTATTCAATAAAGGTGTCTCTAAAAGAGCGGGTCCAGCAACAGGAATATATAAAGGACGCTTGTTTGACATAATGTAATCTTCTTATTAAAGGCATATGAGTGAAAGCCATACTAAGTGAAAGCTATGCTAGTGCTGCATTATACATAGCATCGACTGGTATTTAACAATAGATAACAAAATCATTTTGAATAAATATGCTTCTAAACTCGAGGCCACTGATACATTTACCGAGAAATAATAAAAAAGCACTACCCATTGGCAGTGCTTCTGAGGGTGTATCGAACAATTTATAATGGACAAACACTGAACTATTTAGCTACTGATAAATAATCAGCCCATGGCCAGTTTTAAATATCAGTTATAGAGTTCAGTTATAAACAACACGAGCAATTGCGTTTGGTTTTCGACATTTTACCAATACCCGGATTAAAGGTATTGGTTGGGTCTAGGCTTTTATAGAAATTTTGCAAATCAGGTTCTGCTTCGTATAGATGCCCTACATTATGCTCAGCAGGATATTTGGCTCCGCGTGCGCTCAGTAGCTCTAGCATCATTTTTTTAACAAGATGTGCATCACTACCCTTCTTCAAAATATAGTCTTGATGAAATACATAACAAAAAAAGTGTCCATAATAGAGTTTCTTTTCCAAATGCTGTTCAATTTCTTTAGGTAACGTTTCGAGCCATTCTAACTCGTTACGTGGTATAGCAATATCCAATGCCAATATATCGCCGACTTCTTTTTCATGTATGACTTCATATCTTAGTGCGGCACCTGCAGCGGCAAAGCGATGTAAAAAGGCGCTTTCTGATTCTTCTTGACTACATTCAAAATAGTTACCCGTATTTGAAGCGTCGAAAAAAACTTTCAGAAAATCCTGTGCTTCTGCTATGCCAGCATCACTCATTTTTAAGATAAGATGATGCTCATATTGGTCGCGGTACTCTAGCATTCGCTTCGGTAAATGCTTTGGGAACATATTGGCAACGAACTGCATAACTTTGTCAGTGAAATGCTTTGGCATCCATGACCATTTATGGAATTTTGCATCCATAGCACCTTTGATAGAAAACAATCTAGGTAAGGCATTGGTACCGAGATGCTTAATACTCAGGAACGTGTCCTTACCATACTTAGCAGATACATCAAATATATCACGATGCATATACTCACCCACTTCAGGGGTATTATCGAAGCTCGATAACATTTGCCTTCTGAGCTGTGCAAGCTCACTCACACTATTAGTGCCTATATAAAAGGTTTTCTCTTTTACAGCCGTTGGATAAGTGTCAAGACGTACTGCAAATACCGCCAGCTTGCCAGCACAGCCGCTTGCTTCATACAGTCTTCGCTTATCCGCATTAAAGCGGCTTGGTGTGCTTGCATCAACATCTTTTACTCTAGCGATGTACTCTTTGTCAGATGCGAGCTTGCCAGTGTCAGGTAGTTCTCTTTTATCGAAATTACCTGTTTGTAAGTTAGTGAGTATTTCTTCTGGAGTATCTCCTAACTCTACGTCTAGGTGATTAACTAATACTAGCTGACCGTGCTTGTCTATTTGGGCAAACAAAGCAAGCTCGGTATAAGCAGGACCTCTTTTCACCAGAGCCCCACCTGAATTGTTAGAAACACCGCCAATAATTGACGCACCCAACGTCGATGAACCGATGACCGAGTGAGGCGCTCTATTTACGGCTTTAAGCTGACTTTGCAATTGGTGCAACGTGGCGCCAGGTAAGCTAATCACTTGCTCGTTATCATTCACCAAATACAACTGATTCATTGCAAGGGTGTTAATCACAACCACTGGTCTATCGTAGTCATTACCGCTCGGGGTTGAGCCTTCAGTCAGCCCTGTTTTTGCTGCTTGCATGATAATAATGCAGTCGCCTTCCACACATATTTCTAGACTACGCCAAATCTCCAGCAGCTTTTGTGGAAACAAAACGGCCAATGCAGCTCCGCCGCCAGAACGCCACCCCATTCTATAGTGCTCGTTTTTCTCTGGATCTGCTTGTACATTGCTAGCACCTAATACGTTCGTCAGCTTGTCTAACACTTGATCAGGGCTAATGATGTCTTGAGAAGGCATATTTGATGAGAAAAGGTTTGATGAATGCATATCAATCTCTTTATCTTGGAGGTTACATGTGCTTTATGGTGCTAAAGGACCTTGAAAACCGAAAATGTAAATGGTAGCCATAACGATTATTCCGCAGAACAATACATAGTATAAAGTAGGTAAAATCGTGCGCCTGAGGGTAGCGCCTTCCATACCAAGCAAACCTACAGTTGCTGAGGCAGCCACCACATTATGTATCGCAATCATATTACCAGCTGCTGCACCAACGGCTTGTGCTGCTATGATTATAGAAGGTGAAATACGCAAGCTAATTGCAGCTTCATACTGAAATTGGCTAAACATCATATTAGAGACAGTATTAGAACCTGCGATGAAGGCCCCAAGTGCTCCAATCGTTGCACTGATTAAGGGGAAAACATTACCAAAAGCACCTGCAAATAATTCTGCACTCGCAACTGGCATACTTGCCACATCTGATAGATTGACGCCTGAATTGATAAAAATCCTGACCATTGGGATCGTAAATATAAGAACAAAACCAGCACTCAATACCGTCTTGCTTGACTCTTTGAACGCACTATTTAGTGCACTACCTGGCTTTTTGGTTTGGAAAAAAGCGGCAACCAAAGCACTGATTAACAATAACCCACCAGGTAAGTATAAAGGACTAAAATCAGCGCTAATATCCGTCTCGCCCAATACTGATGTAAAGTCTAACGTCACACTAGTAAGAAAAGCTTTGAAGCCCGCAAACACTCTTGAAAAAACCAATAACAGCGCAACCAGCAAGTAAGGGAACCATGCCATGAAAATAGACATTTTCTTACCATCTACATTCGGCGTCAAATCTTCCTTACTAACTACTAATTTACCAAGCCATTCACTTGGCCAGTTTTTTTGCGGCTCAAAATCCCATGTAGTTTTTGGCACTAAAAATCCACGTTTTGCCGCATTAACAACGATGGCGACACTAACCAAACCACCGACCAGTGACGGAAACTCTGGTCCTAAAAAGATACCAGTCAAAGTATAAGGAAGCGTAAATGCCAAACCTGCAAAAATAGCAAATGGCCAAATCGCAAAACCTTCCTTCCAGCTTTTGTTTTTACCAAAAAATCGAGTCAGCATCATTACCATAAAGAGTGGCATAAACGTACCAATGACCCCGTGCATAATGGCGACTTGGCTGGTAATTAGTTGTAAAAAATCGCCCCACTCTAGTCCTTGTTGTGCCAATTGGGGGCTAATGGCTACTGTATCTAATCCCTTGTTTACTCCAATAACGATAGGCGTACCGACTGCACCAAATGACACAGGCGTACTTTGTATCATCATTCCCATTAACACGGCACCTAGCGCTGGAAATCCTATCGCGACGAGTAAAGGCGCGGCAATAGCGGCCGCTGTACCAAAGCCAGCCGCTCCCTCAAGAAAGCAGCCAAAGCACCAAGCAATAATAATGGCTTGCACCCGCCTATCTGGCGATACATTGGTAAACCCAGCACGGATAACGGCAATGGCACCCGTATGCTTTAACGTATTCAATAAAAAAATAGCACCAAATACGATCCACAATACTGAGACGGTAATGACCATTCCCTGAATAATAGATGAAGACACGCGATTAAGCGTCATATCCCATACAAAGAGGGCAAGCGCGGCAGTAACCGCCAGAACGATTGGCATGGTTCTTTTGGCTGACCATTGCAAGCCTATCAAAAAAATACCACAGAGAACGATTGGCAGTAATGCCAACAGTCCATATATTGTTTGATTCAAAATCATAGTCCTTTTTTTATCGTGTAATCTTCCTTGAACCACTTCATTTAAGCATTTGTTTTTATAACTTCACGCTGTCGGTCAGACGAAGCCGAAGACAATCTCTGTCAGTGACATGATTAATAGAATGGTTAAATAAACAAATGCTCAAAATTCCCTAAAATATTCTACGCCTTGTCAATACATTGATATATTGCATCAAAGGACAATGTTATTTTCTTTTTTTGCTATAATCTAAAACGTATTACACCAATTGGGGAACAAGTATGGGCAAAGCTGACGATATGATTTTATTCGTCCAAGTGGTTGATGAAGGGTCATTTTCTCGGGTCGCTGAAAAGCTGTCATTAACGAATTCAGTGGTAAGTAAACGCATTGCAAGATTAGAAGAAAGCTTAAATGCACAGCTACTGTATAGGACAACCAGAAAGTTAAGCTTAACCGATGCAGGAAGGACGCTTTATGACAAAGCTAAAATCGCTAAATTTGCCTTTCAGGAAGCTGAAAATGCCGTTACAGGCTATGGTGAGGACATGAAAGGCAACATACGTATAACCATGCCAGCGGTCTCTGCAAATCTAATATTGAGCGAATCCATTGCCGAATTCTGTAAACAACACCCAGAAATATCAGTAGATTTACAGATTACCAATCGATTGGTTGATTTGATAGAAGAAGGATTTGATCTGGCGATAAGGACAGCAGAGCTTGAAGACTCATCACTCATTGCAAGACGTCTTATAGATAGCCAGTGGGTCATATGTGCGACACCAGACTATTTAGAGCGACACGGTATACCTCAAACCCCTGAACAATTACGGAGTCATGAGTGTTTGGTCTATAAGTTTGATCATACGGCGAATGGTATATGGCCGCTATATATAGATGGCACGGAGCAACTGCTTCCTGTACAGGGTCGGTTTCATAGCAATCATCTTAATGCGATTAAACAAGCGACCCTTAGCGATTTAGGTATCGCCTTTTTACCACAAGCACTTGTTTATGAAGAAATGCGGCAAAATACGCTCACTCAGATTTTGCAGCGCTTTACACGAAAAAAAATGGGTATGTATGCGGTTTATCCCAAGGCGCGGCAACCGGACCAAAAGTTGAAACTGCTTGTATCGCATTTGCGAGAATCATTACATCAAAAACAGGCTTACTACTGCTAATAACCTTTAGACAGATCAATAGGCTTGTCCACTCTAGCTGCTTCTCCGCTAATGCAATCCTGACGCGCATAGCACAGTGGGAAAATGGCGCATGATACCAGTGTAAACCTTAAAATTCAGTAACGGATTCATACGTAAGAATGATAATAGGGATAATAGCCTTCCTTACATATCGAATGCGTTAAATGCGATTTTCATCGTACATCACTGCTTACGTCCTCCTTTACAACCTCGTCGACAATATTTTGACATCAACAGTCATTAAAAATGCCATTATGATATTAAATTAGCCTTCAGTCATTATAAAATCATTAGGTATGAAGCTAGCAATACAGTCAGCAAGTTATTGAATTATTTGATAATATAATAAGTCAAGTAGTATAAACTTATCTGATACTTGCATCGCGATATTTTTAGGTTCTCTTAAATGTTTTTATAAAAATGCAGGTTGAATAATAAGGTAAAACCATCTAATAATAGATCTATAGGTTCTAGACATTTATCTAGCAACTTATATCCACTACTATTAGGAAATAAATACAATGACGTATAAAAATGTAACTGTCGCGGGAAGCGGCATCCTAGGCTATCAAATTGCTTTTCAGGCCGCATTTCATGGTTTTAATGTCAGTGTCTATGACATCAATGATGAGGTTTTAGAAAAAGCAAAGTCAAAATTTCAATTGATGTGCAAGGCTTTTCGAAAGGATTTGAGGGCAACTCAAGAGCAGTTGGATAAGGCTTTTGACAATCTCAGCTACACTTCAGACTTAGCAGAAGCGGTCAAAGATGCTGACCTAATGATTGAAGCCATTCCCGAGATTCCTGAAATTAAAATCGAATTTTATGAAAAACTTGCCAAACTAGCGCCAGAGAAAACCATCTTTGCGACCAATACCTCTACCTTACTTCCTAGTCAGTTTGCAGAATCAACGGGACGACCTGCGCAGTTTTTAGCGCTACACTTTGCCAATAAAATTTGGATGCATAATGTCGCCGAAATCATGGGGCATCCTGGGACAGATCCTAACGTATTTGATGAGGTTGTTGCTTTTGCTACTGCCATCGGTATGGTGGCAATGCCGCTGGATAAGGAGCAACCCGGCTATATTATGAACAGTTTGTTGGCGCCTTTTATAGATGCAGCTTTGCAATTGGTTGCAAAAGAGGTCGCCGATCCACATACGATAGATAAAACGTGGATGATAGTAACTGGCGCACCGTCAGGTCCCTTTGCCATATTGGATACTATCGGTATCAATACTGCCTACAACATCACGAAGCTATCTGCTGAAAAAACTCAAAACCCTGTAAGGTTTAAGGCTGCTCAATATTTAAAAGAGCAATTAATCGATCAAAACAAACTAGGATTCGCGACTGGTGAAGGATTTTATACGTATCCAAACCCAGCCTTTATGCGCCCTGAGTTTTTAAAATAATAAATAGCTTTCAAACTGGCTCCAAAACACAAAAGGCCATTCAAGCTGTATATTGCATCGCTTGAATGGCCTTGTCAGTCGCGCATTTTATCTAACTAAATATCTTGATATTAGGGTTTACTTTCGGCGATGACTATCCAAACCTATCTACGTTATGTTTGTTCACTAAAAAGAAAAGTCATATCGCGTCAATGCAACGATCTCAATTGGCACTGCATACTTCCAAGGCATACCGCCCGTACAATAGAACTGGCCATCTTCAAAAGCCACAATGTGAGATGTGAAGTCATTACATACCTGATCTTCTATAGCGTTCTCATCACTCTCGTCACTCACAGCACACCATATACTTTGATAACCTTCCTCAAGCATTGAACGAGTTAATTCGCTTCCAACAGTTACTGTATCCATGTTGTTACTCCTATTCAATGACAATGATTAGTAAGCTAAACAAGTGGCTTCATAACAACAATTACTTGAGCATCTTCGAACCTGTTATATCTATCGTTGAAAAATATTGGTGACTAGACAGATGAGCTTATAAATAGATAGTACAGATGTATTGTCAACTAGAACAAGAAGTTGTAGATAGGTGGTAGATTTTCATGCATAGGCTTTAAAACTAATCTGCATGCAGAGTATAACAGTCATTATATTGATAGTGAGTTATAGCCCCACATCATCATGAGTAAGTGCCACTCTCTTTACTGAGACAGCATATTCCCATAGCTCACCTTTATCACAAACGAACTGATCTTTATTAAAGGCTACAATAGGGACCAATAATTCATAGTAACCATTATCTATGGTTGCGATAGCATAATCATCGCTAACGTTGCTGACAGCACACCATACATAGTTGCTGACATTTCCCAAGATGGCTTTGGTTAATTCACTGCCTTGTAATTCAGCAATCATCTTCAGGCTCCAATATCTATCAAGTTAAACTATTACTTTATAGATAAATTCGGTTTTTGCAATATATCTGTATAACCCATAAGTTCTCGAAATACGCTTACCTCACTTCAAGCAGATTTTTTATAGTTAGAATTTATGCTCAAACTATTCAAAGATATTTTTAATCTTATGCTCGATATACTGTCTTTTCGGTACGATAAACAGGCTTTCATTGGTGCTATAAAAGACTGCTTAATCGATGCTCGTTAACGCTTTACTAACATCTAAGAAATTGACAGCAGGGGTCAGCTTATACTACCATTGATAATTACTTTCATTCATCTTACTGATGTACCAATAATATTCATTCAGGAGCAATCCCATGCAGTGGACTAAACCAGCTTTTCAAGACATCCGTATTGGTTTCGAAATCACGATGTATTTCGAAGCCCGTTAAAATTTACGAGCACTAAACCCATTAAAAGCCCTAGATGACTAGGGCTTTTATTTTTTTGGAAATATTGATTTATGTATATTCACGTTTTAGGCTCAGCTGCTGGTGGTGGTTTTCCGCAGTGGAATTGCAATTGCGCTAACTGCCATGGTGTGCGTCAAGGCACGATTCAGGCAAAGACCCGTACCCAATCCTCAATCGCCATATCAGAAAATGGTATAGATTGGATCTTATTCAATGCGTCCCCTGATATTCGCCAACAGTTATTTGAATTTAAGGCAGCTCAGCCCGCACGTAACTTAAGAGACACAGGTATCACAGATGTGGTGTTGATG
Organism: Psychrobacter immobilis; assembly: GCF_904846235.1. GTDB lineage: Bacteria > Pseudomonadota > Gammaproteobacteria > Pseudomonadales > Moraxellaceae > Psychrobacter > Psychrobacter immobilis_C. The sequence continues at coordinate 62,255 of NZ_CAJGZN010000005.1, forward strand.
GACAGTCAACTTGACCATACGACCGGCCTGTTGACCCTACGTGAAGGCTGTCCAATGCCTGTTTGGTGTACGGACATGGTGCATCAAGACCTCAGCACAGGTTTTCCACTGTTTAATATGTTAAAGCACTGGAATGGGGGTCTACAATATAATCAAATCGATCCAAAACAGAGCTTTCAAATTGACGGCTACAGCAATTTAGAGCTGACGCCTTTGGTGATTAGAAGCTCTGCACCGCCCTACTCTCCGCATCGTAATGACCCACATGATGGCGACAATATTGCCCTGATTGTAAAAGACTTAAAAACACAAAAACAACTCTTTTATGCGCCAGGTCTCGGTAAAATTGATGATCAAGTGATGCAGATTATGAAAAGCTCTGATTGCGTGATGATTGACGGTACGCTATGGACGGACAATGAAATGCAAGAGTGCGGCGTCGGTACGAAGACCGGCCAAGACATGGGACATTTGCATATCAGTGGTGAAGATGGCTCATTGCATTATCTAGACCAGTTAGATAACGCTCGTAAGGTGCTAATCCATATCAATAATACCAACCCGATATTGAATGAACAGTCTGAACAGGCTGCGACATTAAAACAACATAGTGTTGAAGTAGCATTTGATGGTATGCAGATTGAGCTTTAAGACAAACGGTAAGGCAAGATAGCAATCGTAAGGTGAGAACAATGCAAGAAGAAAACACAGCGCTAAGCCCAGAAGCGTTTGAACAAGCGATTATGGCTAAGGGTCAGTATTATCATATTTATCATCCCTTTCATATCATGATGCATGAAGGCAAAGCGACCCAGCAGCAAATCCAAGCGTGGGTCGCCAACCGATTTTATTATCAGATCAACATCCCATTGAAAGACGCAGCCATTATGGCAAACTGTCCTGATCAGCGCGTACGTCAAGAATGGATCCAGCGTATGATTGATCAAGATGGCGTATATCCTGACGGCGGTGGTCGTGAAGCATGGTTGGGTCTGGCAGAGGCAGTTGGTTTGACCCGTGAGCAAGTGATTTCTGAAGATCTAGTGCTACCGGGTGTGCGTTTTGCCGTGGATGCCTATGTGAACTTTGCGCGGCGCACCTCATGGCGAGAAGCCGCCAGTAGCTCACTGACCGAGCTGTTTGCCCCGCAGATTCACCAGTCACGTTTAGAGTCTTGGCCCAAGCACTACCCTTGGATAAAGGAGCAAGGCTATACCTATTTCCGCTCACGCTTGAGTCAAGCGCGCCGCGATGTTGAGCATGGTCTGACCATCACACTCGACTCATTCAAAACCGCCGAGCAACAAGAGCGTATGCTTGAGATCCTACAGTTTAAGCTCGATATCTTATGGACGATCTTGGATGCATTGAGCTTGGCCTATGTGCATAATCAAGCCCCTTATCAAAGCGTTACCACTGACAATGTTTGGCATAAAGGATTATTCAAATGAGTATACCTGCTAGCTTACCTGAGCTGGATCAATCCATCGTACCGGTATGGCGTCACGGTTATCGTTTTCAGTTTGAGCCTGCGCAAAACGCCTATGTCCTACTTTACCCTGAAGGCATGATTAAGCTCAATGACAGTGCCAGCATCATTGGGCAACATATTGATGGTCAAGCGTCCATTGCTGATATTATCCAAAAGGTACAAGCTATGTTTGGCGATATTCCCGAAATCGAACAAGACATCATTGAATATATGCTGGTCGCCCAGCGTGAACATTGGATTGATTTAGTATGACTGCGCCAGTCGGGCTACCGCTATGGCTGCTTGCTGAGCTGACCTATCGCTGCCCCTTACAATGCCCTTATTGCTCAAACCCTATCGATTACGCTCAGTATAAAGAGGAGCTAACGACAGAGGAATGGTTTGATGTGTTTGATCAGGCGCGGCAAATGGGCGCGGTGCAGCTTGGTTTTTCTGGCGGCGAGCCACTGGTTCGTCAAGACTTAGAAGAATTGGTCGCTTATGCGCACAATCAAGGTTTTTATACTAACTTGATCACGTCGGGTATGGGATTGACCGAAGCTCGGATTGCGCATTTAAAAGAAGCAGGTCTTCAGCACATTCAAATCAGCTTTCAAGCCAGTGATCCAACGGTCAATAATGCCTTGGCAGGTTCAAAACATGCCTTTGAGCAAAAGTATGAGATGTCACGTCTGGTCAAACAGTACGATTACCCGATGGTGCTTAACTTTGTGATTCATCGGCAAAACATCGATCAGATTGGCCAGATTATTGATCTCTGCTTAGAGCTGGAAGCCGACACGGTTGAGTTGGCTATTTGTCAGTTTTATGGTTGGGCGTTTGAGAACATAGAGGGTTTGCTACCAACCAAAGCGCAAGTGGTCCGAGCTGAACGCATTACCAATGAATACCGTAAGCAGATTGAAGAACGTGGTATCAAATGCAAACTTATTTTTGTGGTGCCTGATTATTATGAAGAACGTCCAAAGCCCTGTATGGATGGCTGGGGCAAGATTTTCTTAACAGTGGCACCAGACGGTACAGCCCTACCTTGCCATGCTGCCAGACAAATGCCAATACAGTTTCCTAATGTACGACATACACCACTGTCGGATATATGGTATGAGTCTGCGAGCTTCAATCAGTTTCGCGGTGATGACTGGATGCCCGATATATGCCAAAGCTGCCCAGATAAAGAACGCGATTATGGCGGCTGCCGTTGCCAAGCGTTTATGCTAACTGGGGATGCCAAAAACGCCGATCCTGTCTGTGGTAAATCGCCTTATCACTACCTGATTGAGGAGGCGCGTATCAACAGCGAGACGCCTGTACCTTTTGAAGAGTTGCGCTTTCGCAATCCAAAGAATTCTAAATCACTGAGTAACAAACAGCTGAATAAAGACAAATTGATTCCTACTCGTATGGTAACAGGTGAAATATGAATGCTAATACTAAGCCTGTGATATTTGATGGACATAACGATCTGTTGACCCGCCTTTGGCTAAGTTCAGCTGCCGATCCGGTACATGACTTTATTTATGGCACGCTACCAGGGCATTTGGACTTACAACGTTGCAAAGACGCGAACTGGATGGGCGGATTATTTTCTATATTTTTACCGCCCTATGCTTATGTGAAAAACAACCATCCTGACAAATTAGCCAACCCATCACATTCAGATTTTACTCCGCAAGAAATCGTCGATATCTGTTGTGAACAATTGAAACTAGCCCAGCAACTACAGGCAAGATCTGATGGTCAAATCCAGATTTGCACCTCGTTAGAACAAATTCAGGCCTGTCAGCAGAATAAGCAACTGGGCATCGTTTTGCATTTGGAAGGTGCTGAGTTTTTAGCCATACAGCCTGACCTGCTGGATGTGTTTTATGAGGCAGGACTCAGAAGCATTGGCCCACTATGGAATAGAAAGAGCCTCTTCGGTGATGGCTTAAATGCGTCTTTTCCGCATTCTCCCGATACAGGATCTGGGCTCACGACTCAAGGTAAAGACCTCATTCTTAAGTGCAGTGAAAAGCATATGCTGATCGATGTGTCGCATATGAATGAGCGTGCTTTTTGGGATACGCTAGAGATTGCCTGCCAGCCGATTGTTGCGACACATTCAAATGCACATACTCTCTGTCAGCAAGCACGGAACTTGACCGATCAACAGCTGGCTGCTATTAAACAAAGCGATGGTATGGTTGGGGTGAATTTCGATGTGGCGTTTCTTCGTGCAGATGGGCAACGTAATACGCAAACATCACTCGATGTGATTGTCGACCATCTTGATTATCTGATCGACCATCTAGGCGAAGATCACGTTGGGTTTGGCTCTGATTTCGATGGTTGCCTACTACCTGATGAGTTATCTGATATCAGTCAAATCTCTATGTTGATTGAGCGAATGCAGCAACGGCACTTCTCTGATCAACTGATTGAAAAGATAACGTCAAAAAACTGGTTTACGGTGCTTGATAAGGTATGGCAATAATTATAATAGCCATCCAGCAATTACTGTCTAGTGACTGTTGTTTTGCTCGTCTGATTAAATAGGGTAACCATTAATTTTTGTTTTACCTTAACACCTGCTCTACCCGTTCAATCAAGTATTCTTTGACCGTATTAAACAGTGGATCGATTAATCGCCGTTCTGGACAAATCAAATATAGTGGATAGTTGGCCACTTGCCAGCCGTCCAACTCTACCTCAACCAGTCTCCCTGCCTTCAAATCGCCGGCTATATCTAACTGAGACTTTAATGCGATGCCTTTACCCGCCACTGCCCAGCGGCGCACAACGTCACCGTCTTTACTTCTGCGATTGCCATCCACGGCCACACGTTTAGTCTTTCCCGCTTTCTCAAAAGTCCACTCGCTCAAATACTTTTCATCATGCCCCAAACGTAAGCAATTATGCTGCGATAAATCTTCCGGCATTTTTGGCATACCAATATCCTTATCAATTTTGCTCAAATACTCCTTTGACGCACACAATATAGGGCGATTATTCAATACAATAGGTAGTGCGACCAGTGATGAATCTTTGGGCGCGCCGTAACGTAGTGCCAAATCAATCTGCTGACCGTACAAGTCCACATAGCTGTCTGACATATGTAGCTGCACCGTCACTTTTGGGTGAATGTCTATAAAATCGTCCAACCAAGGCAAAATTAAGTTTCGTCCCAAATCTGATGATGCCGACAGCCGAATGGTACCCGTCAGCTCAGCATCATTGTCATGTAGTCCTGCATAAGCGTTGTCTAAAATAGCCACCGCATCTCGGCAATGCTTTAAATATTGCTCACCCTTGCTAGTTAGACGCAGCCTACGAGTAGAGCGAACAAATAATACCGTCTCAATTTCCGCTTCTAATCGCTTGACCGCTGCACTCACAACTGCAGGCGACAGATCTAAGTGCCGAGCACAGGCAGATAGGCTACCTAAGCGAGCGGTCTCAATAAAAATACGTAAATCCTGCAAATTTTTCATCGTCATGCCTTCGTTCAATTAGCGTCTAACTTAGCAAACACCATCACTTGCTGCTGCTAGCCTCATCATTATATAAAAATTATTGAAACTATTTCTCTAAACCTGCTGATTATCAAAATCATTAATTATAGTAGCATGCACCTATAAGGTTCACTCACACATTTGGAGATACACGATGGATACTATAATACGGCCTACGAGCACACAGGACACTCAACACTATAGCGACCATGATGGAGATACTCAACAGAGCGCACTACAGCAGGCACGCAACTTACCACTACCGTCAAAATCAGATATGCTGAGACGTGCAGCATCGGTAGAGCATTTCTGGCATCAAAACAGCCAGTTACTAGAGCAAGCGTGGGCAGAATGGGAAACCACTGAGCATGACTTGCCTGTACTTGATGACTCATTATTTGATCCAACTCTACGTGATGTAGTGACGCAAGCATGGCGCACTCCTTCTACGGAGACGGCTGTTAAAAACTTATGGCAAGAGATACTACCTGACGTATACCAAGGGCAACTCTTTGACCCAGCACAACTATCAACGCTGCGCCGTTATCTGCAAGCAATCGCAGACGCTAACATTCCTATACGTCCTCCTTACGGTATCGCATTGAACAGTAATGGGGCCATGCTAGATGCCCGCTCACTAGGCTATTTGGCCACCCCTAATGTTCAGGCGTTTTATCATAAAGTCATGAATCAATATATGCGTCCTATCGCTCGGCTATTATTTGCCAATGTTTATGGCTATGACACTCAGACCTTTGGGTTCTCGATTCAATACCAGCCGACAGGCGACACATCGCTACAACTGCATACTGATGCTTCAGCGGTGACTATGAATATTAACCTAAATCTGCCAGGCGAAGACTTTACTGGATCAGAAGTTGACTTTGTTGATCGCCATTTGGGGCAAACCAAACGTGCCATTTTTAAACCTGGCATGGCGATTATTCATAGAGGCTCGGTGCCTCATGCCGCACATCCAATCACCAGTGGCAAACGTACCAATATGGTGCTTTGGCTATATGGCGATAATATGCAAGTACCACGAGGAGTTGGGCTTAATAGTCATATTGATGCCAATCAACGTTGGACTGCTACGCACAGTCAGCCTGATAATTTCGCGCCGTTTTAACAGCGGTACGCTATCGTTAGGTCAGACACAGCATAAAAGGTTAAGACAAGCATGAACATTTAAATGAATGATTACCTCTACGAAAATGCACACTTGAATGAGTAAGCGCTATTAATTGATATGTTATAATGTTTCGTTTTAATTATATAAAGGCTATTGTATGCCGACACCGTTTCAACGGTTACAAGCGATCGACGCACTTCGAGGGCTTGTGATGCTCATCATGATGGTGGATCATGTTCGAGAGACCTTTTACTTACACCATCAAGTTCCTGATCCAATGCTGATACCAGGAACGGATGAACCACTATTTTTCAGCCGAATGGTTGCCCATTTATGTGCGCCTGTCTTTGTGTTACTGACGGGACTGTCTACTTATTTGTACCAACACAAGCACAATAGTATCCAAATGACCCGCGAATTTTTAATCAAACGCGGGCTTTTTTTGGTGTTTTTGGAGCTGATTGTCATCAACTTTGCTTGGACAGCACAATTTCCACCTGATGTCGTTTATCTCCAAGTGATATGGGCGATTGGCTTCAGTATGATTGCGCTCTCAGCGGTTATTGGTCTGCCTAAGAAGTGGCTGTGGCTACTGAGCTTGGTGGTTATATTTGGTCACAATTTATTAGATACCATCTCCTTTGCCGACATTCCTATTATGCATCAACTGTGGCTGATACTTCATGAACGCGGCTGGATTGAGTTTGGTGAGGTGATTCGTTTTAGAACCTCTTATCCTGTACTACCTTGGATTGGCGTTATCATACTGGGCTACTGTATCGGTACATCTGTGTTCGGTGACTCTACGTCTGTGCAAAAGAGAAATCGTACGTTACTTACATTTGGCATGGTGAGTATCGCGTTATTTGTAGTACTGCGACTGGCCAATATATACGGCGATCAAGCATGGCTGATGATGCCGACTCTGAGTGAAACCTTCATGAGCTTTATGAATCTCACCAAATATCCACCATCGTTACTCTTTATATTGTGGAATGTAGGCATAGGACTGGTCTTATTAGTAATGCTCCAAAAGATTGAAACCAAATCATGGATAAAACCACTGGTAGTCATTGGTTCTGTACCAATGTTTTTTTATATCGTACATCTCTATGTATTGAAACTGCTGTATGTATTTGCCGTTCAACAGTTCGGTATGACGCATGGAGAATATTTTGGTGTAAATGACGTCAGTACACTTTGGTTCATTGCGATTGCACTGAGCATTTTACTGTATCCTTTAATGCGTGCTTTTGCTAAATTCAAACATAGTAATAAGCACATTACTATCCTCAAATATTTATAGCGATAGCTCCCAACGATATAAGAACTGTATAAAAGAACAACAACCCTATAAGCAGGCTTGGCCATCCTATATTGGGTGTATCACGCCTGTTTATAAGCTGTTTAAATCAATCAGCTCAACCATCTGTATTAGATGTTTGTAGACAAGTAAAATACTTCCAAACAACTCAAAAAACATCTCCTACCTTAGCACAATCTACTTTTCCTAAAATATATCGAAAACATTCTTCCATTACAAAATGTTTTGGTTAGGATCAAGCTTATCACCGACTTGAGTATAGTGATAAATAACCTTTTAATGAATTAAAAACGTCATATTATCAAAATAATATTGAAAGTGTTTACTCTTACAGCTACTGGTTCCGATGTATGAACTTTACTATTATGAGTCATCACTAGGACGGGCTAATCAGTTAACTTGATGAACAATAAGGATTGAGTAGCACCGTTTGTTAAATCCGTTTGTATTACCAGCTGACTAAAAAACTGAAACTTACTTTACTTAAGGACAATCATGAAAACCATTAATGAAGCACTAAACTGGCGTTACAGCACCAAAGTATTTGATGCCAATAAAAAGATATCTGCTGAAGATTTTGAGCAGATTAAAGACATGCTACAGATGAGTCCATCAAGTACCAATATTCAACCATGGAGCTTTGTCATTGCAGATGATGATGCAGGCAAAGCACGCATTGCCAAAAGCACGCAAGGCGCCTTTCATTTTAATACACCTAAAGTCTTAGATGCCTCACATGTGGTGGTTTTCTGTACTCGTATCCATGCCGACGATGAGTATATGCAGGCGGTGTTAGAAAAAGAAGATCAAGATGGTCGCTATGCGCAGCCAGAGTTTAAAACGCAGATGCACCAAGCACGCCAATTATTTTTAGACATTCATCGTTACGATGTCAAAGATGAGGCACATTGGCTTGCCAAACAGGTATATCTAAATATGGGCGCGGTATTATTGGGCAGCGGTCTCTTAGGTATTGATACTGTTCCTATGGAAGGCGTTGATTTACAGGCGCTTGATACGGAGTTCGACTTACGTAGCAAAGGATATTCTGCTGTAGCAGTGGTATCGTTTGGCTATCGCAGCGATGAAGACTTTAATGCCAAAATACCTAAATCACGCTTAAGTGAAGAGACTATTTTTATCAAGGCTTAAGCAATCATTAAGCGAAGTCTAGACATTATCAGATGGTCAGTAATCATCATTTTAGCGTTGCTATTGGCCGTTTGAGTTTCTACTATAGATTTTCTGACGTTTTTTAATAAAATTTCTTATTGATCTACTTTATTATGTTTAAAATAGTATAAACAAACATCCCGATCCATCCATTACTTGCTACCAATAAGGTGAACGCTTTATTTCTTCGGCAAGAAAATCAATAAACTTTCTTTGTAGTGGTGTCACCTGCTTTCGATTGGCATAAACCACATAAACACCCAAAGTTTTAGGTTTCCATTCAGGCAATAACTCAATAAGTTGGCCAGAGGCAATCAAAGATTTGACTGCGCCAGATGGCTGTAAACTAATCCCATGTCCACGCAACGTGGCAGAGAGCAAGACTTCAGAAATATTGGCGCTGATATTGCCAGAGATAGGAACAGACTCTGGACCATTTGGCCCATCAAACACCCATGCCGACCGTCCAAAATACGCAAACGATAGACAGTTGTGATGTACAAGCGACTGTACATCTGTAGGTCTGCCACGCTTTTGTAAATACTCAGGGGCAGCGCATACGACAGAGTGGCACTCACCGATACGTCTGGCAACGACATTTGGCTCCAAGTCATTGGTGATACGAATCGCCAAGTCAATACGGGCATCAACTAAATTGACCGAATCATCAGTGGTAAGAATATCAATTGCTGTTTGCGGCCAGTGAGAAACAAAGCGACCAACCACATCCATCAGAAGGCTATCAATTAGCGAAAAGCTGGCCGTGATTCTCAACTGTCCTTTTAGCTCCAAAGTATTTTGATTGCGTATCTGATCCAACGAGTCGGTTAATCCAAGTAACTGATACGCCACCTCAAGGGTCTGCTCACCAGGTGCAGTGAGGCTTAGACTTCTAGTCGTGCGATGTAATAAGCGCATATCCATCCAACCCTCAAGCTCTGTCAGATAGCGCGTTACCTTAGCTCTAGACATGTCTAAATTGTCCGCGGCACGGCTCAAGCTACCTTGTTCAACGATCGTAACAAACACCTGCAACGCGGTCAGCCTGTCCATCTCTCCATCCTTATTTGCGCGAAAACTGAAACAGTAAATGCCGAATTATAGCGTATTTAAACGAAATACAATCGAATAGAATAGCCATTAACAACGAATACCGCTATTAACGCGGTCTATTTACTCAAACGAAAATATAGGTGAACTATGAAAAAATTAATGACAGCTTCTATGGCGGCCAGTGTGCTACTGCTCGCAACCCAAGTAAACGCAGCCGATCTAAAACTGCAAGCATATAAACCTGATCAAAATGCTATTTTCCCAGTGACCTCTGTGCTGGCAAGTGGCGAGAAAGATGCTATCTTGTTCGATGCACAGTTTAGTGTCAAAGACGGTGAGGCATTGGTTGATATGATCAAAAAGAGCAATAAAGACCTAAAAATGATTTATATCACGGCAGGCGATCCAGATTACTATTTCGGTCTTCAGCCTTTAGTCAAAGCCTTCCCTGATGTAAAGGTTATGTCTAGCCCTTCTATTATTAAACACATTGAAGCGACTAAAGATGCAAAATTAAAGCATTGGGGCCCAATCCTTGGTAAACATGCGCCTACCAAGATCACAGTACCGCAAACACTTGATCAGTCTACACTGACCCTAGAAGGTCACAAAATCGAAATCAAAGAGATGGGAACCCATCAAGCATATATGTGGGTACCAGAGTCAAAAACCGTTTTCGGCGGTGTGTCGGTAACATCAGGTATGCATGTGTGGACTGCTGATACCCAAACTAAAGAAGCTCGTAGCGAGTGGATGCAATCATTGGAACACATGAAGCAATTAAAGCCAAACCTTGTGATACCAGGTCACTATTCAGGCAACCTACTCAAAAAAGACTATGCTGTTGATTTCACTCTCAGTTATCTAAAAACTTTTGAGCAAGCACTGGGCGAGGCAAAAAAACAAGATTCTAAGCAATCAGAAAAAGTAATTTCAATCATGAAGTCAGCTTATCCAGCGTTGCCCGGAGGAAGTGATTTAGAGTTGAGCAGTCAAGTCAATACAGGTGAAATAGAGTGGTAAATATAGGACAACTATTAAGTAAAAAACACTAATACTTTACTAAACCCACTAACCAGATATTAGTGTCAAAATGCTGGCGTATGCCGGGTCAATCAGCGTACGCCAGTACTTTTAATGATAAATGAGAGCAACTTATGACAATACAGTATCGTCGTGCTACGCCTGAAGACTTTGCAGCCATTGTTGACCTTTTTGTCGTCAATATGAATTTGAGTGTATTTACTACTGCAACAGATAAGCAGGTTCTAAAGCAACTGGCTACCCTATTTCTAGCTAAAGACTGTCATCATGCTACTTTTATACAAGTTGCAGAATATGGTGACATTATTTGCGGTGTGGTGATAGGGATCACTAGACAAGATCCACATAAAGCTTTGTCATTCGATGATAAGCCCATTATTGATCAGATAGAAAACAAGCTGCGTTTATCTGATCAAGGTCGACAGGTATTAAGTGATTTACAGAAAAAAGAATCGGCTGGCGCGAAACAAAAGAAAGTCGATTTTGATAACGAATTACAGTTCTTCTGTGTAGATCCTGACTATCGTCGCCACCGTATTGGAGCGACGCTAATTCAGGCATTTGAGACTTATCTCGTGGCACAGGGCGTAACCACGTATGCATTACATACAGACACTTTATGTACTTATCAGTACTACGATAATAATGGCTATCAACGTGTTGATCAGTATCCTAACCACCTAAATCCGCAGATAATACACTATACCTATGTCAAATCTTTATCTTAACAAGCTTTTATAGATGACCATCAATGATATTCAAATAAGCATAATCCAAAAGCTCTGAGACAATATTCATACAACCAATAAACTATCTTTAATTAGCCAATAAAGCGGCTTCGAATGGATAATTAGTAAGGTTTTCAAACCCAGTGTCTGTAATAATGATTTGATCTTCAAGTTTGACACCACTTTTACCACCAACTCGACCTACATACGCTTCAACGCAGAGTGCCATGCCCGGCTCCAACACACCACTATAGCCATGGCATTCAAGGTCTTCGGGGTAACGAATAGACGGGTATTCATCACAAAGACCAACGCCATGCATCATCACACCATATCTTTGCGCTCTATATTCTTCAGGAAGCAATAAACCAGATTTTGTCACCTCTTCAAATGTCATTCCTGGTTTCAATATATTCATGTTGTGTTGGATATGTTCATAAGCTACCTGATAGAGATGCTTTTGCTCTGCACTTGGCAAGCTCTCTCCAATCATCCAAGTTCGAGACAAGTCTGCACACATTCCATAAGGGCCAATCAGATCTGTATCGAATGCAAGTAACTCACCCTCCTTCACAATTCGAGGGCCGCTTTCTTGAAACCAAGGATTGGTTCTAGGCCCTGAAGAAAGAATTCGACATTCTATCCACTCACCACCTCGACGAATATTTTCCGCATGAAGAATAGACCATATGTCATTCTCAGTGATACCGGGTACTATTGCTTCTTGCATGCACTTCATCGCAACCTCTGTTGAGGCAATTGAACATCGCATGGCATTAATTTCATCTTCGTTCTTAATAGATCGAGCAAACTCCATCACTTCCTGACCATCAAAAACATCGATTCCTAATTGTTTTATCTTATTGAAACCAGCAATTTCCATTTTATCGATAGCCAATCTTTTATTGTCTCCAGCATGTTCCTGTAAAATAGATTGAATTTCTGAAGCAAACCTAGAGTCATGTTCGTCAGTTCTATCACCGGTTTCAAAGTAGAAGAAAGAAGCGCCTCCTCTGACTTCTTTGATCAAAGGACGGTGTGCTGATAAGTGCTCACAATTGTGAAAATCCCATAAAATAAGATGGCCTGATGCCGATACAAAACAGGCTCTAGAGTGATTATGGGTTACCCATACCTGCATATTTGTGGAGTCAGTCGCATATCGAATATTAAGAGGATCAAACAATAAGATGCCGCCAAGATCTCTTTTCTGTAGTTCTTTTACGATTCTTTGGAGGCGGTATTCGCGCATTCGTGTAAGGTTAGGAGGTGTCAGCCCTAGCTCAGCCCACTCATTGAATGCAAGATCTGTTGGACCTATCTCGACACGGTCATTGTCGTTAAGAGAGCCATCAGCTTTGAACGTGCCACCTCGACGCTGTGAAGGGTCTATTTTTCGATTTGAAGATGTGACTGAGAATGTGGTTATATTGCTCATTATTTGGCCTACCTCATAGTAATAACTCCAACAAACACAGGCTCCATTGAAGACTAGAGCCTTGCGTGAATGGTTGTATCTATAGTAATTTGCCACAGAAAATGAGTATGAAAAAACGATTTAAACACACGAATTCATGACATAAAGTCATGCTAATATTATGACGCTTTCTTTCTCCGCTCTCTATGTTTCAAAACGCTATAAGGCTGTTCTTTTATATTTAATAGACTCAAGCGTGGCGAGCCAAATTAAAGGTAAGACAATAAGAGCCGAACCTATCAAAAGACTGATATCAGGTATTTCATCAAACCATATGATGCCGATAACCACTGCTCCTAACAGACCGGTATATTCTGCACTAGATATTTTATGTGCTTCAACCGCTCGGTAGACCAGTACGCAGATACCCGCATAGATCAAAATAAACAAATTTGAGCCTGCTGCTATCCATAGCGCGTACCAACTCAAAGGGGCATTTTCCCAAATAGCCAAACCAAGCCCCAACGGTATTCCGACTAAATTGGTCAAAAACAAGGTCTGAGCAACGGTGTGATTCGAAGGCAATTTACGCACTAGTAGGTTGTTTGTCGCCATGGTTAAGGCCACGATCAGCGCAAATATAGCACCCATATTAATTTGTGTTGGTTTTACCACGACAAGAATACCTATGAAGCCTAGTATTGCCACAATGATGCTTGGTGCTGTGAGTCTGTCTTTATAAAACAGAAACCCTAACGGCAACATCAGTAAAGGTGCAGTATAAAAAATCGCATTGACCGTGGCTAGCGGTAGCGCTTGGATAGACAACACCATGAATACCGCGCCAAACAACCAAATATGCCCACGTACAAAATGCCATTTTACGTTACTAAGTAGCTTGGCTTTTTGGTTGAATAAACAAAACGGTAGCAGCATCAAGACAGCTGTTAGCTGACGCAATAGCACAAACTGATAGACGGCTGCGCCATCAGGCAATTCTTTTATCAGCGCATCTGAAAGGACGGCAATCATGTTTCCTGCAACCAACAGTATCATTGCAAATCCAACACTCATCTTCGGCATTATCATGCTTATACCTATCTCAAAATACATAAAATTTTCAATTAAGCCATTTAATCTAATGGTCGGATAAATAGTATATTCGCGCATACTCATGACGTATAATGATATAAAAACGTTTAGTATTAGTTGAACTCATAATGAAACTCCCCCCATTACGTGCCATACAATGCTTTGAATCTGTAGCAAGGCTCAATAGTTTTTCTAAAGCGGCAGAAAGCCTCAACGTAACGCAAAGTGCTGTGAGTCATCAGGTTCGAACGCTTGAAGAATATCTTGGTGAAGCGTTGTTTTATAGGCAGGGCCGAACCCTTTCTTTAACAGATATAGGTGCTCGCTATTTCACAGAAGTGAATCAATCGCTGACTACTCTATCCAATACCAGTCAGGCCATTCGCCATGATAAGCCTGGCCATATTCGCCTAGCACTGTATAGTTCAGTGGCTGTCAATTGGTTGATTCCTCGGTTAGAAAACTTCCGCGAACAGCACCCAGAGATTGAGCTGACCTTAAATATGGTGACAGACCAAGACGACTATAATGAGCAATGTTCGGATTGCTTTATTACCGTCAATCTACCGAAACGCAATGTAGTCAGCAAGCTTTTATTCGCTGAGAAGCTATTTCCTGTCTGTGGCCAAAAGCTTTGGGCAGAAATAAAGGATCAGCCATTGCCTGAGGCGTTATGGCAACACCCTATACTGTCCGTAAAATATTCTGACAAAAGTGAAGGTACGGCTAATGATTGGCTAAAATGGTGTAAAGCAGGCGGGTTTGAGCTGCCAAGCGAGGTAAAGATTAATCAATTTAGCCATGTACTGCTTGCCGCACAGGCTGCACGTTATAACTTAGGTATTACGCTTACCGACAACTATATGATGCTAGAACAAACACATCAGCAAAATCTTGTCAAAATCCCAATGCATGAATTACTCACTGGCGACAGTTTCTATTTCTTTTATAATGACTTAAAGTCAAATCAACCAGACATCATTAAATTGAGTCGTTGGTTAGAGTCACAATGTCTTTAAAAGTGTTTTAAATAGCATTTTAAATAAGTGTTTCTAAAGACCGTCATTAACGAATATTACCTATAATTGCGACCAATAAGCACTGTGAAAGTATCAACCCCCTACGGTAAAGAGCAAGACCTATGCAAATAATCCTCAATCAAATGGATATTACCGATTATCAAGTATCAGTAAATGCTGCTGCGATATTAAAATCAATCCATGACAATCAAGCCTGCGATGGCTTTATGATTTTTCCAGAACTTGCTTTGACTGGCTTTCCGACGCTAGACAATATTGAAGCGTTGTATCATCAATCAACAGAGCACTTTCACAGCATATTGAAAGCAAGCAAAAATACAGATTCAACCATCATTATTGGACATATTGACAAACAGGATCAACTTTTCTATAACGCATGTTCTTTTATAAAAAACGGCAAAATCATTCATAAACACCGAAAGTCAAAACTTTGGCTTGATGATGTTGGGGTATTTACAAGCGGAGAAGACTTATCAGTGGTTAGCATTAATGATATGGTTTGTGGTGCTCAGATTTGTTTTGAGCTAGAGTTTCCAGAAGGCTCAAGAGCACTGGCAAAAAAAGGCGCACAGATCATATTTATGCCAAACGGCAATATGTCTCCCTATGCAAATACCCACTATGTATTGACTCAAGCGCGTGCCATTGAAAACCAATGTTTTGTGATTACTTGCAACGGTGTGGGCGTCGGTCATGGCGGTCAGTTTGTAGGAGAGAGTCTAGTGGTCTCTCCTACAGGACGAATTATCAAAAAACTTGGTTCGTCGCCAGATATAGTAACAGTAGATATAGATTTAGAGGAACTAGAGCAGTCTAAGCAAAACTATCAATATATAGACTTGTCTTAATGTAACCATAGAGCTTAATCATTAAACTGAGTAACAAGGTTATTTTCTGGAGAAACCACAGTGAAGAAAAATCACGGTTACTTATCGCGGCTGACGTCTGGTGGCTTGAGAGCCAATGGACTATCGTTGAGCTAGTACAGCGCAGCCTATATATCCTATGACTTACTATTCTCAGTCTCTCAAAGCATCTTCAACAAAGCTCAACCGGTCTTGACCAAAAAACATCTCACCATTTACAAAGAAACTTGGTGCCCCAAATACGCCTCGTGCTACTGCTTCTTCGGTACTAGATTTTAAACGCGCCTTAACCTCAGGCTCGCTAATACGCGCCATAAAATCAGTCGCCTCAATGCCTACTTTCGACAAAACTTCAGCTACGACTTCTGGTGATTCCATATTTAACTTTTCAGCCCATAGCGCATTGAAGATAGCGGACAAATAACTCTCAAATTTAGGTGTCCCCAAATAGGCGGTAACACCGCGCATAAGCTGCATCGTATTGACTGGGAAAAACGGATTGAAGCGAAAAGGCACGTCATAGATGGCTGAAAAACGCTTAAGGTCTTTGAGCATATAAGCGCCTTTAGCAGGTACGGCAGCTGGTGAGGTATTACCAACGGCTTGGAACACTGCGCCAAGTAATATAGGTCGCCAAACGATCTCGGCATTGTGACGCTGCGCAATACTCGCTAACTGTGTCCATGCCAAATAACTGGCCGGGCTGCCCACATCAAAGAAAAACTCTACTTGTTTATTCATCTTGGCATTCCTTGCAATATGTTAAAAATCCATTAAAAATTTTGACGGTTATTAACCAGATAAGATTAAAAAGTCTCCATCCATGGGCGTAAATCCAGCTCATGTGTCCAGCTATCTCTTGGCTGACAATGCAACTGCCAATACTGCTCAGCGATATGTTCTGGATTTAAAATACCGTCTTGGTCTTTTAGCTCATAGCGCTCGGGAAAGTTGTCACGAATAAAGTCAGTATCAATGGCACCGTCAATAATAGGGTGTGCGACATGGATGCCTTTAGGCCCCAACTCGCGCGCCATGCTTTGTGCCAATGCCCGCAGAGCAAACTTAGCGCTCGCAAAAGCCGAAAAACCTTTACTACCGCGTAAAGACGCTGTTGCACCTGTAAAAATAATTGTCCCCCTCTCACGTGGAATCATGACTTTTGCTGCTTCTCTACCTGTCAAAAACCCAGCCAAGGCACCCATCTCCCACACTTTTCGATAGACCCTCTCTGTCGTATCTAAGATTGAGAAATGAACGTTTGCCCCGATGTTAAACACTACTACTTCAATCGGCCCAATGTCTTTTTCAATATGGGCAAACAGCTCAACCATTTCTTGTTCTACACGCGCATCACAACCAAATGGCTTGACTACTCCCCCAGCCGCTTCGATATCACTGACTAATGTCTCTAGCTTCTCAACAGTCCTTCTGGTCACGCACAAAGTAAAACCTTCTCGCGCAAAACGTTTGGCAACAGCGCTGCCAGTGGCATCGCCTGCGCCGATTACAACTGCTACGGGTGCTCTGCTCATGTCTATTTCCTTATAGGTTCCTTTTTAGAACTAACAAAAATATAGCTTTATTTTTATACCCTGTCAAGCTAACCTATAGCTTAAAGATAAAGGAGATAACCTATGCGCTGGGATGAACTGGACCAACAGTCTTGCTCGGTGGCTCGCACTTTAGCAGTCATTGGTGATCGTTGGACGCTCATGATTTTACGCGATTGTTTTTTGGGAGTCAGACGATTCGACGTATTTGAGCAACGCTTGGGCATTACACGCCATGTCCTATCTAACCGTCTTCGTAAATTGGTTGAATACGATATTTTAAAAAAAGTCGCCTATCAGCAGCGGCCGCTACGTGAGGAATATAGACTGACAGAGTGTGGATTAGATTTGCACTCTGTCGTACTGGCATTGGTCAGTTGGGGTGATAAACACATGGCTGATGAACGCGGGGCACCGCTGTTGCATAGACACAAGGCATGTGGTCACATTATGCATCCGGTGACAGTATGCTCCGAGTGCGCTGAAGCCGTTACCGCACGTGATATTGAGGTTGAAATAGGTCCCAAATGGATCGGTAATGATGAAGTAAGTATTTAACTTAGTAGCGGTTTATAAGCCATTAGAGCTAGATATCAGAACACTTTATTTAAAAGACTTAACCTTTTACGGTTGTACTGTGCTTCAGCCTAAAGTATTCCGAACCCTCGTTAACTGTATCGAACAACGTAAAATAAAT
Source organism: Psychrobacter immobilis (assembly GCF_904846235.1). Classification (GTDB taxonomy): domain Bacteria; phylum Pseudomonadota; class Gammaproteobacteria; order Pseudomonadales; family Moraxellaceae; genus Psychrobacter; species Psychrobacter immobilis_C. The sequence continues at coordinate 80,357 of NZ_CAJGZN010000005.1, forward strand.
CCAATCGTGGCGTGTACCTTTCCATTAAAAGAGATACATACTGCTCAAGCGGTTTTCTTAGAAAAGAAACATGTCGGTAAAATCGTTTTGAACGTTGCTCAAGAATAATAGACCTCTTGCAAAAGTAGCAAAGGGAATTAAAATAAGAAGACACTCATAACTTTTTAGGAACCATGCCAAACATAGATAAGCTACTCAAACAAAGTGACGCTGGTTTTAAACGCTATACAGGCATTCATAAAGCCACCTTTTATGACATGCTTGAGGCCATGCAAGAGCATGAAGCATCTAAAACCAAATCAGGCAGACCAAGTGTGCTCAGTCTTAAAGCACAAATACTATTAGCCCTGACTTATTGGCGTGAATACCGCACGCTTTATCATATCAGTATGGACTTTGGTATTCATGAGTCTTCTGCTAGCCGTATCATTCGTAAAGTAGAAGACATCCTGATTGACTCTGGCAAGTTTGAATTGCCTAAAAAGCTGCCTAGTCGTGTCGATGAGGATACCAATTGGTCAGTCGTCATTGTCGATGCCACCGAAACCCCTATTGAGCGTCCAAAAAAAACCAAAGCGACTACTATAGCGGTAAGAAAAAACAACACACCTTAAAAGCGCAGGTTATCGTTCATTGGCAAACAGGGTTGATACTTGATGTACAAACCTGCAAAGGGTCAATCCACGATTTTAAGCTGTATAAAGATACTTGTCCTGATTGGTTGCCTGAGAATACTAACTATCTAGCAGACAGTGGTTATCAGGGTATAGCAAATCTACATAAGCAAACCTTCACACCATTTAAGAAACCTCGTGGTGGTCAGTTATTGGAGATATGCAAACAGGCCAATCACTATCTGGCAAAGTTCCGTATTGTGGTTGAGCACAAAATAGGCTTAATCAAGTTGTTCAAAATCGTGGCTCATAAATATCGCAACCGTCGTCAGCGCTATGATCTTAGAATGAAGCTGTTTGCTGGTATCATTAATTCCGAGCTTAGACTATGACTTTTGCAAGAGGTCTAATCATCGATCAATAGCAAATAAATAGCGTATAAATCAATAGCTACTGTTTTGAAGTATAAAAGCCAATCTTATCAGTCATGACTTTCAACCATTCATTTTATTGTTAGCAGCAGAATATAGATCAAACCTATGAGATAACTGTCATTTCAGTAACGATAAATTCATCGACCATTCCATCTGTTATTTGTACATAGTTTTGGAAATGCGGGCTTTGTACATGTTGCTGAAGACACTCGTTGTTTTCCCAAATTTCATAAACCACGAAACCGTTACTATTTGCATTTTCTTGATGCAAGTCATATTGGATACAACCTTGATCACCTTGTGATGCTGCTGTCAGTTTAAGCAGCTCAGTTTTGACTTGTTCAACGTGCTCAGGTTTGGCTTTGATCGTGGCGACGATGGTAAGTGGTTTGTTTGCTTGCGTGCTCATCTATTTATCCTATGTTTATTATTATCATTGATTTAAATAGGTCCAACGTGTCTGCTAAAAACGTCACATTGGACCTATTAATCTAAATGGCGTTATGCGTTATGCAGACCAGCCTTCTAATACAATCTTGCCATGCGCTTGCTGTTTTTCTAGCATTTGGTGCGCACTACGTAGATGTTCAGCGGTGATAGCCCCAAGATTGTGAGCGACCGTGGTTTTGATCTCGCCTGCATCAATCAATTTTGCCACTGCATTTAATAAATGATGCTGTTCAATCATGTCTGGCGTATTGAACATTGAGCGTGCAAACATAAACTCCCAATGCAGGCTTAAGCTTTTGGTTTTAAGAGGGTTGGCATCTAGTGATTTTGGATCATCAATCAGTCCAAGCTTACCCTGCGGCTTTAAGCATTTAATGATTTCTTCATAATGATCTTCAGTGTTATTGAGACTCACCACGTAATCTACTTCAGCAATACCTGTTTTTTGTAGTTCATCAGACAATGGGTTGCGGTGATTGATAACATGATCAGCACCCAAATCTTTGAGCCACTGCACGCTCTCATCTCTCGAAGCCGTACCAATAATCGTGGCAGACGTTCTTGTCTTTAATAACTGAGTTAAGATAGATCCAACACCGCCCGCTGCGCCAATGACCAATACTGAGACGTTATTAGCATTCTCGCTACTACCGCTCTCATTCGCTGCGCTATCAGAGACAGGTACTTGTAAACGGTCGAACAACATCTCCCAAGCTGTAATCGTCGTGAGTGGTAATGCAGCTGCCTCAGCGAAAGACAAAGAGGCTGGCATGTTTCCAATGATACGCTCATCGACCAACTGATATTCAGCATTGCTGCCTGAACGGGTCAAATCTCCAGCATAATAGACGTTGTCGCCTACTGAGAATAAACTGACGCCTTCACCGACAGCCGTCACAGTACCAGCAGCATCCCAACCAATAACAGCATACTCACCCTCTGCGGCAGGACGCCCTTCACGGATTTTGTAATCTACTGGATTGACTGATATGGCTTTTACTTCTACGAGAATATCGCGGCCTGAAGCAATTGGCTTATCAAGGGTGATGTCTTGTAGCGATTGTTCATTATCAATAGGTAGATTATTTTGATAACCAATGGCTTTGATAGTTTGCATAATATTGTATCCTGTTTTTAATGAAAAATTTTTTAATAATAAAATTTGAAAATATAGTTAGGGCGTGTCTTCAATTCACTCGATAGTTATCTAAATGGGCTAAAAATAGCTAAATTTTGCCAAACATCGTCAAACCGCTGGTTAATATCCCGATATTATCTGCACTATTTTCCTCGTTTGACGGCAACTTATCTCATTTTTATCACCATTTTTGAAATGAAGACACGCCCTAGTAATGGTTTAATTGTTCGAAATTTATTGATGCCGCAAAATATAAATCTTATGCATCTTATGCAAAAATTGACTGCAATAATGTTTGAGTCTGCTGCTCAAGCTCTGCAATGGCTGCTTGGTTTAAAGCATCAGCATGTGGTCGACCAAATTCTCCTCTTGCATCGCCATGTGCGCCACCTTTGATGTCGTTATCAAAGTATGTACCAGTATCGTCAGCGAACTCATCCGAGATGGCCAACTCCGTTAGGATATTTGCGCCTTTGTCTGCTGATGACCAATGCTGACCATACGCTTCGTTAGCCATTTTTGTATTCAGTAGCGAACCTGGGTTAACGGCGATGACATTGATATCGTTGCTAACGACTGTGTCAGCTAATGCCATACTCCACATGGTTAATGCCAGCTTACTTTGGGCATAAGCATCTTTATCATCGAGGCGGGTTTGACCTGCAAGTGCTTGATAAGATATTGACGCTTGCGCAGCTGAGCTTAAGTTCACAATACGCGCTTTATCAGACTGCTTGAGCAAAGGCAACAAAGCATTGGTCAGCTCATAAGGCGCTAGGTAATTGACTACGAAACGTACATCCAAACCGTCTTTCGTCATTGCTGATGCCGTAGTATAAATCCCTGCATTATTTATGAGCACATCAAGCTTGGTCAGTTTTTCATTGACGTCTGCTGCCATCTTTAGCACATCCGTCAGATCAGAAAAATCAGCCACAAACCCATCAATATTATCTACTGCTGCGCCTGTCGCGACTGCTCGAACTTCTGCAATGACGCTAGCAAGCTTGTCAGCATCGCGGCCATGCAAGTACACTTGGTGCCCAGCTTCTACCAGTTTTAACGCTGCCAATTTGCCAATGCCATCTGTGCTGCCAGTAATTAAAATTGTTTTAGTGTTATTCAGAGTCATAAACCGCCCTTATTGTTTGAATTATTGTTTCAGTTTTGGATACCTGTTCTATTTTATCCGTCGTGATAGCGTCCATTGTAATGAAAGTGTTGTGATTCAAACAGTAGCCATCACCTAAAACACTTTCAATATAATTTTGAAAGTGAGGTATATTTAAGGGGCTATGTAGAGCATTATCTAAGCGATTGTTTGTTATATTTGAGACAATGCCTATGTACTTAGAGAAGTTTGGTGAACCTAAGACACCCTCAGCATTGGCTGAATATAATTGTCTGTGTCTGGGACACAATGACAAATATTTTAGTCAATGGACGTTTGAAGGCTTGGACAAACAAACGAGCGCCGCTGTATCGGGCAAAAGATGGTGACGTGGTCAGGCGTTGGACAATAATGGAACATGGTCTTGCACTAAAATCTCGTTTGGACATTATTTCTGATATAAAAGAAGGACGGCACATTGAAATTAAACTAGGGGGTTGGCAAGTTACCCCCTATCCACTATATTTGATCTGTCCTGAACGACGATTGATTGACCCACTGTTCAATGCCGTAAAAGAGTATTTAATCGACTGCGTGCAAAATGTTTTGGCTTGAATAGCGTTCGACCTTAAACAAAATACAGTCGACTCCTCTTAAAGAGCATACGGTTCTACTGGGGTAAATATTGTGCAGCCTCTGTTGTGCTTGCGAGCAGCCAACGAGAAAACTTATAACCATCAGCACATAGTAAAACCTACTAGCAAGATGACAATCATATGTATCACTTTTATGTTGGATTGACGTCACCTTCCAATACGCCAACCTCTAAATTTGGCAAAAAAACGGTTTATTTTGTCAGAAAAGTTCAATGTCTCTGATTCTGGCACTGCTTCAACATGATGGCGAGCTGCCAATATCGGTTGCTGTACCAATCTTTCGTGATGATCAAACGCCCGATCAAGACTGATACTCATCATAGAAAAATTGGTCGGTCGTGGTAGGCAGCGATATACCTGACCTTTATTAATCAAATCAATCACCATATGTGCATCTTTGAACTCGGTCAACATGAGTACCATCAGATCAGGCTGGATATTTTTTAGCGCATAAACAATGGGAGTGATATTTTCTTTATTGAGCGTCGAATCCGTAATAGTGACGCCAAAGCGTTTTTTTTGTAATAAGCTGGCAGCCTGCTCAATATTGCTTGCCCAGCTCACGGTATAAGCACTCTTAAAATGACTTTTTATTTGCTGATAGACACTCTCATCATCATCTAACACCAATATACTACGCTTGCTATCAATGCTGGCATGAATACGGTTTTGAGTATCATGATTTCCAGTAATTTCTTGGGTTTTCTGAGAAATCTCTGTAGCTTTATTAACGGTTTTTTTGAGTTCATCATTCTGCCAAGGCTTTGTGATATAGCGATAAATCTCGCCTTCATTCACAGAATCAATCACTGCATTCAGATCTGCATATCCCGTCAATAAGATACGAATAGTGTTCGGGGATGCCGCCTTGATATCACGCAACACTTCTGTACCTTGCTTATCTGGCATGCGTTGATCGCTGACGACCACTTGTACCTCATTCGCGTTGATATATTCCATCAGCTCAGTAGCATCAGTAGTGGTAAACACATCGTGTGACTGTCGGAAGTGCATTTTTAAACTGCGTAAAATGCGTGGTTCATCATCGATAAAGGCAATTTTTGGTTTTTGCATGAGGCTCTCTTTAAATAAGTAGTTGGAAGTCTCTCAACTTTCAAATAAGGCCTGCGAAGGTTTGGCTTTATGAGCGATAGACTGTATCGGCAGCAGGATGGTAAACGTCGTTCCAGTGCCAACGATTGAGCTGACCTCGATGCGACCGCTATGTTGTTCGATAATTTGTGCTGTGATAGCCAATCCCAACCCCGTGCCATCACCGGCTTTTTTGGTGGTGAAAAAAGGCTCAAAGATCTGCGTTAAAATACTCTCTTTGATACCAACACCATTATCTGTAATGCTGATTGCCACGTATTGTCGCGACTCATCAACAGACGAGAGGATCTGTAATGCCCCTTTATGATCCATTGGCATGGCTTGGGCGGCATTATTAAATAGATTGAGTAATACTTGGTTGATTTGCGAAGGATTGCATTGAATCAATGGTAGCTCAGCCAGACTGGTGCTGACATCTAGAGTTTTTAGATTATTACGTGCCATCACCAAAGACGTGTTGATACAGTCATTGATATCGACCTCTTTTACCTTGGATTCGTCAATTCGAGAGAAATCACGCAAACTCACGACCAACTCCGCAATCTGATCGACGCCATACAGGCCGTCTTTGATCAAATCTGTCAAATCCTCCCTGACTTCATCTTCTTTAATTGCCTCGCAACACTGCAAGGTCTCCTCTATCAATTGAGTCACTTGTGCTTGGTCAGCCTCTGGTTCTTTTAACGCATGCAATAATTGATCGGTATGCTGTATCAGCTCATCAAAACGCATGAAGTTATCACCGACCAGCTCCATATTGCTACGCACATAGCCAAGAGGCGTATTGACCTCGTGCGCCACGCCTGCCACCATCTGACCGAGTGTGGCCATTTTTTCGGAGCGTACCAGATGCACTTGTGAGGCTTTTAATTCGTCCATGGCTTGCTGCAAATCTTTCGTACGGGCGGTCACTTGGCTCTCTAGATGGACATTTATTTCAGCAAGCGCGCCTTCGTTTTCGACGACACGATCAATCAGTTGATTGGTCTGCTCACTGATGACTTGGATTTCACTGACATTTGAGTGTGGCAATTTATGCACACTTAATTTTTGATATTGTTTTTGCTCAATCAATGTACCCATATCAGCCACGGCCATTGCCATGTGCTTCAATGGACGCGTAAAGTAGCGACGAAATACCCATGCAGTCAGTAATAAAATCGGAATAAACCCCAATAGCATGGCTTGAATCAGCTGGTTTGACAGTGCATCTGCCACGCTCATCATGTCATTATCAGGCTTAACGATGACCATCTTCCAATACGTAAATGGCATACGAAACACAAAAGCGGTGGCAGACTGCTGTAACACAAAATCATTGGGCACAGCGATGGTATCGACCAAATGACTGCCGACTAAGTTAAACGTCTGATCGATGTTCAACAGCAATAATGCGGAGAGTAATTGGGATTCTTGTTCGCTGATTTTGTCCAAATTGGTCGTGCTCAAAATACTACGGGCGGCGAGCGTGAAACGGCCTTCATCTTTGGCAGTCGCTTCATCGATCAGTGTGCGATTGATACTATCTAGGCGATCAGCAATAGGTGCAAAGCTAGGGTTTTTCTTGGCCAATTGATGTGCGGTTACCATTTCGCCCTGAGGATTATCTTCCGTCACTTGAGTGACCATCGACTGATCAGGAAAGGTCAAAAACCGATTGTCCAGGTCTACCAAAAAGACGTAACCACCTACCTTATCTTGCCATTTTTGCATGGCATCATCGAGATTATCCAATAACAAATTAAAACTCACCACGCCATCAAAAGCTTGGTTACGACTGTCATATAACGACTTGGCACAAGTCATCATCGGCTGATTGCTCACGGGATCCACATACGCACGGCTCCAGACACAGTGGTCATGACGTGCATACATCGCTGGAATGTACCACCAATTTCGATAATAAGGATTGGGTGTTTGGCTCACTTGATTATAGCGTTCTGATGGTTGCATGTTGCCTGCATCATCACGCGCCCACACAAACGACTGACGCTCTCGACCTTGCTCATACATATTGGGGTCAAACCATACACCTCCGCCCACGATTCGCAGGTCCGTCTGCTGCATGAGATTGCCAAAGGTTTCTTTATAAAGAACGTCTTCTTTTGGCAAGCCACCAGCCATCGTACTGGTCGCCTTTGCCAATCCATCGACATGGCTGATACTCGCCATGATGCTATTGATTGCTTCATTACCCGTTTCAACCACTGTTTCTGAAGTCATCTCTAGTAGGCGCGGCTTCGCTTGGGTTTCAATAACCCAGTACACCATCAGAATAATCAATGAAAAAGCCAATGCCAAAATAATCAGCATGCGCGTGGAAATACTACCAAGCCGATTAGCCACACTCATAAACAAACCTTGTATTGATGCGCCTACTGTTATCAATGACTCATACAATAAGTCAAGACATCAGCCATACGCAGCCACCATTCATAGTGAGCTCAAGGATACGATGCGGTTATGACAAGATAATGACAAAAGTCGTGTTTTTAGGGTTTATCCTCATTTTAAACACAACAAAAAAAACAGCGCAGACAATACCATAAGCATTTTGATTACTATTCATCATTCATCCCTGATTAATTTATTTAGTGATAAGTTAAGGTTTATCATTGACGACATCCCTTGCCTGTAGACTATAATTTCATAACAGCGCTTAGAAGTTTGTCGCGCACACGACAATTCCTCAATAAATGAGAGATAAATACGTTTAAACATTCATAGTAAAGGAATAGACCTCCGCTACTTCTAACAAAACGGACAAGTAATATAATCATGAAAAAATCAGTGCGAACACTTTTTAGCCGAGTTGGTCTGACTGCTGTCGTTGCCGCCTTATTGATATCTGGACAAGTGCAAGCAGCAGACAGCGACAGTCATCTGAAAAGCACAGTAGATGCACAAGCCAAGTCGCTAATGAAAGCACATGATATTCCAGGTATGGCATTTGGTATTATTGTCGATGGAAAGTCGTCTTTTTATAACTACGGTTTGGCTGACAAACAATCTGGCAAGGCTGTTTCAGAAAACACTATCTTTGAGTTGGGCTCTATCAGTAAGACCTTTGCCGCGACTTTGGCCAGTTACTCCGAACTCAATGGCACACTCGACTTGGAGGATACCGCTGATAAATACATTCCTTATCTACAAGACAGCGCCATTGGTAACACCAAGCTTATCAACCTAGCCACCTATTCGGCAGGTGGTCTACCACTTCAAGTACCTAACGATGTCAAAAACAATAAGGAATTGTTCCGCTACTATAAGTCGTGGCAACCTGCCTTCCCTATCAACTCAAAACGTCTATACTCTAACGCCAGTATAGGACTATTCGGCCATATATCAGCCTTGAGTATGGGCGCGGATTACACACAGGTGATGGAAGATAAAATACTGCCCTTACTCAATATGCCTAGTACCTTTGTCAATGTTCCTAACGACAAAATGGACGATTATGCGTTTGGTTATAACGCTGCTGGAGAGCCGATAAGAGTTAACCCTGGGATTTTGGACGCCGAAGCTTATGGTATTAAATCAACCAGCGCGGATATGACCCATTACATGGCGGCTAACATGGGGTTAATCCCTTTGGATAAAAATATTCAACAGTCATTGCAAAACACTAGAAAGGGATACTATCAAGCGAGCACTGTTACACAGGGATTGGCGTGGGAGATGTATCCATTCCCCACTCAGCTAGACACACTGCTTGAAGGTAATTCAACGGATGTGGTACTCAAGCCACAGCCCATCATAGCGAACAATCAGCCGACACCTGTTTTAAACGATGTATGGGTGAACAAGACAGGCGCTACCAATGGTTTCGGTGGATATATCGCTTATATTCCCGCAAAAAAATCTGGTATTGTCATTTTGGCAAATAAGAACTACCCCAACGCAGAGAGGGTCAAAGCGGCTTACACCATCCTGCAAAGTGCGATGGCTAATTGAAGTAGAAGAAAACAGAACGTTGCTGTGTCTCTAGTGATATTCACCTTTTTTAAACCAATATAATGAATGTAAAAAAAGTCCTTTATATCAGTATAAAGGACTTTTTTTCTAAACTTGAGAGTGTTAGTTCTTACTATTTTTCAAACTCTTTGAAATCTGCTTTACGAATTTTGGCATGGATACCTTTGGTCTTATCCACGACTTGCGATACTTCAAAATCTGTCGCTGCACTTAGGTAAGCATAAGCGATTGCCTCATCAATACCATACTCTTGATTTAAGAAACGAATCGCTTCACGAGTAGACTTCTTCATCGCTTCATCCAAATCTTCATCTAGTCCTGGCGTGATCCAAAATTCAGCATTCTCTGCCAAAGGTTGCACAATCTCTTTACCCGGAATCTTATCCTTACCTGCTTTTAGCAGTGTAAACTTAAAAGTGGCGCGAGCAGATGCTTCAAGGGCAGTCAATGCAACCTCGCCATCGCCTTGGGCAAAGTGACTGTCACCTGTATAAAACAGTGCACCTGCCACTTGTACCGGATAATAAACCGTCGCCCCTGCACCCAATTCATTGATATCAATATTGCCACCATACATAGCAGGTGGAACTGAATGCACTCGCTCTGAGGTGTTTGCTGCGACACCCATTAGACCCATAAAGGGACTGAGTGGAAAACGTATAGACTTACCAGAATCTGTTTTTAGGATACCTTCGTATTCACCTTTGGCATTTTTTTCGATAGGCGTAAATACGGAGACATTGCCGTAGCGCTCAGGGTGAGCGGCAGACGCGTTGTCTTGTTTTGCTTTTTTGGGAAACTCGCCTGCCAATGCGCCTTTGCCATGGCGGTTAGAGATGACACCATACGGCACGCGCGGTTCAACGTTGATGACTTCTACTTTTAGGATATCGCCTGGTTGCGCCCCTTTGATTTCGATAGGGCCTGTCACGATATGTGGACCATCTTTATCAAAGTCATGTTTTAATTTTGATTTTGTTATTGTTTTTGCTTCATCTAAAATAAAGTCGTCTTTGACCCCTTTTGACTTAAAGTATTTTTCTGCATCACGGCCCTGATCTTCGAGCAAACCTTCATGTGAGACGGTATCAAAAGTCACCATACTACCAGAGGCAACAGACATAACGGGACTGGCGTCTCTGTTTGGCAAATATCCCCATGTTATGGTGTCCAAAGTAGAAGGTACGTAGTAATTGCCTTTGTATTCACCACTACTCAACTGAGTAGGTTTATCTGCTATTTGCTTAAGAACCGTAAAGTCTTCTGCTTGGGATACTGATATACCAAACGCGCTTAGAATAAACAGTGAAAGAATGGTTTTTTTGAACATAGAACATACCCTCTTTAGTTAAAACATGACAATATTGTCATACCTGTATAAAGGGCAAGTTCTATGCCATGGGCAAAACGGTGTTTTCTACTAAAGTTAGGGATAAAAGCACTATATTGATACAATTGTTTGCTTTATCGTGGTGCCCCAGCAAAAAAAGAGCGTTATTTTAGAGCATAGACATTGCATGCAGAGGTATTAAATTAAAAGGTATTGAATGAAAAGATGATGGATAGAAAACTGCATTATCAATTTTATTCTAAGTCACGCTATGCAAATTGGCGTTCGAACGACGTCCAATTCTCAATATAGGTTGACTGGCAAATAAGACAATCACACCAACTAATGAAAACACACCAAAGGCGTAGAACGCAGTAGCAGCACCATACCGATCCACAATCAAACCAGTAAAGATGACGGGTACACTAAGCCCTATATAAGCCATTAAGAAATAGCCTGCACTCGCACGTGCCTGCTCATTGCCAGCCGAGCGTGCGACTCCTAGCATACCTCCTAGATAGACAAAGCCATAGCAACTAGTACTGGCCAAAAATGCCGCCAAAAGAATGACTGGTAGATTGGCATTCAACGTCCCCCAAGCCAATAAAGCATAAGCTGGTAGTAAGATCAGAAGACCTAGCTTGCTTGAAACTTGAGGGTCAAGCTTTCGGACGATTGGCTGAACGATCAATCCACAACTGATGGCTAACATAGAGGATACCCCTGCATATTTAGCCAGTCCATGCGTGGCCAGTACTGAGGGAATAACTGACAACACCAATCCGGTCGTCGCCCAACAGATCAAGATACCGCTGCCATACCAGATGACCTCACGATTAAAATAAGGTAGCCGTAGCATAGAGGTGGGAAAATTAGTGCGTTTAGGTGCCGTCTCTGGTAATTGATATAACAAAAACATAGCGAATATCTCGCTCGCTAGCAGTAAGAAAAAACTGGCTGGTTGATCAGTTTCATAAAACATCAAAGAAACCGTCGTCAATACAGGGCCAAGACCAAAACCTATCGTTGTACTGGCCGTCACCCACGCTGTCGCACGCATCGTATCTGTTGAGCCGAGCAGCTCAATCATATAGGCCGTCGCCGTAGCAGCCATCAGAGCCGTTCCCACACCCAGTACGAATCGCGCTATTGCTAACGCGCGCGTATATGGATAAAACAACATAAGAGCCGTCGCTGCTACCGATAGGGCTAGAGAGATTAAAATCACCTTGCGCCGTCCGATGCGATCAGATAATCCGCCAAAAGCTAACAATACAGGTATGACACCCAATACATAAAAGGAAAACGCTATCGTAGTTGCTAGCACGCCATAGCCATCATTGTGCGCATAAACGGCATAAAGCGGCCCTTGGATATTGACGCTTGTCGTTATCACACATAAGGCAAAGGCCAGATATTTATTATATTTTTTAGTGGTCATATATCGCTGCTTTTTGAATAATAATCGTTGAATTGACTGAGGTTAGTGTGATTCACAGTAGAATGACACTAACCTCTACATCGTTTACGTCCAATGATTAAAACAAAAGTACAGTAGGTTATCTATATACAATACAGTACAATTAGACAGAACTGTTTGGTCTATAAAACCCATACAGTTGGGATATCCTACCCATATATTGTCCTAGCTATAACCTTAAGATAAAACCTTCAAAAAATCCGCCTTACCAAAAATTGTAAAAAATATGAATAAGAAGCTAACACGCATCGAAGTTGTCATGGCTGACGTAAAAGAGAAAATAGCAACCGTTATCTACATGCCAGAGTCGCGACTACCGTCTGTCCGTGCCGCTGCCAAAGATTATGGATTCTCACCATCGACCGTGGTTGAAGCCTATGAGCGCCTGCAAACTGAGGGAATCATCTACTCCCGTCCTGGTGCAGGGTTTTATGTGGCAGAGACGACAGCGCCGCTATCATTGACAGATATAGCACCAAAAATTGATCGAGTGGTAGATCCATTGTGGGTATCGCGGCAATCGCTGGAGCCGCCCGATGGTGCATTAAAGCCAGGCTGCGGCTGGTTACCAGCGGACTGGCTGTTTGAAGCAGGTATGCGCCGTGGTCTGCGAAATGTGGCCAAGGCTGATGCGTCTATTATCAGTGAGTATGCAACGCCGCTAGGACTGTTAGCATTGCGTCAACTACTCACGCGGCGTATGGCAGGATTAAGTATCAATGCAGAACCGTCACAGGTTATATTGACGGATTCCGGCACTCAAGCGATAGATTTGATTTTTCGATTTTTGCTGACACCAGGTGACACGGTAATCGTCGATGATCCTTGTTATTTTAACTTTCGAGCACAGCTGCTTGCCCATCGGGTTAAAGTAGTAGGCGTCCCTTATACGCCAAATGGGCCAGATGTAGATGCCTTTGCAGCGATTTTAGATGAGCATAAGCCGCGCCTATACATCACCAATGCTGCCATTCATAATCCTACGGGCGCAACGTTATCACCTGCTACGGCATACCGTGTATTACAGTTGGCTCAGACTGCTGGTTTGTACATTATCGAAGACGATATTTTTGCAGATTTTGAAGTCAAGCCTGCGGCGAGATTGGCGGCTTTGGATGGGTTATCACGCGTATTCTATATCGGCAGTTTTTCTAAAACGTTATCCGCATCCCTACGCTGTGGTTATATTGCAGCGCCTACAGAATGGGTTGAGAGTTTGGTAGATTTAAAGATAGCGACTGGCTTTGGTGGCAGTCAGTTAGCAGCGGCGGTTGTGTTCTCAGCATTGACTGATAGCGGCTACCGTAAGCATATGAATGATATCCATACTCGGCTGGCAAGCGCGCGTACTCATACGCTACTACGATTGGCCAAATTAGGCATCGTACCGTGGCTGCTCCCACAAGCAGGTATGTTCCTATGGTGCCGATTACCTGAGAATAATAATGCGACCGAATTGGCCAATCGCTGTTTATCCAAAGGTGTGGTATTGGCGCCTGGCAATGTTTTTAGCCAATCGGACAATGCTGAGAACTTTATGCGGTTCAATGTGGCGCAGATGAGTCATTCAAAAGTTTTCGAGGTATTGGCTCAATCGTTAGACTGATCAATCAAAAATTTATAGTGCTAGTACCGTCTTATTATATAGTAACCTTTCGACTATAATTCTAAGCCTAAATATCAGCCAAACACAATCAAATCTAACCACTCCCGGCAACGGATACTATTTCTCTAGGATAGCTCATATGTCCCCTATATATACTGCATTGGCTGTACTGGTTACCTTTATCTGGGGCGTAAATTTTACCTTTATTGCGTGGGGTCTTGAGAGCTTTCCGCCATTGATGCTTACCGCCCTGCGTTTTTTCTTTACTGCTGTACCACTGGTATTGTTTCTAAAGTCGCCTAAATTTAACCGTACCTTGTTTATTTATGCCATCGGTACATTTGTCATGCAGTACGCCTTTGTATTCACGGCGATGCATCTGGGTTCATCCCCGGGGCTGACGGCACTACTGCTACAAATTCAGATTTTTATCACGGTATTGCTAGCGTACTTTATATTGGGTGAAGCAGTCAGCCGTATGCAAATCGTCGGTATGTTGGTCGGTGTACTAGGACTCAGCGTGATTGCGTTAAACCTTGGCGGTGATATGCCTTTGGCAGGGTTCATCTGTATTTTGATTGCGGCCATCGGTTGGAGCTTTGGCAATATTGCATCCAAGCAAGCATCAAAACAGGCCTCAGAAAAAGCGTCAGAGAAAGCTGCCCTACAAGAGACGCAGCAAGAAACAAGGGGATCTGTTGTCAAACCTAGCACTGGAAAAAATAAAGCCTCTGCTTTGTCTGCGCTAGCGCTGGTAGTCTGGGGCGGTCTCATTGCTTGCGTGATGTTGACGATATCTTCTCTTACATTTGAGACTGATGCATGGCAGATGGCGACGTTTACTAAAGCATCACTCAAGTCTTGGCTCTCACTTGGGTTTATCGTCTATATCTCAACCTTAATTGGCTTTGGTCTGTGGGCACACTTACTCAGTCAAAATACCGCCTCCAAAGTTATGCCGTTTGCACTATTGGTGCCCGTATTCGGTATGGTGACCTCAGTACTACTCACAGGAGAAGTAGTGACGTGGTGGAAAATGCTGGCCATGATGTTGATCTTATCAGGACTATTATTGGCGAATGTGAAAATGAAAAGAAGCTGCTAACGATGACCACTAAAACACTTGGCCATCAATAGCAGCTTTTTATTTTCTGCAGCTTTTTTTCTATAGTTATCGTAAATCATCCACGACAGCTAGCATTGCTACCAGTGATGCTTCGCCTAATTTGATAGAACGCTCGGGTGACCAACCCATCTCTTCATCGGGCAGATTATCATTGTCTTTGAATGGCATCTCTAACGTATTAGCGAGGCAATCAAAACGCTCTGCTACCCAATTGGTGGCAACGGTCATATTGGCAGCACCCGGCGCATCGATCTCATAGCCAATCTCAGACTGAAAATCAGCACTGGCTAACTTTAATACTTCTGAAAATCTATCACGCAGACCAGCAAGACGGTCACTATAGCTTGGCGTCCCTTGTGACCCAGCTAGGAATACATACGGCAATGCTTCATCGCCATGCACATCGTAAAATAGATCCACGCCTGTCGCTTCCATTTTATTAATCACATGAAATACTTCAGGGCTTTTGTCTAAGCTTGGACTTTGCCATTCACGATTTAAGTTGGTTCCGACAGCATTAGTACGCAAGTGTCCACGTACACTGCCATCAGGGTTCATATTGGGAACAATATAAAAGTTTGCCTTGTCTAACAACTGTTTGCCAGTCGCATTATCGCTATCTAACAAGCTATACAACAAACCCTCGATCAGCCATTCAGCCATCGTCTCACCTGGATGCTGACGAGCAGTAATCCATATGTTGCGCTTGTGAGCAGCACCGTCACCTATTTTGACTAGGGTCAAGTCACGTTTATCAAGGGTTTCGCCTAGATGCTCTAACGTCACTAGCGGATGCACTTGCACGGCGGCCAATAAATCTTGATGACGCTCATAGCTGTAAGGCGCAAAATAAGCAATCTGAATGGTTTCGCATTCTAACTCTGCCACGATGGTCAACTTGCCATCTTTATAAGACGTTGGCAGACGGAACCAATGCTGACGATCATAAGAAGCCACCGCTTGGTAGTTCTCCCAACCCTCCAGATAAGACGCCTCTCCTGCATTCAAAATGTTGAGAACATACTGCTCCCCTATTTGACCTGACAGACGAAAGTTAAACCACTGAAAGAACTCGCCACCAACATCTGGGCGAATCGCTAATTGAATGTCTTTTTTGTCATCTGCATTAATAATGTCGATGTTGCCTGCATCAAAATTAGCCGTGATATGCATAGTCATTCCCTAATTGGTTTTTATGATTGTGTTTTAAGTATTATGTTCGTTATCGACTTACTATTTTACCTATTGCCTTTTAATAATCTCTAGCTTTATATTGGGCACTAGACATACATTTACTTGGTCATTACCAGCTCGTTTTCAAGGCAATCACTTGCCAAATCTATCTATTCAGATTGAATATCTATCGTTGACTACTAAAAGATTAAACGTCCGCCAATAACTCGACACTTACTTGAAAGTAATCATCGTCTTTTATAGTAATACTGACGTTACCATTATGCGCCCCAACGATAGACTGTACGATAGATAGCCCCAAACCTGTTCCTGTATGGCGATCTATTGTCTTGTGATGTCGATAGAAGCGCTCAAACAACTTATCTGCTTCACTTTGTGCCAATGGCTCATCTACTTGGTTGGTGATGGTGATTCGTAGAACGGCCTGTTTTGATTGTTGGAGGCTGGTTATCATTGTGCCCACTATCTCATCTGAGATTACTCTATCTGCCCTAATGGTTATAACGCTATCTTGAGCAGCATAATAAATCGCATTCGATATCAGATTAGCAAAGAGCCTTTGTAATAAACTTTTATCTCCTAAAACAGCGCTGAACTCACCTTTGGTTTCAATAGCGATACCTCGGTCTTCTGCAATCATTTCATAGTAATCAACGAGCTTGGTGATTAAGCTGTCCGTATCCACGTGACTGATTTGCGAGTCACTCAATCCTTTTTGGGTTTTTGCCAGCAGTAGCATATTATTTATCATGGCTGACAGCTGCTCTAACGTGTCATGCTGATGATGTAGCTGCTCAATATATTCATCGCCCGCTCTTGGTTTATTTAACATGACTTGCGTTTGCGTGCTGAGTGTCGCTATTGGAGTGCGCAGCTCATGGGCGATATTGTCTGAAAACCGTGACAATGATTCAAAATTACTTTCAAGCTTGGCCATCATCGAATTGTAAGATTCTGCTAGTGGTCGCAGCTCTAACGGCATATCGCTGACCGTGACTCTGTCATCCAATCTGTCAGGATTCATTGTTTTCATCTTTTGGACGATGGTCGCCAAAGGTGCAAAACCCCAGTACACACTCAACGCCGCTACTGAGACGAGTAACAAGGTAATCGCGAACAAAATCATACTAAGCTGACGATTGAACTGTAATAAATACTGATGATGCACATCTATAGGCAGTGCGATAAGCGCGAGCATTTTGTCGTCTTCAATGACCATTGCTCGATAGTATCGGCTATTGATATTCATCACAAACTGTTGCTTATCATTATCTTGTTTCAGTGATGACAGATTAAACCTTTCCCCTAGCTCTTGAGCAAAGTTATTGGGGGTACTAGACAGTATCTGCCCTTCTTTATTAGCGATAATGGTTTTTAGATCGTAATCTAGCCAAGAAGAATGCTGATGATCAGCTTCCTCTGATATCACTGCGGTAGAAGTATCTCCATCAGGCATTACGTCAGGTGCCGCTCTTAGCGGCTGTTGACTATTCAATAGATTTTGAGAGCTAGGTAGGGTTTGAGAAGTTATAGGGCTACTAGGTTCTATCACTCGTTTACGTAGGTTAAAAGCCGCATGGGTCATAATCTCAGCGTCCATTTGCTCAAAATGGCCTTTAACAGAACGCTGTATCCATATATAAATAATAACCTGCGATATAACAACAAATATCGTGAGCAATAGCACAGTACGCCATAATAGTGGCAAGCGCCGATTATCAAACCTATATTTCATATTAGACATTGCCAGCTTCGTGAGATGGTTTGCTATCAAGCGCTGTATCGACAGCTTCTAACCGATAGCCCATCCCGCGCACCGTATGAATCAGCTTTGCGTCATGATCATCGTCTATTTTTATACGCAGACGCCTTATCGCCACATCAATCACATTGGTATCATTTTCAAAGTTCATATCCCATACTTGGGAGGCGATGATTGAGCGTGGAAGCACTTCACCGCGACGCTCTAATAAAAACTGTAGTAAGGAAAACTCTTTTGCCGTGAGCTTAATAGGCTTATCTCCTCTATGCACCGTACGCTTGCCAATGTCCATCTTGAGATCCGCTATTTGCATAATCGTACTTTGATAGTCGGCTTGATTGGCACGTCGTAATAAGCTTTTCATCCTAACGATCAATTCTGCAAAGGCGAAAGGTTTGGTCAAATAATCATCACCACCAATCTCAATCCCCTTTATCTTGTCACTTAAGTCATCTTTTGCGGTTAGAAATAGCACGGGCGTATGCTTGCCAGCCGCTCGGTAATTACGCACCAGCTCAAAACCACTAACGTCAGGTAGCATCACATCTATCAGTATCACGCTAAATTCTTCCGTCATCAATGCATGATATCCATCTAATCCTGTTAGCTGATGATCCACGATAAACCCAGCTTCGGTTAAGCCTTTTTTTATATACTCGCCAAGCTTCAATTCATCTTCTACCAGCAGTACTTTCATTGTGATTCCTCAATACGGTCATGATTGTTTAACGTTCTAACCAGCACAGGTGACAACATTGATGGGTAACTGACAAAGATGTCATGTGCTCGTAATCAGACTGTCAGTTTTATTTTGCTAATCTATATAAACGGTACATAGGTGCTCGTTTCCAATGCCTAGCTACTATCCAATACTTAGCTACGATGAATTATTTTTATCGGTAATCAATGTAAACAACTTACAAAAGAGGTTTTATATGAAAATTCACGGCTCATTCAAAAAAAGCAGTACTGCTATCAGTCTCTGTACTTATTGGTACTACCACTGCCAATGCGCATACGACTGATCTAAGCACCTCAATCATCAATAACTGCGATGCTGTGACTGAGTTTGCAAAAAACTTGGATCATAACGATGCTCAGCTCTCAAATTCACAAATGAAAAGCTATATCGATGCGAGGGTGGCTTGTGAGATTGAACACAAAGATCAACATCTACAGTCTGAAAAATACTTTATCAATAAATATGGTAGCGATAAGTAACATCAGCTCTGATGTCATACTAAAGGATTATTGACAACATTAAAAACCATAATTGACACACTCCCACCACTTTCGCGAAGCTCAAGTGGGGGATTCTAAAAGCAGATGCTCTTAGGCGACTTTCTCACGAAGGTCGCTTATTTTCTGTTTCAACGGGCGACCTTTACTGCATCCTCCCTCCGCAGACAAAACGGCATGTCCTGCCGCTAATATGTTACGAGCCGCATTAAAATCAGCGTTCGCAACATACCTACATTTGACGCACTCAAATTTTGACTGAGTTTGTCTGTTATCGACAGCGATATGATGGCATTCAGAGCAGGTTTGGCTAGTGTATCGTGGGTTTACCTTAATCAGTAACCCACCGCGCCATTGTTGCTTGTACTCAAGCATATTGACCATCATGCCCCAGCCTTGATCTAGGATGGATTTATTTAATCCTGATTTGGCTTTGACATGATGACCTTTGTTCTCCACCGTACCACTGGCTGATTTTGACATATTGGCGACTTTTAAATCTTCACAAGCAATCATGGCGTGGCTTTTGCTGATGCTGGTGGTGATTTTATGCAAGTAGTCATGTCTGATATTGGCAATGTGGCTGTGGAGTTTTTGAATCTTGCGGTTTTGCTTTTTCCAGTTCTCACTGAATTTTACTTTCTTTGCTAGCCCTCGTTGCAGCTTGGCAAGTTTGAGTTGATTGGCTTTAAAGCTATTCTTAGGTTTAATATATTCACCGTTTGAGGTGGTGAGTAGTTTGCTGATGCCCACGTCCAAGCCAATGGCGCTTGTGGCAGGATGGCGTGGGTTCTCATCCAGTTCGCGCTCTGTGCCAAACGACACATACCAGTGCCCCGATTTCTTGCTAATGGTGACATTTTTAACCGTGCCGATGATGTCTTGCGATTTTCTAAACTTCACCAAGCCCACGCCATTCGGTAGTTTTACTCGATTGCCCTCAACACGGCAGTATTTGTCAAACTGAACCAAGCGAATTGAGTCACGCCCATCTGATTTGCGCTTAAATTTTGGCATCAACGGGCGTAGCTGGATTTCTGTGCCATCAGCCAGTTTAAAGAACTTGGGTTTGCGAGGTTTCTTTTTATTTTCTTTCAATCTGGCATGTACTTTAGGATCAAAGAAACGCGACCAAGCCGATGCCAGATCACGTACTTTTTGTTGTAAAGATACAGCGTTTGAGCTGGTTTTTAAGAACTCGAAATCAGGGTTGCTCTTTAGATCCATGATTTTATTAACAAGGTTCGTGGCATTGATAAACTCATCTTTAGCAAACATCTCAAATGAGATCGCTAGCATTTGATTCCAAACAAAACGTGCAGAGCCGACAAGATTATTTAGAACAATCTCCTGCTCCGCATTAGGCTCAAGCCTAAATTTATACGCTTTGTTGATTTTCATAAATGCGTTATTTATTAATGAGTGTGTATTTGATATTATGCTTATAATACTAGCATTTAAGGATATTTATTGCAATGAGTGAGGTATATAAAAACCGCCATGCTACCTTTAACCTCCACGTTCATTTGGTTTTTATCACTAAGTACCGAAAAAAAGTTTTAGGTGAGCTGCATCATGATTATTTCAGTGAGTGTGCTGCTGAGGTATGTAAAAGTTTTGATGCTGAGTTGAAAGAATGTAACGGTGAGACAGATCATATCCACATGCTTATCCAGTACCCGCCAACGGTGCAATTAAGCAAATTGGTTAATAACTTGAAGTCAGTCACAAGTAGACGAATGAGGGGTGATTTCATTGATTTAAGAGCAGCTTATTCCAAGCCTGTGCTTTGGTCACGCTCCTACTTTGCAAGCTCTTGTGGCGGTGCGGCATTAGATATTATTAAGCAATATATTCAGAACCAGCGAGGCTAACCAGTGATGCGAAATTCACCTCCACCCTAATGTCAGGTGGAGTCCTCTTTCGTTTTTTTGATAGTAGGATGACAGAGTTGTAATCTTACCGTCATCTCTCTGTCAGAATCACTAAAGTATGCTTTAAAGTAACTTAATATCTTAAAGTCTTTTCGACTACATACCAAATCAAATAAGGATTTACCATGTCATTATTCAAATCAACGCCACTGTCTAAATCAATCGTAGCAACTGCTATAGCCTTAGTCGTTTCAACCTCTGCGTTGGCACACGATCCAAAAATGCATGCTAAAAAAGACCAAATGAACTGTGAGAAAATGCAAAAGCATATGCAGATGATGCAAAAAATGGATCATAGCAAAATGGATATGAATGATCCTGCTATGAAAGCCATGATGGCTAACATGAGCAAAATGAAAGCGATGTACCAAAAGCACTGTGTGAGCAGCGATAGCGACTCTTAAATATCAATTTATAAGTTCAATACTATAGTCAGTTCAATATAATTTCAATACAAGGAAACCGAGTGCAAGTTATACATTAGTATGCTTAGCGAGGATGACGCTGTAGCGGATTTATATAGACTTGACTATATTGTCAGAGAAGCTGATCAAGCAGTAATGGAATATTAAAGAAAATGGATTTTTAGGACAAACCTATGAAGTTTTTGTTAGGAATACTTTTTACTGTCTTTGTCGCTATTACGGGTATTTTTATTACGGTGACTAGCGGCATGATAAATATCGGTGCTGATCGAGCTCATAGTCCACTGGTTTACGATTTTTTAGAAACTGCCCGCACACGCTCAATTGAACATGCCAGTAAGAATATTTTGGTTCCCAATTTAAAGAAGGCAGAAATGATCAGCTCGGGCGGTGCAGATTACAAAGATATGTGTGCTGGCTGTCATTTGTCTCCTGGCGTCAACAGCACAGATTTAAATAGCGGTATGTACCCAAAGCCTCCTAACTTTACTGAGGCGGATATCGTTAAGCGCTATCAAAACGAGGCTGGTGCCAGACAAAGCTTTTGGGCGATTAAACATGGCATTATGGCGTCTGGCATGCCCGCTTGGGGCGCTACTCACGATGATGACAGAATATGGGCGATGGTTGCTTTTATTAGATCGTTACCTGACTTAAATGAAAACCAGTACACCATGCTAACGACTCGGTTAGACGATAGTATGTTGGATATGTCATTTGATGGTGAGATGGATATGTCAGGTGATGGATCCGGCATGCAACATTGATGTTTTGTACAAAATGCAGTGCTCAATAGTGCTGCTTTTTGCGATTTGAGTTTTAAGCTTTGCTAGCACTATTTTGTCCAGTGCTATTTTATCCAGTGATGTGGCTCTAATTTTTATAATATTTAATCGTCAGACAGACGCTCGGGAGTGGTTTTATGAGACGCTATACTAATAGATTTATTAATGAACATAATCTGATATCTGGCCGTGTGCTCTCGGCGATCGTGGTATTGCCGTTATCGTTAACGATTGCCGCTTGTAGTCAACCTAACTCCGCTGCTGCTGACTCAACACCAGCGACTGAGCCAACTGTTGCTACGCACACGGAGCAACCAACAGCTGAAATAATGCCAGTCAGCGCTCCTTCAGATACCCAATCAACTATCCTAAAAAATATCTCAGCCACCGTCTATAAAGATGCCAATTGTGGCTGCTGCAAAGAATGGGTCGGTTATGCCGAAGGTCATGGTTTAAACGCAACTGCACAGAATGTCGAAGACGTGTCCTTGTTTAAAGAGCGATACAGCGTACCGCAGCAAATGCGCTCTTGCCATACCACCGTCACTACTGATGGCTACGTATTCGAAGGTCATGTCCCTGCAAAGTATATGGCGCAGTTCCTAAAAAACCCGCCAAGTGATGCGATCGGACTTGCTGTACCGAGCATGCCAGTCGGTAGCCCAGGTATGGAATACCAAGATAAATTTATGCCATATAAAGTGATGCAGCTTAACAAAGATGGCTCAACAGCTATTTATGCAACTATTGACTCACCGCAGCAGCAAATCTAGCTTGGTTGTCGTTTAAATAGCTTATCCAGCTCTATTAATAAGCGGCCAAAGACATAGGCTTAGCTGATAAATACAGACTCAACTCTCACTTTATGGACATAAATCAGGTGAATAATTATGAACAAAACTATGCTTAACCGCAGGCGTTTTTTGACAGGATCTTCTACCTTGTTAGGGGCATCCATGCTGTCCACCCTACCGTCTATTGCCAATAGTGCGCTCGGTAAAGGCCAGCAGAATGTAGCCGTCAGCAGTGATAAATCTGACCATATCGTACCTATCCTAACTGGGAATGAGTTTGATCTGTATGTCAGCAAGAAGCTCGTTACTGTTAATGGCAAGTCGAGTATGGCGACGCTGATTAATGACTCGCTGCCAGCGCCAACGCTAAAGATGCGTGAAGGCGATACAGTAACCATTCGTGTTCATAATCAGATGAATGAGTCAACCTCTATCCATTGGCATGGCTTGCTCGTACCTTTTGAGATGGATGGCGTACCAGGTATCAGTTTCGATGGTATTCCTGCAAATAGCACCTTTACCTATAAATTCAAACTTAAACAATCAGGCACCTATTGGTATCACTCACACAGTGGTTTCCAAGAGCAAACCGGTATGCTTGGTGCTATCGTCATTGAACCCAAAGGCCGTGAGCGTCATCCAATCGAGGAAGACCATGTAATCGTGCTGAGTGATTGGACGCACCGCGATCCGCACAATCTCTTGAAGTTGCTCAAACAGCGCGCTGACTTTGATAACTATCATTTGCCGGATTTCAAAAAACTATTGTCTGATATTGCCGCAACAGATTTAGAAGCTGCTTATGACAAGCGCAAAATGTGGAATCAGATGCGCATGATGCCGACGGATTTTACTGATTTATCTGGCGAAAAGACCTTTACCTATCTGATGAATGGTAAAACCACAGCGGCTAATTGGACACAGCTAGTGAAAGCGGGACAGCCCGTTAAATTACGCTTTATCAATGCTTCAGCGCAAACCATTTTTGATGTGCGTATACCGGGTCTCAAAATGACGGTGGTAGCAACAGATGGTATTGATGTCGCACCCGTTGCGATTGATGATTTCCGCATTGGCGTGGCTGAGACCTATGATGTCATCGTCACGCCTACTCAAGATGCACATACGATATTTGCCCAAAATATCGATCGTTCAGGCTATGTCGCGACCACACTTGCGACCAAAAAAGGTGCGCGAGCTGCCATACCTGCTATGGACAAGATCGAATGGTTGACTATGGCAGATATGATGGGTGCGATGGGTGATAAAGGCTACAAAGCAAAGCACGCCAAGACCGAGTATGACTTTAAATCTGATATGCGTGTCGACAGTCCACGTATGAACCTCGATGACCCCGGTATTAATCTGCGTGATATTGATAGAAAGGTTTTGACTTATGACCAATTACGTTCCGTGGATGAGACTATATTTACAGAGCAGCGTAAGCCTACCCGAGAGATCGAGCTACATTTAACGGGTAACATGGAGCGCTATATTTGGGCGTTGGATGGTGTCATGTTTAAGGATGCAACGCCTGTCAATATTAAGCCTAACGAGCGCGTACGTATTACCTTAGTCAATGACACGATGATGAACCATCCTATGCACCTGCATGGAATGTGGAGTGACTTACGCACACCATCTGGAGACTTTCAAGTACGTAAACATACGATTGTGGTGCAGCCTGCGCAAAAAATTAGCTTCGATGTGACGGGAGAAGTTGGACGATGGGCATGGCACTGTCATCTGCTGTATCACATGGAAGCCGGCATGTTCAGAGAAGTTGCCGTCGTTTAACAAACCTTCGAATATGAGGCTTATTATGAAAATATCTAAGAAAAATCTGTCATTCATTGGTTTGTCATCGCTAGTCTTGCTCACATCATCGTTTGCAACGGCTGCTGATATGTCTGGTATGGATCATAGCGGCATGGATATGTCAGGTGATATGTCCAATATGGACCACAGCGGCATGGATATGTCAGGTGATATGTCCAATATGGACCACAGCGGCATGGATATGTCAAGTGGTATGTCTGATATGGACCACAGCGGCATGGATATGTCAGGTGGTATGTCTGATATGGATCACAGTGGCATGGATATGTCAGGTGGTATGTCTGATATGGATCACAGTGGCATGGATCATGGCAGTATGGATATGTCGGGCATGCAAGGTGGGCAGCCACCAGCTGATGCTCGCAGTCCAGACTATTCAAATGGGGTTCCATACGGGCAGTATGGTAAGCCCATGATGATGGGCAGCATGCCATTATGGGGAGTATCAGTAGACGATTTGGGTTATCAGTTTGATGAAGACCAAATCAACTTTGAGGCGACGGGTTGGTATGGTACTGATAGCAATCGTATAAGACTACGCACGGAAGGTAGTGCTCAGACTAAAGATGATAAAGAAATCGATAGCTTAAGCTCCCTTGCCTATTGGAAACCACTAAGTATTTTTTGGAATGGTGAAGCTGGTGTCGCTTACGATACTGAAAACGACAACGCTGCCGTAATGGCAGGTATTGTCGGTACCGCGCCTTATTTTATAGAAACGGATGCGAGAGCCTACTTATATACCGATGGTCAACTTCGTCTTGATCTGGGCGCAGAGTACGAATGGCGTTTGGATCAGCATTGGGTAGTCATACCGGAGGTTGGACTGACTGCCTTTAGTAAAGATGACCATGATAATGGTATTACCAAAGGCTTTAATGAGATGGAAACTGAGGTCAGGCTGACTTACGAGACATTCAGTCGCCAGCTAGCTCCTTATGTAGGTGTTAGTTATGAGACAGCGCTTGGCAAGGCTCGTGGCCAACGACGTCAAGAAAATGAATCAGTTGATAGCAGTAGTTTGACTGCGGGGGTTAAATTCTGGTTTTAACTGTCTACCCATTTTAATTTAACAAAACAATGGAGGTCATATCATGGAAGCTGCTAAGCAAAAAAATATGAACCCTTATGTAAAATTTACCTTAATGATTCTGACATCGACTGTCATCATGTATATCATGATGTACTTCAATACCTACCAGTGGGATCACATTTACTTTAGTGAAACCCGAGCTTATATGGCGCTATACATGGGTGCCGGTATGGCAGTCGTCATGTTGGCATTTATGACCAATATGTATAAGAAGACCAAGGTCAATTTGATGATCTATGGTCTAAGTGTATTGATGTTTGTAGTTGGTATTTGGGGCGTTAGATCTCAAGGGACTGTCGATCAAGTCGATTGGATGCAGGCGATGATACCGCATCACTCGATTGCCATTCTCACTAGTAGTCGCGCTGATATTGAAGATCCGCGTGTACAAAAGCTTGCTGATGATATTATAAAAGCACAAAAGCGTGAAATCGCTGAGATGAAGCAGTTGATTGATGAGCTTGAATAAGAGAATAGCGTACCAGTGAACGCTGCGAAAAGCGATTACTTTTTTCTGCTCAGACGCTCAATGACCCAGCCTGCTAGTGGGAAAGACACCAACTGTGTCAGTGGAACAAGTATTATCGTTTCAATTAATACCACCACTGGCAGGCTTAATCCTTGGGTCACAGGCTTCAATAACGTCAATACGATTAGGAGCGTTGGATAAAGTCCGACATATCCTATCAATATGCGTATAAGTCTGTCTTTGGAATTCTGATTCATTGCCTACTACCTATTGATAAAACGATAAAAGAAAAACCTTTAAGCGACAAAAACAATAATTGTCGCTTAAAGATTGACTGTCTGTGAATATCCAACAAGTCACAAATTTATAAATGAAAATAAGGCCATTAGTATTAATGGCCTTATCTCAGTCACTGTTTATGTACTTTGCTATTCTTGATAGTAAGGATAATCACTGTAGCCCACATCAGTACCACCATACATCGTGGTAGGATCTACTTCATTCAATGGCCAGTTATTGGCAATACGCTCTGGCAGATCAGGATTGGCGATAAAAGGACGACCAAACGCGAATAAATCACCGTAGCCTTTTTCTAAAATGTTCACAGCTTTTTGTACCGTGTACTTGCCAGCATAAATAATACGGCCTGAAAACTCTTCTCTGACTGCTTGATAAAAAGTGTCTGGTAAATCAGGCGCATTATCCCAATCAGCTTCTGCAATGGACAAATAAGCAATACCCGCTTGCTCAAGCAATTTGACTGCTTCGACATAGGTATGATGGGGATCTGACTCTACCAAGCCTAAATACACGCGCGTCTCATCCGTACTCGCAAATAATGGCGCAAAGCGTACGCCTAAACGATCAGCACCCACCACATCACTGACAGCAGCGACGATTTCTTTTAAGAAGCGCAAACGATTGGTCAACGACCCACCATATTGATCATCACGGTGATTGGTGTGCTCAGAGATAAACTGATTGACCAAATAACCATTGGCACAATGCAACTCTACCCCATCAAAACCCGCTTCCAATGCATTGCGCGCAGCGGCCGCATACATCGTTACCAACTCACCAACTTCATCGGTACTGAGAGCGCGTGGCTCACTTGGATCAGCCAATGCACCTGCACCTGGACCTGTTTCAATAAATACTTTGACGTTATCAGCGGTAATATCAGACGGCCCTACCGGCTGAGCACCATTAGGCTGCAAGCTGGTGTGCGACACACGGCCTACATGCCAAAGCTGAGCAAAAATAATACCGCCTTTGTCATGTACTGCTTGCGTGACTTTTTTCCAGCCTTCAACTTGGGCTGGTGAATGGATACCCGGTGTCCAAGCATAACCTTGACCTCTTGGCTCAATCTGCGTACCTTCCGTCACCATAAAGCCTGCTGACGCACGCTGTGCATAATAGCTGGCCATTAAGTCATTAGGGATATTGTCAGGTTGCGTGCTACGAGAGCGTGTCAATGGCGGCATTACGATACGGTTGTTGAGCGTATAAGGCCCAAGTGCTACAGAGGAAAATAATGTCTTTGTACCTGGAATAGTTTGTGTCATAAGTATCTCTTTTAAAGCAGCTGATGGCTTATTATTGAATGTATTGAGCCTGTTTTAATGCTTAACAGCTCATTTAGTGGCTACTTAAGCAATGTTGGTCAGCATAGCGTTTTGCAGGTACAATTAGAAACAACCGTTTCTTGTTTAAGATACAATTATTAATGGTATGAAATTATGAATGGTATGAATCGGCTCGATATCAAGCAACTTAGAGTATTGCAGGCGCTACTTGATCTAAAAAACTTGTCGCAAGTCGCACGCAAAATGGGGCTGACCCAACAAGCCATCAGTGAGCAGTTACGCAAGTTACGTGAGGTGTTTGATGATCGTTTGTTTATTCGTCAAGGCAATAGCATGGTGGCAACACCAAAAGCGCTATCGATGCAGCAACCTATTGACCATATATTAAAGCAGTTGGAAGATTTGTTAGAGCCAGAGATTTTTATGCCGCACACATACAAAGGCATATTTACGATTAGTGCGACTGACTATGCGACGCAGGCATTATTACCGCAATTGTTTAATATTACGCGACGCGAAGCACCAGATTTGAAGTTAATCGTACGTGATTTTGCCTCAGACAATATCAATCAGCTGATTGCAGCAGGCGAGCTTGATTTGTTGATTACCTTCCCTGAATTTATCCCTGATAACTTATCATATGTGACTTTATTTGAAGAGCAACATTTATGCGTGACGGGTTGTGAAAATACCTTTGCCACAGAGCCATTGACGCTGTCGCAAGTGGCTGCACACGCGCAGCTAGTCGTGTCACCCTCGCGTGCTAATTTACGCGGCTCTCATGATCAATGGTTTGCAGAAAAAGGTCTAAAACGAAATATTGTGATGTCGGTTCCTAGCTTTTCGGCTGTACCAGATATTTTGCACACGACTGACATGATTGCGTTTTATCCTTCGCGATTATTGCCGAGCAATAAGGTCAAAGAACTTGAGGTGGAAGCATTGCCGCCTACTTTTAAGGTCATCGCAGCATGGCATCCACGTACTGCTGACAGTGGCATACATCGTTGGTTAATCGAGCAATTACGAAATCTATAATAAGTAACTTAGCTATAGCCAACCTTGAAACGACATCGAACACTCTTAAACTTGATGTAAGTATTATCTAGACTAAACATGGTTCTACACAAGATTCTAGACGGGTGCACATAATCACCTTAGTAACAGTTTCTTAAAATAACAGTCTTTTAAACATAGTTATCCTACGCAATACTCTCCAAATTGGGTATTAAATCATTACTGCTTATCACTTTATCAACATCAACAAACTCACCTTTACCCATGGCGCCAAGATTATAGTCTGCAAACTCATGATATAAAGTGACCACATCACCCATAATCAATAGTGCAGGGGTTGGCAGTTTTGCTTCAGCTTGCTGATCAGCGATATCACTTAATGTGCCGATAAGTACTTGCTGCGTTGGCATACTGGCATGACTAATGATAGCAAAAGGCGTTTCGCTGTCACGTCCGCCTGCTATCAACCCTTGTGTCATCTCATGCAAACGGTGCAAACCCATGTAAAACACAACTGTCTGGCTGCTGTCCATTAGCTCACTATAATCGTTATTAGGCGCGCCATTTTTTTTGCAAGCAGTAACAAACTTGACCGATTGAGCATGGTCACGGTGCGTTAGTGGAATTCCTGTACGGCTAGCAGCGGCACTGGCGGCAGTAATACCTGGAATAGACTCAAAATGAATGCCATGACGTACCACTTCCTGTAGCTCTTCGCCGCCGCGTCCAAAAATAAAAGGGTCGCCACCTTTTAAGCGAACCACCATCTTACCTGCCAGCGCGTGTTTGACCAGTAGCTCGTTAATACTTTCTTGTGGCAATGCATGATTGGCGCGGCGCTTACCAACGAATATTTTTTCAGCCGTGCTCGCGCACATATCCAAAATATCCTCAGACACCAGACTGTCGTATAACACTACCTCTGCGCGCTGCATTACTCGCCACGCTTTTAATGTTAATAGCTCAGGGTCACCAGATCCTGCGCCAATCAGATGCACAGTGCCTCTTTTGGTGCAAGTTTGCACGTTTTCTGCGCAGTGTTGATCCATTAGCTGATAGGTCTCATGCATTGAGGTAGCGGCAGATATATTGGTCATGGTGGTGACTCCTGATAACAGCGTGAATACAGCAAAATGGGCAACCACAAGCAAAGTTGTCAATAAACCCCTACCCTAAAATGGCTTATTGTTCATAACACAACACTCAACCAGTAATTGCATATAAAAGGCTGCAAGCGACGTGCCATAACATCATTTAAGCTTGTGCCAATGGGCCGCATTCTGCGATTAATGCGTTAATTTGCCCCACGCAAGAGCCACAATTGGTACCTGCTCGGCACTGCTTACCCACTGCCGTCGCACTAATACAACCATGCTGTGTGATAGCGTTGAGAATGGTATTTTTTCCAACTGACATACATGAGCACACTAAAGGTCCTGGATCAACATAGCCGCTGGCAGGCCGCCCCGCTAGCAACCATTTATATCGTTGATTAACAGGTATTTGACTAGTATCCGTAAAGCAGCTATCGAGCCAACGTACACTCGGTAATTGCTTTTGCGTTGGAGCAACATAAATAGCCATAATCAGTTGTGTGCTGGGTCTCTCATCATCAGATGACCCACTATTTATGGCAGCGTTATTTGAGTCCGTCTCAGGCGCAGATTGCGTCACAATAAAACGCAATTGATTCTGTACATTATCGACCGTAAACGCCGTATGCATGACACGCTCTTGACAGTTTGGCTGTGATAATGATTGCATAGAGGCCATAAACTGCTGCCAAAACTCGGGGCACGCTAAGGTACTGCTAGCCTCCACCATCGGGCTAGCGAGATTTATCAAGACACTGTTATTTTGATGACTCAAACTCCAAGTAAGTGCAGGTAATGCCTCTGGCAAAATATTATTCGAATGTGCTTCGCATTTTGTTTCAGACAATTCTTTCTCTGACGATTGCGCAGAAAAATTGGCCAAAATAGTACGTAGTTGCACTATAACGGCGTCTTGCCACTCAGGATGCACCAAAATCTTGCCAAATGATTGCATAGGAACGGACGTGACACTGATCGCCGAATTTTTGAGCTCTGGCTGCCCTGAATGTGGATCGACGACTGTTGGAATAAGGGGACCTACCCGAGCAAAGCTAGCAAAAGCATTGCTCCAATGCATGGGCATAAACGCATCACCAACGCGCAACGTATCGCTAATGGCAACTTGCGCCATTACGGTACTTGCGGGCTCGTTGCCATCCCTAGCCGTACTCATCGCGATATCAATGACTATGCCATTATTGGTCACGCCGTTCTCATAACTTTCATACTTTCCGTAGTTTTCATACCTACGATGCAGTTGCACAAAATCATTGTCTTGAACACCTAGCTGCCGTGCATCATTAGGATGTATGGTCAGTGTCGGTACTGGCTGATGTTGATTTAACTGCGATGCAAGGCCAGTGCGAGTCATGGTGTGCCATTGATCACGCAGCCTGCCAGTAATCAGGCGTACATGAAACACTTCGTTTTCAGATTGAGTATCATACTCAACCTCGTGTTTAGAGGGTGTTCGATTATCAACAATCAGTTGGGGTTTTTGCCTGCTTTGATATCGATGCACATTAGCTACGCTCGCTTCATTAGAGGGTGTAATAGCGATTAACTGTGACTTAGTAATAGTAGCAGCGGAATTAATAATCTCGTTTTCTAAAGGTTTTATCTTATCAATCATAGAGATACGCGTGCCACCCCATTGAAACGGTAGCATCTCTTCGTATGCTTGCTGACTGAGTACGATTGGCTGATGTATTTGATTGCCGTTCTGGTTAATATGCTGGCTAATATATTGTTGAGCAGGTTTATCGGCTGGTACCTCATCTGTCATTAAAGCAGACAAGTCTTTGCTAAGGTTCAGATAACGAGGGTAATTCTTATTAGAGTGAGATGTTCTGTGGCTATGCGTATTACCATCAGCGGTCAATGCCACATGCTCATTAAATATCTCGCTAGGATGTTGGTAATCAAACCCCGTTAATCCCATTCGTGTGGCAACTTGAGACAGTATCCACCAATCTGGTTTGGCAAGCCCTGCTGCAGGCATTAATGTCCGCTGCCGAGAGATACGCCGTTCAGAATTGGTGACCGTTCCAGATTTTTCACCCCACCCTTGAGCAGGCAGTACAATGTCGGCACACTTTACCGTATCACTGTCTACCGAGCAATCAGAGACAATTACCAAATCACATGCAGCAAGCGCTTGACGAAAATTATCCGCATCTGGCAAGCTGACCACAGGGTTGGTGGCCATAATCCAAATGGCCTTGATACGACCATCCAATATGGCAGCGGCAGCATCGCAGGCTTTGACACCCACGTTTGGGGAGATAGGTTGAGGCGACTGCCAAAAGTCTGCCACAAGCTGACGATGATCGGCATTGTCTAGTTCTAAATGCGCCGCCAACAGATTTGCAAGGGCGCCGACTTCTCGTCCACCCATTGCATTAGGCTGTCCAGTAAGTGAAAACGGACTGGCCCCTACTTTGCCCACACGCCCCGTGAACAAATGGGTATTGGTAATAGCATTGACCTTATCGGTTCCGCTTTGTGATTGATTAACGCCCATACTAAAGGCAGTGACTGTTTTATCAGTGGCGGCAACGCATTCATAGAACTGGCGGATACTATCTGCCGACACTTGGCAGGCGTGTGCAACTTTGTCAATGCTCCATGCTTTGGCAACATTCACCGCATCATCAACGCCCAAGCTTTGGTTAACATATTCATCATCTTGGCAACCCTGCTGATCTAGGTAATGCAGCAACCCATTATATAAATGTGTATCCGTACCCGCAGCAATTGGTAAATGCAAATCAGCAAATTCACAAGAGTCCGTACGGCGCGGGTCTATTACAATCAGTTTTTTATTAGGATTGGCTTTTTTGGCTGCTAAAAATCGACCAAACAAAATAGGATGGCACCACGCCATATTGGAGCCTACCAGTACCAATAAATCACAAGCTTCCAAATCCTCGTAATTACCCGGCACAAGGTCTGCACCAAACGCACGTTTGTGCCCAGCTACTGCAGATGACATACACAGCCGAGAGTTGGAGTCGATGTTATTATTACCAATAAACCCTTTTATAAATTTGTTAGCCACGTAATAGTCTTCAGTCAGCAATTGACCTGAGACATAAAACATAATGCTGTCTCGCCCGTGTTTAGCGATAGTGTCATTTAAACGACTGGCTACGTCATCTAAAACGGTGTCCCAGTCTGTCTGATTTATAAGTGGCTTGTCGGATACGTCTATAGCATTGAAATCATTACCCAATTGCATAGGCTGATGCTGTTTCATGACTGCTTGCTTGTTTTGATAATATGGCTCGGTCAAGCGGCGCGCAGTGCCCAGTGTTTGTGCTAGCGCACTCCCTTTGGAGCACAATTTACCAAAGTTAGCCGGATGCTCAGGATCTCCTTTAACGCTCAGCACCTCTGTCTCATTTACGCTCGCTAAAACACCGCATCCCACTCCGCAATAAGGGCACGTCGTGCGGATAGTAGTGATAGAGCTATCAATCAAATCGCCATCAGAAGACGTCAGTGCTTTTTTTATATTTTTGGCAGCACTTATATCATGTGTTTCAATGACGCAGTCTGTTGCTTTTTGCACGCTATTAGGTAGGCCGTTCGATTTATTAGCTGATACTACTTTGCTTGCAGCAGATTCATTGGCAATAGCGTCATTCATAATGCATCCTCTAACAGTTCAGCCGCTTTATGATGATCGACGTTCTTGTCTGTCTCATTAAATTCTATATCTACTTCCGTAGTTGGCAAATTGTTAAGTGTGATTTCATCCAAATGACAATATGCCTCACCAAATATGAGTGTGTCTTTGATGGACGTAATATCAACGTTATCTATAATCAACTGGCTATAAAAGCTGCCATCGCTGGTGTCCCCATAAAGCACAGCACCAATGAGTTTGTTTTCTTTGAGGTACAGACAATGATAATGGTTTAATTCAGGCTGACGATATACGAGGGTTTCAACAGTATCAGCGGCTTCGTCATCAAAAGCGATTTGCCCTGCAGAAAATGCCGACATACCAGATACTTTTAATTTTAATGACAACGGTTTGCTCACAAAAGAAACCCAGTGATCTGGTACGGCAGTTTTATTGTCTATCACATTTGTATCGTTTTTTATCAAAGCATCTTTTAAAACCGTGACCAACGTATCTACTTGTTGATTGACCGGCGCCACCATTCCAAATAGCTCGCCCTCTCGCTCTATACACTCACCAATCGCATAAACATTGGGACAACTGGTATGCATAAAATCATCGACCACAATACCGCGATTAACCTCGAGTCCGCTTTGCTTAGCAAGCGCTGTATTGGGTATCACACCCACTGCCATCACGATAAAATCGGCCGCTAGCATGCGCCCGTCTTTTAAAGATAGTCCGCATACTTCTCCTGCGTCATTCATCTCAATGGCTTCAGTGTGTGCAGAAACCGCGAGACAAACCCCTCGGCGGCGGAGCTCGGCTTGCAAAAGTTCGGCGGCTGGCAGGTCTAATTGACGATTGAGGACATAACCATCCATATGAATGACCGTCATACTCGCGCCCTGTGCCGCTAACGCGCAGGCAGCCTCCAATCCCAGTACGCCACCGCCAATCACCAAACCCGTTTTTCCTTGGCGGGCATAGTCCATCAGAGCGGTCACATCGGCAAGGTCTCGAAACACATGCACGCCCTTAGCCGTGTGATTGGGGAACGGAATGACTCGAGCAGTTGATCCTGTGGCCATTATTAACTTGGCATAGTTGAGTGTTTGCCCATCATCTAGCTCAATACACTGGCACTTAGTATCTATTGTCTCTACTGCAACCCCAGCCAGCACGGTAATACCCAGCTGCTCATACTCTGAGTTGTCATATAAATAAGTATCTTCAAACGCTGTGTCGCCAGCCAATACTGGTGACAGCATAATGCGGTTATAGCCCACTTGCGGCTCTTTACTGATTAACGTAATTGGCAAACGGGCGGTGTCATCATTTGATTGCGTGCGAGCAAGCTCAATGGCAAAACGACTGCCTGCCATGCCCGCTCCGATAATAACGATGCCAGCGTTTTTTTGATGGTCTGATGCTAAGGCGTGAGTGTTGGTATGAGTATCTACCCTAGTGGAGGCTTGCGACATAGATAGCGACATAAACAGAAAATTCCTTAGCCGCGCGGAGCAGCATTGAATGCAAAACAGCGTGTCATGAAAAGTACGCCAACAACAATAAAATGATGACAAACTCTATGAAGCAAATGCCATGCCATACTAGTAGAGGGTTACGCTTAATGAGAGGCTCTGGGTCGCGGCTGTGCGCCTTATTATCGGGGTTAAAATCTTGTAAAAACTCACCAATGGCTTGATAGCGCGCGTTAGTATTGACATGCAGCGCACGCATGAGTGCCTGTTGGCTGGTGTCAGGTACGTTCTGTTGCCGTAGCGGCTGCGCGGGCATCATTAGTGTTTGGTTTGGCATCATTAGTGTTTGGTTTGGCATCATTAGTGTTTGGGTATTAAATGGCAATTGCCCCGTCAGCAGTTCATAACCAATCACTGCAATCGAGAACAAGTCAGAATGCACGCCTTTTGGTGCATCGGTGTAATATTCTGGTGCAGCATAGTGCAAATCACCATTTGGTGGTCGGGTGCTGTCTTTTAAGATAGAGGAACTGGCGGAACCAAAATCAATCAGTTTGACGGCGCCTGATTTGGTTAAAAGAATGTTTTCGGGTTTGATGTCTTGATGCAACAGATAGTTGCGATGCATGACTCGAACCGCCATGCCAATTTTGGTGAGTAAATCAAAGGTTTGCCACACATCACAAGGCTCATGACGATCCATAAAGTCCCGTAGACTCTCACCGGCGATATATTCAGTCAAATGATATAAGTATGTGGTACTTGCTGGTACTGGATAGTAACGCAGCAGCCCCGACTCACTGAGCCCAGAACCCACATTATGACCACTATTGTTGGATGCAGGATTGACAGACAATCGATTGGGATCAGCTTGATTGTAAGCCGACTCTCCTGCGCGGCGATGTTTTGATAGGCTCAAACCGATTTTACGTTCTTTTAGAAAATCACGCAGATAGTGACCATCGGCAACAGAGTCTAAACTGGGTGATTTTAGAACAAAGTCATGATTGTATTCATCTTGCACCCAGTACACGTGACTGCGAGCCGTACGAGCAATGATACCAATCACAGTAAAACCATCAATATGATCGCCTATCTGTAAATCGGTTGGCAGCTGGTAGCGATTCACATCATGTATGACCGTATCCAGATTATCAAAGTCAATGCCATCAAAATGACCAATACCCTTTGAGCCATTGATAGAAGTAAAATGGGCTGATCGTGTGTTCATACTCAGCATGACCATGCTTAGATTATCATGACTGCCTGCACTAAAGGCTTGCTCGCACACGGCTTGACTGGTGTTAAACCCTAGCGGTAATTTGTGCGTGGTGGCCATCAACTGAAATATATCAGTCGCACTGCTGCACAGCTCAAATTGCAACTCTGTGGGCTCTATATGCTCATAAACCCCATCTGTCATAATGGCCAAACATTCGTTTTGATGAAGGGTAAATACCGATTGTTGTAGCTCTAACTGGCTATCTGCGCCGATAGCTGCAGCAAGCGCTCCTTTGTCTTGGCCGCGGTGCACGCGATGATCTTTGCTCAATACTGTCAGACAATCTACCCCAACGCGGTATATTCGAGAGTCGCCTGTATGAAACAGGTGAATACGGTCACCGATACAGAGCAAGCCTGATAACGTAGACAACAACGGCGGTACCCGTTGATACGATTGAGGAAAATATAGAATATCGTTGGCTTTGTTGACTGCTGTTTTGATGATAGTGGCGACTTGATCATCATCAAAACTGATGGATGACGTCTCATCTTGTGATTGTGCCAGTGCAGTCAACCCTAATGTGATTTTGTGAGCAATGGTATTCACTACCAGTCGACTTGCCTGTTTTGGAAACTGACAAGCGCTGACCCCATCTGCCATCAGCACCAATAATGGGGCTGATGAGGACGGGTGAGATACTGCATGAGGCATTGAGCGATTAGCATTAGATGATTCTGCACCTGAGCATTGATAGGGCAAGCAGGTGGTGATAAGTAAGCTGTCTTGGTTTTCAGTCTTGCGACCTGCCATAGTGAAAAAATCAAGCCACCATAATGCAGTACTGGCATCAACAATATCCTTACTGTCACCAGTCTTATCAATAGCGTGGCTATCAATGCGCTGGCTGACATCGTTGGTAACAAACTGACCTGAGCCTATTAGAGATGACGGATTGCCTGTATTAAAATGAACCGCCATCTCATCAGCGTTTTGGTACATATCACCATCCGCATTTTGACTATTGTTTCTATTGGCGTGTGCTATCGTCATCTGTCTTCACCCCGTACTATCTATGACTCACTTGTATTTCGGCAAATGTGCCATCTGGCATCTCTTCAATAATGATGCCTTCTGGCTCTTTTAAGAGAAACAATGCAAAGAATCCAACCACTGCTGTCGCGGCAATTACAAAGAAAAACACTTGATAAGACACCAGGCTCAACACCGTTAAATACACCACTGATCCAACATTGCCATACGCGCCTGTCATCCCTGCAAACTGCCCTGTCATACTGCGTTTGATCAGAGGAAGCACTGCAAAAACAGCACCCTCACCTGCTTGTACAAAGAATGAGCAAAACATTGTGATTAACAATGCTAATGCCAGTGGCCACGTTGAGTCAAGGAAGCCCATTAATAGATACCCGATGGCCAAACCAGCTGTCAAAATCAACAAAGTAATTTTGCGACCAAACTTATCACTGAGCCAACCGCCACCTGGGCGTGACATGAGATTCATAAAGGCATAGCTCGATGCCAATACCCCTGCCATTACAATCGATAAACTAAAAGTTTCTTGGTAAAACAAAGGAAGCATCGACACGACGGCAAGCTCTGAGCCGAACGTAGCAAAATACAAAATATTTAAAATACCTACTTGCTTAAAATCATAACGATGCGCCACTGGTACAGGCGTGGTGAAAACCTCTTTATTAAAGCGGTAGCTACTAATAAACTCGTAAACATACAGTATCGCAAGGCCGATATAGACCATGGTGACACTAGACTGGCTCAGCAAGCTCACACCATCAGGTGATAGTTTCCACGCCAATAGGGCCAATGCCAAATACATAGGCAGTTTAAAAACCATCATTAACCAAAAATCACCTGATGACGTCACCATCATGGCACCTGATTTTTTGGGTTTAAAATAAGTAGCCCCTTTGGGTGTATTACGCGCCATCTTATAAAAAATGATGCTATAAATCGCCATCACTACCCCTGACGTGGCTGTTGCATAACGCCACCCTTCATCACCACCGAACACTGCTGCGGCACCAATCGCGATAGTCGGCAATAACAGTGCCGCTGCTGCTGAGCCGAAATTACCCCACCCCCCATAAATACCCTCAGCCGTCCCTAATTCATTGGTTGGAAACCAATCACTCATCAAACGGATACCCACCACAAAGCCTGCACCCACAAAACCCAGTAAAAACCGAGACAGTGCCAAGGTGTTGTAATCCTGCGCGAACGCAAAGGTAAAACAAGGAATAGCACCAATGGCTAAAATGGCAGTATAAACAATACGAGGGCCAAAACGGTCTGTCAGCATCCCGATAATCACGCGGGCCGGAATAGTCAATGCCACGTTTAAAATGAGTAGTGTTTTGACTTGGTCTTTACTCAGATTGAGCGTTTCTCCAATCGCTGATAAAAATGGTGCATGGTTAAACCATACAAAAAAGGTAAGGAAAAATGCCATCCAACCTAAATGAAGGATTTTATTTTTACCCGTAAATGACAAAACATTAAGCTTGTCTTTACTAGATGCAACGGGGGCTGATGATGACATAGGCAACTTCCTCAAATGATTAACTTCAGGGTTCTGACAACGTACTAAAGGTACTAAGTGTTCAAAAAATGCAGTATTCAAATATGATAAGTAGCAATGTTTCAAGCAGTGCAATGGTTATGCCAGTTATTTGTGTACGCTGCCAGATCCATATAAAGATCAGCACTCGTTAATTATCCAAGCGCCTTTACTGGTGGGTCTATAACCATCACCACACCTGACACTTATGCTAATAAAGCATTAATAAAGCAGATTTAAAACACTCCATCAGCCTCCCTTATAAACAGCAATAACATCCAACTTGGGGCACAGCAGTAACTATTTTGGTGCATTAATTTTTGATATCGCTGTCATTAACAATCGTGCTCACCCTGATTTTTGGCAAATAGCAACGCTAATCATGCTGACATAAAAACCTTAGTATATAAGCGACTGGTCTCGATACGGCATACCTTTATGCCTAATAGCAACGCGCAAAAACCTAGCTAATCGAAGTGCTCTGGCATGATTATTGAATACTCTGTAATAGTAGGTATTAAATGCTGTTTATCAGCTGTTGTTGAGAGACGGAGCCGTTTATAGCGTGATAAAAAAATAAACGATGTCCGCATTCAACCAGCCCCATTACTAAGGACAGACGCATGATTAGCACTGCATTGAACACAGAAAACAAAGGCAATTTAGTGGTGATTGGCAACGGTATGGTCGGTCATCACTTTATTGAACGAGCAATTGAGCAAGGACTGCACCAGCAATTTGACATTCATGTATTTGCTGAAGAAGACCGCCCTGCTTATGACCGTGTTTATTTGTCGAGCTACTTTGAACATAAAGATGCCAGTAAGCTGAACCTAGTAGATTTAACGGCTTACGAATTATCAAAAGTTAATTTGCATTTGAATCAGTGCATTGTAGATATCGATTCGGCCAGACAGCGTATTACTACTGAGGCAGGCGAGATTATTGAGTACTCTGAGTTGGTGCTAGCGACGGGCTCATATCCTTTTGTGCCGCCCATCCCAGGCCGCGAGCATCCGCACTGCCACGTATACCGTACCATTGCAGATTTAGATGAGATTCTAGCGATTGCTGAGCTACCCACTGTCAAAAAAGGCGTGGTGGTTGGTGGTGGCTTACTGGGGCTTGAGGCCGCAAAAGCGCTCGTGACGCTAGGGCTTGATACCTATGTGGTCGAGTTCGCACCGCAATTGATGGGCGTTCAGCTTGATGCCGCTGGTGGTGAGATCTTAAAGCGTAAAATAGAAGCACTGGGTGTCAAAGTACTGACAGGCAAAAACACCAAAGAGATTCTGTCTAATACTGCACGCAACTCTGATGACACTAGCAGTGATGGTCAACATTTAACCATGCAGTTTACAGATGGCACCTCTCTAACGACTGATATGATTGTGTTTAGCGCTGGTATTAGACCGCAAGACGGTCTCATTAAAAACAATCCCGAATGCGGTATCGAAATGGGCGGGCGTGGTGGCATCTTGATCAATGAGCAATGTCGCACCAATGTAGATCATGTTTATGCCGTAGGCGAATGCGCAGTATGGGACAATAAAGTATTTGGTCTGGTAGCTCCCGGTTACAACATGGCCAGTATCTGTGCCGCGCAAATCGCTGGTGATAGCAAACAGATATTTACGGGTGCTGACATGAGCACCAAGTTAAAACTGATGGGTGTGGATGTAGGCAGTATTGGCGACGCACATGGCTCAAGTGAAGGCAGCTTAAGCTACCTGTATCAGAACCCTGCTGAGGGAATTTATAAAAAACTGGTCACCACACCAGATAACAAACGATTGCTTGGCGCTGTATTGGTAGGCGACACCGAAGACTATAACAACCTATTGCAATTATATTTAAATGACATTGACCTACCCGCACACCCAGAAAGCCTGATATTACCCAATGTCGAAAAACCCGTGATGGGCATCGACAATCTGCCAGATACCGCCACGATTTGTTCTTGTTATAACGTGACCAAAGGTGCTATCTGCTCAGCCGTCGAAAACGGCGCATACTCCGTCAGCGATGTAAAAACCATGACCAGTGCTGGTAGTGGCTGTGGCGGCTGTGCCCCTATGGTCAAAGATACGGTCAGCTATCAACTCACCGCCATGGGCTTTGAAGTAAACAATGACTTGTGTGAGCACTTTGCTTACTCTCGTCAAGATTTATATAGCTTGATTCGCGTGCACGGTATCAAAACCTTTGATGAATTACTAACTGAACATGGTAGCGGTCATGGTTGTGAGATATGTAAACCAACGGTCGCCTCTATTTTGGCATCGTGCTGGAATGACTACGTACTCAAGACTGAGCTGACACCACTACAGGACAGTAACGATTACTACTTAGGTAACATCCAAAAAGACGGCACTTATTCCGTCGTACCGCGTGTGCCGGGCGGTGAAATTACTGCAGACAAGCTCATCGTACTGGGTCAAGTGGCGAAGCAGTTTAATTTATACACTAAAATCACTGGTGGGATGCGGGTCGATCTGTTTGGCGCACGCATGGAGCAATTGCCTGATATTTGGACGCAACTGGTGCAAGCAGGCTTTGAGACTGGCCATGCCTATGGTAAATCTTTACGTACCGTGAAATCTTGTATCGGTAATAACTGGTGCCGCTACGGCGTCGATGACAGCATTGGCCTCGCCTTGAGATTAGAAGATCGTTACAAAGGCGTGCGCTCGCCGCACAAAATCAAGATGGGTGTGTCAGGCTGTATGCGCGAATGTGCTGAGGCGCAAAGTAAAGACTTTGGCATGATTGCGACTGAAAACGGCTGGAATTTATTTGTCTGTGGTAATGGCGGTATTACCCCGCGTCATGGTGAGCTGTTCGCCACCGATCTGGATACCGAAACCATGGTCAAATACATCGACCGCATCATTATGTTCTATATCAAAACAGCGGACAAGCTACAGCGCACCTCAAAGTGGCGTGAAAGCTTAGATGGCGGGCTTGATTATCTAAAAGCCGTCATTATCGAAGACAGTTTGGGCATAGCAGATGAGCTCGAAGCACAAATGCAATTATTGGTCGACAATTACGTGTGTGAGTGGGCAGCGACGATTAATGACACCGAAAAACTCAAACGTTTCCGTCATTTTGTAAACAGTGAGAAAGGCGATGATAATGTCGTTTTCGTGACTGATCGTGAGCAGATTCGCCCAGCGACTGATGCGGAAAAAGCAACCATCAACCTGGTTGAATTGGCCTAGCCAATGATGAGTGCCTTGTTTGTTATCACAACAAGCAAGGTGCTGTTTTTTCCACTCATGTTTTTAGACTCAAGTTTTACGACTCATTTTTCTCAAATCATGTTTTGCAAATTGCAGCTTATCACTCACGATTTATCATTCATACAGAGCAATATTATCATCACTAAGGATACCGCCTCATGAACCAACAGACTATTTGTACACTTGACGATATCATTCCTGAAACCGGTGTCTGCGCCCTGATAGATGGCAAACAAATTGCTATCTTTCGTACCAAAGAGAACGATTTATTTGCTCTTGATAACTACGATCCATTCAGTCAAGCCAATGTACTGTCACGGGGGTTGATTGGTGGAACCACGATTACAGATGATACAGGAACAGCAAAAGAAGTGCTTTATGTGGCCTCGCCCATCTATAAACAACGCTTTAACCTAGCTACTGGCCAGTGTTTAGATGATGAGAGTATTGTGCTCAATACTTATAAATTCAAACTTGATGGGAATAATGTGGTGGCAAACTACGAATAATAAGCGACGTTATCTCTAATTTGATATGCCATTAATAATTGCTGTATTAATCTAAGACATCCTTTGATTCTGAGATTCAAAGGATGTTTTATTTTTGACAATTACGCTGAAACACCGTGATCTATGATTTTCAAAATACTTACCCAAACTGAAAAGCTGACAATTGCGTTTTTAGCACTTGCTGGGAGTAAGTCTTTTGGCCTTTATCACGTCCTGCTGCACCCACCGCTATCATAAGCGGTAACAAATGCTCTTCTGCCCCTAACGGATGTGAGTCAAGCGCATGAGGAGCATTTTTCCAATTAGCCAAGGCCGTGAGTCGTTTATTCGAATCTGCTGATTCTACAGTGTTCGTTAGCCATTCATCAAAACGCTCTGACGGTTCAGTAAAACTGGTATCGCCATAACCGCGCATATTATGAAAGCTCATGCCGCTACCGATGATTAGCACACCCTCTGTACGCAATGACGCCAATGCCTGACCAGCAGCCAAATGCGCTTGTGGGTCTAAATCATGACGCAGGGATAGTTGGACCACTGGAATATCCGCCTCAGGGAACATTAGCTTGAGCGGTATAAATACCCCGTGATCAAACCCACGCTCCGCATCTTGTTTATTGCTTACCCCTGCCTCTGTCAGTAGACTACTGACTTTCTCCGCCAATGCTGGTGCGCCTGAGGCTGGATAAGTCAAACTGTAAGTATGTTCAGGAAAGCCATAATAATCATAAATGAGATCAGGTTGCTTACT
Organism: Psychrobacter immobilis; assembly: GCF_904846235.1. GTDB lineage: Bacteria > Pseudomonadota > Gammaproteobacteria > Pseudomonadales > Moraxellaceae > Psychrobacter > Psychrobacter immobilis_C. Next base: position 124,062 of record NZ_CAJGZN010000005.1, read on the forward strand.
AGCGGTGATACTAAATTCAGCTGTCTGCCAATGTGCACTAATGATTAAGATAGCCTTTGGTCGCTCAGGCAAACGAGCAGAAATGCTCTTTAAAAACGTTGCCATCTCATACCACGTATCCGCTGGTTGCCAATCCATGAAAAAGCACGGCCCTGCACCATGCGGTATAAACAATACAGGCTGGCTAACTGACTCATTAGATAGAAGTGTTATCATGGCTTTCCCCTTGTTGCTTTTCTTAAATGGCTCTAATTAAACAGCTTTATTCACGAAAATTGAATAAAGCTATTTACAACTATAAAACCTATCCTAATTTTTCTGACAATACCTTATCCATACTGAAGGAACCGCCACCTTGGATGGCTAGAGCAAGCGAAGCCACCATCAATGTTAGCGCGTATTCATAACCACCATTATCAGCGAACAGCCCATTACTGATATGGACAGAAAAAATAGCCACCAACATGGTAAAAGCTGCGGCTAAAGCGGCCGGTCTGGTTAGCAAACCTAATACCATAGCCAGACCACCGAAGAACTCAGCACCGCCTGCGAGTATTGCCATCAGGTAGCCAGGCTCCATACCCATACTGCTTAACCATTGAGCCGTACCTGCCAGTCCGTTACCACCGAACCAACCAAATAATTTTTGGGCGCCATGGGCTGCTAAAATTAGGCCAACGGGTACACGAAGAACTAAGGCCGCTGCTCCAGCTTTTGATGTCAAAATAGTATTTAATAGTGATGATTTCATTGATGCTCACTCCATAACGTATGATTAGAATAAATAGTGTCGAAAATGATATAGGCACACTTTACTATCAACGCTATAAAAGAGTAAGATCAGTTATATTGAATAATTATCAACATACTGTTTATAATGGATTTGATATCGAGAGAATTATAGGGACAGATATGGATAGAATCGATGCCATGCGTGCTTTTGTCGCGGTAGTGACAGAAGGCAGCTTTAGTAAGGCGGCAATTACGATGCAGCTCTCGCCGCAGCTAGTAAGCAAGTATGTAGCAAAGCTAGAGGAGGAACTACATACTCGCCTGCTCAACCGTACTACACGCAAAGTCAGCCTGACAGAAGCTGGCAGTCAATACTTTACACACGCGCAGCAGATTTTATTGAGTATTGATGAGATGGCATCGCAGTTAGGCGGCTTACAGCAGCATCCCAAAGGCGTCCTGCGCATCAGTGCGCCCGTCTCCTTTGCCTTAAAGCATATGGCAAAACTCATCACTGATTTTCAGGAGCGCTATCCGTCAGTTACCGTTGATCTGCAGTTGAGTGATCGAAAAGTAGATATCGTTGAAGAAGGGTTTGATATTGCCCTGCGTATCGGACAGCTCCAAAGCTCATCGCTTATCGCCAAGCAGATTGCTCCGATTCGCGTGGTGCTATGCGCCTCGCCTGAGTACCTCAAAGCTCATGGCACCCCTAAGCAACTTGAGGATTTAGAGTCGCATCGCTATTTGCATTATAGCTATATGAATGTAGAAACTAAGGGTCAAATCTACAAATACCTAAAGACCAAACAATTCAAAGAACGTAGCGTTTTCCATAGTAATAATGGTGACGTACTCGTTGAAGCAGCTATTGCAGGCGGAGGATTGATATTACAGCCAACTTTTATTGCTAGCGAAGCATTAAGTACTGGTAAGTTGGTTGTAGTGTTGCCAGAATATGAACCTAGCCCTTTGGGGTTGTATGCAGTCTATGCCCATAGAAAACTACTACCTCACAAAGTCAGATGCTTTATCGACTTTATGACCAACTACTATCGCACGCCGCCGTATTGGGATGAGAATATATAGCTCTAAATATAGAGAAATAAAAAAGCCACGACACATTATGTATCGTAGCTTTCGGTTCAAGCAAACTTAAGCGATCTAATTTGACGATTAGATCCAACCTTCTTCTAATAGGTGCTCAGTATTGCTGATTTTAAAATTATTGCATAAGTCATAGAATGCCATTGGGTCTTCAACATTATCGAGCAATTCTCGTTTATGCAGCGCCACAAATAACGCTAACGCATACGCCGCGCTATGAATAGATTTTTTAGGATTAAAGGTAATATCAGTGAAGCCCTGATATTGAATCACTTCTTCATGCAGCTGAGGATTTTGCTTGAGCGCATTCACGTACAGCCAATCATAAAATGTCGTTAAGGGCTCTACGCCCCATTCCATTCCAAAGTAATTGTAGCCAATGAGCTCGCCCGAAGTCATCAATCGCTCATCCTTTCGGGCTTGTCTTGGCGGCGCAGTCAGCAAATCCGTGTAAGGACCACCATCTTCAAAAACCATACTGGCTTGAAAAGCATTTTCGACACTATATGGATTGTCATCATGCTCATCAGTAATTTTTAAGCTAAACGGGCTTAATGGAAAACTCAGCTTATTACCAGATTTGCTAGACAGCTCTAACACATGCTTAAACCCATACTTTTTACGAATGACTTGTTGTAAGTCATTGATGGATTTTTTCTTTTGTCTGGTCGCAAATCCCACATGCCGCTCAAACATAACCATATCCGTTTTTACCAAATTGTCACTGTTGACTTTGGGCATGAATACAGGTCTTTGTTCTATCGTATTTGGTACTTCTTCCATAGTGATGTGCCTTAATATCAATGGTCTTGTATAAATGTTTTATGTTAACGGTGCTGATATCACCTGCTATTGACGTTGTACTCTGTCATTGCTAGCAGCATTTCTTATTATTGGTATTTTCTTCGCTAGCAGTCAAATACAGTGAATTGATCTAGAGCTATCGAGAGTTATCGAACCCTATCAGCGCTCGCTGGGCAGTTTATCTTATTATCAGTCATTTATCCTGCCCTATTTTAGAATTAATGCCGCCATACCTTCAACAATAAACCATAATCGAGCTATTTTGTATTCAACGATAAATATAAGACGCTACTATAAACGGGTTTAAAAGTATTTAAAGAAATCTGCTTGACCTTACCATGATGTCAACCTATATGCTGTCACTATAGATTTGAAAATAAGATTAAAAATATAGTTAAAAACGACAGAGGTTGTTATGAAAACAAAAAATACTAAAGCCCCTATTTATCAAGAAATACTGAGCATTGAAGGCATGAGTTGCGCGTCTTGTGTTGGGCGTATCGAAAAACAATTAAAAAATATTGAGCATGTTGAAAATGCCGAGGTAAACCTTGCCACTGAACAGGCGACTGTTTACTCATCTCAGCCTTTAGATGTAGCCCAGTTAAACAAAGCGGTAGAGCGCGCAGGTTATAAGGTGACTGAAACCAAGCCTATCGAGCTATCTATAGAAGGCATGAGCTGTGCCTCTTGCGTTGGACGAGTAGAAAAATCCTTGGCCAAAGTCGCTGGCGTGCAACAAGCTACTGTAAACCTTGCGACTGAACGCGCTTGGATTAAAGGCGATGCTCAAATACAAACGAGCGACTTAATTGAGGCCGTTAAAAAAGCGGGCTACGAGGCCAAACTGGTAGAACAAGATCAAAGTGATCGACAAGATAAAAAAGCCTCAGAGCAAAATCAGCTTAAACGAGATTTAGGGCTTTCTGCGCTGTTGTCACTGCCCGTATTCATTCTAGCAATGGGCTCGCATATGATTCCAGCCTTTCATATGTGGGTAGTGAATAACCTCGGCACTCAGCAAAGTTGGCTGATACAGTTTGTCTTGACCACACTGGTACTACTCTTTCCAGGTCAACGCTTTTATCAAAAAGGCGTGCCAGCCTTATTGCGTTTTGCGCCAGATATGAATTCGCTAGTGGCGATTGGTACCGTCGCAGCATATGGCTTTTCTCTCATAGCGACCTTTATCCCGCAAGCGTTACCTGAAGGCACGGTGCACGTCTATTACGAAGCCGCTGCTATGATTGTGAGCTTGATTTTATTAGGACGCTATTTTGAAGCAAAGGCTAAAGGTCGTACTTCTGGGGCCATTCAGCATTTAGTGGGCATGCAGGCAAAAACGGCCCGTGTACATCAAGATGGCAAAGTCATTGAGGTCCCTGTAGAAGATGTCACCGCACAAATGATCGTTGAGATTCGCCCAGGAGAGCGTGTGCCTATCGATGGCGAGGTGGTTGACGGTCACAGTTATATTGATGAATCTATGATTACTGGTGAACCTGTTCCTGTGAAAAAACAAGCAGGCGATCAAGTGGTCGGCGGTACTATCAATCAAAACGGTACCGTGAATATTCGAGCAACGGCCATTGGTGAAGATTCGGTATTGGCGCAAATCATTCGTATGGTAGAACAAGCCCAAGGCTCTAAATTACCAATTCAAGCATTGGTGGATAAAGTCACCCTGTGGTTTGTACCAGCGGTGATGTTTTTATCAGCATTGACCTTTATAGTTTGGTTGATTTTTGGCCCTGACCCTGCCTTGACCTTTGGCTTAATCAATGCGGTTGCCGTGCTCATTGTGGCCTGCCCTTGTGCAATGGGATTGGCCACTCCCACCTCTATTATGGTCGGTACGGGTCGTGGCGCCGAATTGGGTGTGCTATTCCGTAAAGGTGAAGCGCTACAAATGCTTCAGGACGTGAGCGTGGTTGCCGTTGATAAAACAGGCACATTGACTGAAGGCAAACCTACGTTAACGGATTTCCAAGTCCAAAAAGGGTTTGAGAAAGAACAAGTCCTACGTGTGGTGGCATCGGTTGAAGCAAAATCTGAGCATCCAATTGCCTTAGCCATTGTACAAGCCGCAGAACAACAGAATATTCAACTGCTGCCTATCACTGACTTTGAGGCGATGACAGGTTTGGGTATCCAAGCAAACGTGGCAGGCCAAGTGATTCATATTGGCGCGGATCGTTATATGCAACAATTGGGGCTTGATGTTGCGCCTTTTGCACAAGATGCGCTACGTTTGGGACAAGAAGGTAAAACCCCACTCTATGTATCGATTGACCAGCAATTGGCTGCTATCATCGCCGTTGCCGACCCTATTAAAGAGACGACTCATGCCGCCATCGCCGCACTACATCAGTTGGGCTTAAAAGTGGCCATGATTACAGGTGATAATCGCCATACCGCCCAAGCGATTGCCACAAAATTGAATATCGATCAGGTAGTAGCAGAAGTATTACCTGAAGGAAAAGTGGATGCAATACGCCAGTTGCAAGAGCAATATGGCCGAGTGGCATTTGTTGGTGACGGTATCAATGATGCCCCTGCATTGGCTCAATCTGATGTTGGATTGGCCATTGGTACAGGCACAGACGTGGCGATTGAGGCGGCTGAAGTGGTGCTAATGTCAGGTAGTCTGCAAGGCGTTCCTACTGCGATTGCCTTGAGTAAAGCTACCATCAGTAATATCAAACAAAATCTGGCTTGGGCATTTATTTATAATATTGCCTTGATTCCGATTGCCGCAGGTGTCTTGTATCCCGCATTTGGTATCCTGCTCTCACCCATTTTTGCGGCAGGCGCCATGGCACTGTCTTCTATTTTCGTATTGGGTAATGCGTTACGCCTCAAGTACTTTAAAGTATAGTCAGCGAACTACTAAACCGCTACAGAGTAAATATAGAATCGTAAAGGATATCCATATAGGGTTTAAACATTAATGCTTAAGCCCTTTCTAGGTTAGGAGGAAAAATATGAATATTGGTCAAGCATCCAAAAAATCCGGCATCTCTACCAAAATGATTCGCTACTATGAACAGATTGGCTTGCTAGAAACAGTCAATCGGTCGAACTCAGGTTATCGCTTGTATTCTAAAGACGATATAGACGACTTATGCTTTTTAAGACATTCTCGTGACTTGGGATTCTCATCCAAGCAAATGAAAGAGTTACTGTATTTGCGCAAAAATGCCAACCGTCAGAGTGCAGATGTTAAGCAACTGACACAAGAGCATATTGAAACGCTAAACCAAAAAATTGCCCAATTGCAAGAGATGGTCAATTCGCTACAGAACTCTTTTGATCATTGTGCAGGCGATGATAATGCAGACTGCGCTATTCTGGATGATCTTGGGCAAGCTAAATAGAGCTCTTAACGAGCATCTCCTAATGTAGAAGGCGTTAAAATGTCAGGTCATGCTGTTTTGCACAACTAAAATAAAAGTAAATATTCATACTGTTCAAGTATTGACGGTCAGCTTAGTGCCCATAGTAGTCGGTGGTAACACAGTCATAAGTTGTGAGTATTATCTGGCTCAAATGTGTAGTGGAGCAGAACCGAGAAAACTGTTAGCAGTTCCGCTTCAAATGCTTGTTATATCCCGTTTTTAATAGACTCTACTTGTGTGTTTAATATATTCCGCATCATTATAAGCGAGAACTTTACGCCATCTTTTTCGGAAAGAATCTCGCTTAAATATATTTTTTTATCATCATATTGTTCTGGAAAATTGATACTTATATATGTCATTTTTTTCTTCTCAGCTTCCCAGAATCTATACTTTATTTCGGTATGACCAGCGTACTTTTGGAGAAAGCGATCAATGGTTAACCCTTCTTTTTGCCAATTTACTAAGCCTTTTGTTAACCAAACCTCATTCCAACTCTCAAACAAGGGAAAGTGAGCAAAAGTATTTCTAATAAATTTAAACAATGGGCCACCAATTTCAGATTCCATTGGAGGTCTTTGTTTCTTAATTGCCTCAAGAACATACTTAAAGGGCTCATAAGCTAGTAACTCTGCATAAACTGAAAATAGGTTAATCACTTTGCTAAAACGATACCAGTCTTCTTGTTCCCAAAATGAGTCTTCAATTATTTCATCGGCAAGATCATAAAACCTATTGTAAGCAAGGCTTAAAAAAACTTCTTCTTGTGATGTAGGTCGCAAATTCATGAAAGAGAACTCCTAGAAACATAACGCCGGGTTAAACTGCAAAAAACGTGTGTTAGCATTTTGAGCGAAGCCGAACCAACTTTTTTATTTCCGTTTAAACTGCTTGTTATATAAATGTATTAATCATCGATCTTCAGGTTTTGTGTGTTTAACTTTTGCTGAGAACTCTTTAAGTTCTTCAATGCTATATTTGGTATGTACTCTTTCAATTGAAGGAGGCTGATGGTTGATACTTAAACCTATACGTCTAGCCATTTTAGGTCGAATAGGTCGAGGAACAAAACCACCGCCACAATTTGGGCATACATTTTCTAGTATTTCATTTACACATGTGACGCAAAAAGTGCATTCGTATGTGCAAATCATTGCTTCGGTAGAATCTGGTACTAAGTCTTTATCACAACATTCACAATTAGGTCTAATTTCCAGCATATATCAACTCCATTTTAATTCACCTAGGGCTTAATTCTTGGGTTGCAGAGCGCAATTCGTGTTGCAGCCCATAGCAGTTACTTGTCATATTTTGATGCCTACCAATTAATGATTAATGGCAAAACTGGTCGTAAGTCTTCAGATAATCCACTACGCTTATTATCAGGAGATCTCAACTTTCTTGCTAGCCCATTATTCGATTCTTTACTATCACGTACGTATAGTATTTCGAGAATTTTAGCCCGCGCCTATGCGGATTAGACTAGCAGAAAATCTAACTAGTATGAATTGATTATAAAATTTCTGCTTAGGCTATTATTTTATACTTCCTACTTTTATCCTCTCAACCAAGAAATCGACGGCGGCTTTTACCTTAGGCACTAGATAGCGCTGCTTTTGATACAGCAGATATACGGCCATATCAGCATGCTGCGTGATTGCTAATGGATGCTCAAATTTAATCTCTTGCAATGCCCCTGACTCAAGATATGAGGATAGTGCCCACCTTGTTGACATCAAAATCCCTTCACCATCACAAGCCTTTTTGGCTAGCCATGGTCCATTGTTTGAAATTGCCACTGCTGGCCCTGAGACATCATGCCACTGATCGTCCACATAGCAGAGCCAAGGCGTTGGCCCGTTTGGTGCTTTGAAATACAGGCCTTTATGTTCCTTTAATGCCATCACATGACTAGGTTCGCCATGCATCTTTAAATAACTGGGCGACGCAACCGGTATAAAGCCATTGTCCATGAGCCTAATAGCAATCACGTGCTCATTTGGCGCATAACCACCGCGAATCGCAATATCGACATCGTCACGTCCCAATGCGGATAATTCATCACTGAGACTGACATCTAGCACAATCTCTGGATACAACTCACCAAACTCATCCAACAGTGGTAGCAGTATTTTTTCACCAAAACCCACCATAGAGCTGACGCGTAACCGTCCCATCGGCGTCGTTTGATAACTGCGTACTGTTTCTTTGCTTTGCTCGAGCCGATCCAATATTTGCTGCATATCGTCATAATAAACCTGCCCTACTTCGGTCAATTTAACGATTCGAGTCGAGCGCTTTAACAGTGTCGCGCCCAAGCTCTTTTCTAAATCAGATACTCGTCTTGACAGTGAGGATGGTGGCACTTTGAATGCATTTGCTGCTTTAGTAAAACTGCCCGTTTCTACGACTTTGCTAAAATACTTAATGGCACGTAATTGATCCAACTGACCTCTCCATTTAGATGAATATGTGAGCATTTTCGCTTTATTATTGTCTTAAAAGCAATAGTGATTCACGTTATTCCTTATATATAACCACATTAAAACCAGTAATAATGTGTTTAACTTAGGGCGTGCTTGATATTCGACCATGGCACTGACAGAGACTATTTTTTGCCACTTCATTGTTAAAACATAGACGCTTAGAATGACTAAACTTACTATTTTTAACGTCGAACTGTCTAAAAAATAGTCCTGTCTCCTTCTGTTTATATTGGAGCTGATGCTAAAACTGCCCCATACTGTGTTGTAAATCTAGTTAAGGCACGAGCATTACCGTCGTTTTACGCCTTGTCTGGAACCGTTTTAGCAATCAGCAGTGCCTATTTGTGAATATCAAACACGCCCTAAACGTTGCAATGAAAACACGATTAAAAATAACTTTTACGTCAACAATGGAAGAATGACTTATGATTACTTTGCACGGCTTTGCTGCAAGCAACTATTACAACATCGTAAAACACGCTCTTTTATATAAAGGCATCCCATTCCAAGAGGACCTTTTGTACGCTGGTAGTGATGATCTACTCACCGTCAGTCCAGTGGGTAAAGTACCTGCGATCACCATGCCGGACGGTTTTAATCTGTCGGAATCTAACGTGATTTGTGACTTCCTTGAAGAAACGTATCCTGAAAAGCCACTATATCCTGCCGATGCAGCAAAACGCGCGTCTGTACGTCAGATTATGAAAATAGCAGAGCTATATTTTGAGCTACCAAGTCGTCGTCTAATTCCATATGTATTTTCTGGTACTCAAGCACCTAACGCAATCAAAGAGGAAGTTCGTCAAGTATTGGGCCGCGGCATTATTGCTATGAATCGCTTATGTCAATTTTCGCCTTGGATTGCAGGCGAGCAATTCACCATGGCTGATATTTACGTGCATTACGTCAATACTATTGTCAACGCTTTTGGCGCGACTCAGCTTGAGTGGGATGTACTGGCAGAAGTGGACGGCATGAAAGAATGGAACAAAGCCATGAGTGAAACCGAGATTGCAAAAAGTGTTCAGGCAGATAGTCAAGCAAACATGCCTGAGTTTATGCAACACGTTAAGTCTCTAATCCAAGCCGCAAACGCTAAATAACTTGTGGCAATGTGGCTACTAAAAATGAGCCACATTAAGAAAATTACTAAAATTCAATAACCTAAAGAACGACCAATGCCGTAAAGGGATTGGTCTAAAAATCTAACTATTTGCAGGAGCAAATCTTATGACCGATAAAAATAAACAACTGGTTTCAACCATCAGTGATGACAACAAATTAACCCTGTCTTTAAAAGATATCGAGATGCCGCAACCCGGTGCTGACGAAATTGTCGTTCGCATGGAAGCCATGCCATTGAACCCTTCTGACTTTGGTGTGATGTTCAGCGCCGCTGATATGTCAACCGCTGTACAATCAGGCACTGATGACAACCCGATCATTACTGCTGATGTGCCTGCGAAATTCATGCCATCACTCAAAACTCGGGTAAATAAAGACACGCCTGTCGGCAATGAAGGCGCTGGTACAGTCGTCGCCGCAGGCTCATCAGAAGCCGCACAAGCACTCATGGGCAAAATGGTTGCGGTGATTGGTGGCGGTACATATCGTCAATACCACTGTGTCAATGTAAGGAGCTGCATAGAAATGCAAGACGGCACGACAGCTACCGAGGCTGCATCGTCTTTTGTAAACCCGCTCACTTCACTGGCAATGGTCGAAACCATGCGCGCTGAAGGCCACAAAGCCATCGTACATGCAGCAGCCGCTTCTAGCCTTGGTCAAATGCTAAACCGTATCTGTATGGCAGACGGTGTTGATTTGGTGAATATCGTACGTAAAGACTCGCAAGAAAAGCTATTGCGCGATATGGGCGCAAAGTATGTGGTGAACTCAAGCAGCGAGACGTTCCTTGCTGATTTGACCGCCGCGATTACTGAAACAGGCGCTACGATTTCGTTTGACCCTATCGGTGGCGGTAAGCTCACCAGCGATATTCTAAACTGTATGGAAGCCGCTATCACTCGTGACGTAGAAGAATACAGCGTCTATGGCTCAAATACCTTTAAACAAGCTTATATTTATGGCGCCTTAGACCGTGGTCCGATCACCTTAAACCGTAACTTTGGTTTTGCGTGGGGTGTGAATGGATTCTTATTGTTCAATGCACTTGGCAAACTTGGTAGTGAAACGGTTCAGTCCATGCGCAAACGCGTGGCAGAAGAAATCACCACTACCTTTGCGAGCAGCTATACGCATGAAGTGACGCTAGAAGAAGCGCTACAGTTAAAATCAATCGCCGCTTATGGCAAACAGGCGACTGGTGAGAAGTACTTAATCAAGCCTCAAGGCTAATGGTTGCTTGAAGCGTTACTTAAAAGCAGCTTTGCAATAATAGAAAAGCAGATATCTATGATGTCTGCTTTTTTATGTCTGACTAAAAGTCATCGTCACTTCGTATTTACTCACAATTTGCATAAACTTCATCAGAAAAACCATGCAATACCTATACTCGAACAAGGCAACCAGATGCCAAAAGTAATCAATTAACATTATTACTAAACTTTTGGTTGCATCTACTCCTTATTACGCCTAGTATTTCGTCCCTTTAAATAACGCTATTTCTCAAAATATAGCTGATCCAGTTTGAAAAAGAGACAAGGCAACCGAGCACAGATGTAACTGTGATACTTCAAGTGAGGTTAACACTGTCACTCTTTTATAGAGGATTGACTATAGAGTCTTAGTAGATGTACCTATTCACTATAAAGAGGGATTTATTATGTCAATTGACGCAATCACAATTATTGACGGCGGCTTGGGTCGAGAGCTAGCCAAACGTGGCGCACCATTTCGTCAGCCTGAGTGGTCGGCGCTGGCAATGATCGAAGCGCCTGAGATCGTCCGTGACGTGCATCGTGCTTTTATCCAAAGCGGCGCAGCGGTCATCACCACCAACAGCTATGCGCTCGTACCCTTTCATATTGGCGAAGAGCGTTTTGCCAATCAAGCGCAAGCGTTGGCTACCTCAGCAGGCGAAATGGCACGTGCCGCTATCGACATGGAAGGTAGCGATACTAAGATTGCAGGTTCAATCCCGCCGCTATTTGGCTCATACCGTGCCGACTTGTTTGACGCGGATCACGTGGAAGATATCGCCACGCCGCTTATCAAAGGTTTGAGCGAATATGTGGACTTTTGGCTCGCAGAAACCCAAAGCCTAATCGCTGAATCTGTCGCTGTTCGTGAGCTACTTAGTACGCTAGATACAGACAATAAACCGCTATGGGTAGCTTTTACTTTAGAAGACAGTATGGATATCGATGTACCACGTCTGCGTTCAGGAGAAACCGTCGAGGAAGCTGTGGCAACGATGGCTGCTCTCGATGTCGAGGCGATACTCTTTAACTGCTGCCAACCTGATGTCATCGAGCAAGCACTAGATGTCGCACAAACTGTACTGCAAGCAAAACAAGCGCAGCACATCAAACTTGGCGCGTATGCCAACGCCTTTCCACCACAGCCAAAAGACGCCACCGCTAATGATGGCCTCGACGAAGTGCGCGATGACCTAACCCCGCCTGCCTATCTGGTCTGGGCAAAAAAATGGCAAACCCAAGGCGCGTCACTGATCGGCGGTTGCTGCGGTATTGGCCCAGAGCATATTCAGGCATTGAGCCAGCATTTCACAAGCACTTTGACAACAGGTACCTCGACAAAATAGAGATCGCACGATGCAAAATGGACAAAAAATTGGGCTAACCATGCTCACTGCCATCGTGTTCAGCTCGATGGTCGGCGCAGGTATTTTTAGCCTACCGCAGAACATGGCCGAAGTGGCAGGCGTGAACGCCATCATTACAGCATGGATCATCACCGGCGTGGGTATTTTGTTCCTCGCGGGCTGCTTTTTGCATTTATCACGCTTAAAGCCTGAGCTGGATGGCGGTATTTATACCTATGCCAAAACAGGGTTTGGCGATTTGGCAGGCTTCTTTTCAGCATGGGGTTACTGGCTGTGTGCGACCATTGGCGTGGTCGGTTACTTGGTCGTGGCGTTTGCCGCACTGGGTAGCTTTATTGATACACCAACCAGTATTGTTTTTGGTGAAGGCAACACGCTGTGGGCACTGGTCGGTGAGTCTATCATTTTATGGCTGGTACATTATTTAGTACTGCGCGGCGTTAAGCAAGCCGCCTTTATTAACCTACTGGCAACCTTGGCAAAAAGCCTACCGCTCATTGCTTTTATTGTGTTTGCCTATTATGCCTTTGATATGCAGACCTTTAATGCTGACCGCGCAGGTACGACGTTGGACGTGCCCTTTATGGAGCAGGTCAAAGGAACGATGCTGATCACCCTATGGGTATTTACGGGTATCGAGGGCGCGATTGTCTTATCGCAACGTGCCAAGAAACGCGCTGATATTGGCCGCGCTACTTATATCGGGGTATTGTTCGCACTGGTGTTGTATATTGCCATTACCCTGCTCTCTCTCGGGGTCATGAGCCGTGTGGATGTGGCAGCGCTTAGCAACCCATCAATGGCGGGCATCATGGCGCAGATGACGGGCGATGTGGGTAAATGGGTTATCAGTATTGGTCTTATCATCTCGGTATTAGCATCTTACCTGAGCTGGATTCTCTACTCGGCTGAAGTACCGTTTACCGCGGCGAAGTACAATGCGTTTCCACGTATATTTACCAAGCAAAACGCACAAGGCACCCCAACGGCATCATTACTACTAACCAGTTTGACCGTGCAGCTATGCTTACTGATGATATTTTTGACCGGTAAAGGCTATAACACCTTGGTGATTATCTCCACCTCGATGATTTTGATTCCTTACTTTTTGGTTGGGGCGTATTTGGTCAAAGTATCATTTGCACAATCAGAACGCTGGAGCATCAAAGCCATCGGTTTGGGTGCGAGTGTCTACGGTATCTGGCTAATTTATGCTGCTGGCGTGGATAACTTGCTGTTATCCTTACTGCTCTATATCCCTGGCTTAGCGATTTTTTATTACAGCCGCTATCAATCGCGTCAGCAGTTAACATAATCTAGCTGATCGATAGCTATTTTAATAATGTAAAAGGTCCAAAAAATCATCATTTTTTGGACCTTTTTTAGTGGTGATCAAGGCTTCAGAGCAAAGCCAGTCATATAAACAACCGCAAATATTAAGTATTAAGTAGGGAAAACCACAACCTCATCGCCTTCTTGCCATAGCTAAAACTTAGTCAATAACGCTTCAAAATCCTATAAAAAGATATATTTTATTGCCGATACTTTAATATGATCGTCTCAGGATAATCATTGGCATACTGGTAACCATCTAATATATTGTAGACTTTGACCGTGACCGTGACCGTGACCGTGACCGTGACCGTGACCGTGACCGTGACCGAATAGATAAAGTTGATTTATTATGCGAGTCAACACTAACAGTCGATCCAGACTATTATCTCGTTCGCAAAAAGAATTCGTCATCAACACCAATTATCGACGCTGTCTGGAACTGGTGTGTCACTCATTTAGTACAGACTTAGCACTGGCTTTATTTAGCTAGGGCTAGCTAAGCATTAAGTTAAGCGTCAATATAAATAATCTAATCTCAAATTGATTAACGTAATTAGCTTCTGAAACTAACTACGATTTCAGTCGTGTTTTTCTATCCTACTACAGTCGTGCTTCAACCTACTGATATAGACTTGCTTGCCTACTTTTTTGCTTCTCATTTTTTCTCCTCGTTTTATCCTTTTACTACCTACCCTAACTCAAAAATAAAACACAGTTACCTACCCCCTTCTCAATCAAAAAACACCCTATTTTTACGTGATTAAAATACTAAGTTTCTATGTCACATTACGTAGACTTACACAGTTAATTCATCATAAACAATTATCGACTAAATTATTACTCAATTTTGTATTAGTATTCATAGGTATCAACCAGCTGATTAAGAGAGCCGTCTTTTCTTACAAGCACGCCAGCCCCTTACACGATTTTACTTGTTGTACCTGCATAAGGACCAGACATGACTGCTAACACACAAGAAGCTCTAACTAGCGCAGCACTCAGTTTTCAATTAATGACGCGAGCTGAGCCTCCAGAGTTAGTTATTGCCACAATAAAGTCGTTATTAGCAGTAAAAAAAGCGTGTGACGAGATATTAATTATCGATAATAATAATAAAGAGACGTCGTTATATGAGCCGTTAGCAGCATTTTGCCAAAGTTTAGACGCTGAGTTGAATGTTCATTTTTATCACATTGATCGTGTCGAAGGATTTAAAGCGGGTGCTTTGAACTTGGCACTTGGGTTAATGAGTCCAGACTGTAGTCACATTGTAGTGGTCGATAGTGATTACCAAGCGTTACCACATGCTAGAGCCTCTATTATGCAGGCTATCGCCCAATATCCTGAGCATACCCTACTGCAGTTTCCGCAGTTTTATCGTAATGAAGGACAGCTAGATGCGCATAGCGAGCTAAATCACTATTTTAATCATCATTTGTATCGTCCTTTTAATCGCAATCGTGCTTTATCAACGGGTACTTACGCAGTCATTCGACGCTCAGACCTTTTGAGCATAGGAGGCTGGTCAGGCGCTTCTATCACTGAAGATGCTCAGATGGGCGTGCTTATGCATCGACAAGGTTTTCGCAGTCAGTTTGTGCCAGAAGTCATTGCCACAGGTTTACTACCTAACACACTAGATGACCTAATATGTCAACGCCGACGCTGGATCTACGGCAATATGCAAGTGCTCACGGATTACTTGTCAGTCCCGTACAACTCTCCAGTTCAACATATCTCGCAATCTAAAAGTATGAGAGAACGTCTAGCCTATATACGCGCTCATCTGTCTCAGCTGAGTGCTTGGGTAAATTTCACAGGGTTCTTTATCCTTTTGCATATCTGCTCATTACTGGTAATGGTTGATATGCTTTTAGTAAATAACGCTAACGTGTCGATGCTTACCTCTCTATATGTGGTTTATACAGGCTATGCATTTTTTATCCTTAGACGGTTGTGGGCTTATTGCCGTGATCAATCGCCTCTCAATCAACAAGTAGATGAAAACCATCAACCACGTTTTGGTAGAAAAATACGTGCATGGTTGATGCACTTAAACTTTTGGGAGATTGGTGCCTTATCATGGCTTCCGGTGCTATGGGGACGAGAAAAACCTTTTGTCTGTACGCCAAAACAAAACTATATCCAAAGTCGTCAGTCATTATTCCTTAAGAATATAGCAGCGTTACCAAAACTGCTGTTGGTGCTAAATATCATTACAGCTCTAGTTGTAGCACCGTTTTCACCGTTCTATTCGCCAGTATTATTTATGTGTGCAGCGGCAGTTTGTATTCTCAAACTAAGCGCAGCCAAAGTAGCAATGGATAATTTCTCTGATGCTCGAGCAGACATACCAAGTATGAGTAAGGTTCTAAAACAGACTTTAAAGGTAGCCCATGAAAAAAAGACGACTATCACGACATCTTATGCGACATCTTTATTTAAAGATAAAAAAACCATCGATTCATAAAATTCAGTACTTATAAAATTAGTGCTTATAGGCATATCGATTCGTACAAACTTGCGATTTATATAAGCCAATTTTGAAACAAGGTCATTCTATTGTCTTTTATCGTTTCTATACTAGGTCCCCTATACAACACTCTACTAACCAAAACGCTTATAACCATGATGCTTATAACTATAAAGGTCTTAAAAACATGATTAGGTCTTCGAATTCACCGCTACGTATTGCCATTATTGCGCATTCACTGTACCCCATTGCCCAGCCTTATGCAGGTGGTCTAGAAATGATTACCCAATTGATTTGTGATGAATTGGTGGCACAAGGTCATGAGGTATTGCTTTACGCTCATAAAGATAGCGAGACGAAGGCAACATTAGTTCCATTATTGACTCGTCATGAGTTTAACAAGATGGTCTATGATAATGAGCATGAAACGGTCGCCATGGGCCGTGAAGAGATGTATCAATATCTCACCTATCAGATAGCCTTACGAGATATTATCGAACGTGATGAGCGCGGTGAGATTGATATCGTACATAACCATAGTTTGCATCATATTCCGATGATGACAGGCCAAGCGTTTGGCGAAAGATTTTTTACCACTTTTCATACACCTATTTTTCCACAGTTACGTTTGGCGCTTTTAACACTGCGCTCTGGTACAACCACTCAATTTACAGCGATTAGTAAGCACCAACAGCAGTTATTCGCTGAGTTTGTCCCTTCACAAGTGGTGTATAACGGCATCGATGTCGAATCCTTTATTGCCAATACAGAATCGCTTAATAATACTAATGGTAGCGATGACGAGGTATATTTTTGGTATGGACGTATTTGCCCTGAAAAAGGCACTCATTTAGCCATGCGGTACTGCATGGAAGCTGGAAAAAAACTTATCATTGCAGGACCTAAAAGCAACGAAGACTACTTCAATCAAAAAGTAGCCCCTTTATTATTTAAAGACAGTAAGAGTGGCGATGACAAACTATTCAGTTACGTAGGTCATGTCACCAAGGGCGAGATTAACAATTACTTGTGCCAAGCAACTGCCATGCTATTTACCAGTACTTGGGACGAGCCATACGGATTGACCTTAGCTGAGAGTCTGGCATGTGGCACACCAGTCATTGGTTTCGATGCTGGAGCCAGTGCAGAAATTATTACTCCAGAGACAGGAGTCATCGTACCTAAAAAAGACAAAGCCGCCTTTATCAATGGTTTTTCTACGATTAAAAACATATCACGCCAAGCCTGCCGTGACCGTGCTTTACAGTTTTGTTCAGTATCGGCCATGGTAGACGGCTATCTGGCATTGTATAAAGCAGCGTTAAAAAATAGAACGGTGTTGATAGAAGACAATTCAGAAAGCTACCTCAACAGTATTAACAGTATCAACAGCTATGAGCTGTCTGATTTAACAAAAGACTCCCTTCGTTTTTTTAATCAAGCCATTCAAGCACCAGTTGAAACTGAGAATAATCTTGTTAGCTTGTCTGAGGGATCGTAACGATGCGTATCGGATATTATGCTCATCATCATGGCTCAGGACATTGCCGACAGGCAGACAAACTGGCTGCATTGCTGCCTAATGATACAAGAGCACAATTAACGGTATTTACGAGCTTAGATATAGCTAGCTATCGTTTTACCGCTATTGATGAACAACAAATCGTACGTTTAAATGCAGAAGATGAACGCCCGGATGACATACTAGCAGGTCGTGCAGGAGAATATTGGCAACCAGCCAGCCTACACTACTCGCCCGTAGGCAATGGTGACATTCAAAAACGCAGTCACCAAATACTAGACACTATCTTTCAATGTAAGATCGATCTAATGATTATCGATGTCAGCGTTGAGGTGGCAATGCTCTGCCGTGCGGCAAGCATTCCTTATCTTTACGTTAGGCTTCCGGGCATTCGCGATGATGCGCCACATTTGGGTGCATTTTCTGGCGCGCTTGCCTTACTGGCGCCTTATCCTAAAGTGTTAGAGTCTGCCCATACATCTGAATGGGTCTGTGACAAAACGCTCTATCTTAACTTTATCTACTCTCAAAAAGCTGAGCCATATACTTATGAAAACTTTATAGATATTTTGGCAAAATTGAGCGTGGATAATGAAACTTCTGATCTTAAGTCTACAAACCTACTATCTATCGAGGCTAAATTAATAGACAAGTCCGAAACTACAACACCTATTATCACCGTTATTAAAGGCTATGGTGGACATAAAGCGATTGACGAAAAATTACCGGAATTGCGCTCACTGCTACCCAATGCATTAATTGTCTCTCTCGGGCCTATAGACGATGACAAACGATGTTATGTCGATATCTCAGCTGAGGTAGATGACGTCACACCATTTATTTGTCATAGCGATTATCTAATGATGGCTTGTGGCCTAAACGCTGTTGCGCAAGCGTATCATTATGATACGCCGCTCATAGTAGTGCCTGATGACAGACCACATAATGAACAAGCCGTCATGGCTGAAGCGTTAGTCGCTCAAAATAAAGCGCTAAATTGGCAGCAGTTTAAAACCTTAATGCGCGTCAATGATGATCAACCTGAATCTATTGCCCAAACCATTCATGGCCGAAATAAACCACACCCCACTACTTCAGTTGATAGCATTGAAAAAAATAACAGTGAGGAAGATAGCAGCGAGGAAACCAACATAGCTATGCTAACAGCTGCTCAAGCGTTTATGCATAGCACCACTGATTATCCTACAACTAAGCTTTGGTTTGAAAACTGGTTACTCCCTCGACTCAACTTAACACCCGAATCAACAATTAAATACTGACTTATTAAATACTGATTTATTAAAAGTAACAGGCAATACGATAACGAGGTAAAGACAAGCGATCACCATTCAGCCAACGAGTAACGCGAGTACGACTTCTGATACTGTATCGATGACCGTCATTACGACTTGCTATGGTCGTAATCGTCATCTCTATAACCTACTCAGCAGTCTAGAAAATAGTAGTGTAAAGCCAGCCGAAGTCATTATCGTCAATGACGATGCCGATCCCAATCGGTTAGCTGAATTTTCACTAAATATCGTGAAATTACCAACTACGGTTAAATCAGCTGTAAATGATGGTGGTGATACTACAACTACAGAGTTTGATATCGGACATAATCGCAATCTTGGAGCGTTGCAGGCAACTCACGATATGCTGATTTTTTTGGATGTTGATTGTATCGTAGCGCCTACGTTTATTGAGCAAATGTATAAGAAGCTTCTACAATATCCTAGTGCGCTTTTGATGGGTCAACCGCGCTATCTAACGCGACCATTATCAGTAGAAGAAAATGCACAATTAAAAATCAATCATCTGCCTTTGTCTCTTTTAGACGAGCTGTCTGTCTATAACCCTTATCGTTATAATTTTGATGAAGCTGACTCATATCCTACTGAAACAGAGCAAACAGCCATCAAACAAACTGATGATTACGGTGCATTTTGGAGCCTATGCTTCGCTATCAAGCGGCAGACTTTTGATAAAATTGGCGGTTTTGACACCCAATATACAGGTTATGGTGCAGAAGATACCGATTTTGCCTTTACAGCACGTCGATTAGGTATCAATTTTTACCTTACTGCTGATATCGCTTATCATCAGCAGCACAGTGTCTACCGGCCACCTCTTAATCATCTGGACAGTATCATTGTCAATGCCAATCGCTTCTATCAAAAATGGCACTGTTGGCCCATGACAGGATGGCTGTCCCAATTTTCCGATATGGATCTGATTGATTGGAAAGAAGAACAGTCATCATTGATAGCCGTCCGACGAGAGCCTGACGATAACGAGATAAAGCGCGCTCATTGCCCAGACGCTCCTTATGTTTAACTATTTCTAGCAATTTTTAGCTAACGAAAACTTAGCTAATCAATATTCTAGTACCGATGAATAGTCACTCCTTTAGGTAGTCGACTCATTTCCTGACGTTCAAAATCCCAATTATGACCATGCCAAAAGTGAGCAGTTTTATCATTGTCATTGAAGCCGATCATTAATATCTCTAATGGTAGTTTTGTCTTTTGAATATGGTGTAAGTATGCTCGAGCTACCAGCATCAGCCGATATAACAGAAAACCTGATGAGGGTGCTGACGAATGAATCTCGGTAAAGCATGGATAGTCAGCAACGACTTTATGATGCTCTGATAGCACACTGTGATAGGTAGGGCTTGATAATAGTTTTTGCATGTTCGAGGGAATATCTAAGATGCGATGAGCAGTGATAGGATCGTCATTAGGGCTTGGATCATCAGCTAATGTTGGAAACTGATAAGGCTGGTTGCTCGTCAATATCCCTAATGGCGCGGTCTCTGCCATTTGCTCCACCACTGATATATGATTGCTTCTAGGCGGTAGGCCAAAATGCAGTTTACTGTCACCAATCTGACGAAAAAACAACAGCTTAGGCAGTAAACTAGCTAGCTGATGGCTAGCAAAAAAATCAGCGTGAATAAAGTGATTAAATAACACTAAGACATCATCGGGCTGTAACAACATCTCAAGCTGCGTCGTGGTTACAGCAGGATTATTTGCAATTAGAACAACTCGTTTAGCTTGCTCTAGTGCAGTCTGTATAACGACTGGTAGTGTTAAGAAAGCAGATTGCGCTGTATTTATGTCATTAGATATATATTCGCTATTCTTTGACAGCGCGATACTCTGTTTGAATATTGGTTTTTCTGTATTGGACTCTATATTAGACATAGCAACCTTAGTTAATGTGAACTTTTTATTGCTACTTTAGCATTATTAGCGATTTTTATAGAAAAATTGACGATGTTAGTATGCCTATTGCTTTTGCCTTAAATAAGTAAAGCCCTTAAAACTTATACTTGATCAAATTTTTTCACGCTTATATATGAAGCCTTCTTCGTCATAAATTTGATAAGTAACATCTAATAACGTTTCCAGTAATCCAGACTTATCAAAATGTCTAACACTCATCACGATTGGCGAAGTTAATATCCCCTCTTCAAATGGGATATAGGTTATCTCTTGATGACGTAAATGCTCAAGTGTCTTTGGTACGATAGTCAACCCTTCTCCTGCTGCTACTAACCCTAGGGCAATATGCAATTCACGTACTTCCATGAAATAATTCGCCTTCAAATTACGATTTTCAAATAGTTCTAATACGTAATCAATGAAACTGGGCCTCGGTGCTGTTGGATAAAGTAAGAGGTTTTCATTTGTTAAATCGATCAAGCTTAAACTGTCGCGTTTTTCTTTTGATAATGGGTGTTCGATAGGAACAGCAACTACTAAATCTTCCTCTCTAAGCACCATTCGCCTAATAGAAGCATCTTCAAATAATAACCTGCCAAAACCTACATCTATCTTACCTTCTGTCAATGCTTGCATTTGTTGCCAAGAGTTTAGCTCATACAATTTAACTTCGATATTCGGATGAACTTCTCTGAAACGGGATATTACTCTCGGCAATATGCCATACAATATAGATGATACAAAGCCTATTGAGAGCGAATTATCAAAATTTCCCTTACGAATAGTCATAGTACGCAGATCGTCTGATTTTTTTAAAATTTGAATAGCATGATCATAAAAAAATTCGCCAGCCTCAGTGAGTTTCAAGGGACGATTCTCCCTATCGATAAGCGTAACGCCAATCTCTTCTTCCAACTGTTTTATCTGCCGGCTAAGTGGTGGCTGCGAGATGTATAAACGAGCAGCTGCTTTATTGAAGCTTTTTTCTTCTGCCACGGCTATGAAATAGCGTAAATGCCTGAGTTCCATTATTCTTCCTTGATTGACTTCCTATTGTTTCTATCCTAAGTCGTTCTAATTTCTTCCCTTTTATCCATCACCTACTTCATATACAAAACATCCATACCTAAAGAACATAACATACCACCTACCTTTCGACAAAATACCTAAAAAGTATTAAAAAAAGACTAAATAGGTCTTAGACATGTCGATATTTAACACTTATAGTTCTTATTAAGCATAAGGAAGCCAAAATTTTATACTAAGGATAGATATGATTCGTTCAATTAATACTTTACTAGTACCAATACCTACTATTCGAGCGCATAAACTGGCTTGTACCGTGATGAATGAACAAGTATTGGTTCTGGTGCATATCCAAACCGAAGATGGCTACGAAGGTTGGGGCGAAGCAACGACGATTGGCGGCTTAAGTTATGCTGAAGAAAGTCCTCATAGTATCAAAACTAATATCGATACTTACTTTACCCCTCTCTTGATGAAAGAAAAGCCTACAAGCACAGCAAAAGCAATGCAGCTATTGAATACCCACATCAGCGGCAATCGTTTTGCAAAATGCGCGATTGAAACTGCTCTACTCGACATCGAAGGCAAAAGACTCAATCTACCTATCAGCGAGCTCATCGGTGGTCGCGTCCGTGATCGTATCGAAGTGGCATGGACGCTTGCTAGCGGAAATACTGATACCGATATCGCTGAAGCTCATCAGATGATTGAACAGAGAAAGCATCGGATTTTTAAATTAAAAATAGGTAGCAACCCTATCCTTGATGATGTCGCCCATGTGTTAGCTATTAAACAAGCTTTACCTGATTGCCGCATCACCGTTGATGTTAATCAAGCATGGACAGAGCTTGAAGCTATGAAAGGTATTAGTCTGTTGCAAAATGGCGGTGTTGATTTAATCGAGCAACCAGTATCGATGCGTAATAAATCAGCGCTAAAGCGTTTAACTGAACACTTTGACGTGGCTATTATGGCTGACGAAGTCGTGCAAGATCCACATAATGCGTTCCAATTGGCAACGGATCATTGTGCCGATGTCTTTGCTGTAAAAATCAATCAAGCTGGTGGATTAAAAGCTGCATGCTTAATCGGACAAATGGCACATCTAGCAGGTATCGAGCTTTATGGCGGGACGATGCTTGAAGGACCTATCGGTACGGCAGCATCCGCCCATGTGTTCTCGACATATCCAAGTCTCAACTTCGACACTGAACTCTTTGGTCCTTTGTTATTAACTGACGACGTTTTAGCACAGCCTCTTGATTATCAAAATTTTGGATTGAGTGTACCTACGGGCGCAGGCCTTGGTATCGAAGTAGATAGCGATAAAGTCTATCACTACGCCAAACAAGCAGTCCCTACGTTACCTAAACCATCAAATCCATAATTCTCTACCAACGCTCAAACTGAAACGCTGTAAAAGTCAGCCAAATTATCTTTCATCACGTATAAGGAAATAATTATGTTATACCACGTCAGAATGGATGTCTTAATCCCAACAGATATGGATACCGATAAAGTCAACGAGCTTAAGGCAACTGAGAAAGCACTGTCACAGAAGCTGCAAGAGCAAGGTAAATGGCGTCATATTTGGCGTATAGCAGGTCAGTATTCTAACTTCAGTATCTTTGATGTTGAGAGTAATGAAGAGCTACACGATATTATGATGTCATTACCACTTTATCCGTACATGAAGGTTGAAGTGACACCGTTATTGCGTCACCCATCATCTGTTCGTAGTGATGACAGTTAAATCAAGGCATTAAATCTGTAATCAGAATCTATAAAAGGTGGGTAAGAATACTCACTGTAGTTACCCCTTAATAAAACAGTCCTCAACAAGGAGAGAGACATGGAACGCAGCCAAATTGAAGCATTAGCCACTCAGTTCATCAAAGGCAAAATCGACTTCCCTGAACAAGTAAATCCACGTGTACAAGAGATTGTATTACGTATTGTGACCGACCTTATGCAAACCATTAATGACTTAAAAATAACCGCCGATGAGTATTGGTCTGGGGTTGAGTTCATTGGTGATTTAGGCAAAGAAGCCGGTTTGTTATCACCAGGTCTTGGTTTTGATCACTTCATGGATTTAATGATTGAAGAAGATTTAAAAGAAGCAGGATTGGATGGCGGGACTGTACGTACTATTGAAGGCCCTCTCTATGTCGCTGGCGCACCAGAAGAAAAAGGGTTTGCACGTCTTGATGACGGTACAGATATTGATAATGGCACGGTGCTATTTATGCAAGGCACTGTTTATGGTGAAAATGGAAAACCTCTTCCAAACGCAAAGGTAGAAGTATGGCATGCCAACAGCTTAGGTAACTACTCTTTCTTTGATGAATCACAGTCTCACTTCAACTTGCGTCGTAGCATCATTACAGATGAGAACGGCAATTATGCATTCCGCAGCATCGTTCCGCTAGGTTACTCGGTACCACCAGAAGGAATGACGCAAAAAGTATTGGGCGCGCTAGGACGTCATGGTCATCGCCCAGCTCACATTCATTTCTTCGCCAGTGCTGACGGTCATCGCAAACTGACCACGCAGATTAACATCGATGGCGATGAGTACCTATGGGATGACTTTGCTTTTGCAAGCCGCGAAGGTTTGGTACCAGAGGTAACGATGGTCGAAGATGCGGACAAGCTAAAAGAAAAAGCGCTGGATAAGCCTTACGCAAGTATCGACTTTGACTTTCATTTAGTAAAAGACATTGACCAAGCTGTACAAGGCAGCGAAGTAGAACGCCGCCGTGCTCAAGGTTAATGAGCACTCATATTAAATAGCATTAATTAATTGATCACTACTAGCGACTTACGTTTGATATGCCCTCAGTTGCCGTATCAAACGTAAAATTCTAATCTCATTTTATACCGTCATTATACAAGGAAGGCAGCCATGAGCGAGCGTATCAATTTAGTACCTGAAGGATCAGACATCACTATTGATGATTTTTTAGAAGAGAACAGTGAAAAAGGGATTTATCGTCTGCATCGTAGCGCCTTCACTAACGAAGAGCTGTTCGAGCTTGAGATGAAGTACATCTTTGAGAGCAACTGGGTCTATTTGGCTCATGAGTCTCAAGTTCCTGATAACAATGACTACTACACCTCATACATCGGTCGTCAGCCCGTGATTCTTGCCCGCAATAAAGAAGGCGAGCTGCATTGCATGATTAACTCATGCTCACATCGTGGTGCACAGCTCTGCCGTCATAAGAAAGGCAATAAAGCCACTTACACTTGCCCTTTTCACGGTTGGACTTTTAACAACTCAGGTAAGCTGCTTAAAGTTAAAGACCCAAGACACGCCGGCTACCCAGAATGTTTCAATAAAGAAGGTTCACACGACCTAAAACAAGTGAAAATGGCCAATTATAAAGGCTTTATCTTTGCTAGCTTAAATGATGATGTTCAGTCAATTGAAGACTGGCTTGGTGGTTCTACCAAAATTCTTGACATGATTGTCAATCAGTCGCCAGAAGGTCTAGAAGTTCTACGCGGCACATCAACCTATACTTTTGATGGTAACTGGAAACTGCAAGCTGAAAACGGTGCTGATGGCTATCACGTATCAGCTGTGCATTGGAATTATGCGGCTACCACTGCACGTCGTAAAGAACAAGAAGCAGTCAAAGAAGACAACATCAAAGCCATGAACGCTGGAAAATGGGGACGTCAAGGTGGCGGTTTCTACTCTTTTGAAAACGGACACATGCTGTTATGGACACAGTGGGAAAACCCACAGGACCGTCCAAACTATGCCTATCGCGATGATTATGTCGCTAAATACGGTGAAGCAATGGCGGACTGGATGATTGGACGTTCACGTAACTTATGCCTATATCCAAACGTCTACATTATGGATCAGTTCAGCTCACAAATTCGTATGCTCCGCCCTATCGCGGTTGACAAAACTGAAGTCAGCATATGGTGTATCGCACCAAAAGGCGAAAGCGATGAGTCACGTGCACGCCGTATCCGTCAGTATGAAGATTTCTTTAACGTTACTGGTATGGCAACACCTGATGACTTAGAAGAGTTCCGCTCATGCCAAGAAGGTTATAACGGTATCAAACTTGAATGGAATGATATGTGCCGAGGCTCCGAGCACTGGATTCAAGGAGCAGATGAAGGCGCTGCCGCTATTGACTTAAAACCTTTAATGAGCGGTGTTAAGACTGAAGATGAAGGGCTATATACCGTCCAACATCGCTACTGGCATGAAGAGATGAAAAAAGCTCTAGAGCAAGAGCAGCAGCTACACGGTGCTAATAGCGACTAATACATTTTTATTATTACTCTGCTATTTATTGTAGAACTGACAAAAAATAAGGATATCAATCATGAAAAACACAACTGTTAACATTGAAGACATTAGACAGTTTCTATACCGTGAAGCGCGTTTATTGGATGAGAAAAAATGGGAAGAATGGCTCACTTATTACGATGAAGACTGCCCTTTCTGGATGCCAAGTTGGGATGATGATGGTCAGCTCATCAGCGACCCACAACGAGAAATTTCGCTGATTTATTATCCGGACCGCCGTGGTCTTGAAGATCGTATCTTCCGCATCGAGACTGAGCGCTCATCAGCGACCATACCTGATACACGTACCACGCACAATTTATCAAATATTGAATTACTCGAAAACAATGACGGTATTGTGACGGTACGTTTCAACTGGATCAACAAGTCCTTTCGCTATCACGAGACCAATACCTATTGGGGTTACTCTCAGTACAAAATAGACATGACTCAAGACCAACCAAAAATTTTGGATAAGTATGTGGTCTTAAAAGACGACTATGTGCATCAAATCATGGATGTCTATCACGTCTAATCATTATTCACTCATTACTTAATCACTAGCTTTTAATTAATACGTGTTGAAAAGGGATATTTCTCATGGAATATAATATTGCTCTACAGTTCGAAGACGGCGTCACGGGCTTCATCAAATGTGAAGCCGACGAAACAGTTGCCGAAGCAGCGTATCGTCAAAAATTTAATATCCCTGTGGACTGCCTAGATGGTGCTTGCGGTACTTGCCGTTGCCATTGTGAATCTGGCAGCTATGACATGCACCCTGATATGTATATCGAAGATGCACTCACAGAAGCTGAAGCTGAAGAAGGTTATGTACTCACCTGTCAGATGATTCCTGAAAGCGACTGCGTGATCAAAGTACCAACCTCCTCTGAAGCTTGCAAAGTTGGCAAGTCTGTATTCAAAGGCAAACTACAGCAGCTGAATGTACTGTCTGAGTCTACCATTCACTTTGGCGTCGAAGTCGATAATCCAGATGCGCTAGTATTTTTGCCAGGCCAGTATGTCAATGTCAGTATTCCTGATTCTAACGAGACACGCTCCTATTCATTTAGCTCTATACCTAGTGCCAATCAGGCCGAATTTGTCGTCCGCAATATTCCTAACGGCAAAATGAGCACCTTTTTATCTGATACTGCAACTATAGGCCAAGAGATTAATTTTGAGGGTCCATTTGGTAGCTTTTACCTGCGCCCTCTAATCCGCCCGACCCTATTTCTAGCAGGCGGTACCGGTATCGCGCCTTTTTTATCGATGCTAAAAAGTTTAGAAGTGTCTGGTGCTCATCATCCTGTCAGGATGGTCTACGGCGTCACCAACGATTTTGATCTGATAGAAGTCGAGAAACTAGAAGAAGTAAAACAAAACCACCCTTGGTTTGACTACCGCACCTGTGTCGCCACAGAAGATAGTAGTCATGAGCGTAAAGGTTATGTTACCGGTCATGTTGATAATGAGTGGCTGAACGATGGTGACGTCGATGTGTACTTGTGTGGTCCGTTAGGGATGGTGGATGCGGTGAGTAATTGGTTAGACAGCAGTAATCTAAAACCGTGCAATTTTTACTATGAAAAATTCACGCCCAGTGAACAATAACATAGCTTAGCCGTATTACTCTACTAGCAAAGCATGAGCAAGATTTTTAGGAGACTGTCATGAGTAAAAGATTTGATAATAAAGTATGTATCGTTACTGGTGCCGCCCAAGGCATCGGGCGCGGAGTCGCATTACGCTTAGCAAGTGAGGGCGGAAAAATCGTCATGGCAGACTTTTCTCCATTAGTAGAAGAGGTGCTGGCTGAAATCATTGCTAATGGTGGACAAGCCGTTACCATTCAAGCTGACCTTGAAACCCGTCAAGGTGCTAAAGAGGCTATTGATAAGGCACTTGATAGCTATGGGCGTATCGATATATTAGTCAACAATGTCGGCGGCGCAATATGGATGAAACCTTTTACCTGCTTCTCTGAAGCAGAAATCCAAAAGGAAATCAGTCGCTCATTATTTCCAACATTATGGTGTTGTCATGCGGTATTACCAACCATGGTCAAACAGCAGTCAGGCATTATTGTTAATGTGTCCTCTATCGCTACTCGTGGTATCAACCGCATACCCTACTCGACAGCGAAAGGCGGCGTGAACGCCATGACCGCATCGCTCGCTTTTGAGTATGCAAACGATGGCATCCGTGTGAATGCCGTGGCAACTGGCGGTACTGAAGCGCCGCCCAGAAAGATTCCACGTAACGCCAAACCATTAACTGATGATGAAAAATCATGGATGAATGCGGTGGTTGATCAGACCATTGATCGCACCTTTATGAAACGCTACGGCACGATAGATGAGCAAGTCAATGCCATCTTGTTTTTAGCATCCGATGAGTCTTCTTATATTACTGGTAGTACCATTCCTGTAGGCGGTGGCGACGAAGGCTAATAATAAATCTGTCAATCAGTAGCATGCATCTTAATTTGCAACCCCGTAACGAATGCTAATTTGCAAGGAAGCAATATGGCCTCTGTAATCCAAATCTTAAAAAACGACTGGTCGCTCTCTGCATCGGTTGCAGGGTTCTTAGCGGTTCTTATTTCCTATGCAGGTCCTTTGATTATTTTTTTTCAGGCCGCACAAGCCGCACAAGTATCGGATGCCATGATGGCGTCTTGGATTTGGGGTGTCTCCATTGGTGCTGCCATTCCTGGTATTTATTTATCTATTAAATATAAAACACCGGTTATTACAGCATGGTCCGCACCTGGTACCGCTTTACTGGTTACCCTATTTCCACAGATGAGTATTAATGAAGCTGTTGCCGGTTATATCATCTCAGCGATTGTCATATTTATTATTGGAGCGACAGGTTACTTCGACAAAATATTAAAATGGATTCCTAACGGTATTGCCGCTGGCATGATGGCAGGCATCCTATTTCAGTTCGGCTTAGAATTATTTAAAGCCACTGATAGCATGCCATTTATCGTCTTTAGCATGCTCGGTTGCTATTTATTAGCCAAACGCTTTTCGCCGCGCTATACGATGATCTGGGTGTTGATATGCGGTGTTATCTTAAGCGTCTTACTTGGCAAAATGAACCCTGTCCATTTCGATTTAGCCGTTACCATACCTAATTTTATTGCACCTGAATGGTCGTGGAACTCAACGTTTAACCTCGCTATACCACTCATCCTTGTGAGCTTAACTGGTCAATTCTTACCCGGCATGGCTATTTTAAATCTAAGTGGCTATGACACGCCAGCCAAGCCTATTGTGAGTGTTACAAGCCTCGCCTCTTTAGCAGTTGCATGTGTTGGTGGTATCACTATCGTACTTGCCGCTATCACAGCCGCGCTTTGTACTGGCAAAGATGCGCATGAACTTAAGGAAAAGCGCTATATCGCAGGTGTCGCTAATGGCATCTTCTATTTATTTGGCGGTTTATTTGCTGGCAGTATCGTGATGGTATTTAGCTTGCTTCCAAAAGAGCTTGTCGCGGCACTGGCCGGCCTTGCGTTAATCGGTGCCATTTCTGCCAATATCACCATTGCTATGAAAAATGATGAGCAAAGAGATGCAGCGTTAATTACCTTTTTGGCGACAGCATCGGGTATGAGCTTTTTGGGATTAAGCTCTGTGTTTTGGGGCATTCTTATTGGCATGATTGCTCACTATATTCTGACCAAAAAACGCCTACTACCAACATCATCTATCTCATTAACGACCTCTAATAATGAAGCCAATTAAAAGCAAGTCTCTTACAAAAAATTTAAGTAGTGTCAGAGCAATGAGTCTAACCCATGTACCACTTATTAATTTTAAAGACACTACCTCATATGACTTTTTATAGGATATAAACATGATTAACAAAGCTGATAAAGGTATCACTGACGTACTTAGTCAAATCAAAGATGGCGCCACCATTATGATTGGTGGCTTTGGCACGGCAGGTCAACCCGCTGAACTCATTGACGGGCTTATTAATTTGGGCGTAAAAGATTTGGTCATCATTAATAATAATGCCGGTAACGGCGACCATGGCCTTGCCAAACTCTTACAAACAGGTGCTGTACGTAAGATAATTTGCTCTTTTCCCCGTCAATCAGACTCTTGGGTATTTGATGAGCTTTATCATGCTGGCAAGATTGAACTGGAGCTAGTACCACAAGGTAATTTGGCTTGTCGTATTCAAGCAGCAGGTATGGGACTCGGCGCAGTATATACGCCAACAGGCTTTGGCACTTTACTCGCAGAAGGTAAAGAGACTCGTCATATCGATGGTAAAGACTATGTTCTTGAATATCCGATAAAGGCTGATTTTGCCTTAATTAAAGCCAATAAAGGCGATCGCTGGGGCAACTTGGTGTACCGCAAGTCTGCACGCAACTTTGGTCCAATCATGGCAATGGCAGCTGAAGTAACTATCGCCCAAGTCTCTGAAACGGTGGATCTTGGTGAACTTGATCCTGAGTATGTTATTACACCGGGTATCTTTGTGCAGCATGTGGTGCAAATCCAGCCTACTAGTACTGAACCTGCTAGTGATGAATATGCTAGCACAGCAACGACAGCCACCGCTTAATACTGCCAATTATAAGGATCGTCATCATGAGCCATACTTCCTACACCGTTTTGACCCGCGATCAAATTGCCGAGCGCGCTGCACAAGATATTCCAGATGGTGCTTATGTCAATTTAGGCATCGGACTACCGACCAAAATTGCCCAATACCTACCGGATGATAAAGATGTATTTTTACATTCAGAAAATGGCTTACTAGCTTTTGGACCACCACCTGCTAAAGGTGAAGAGGATCCCGAGCTGATTAATGCCGGCAAAGAATACGTCACCATGCTCGATGGCGGTAGCTTCTTCCATCATGGCGACTCTTTTGCGATGATGCGTGGTGGTCATATCGACATTTGCGTATTGGGCGCGTTTCAAGTGGCAGCCAATGGCGACTTAGCCAACTGGAGTACCGGTGCAGAGGATGCAATACCTGCCGTTGGCGGCGCAATGGACTTAGCCGTCGGTGCCAAAAAAGTCTTTGTCATGACCAATCATACCACCAAGACGGGCGACCCTAAAATCGTCAGCGAGCTTACTTATCCTGTGACTGGCAAAAACTGCGTTGATCGCATTTATACTGATTTATGTGTCATTAATGTCACCGATAAAGGCTTAGTAGTCACCGAAATGGTCGATGGCATTAGCTTCGAAGACTTACAGGCCTTGACGGGTGCCACACTGACTGACGCTACTACAGTAAAATAATAAAAAGGATAATATCTACAATGGATAACTTAACAAACGCTTATATCATTGACGCCATTCGCACCCCTTTTGGACGCTACGGCGGCGGTCTAGCACCCGTACGTGCAGACGACCTAGGCGCTATCCCTATCAAGGCGTTAATAGAACGTAATGCTAATGTCGACTGGGTACAAGTAGATGACGTCATCTATGGCTGTGCCAACCAAAGCGGCGAAGACAATCGCAACGTCGGACGTATGTCGTCATTGCTAGCCGGCCTACCTTATCAAGTGCCTGCGACAACTGTTAACCGCTTGTGCGGCTCGTCGATGGATGCGTTAGCGATAGCTGCTCGTGCGATTAAAGCTGGTGAAGCCAATTTAATTATCGCAGGTGGTGTTGAGAGCATGAGCCGTGCGCCATTTGTGATGGGCAAATCAGGTCAGGCATTTGGTCGTAGTCAAAAGCTGGAAGATACTACTATGGGCTGGCGCTTTATCAATCCAAAGCTTGATGAGCTATATGGCACAGAGACTATGCCGCAAACCGCTGAAAATGTCGCAGAGCAATTCAATGTCAATCGAGCTGACCAAGATGCATTTGCGCTACGTAGCCAACAACGTACCGCAGCGGCGCAAGCGTCAGGATTCTTTAAAGACGAGATGACCCCTGTCGTCATCCCGCAGCGTAAAGGCGAGCCTGTCACCGTCGATACTGATGAGCATCCTCGTGCTGACACCACCCTTGAGAAGTTGACTAAACTGCGTCCTATCGTCACCGCAGATGGTACGGTGACTGCTGGTAATGCCTCTGGAATTAATGATGGTGCAGCAGCCTTCCTAGTAGCGTCAGAGCAAGCGGTTAGAGAATTTAATCTAAAGCCGCGTGCGCGTATTGTGGCCTCAACTACGGTAGGCGTTGAGCCACGTATTATGGGTTTCGCCCCAGCACCAGCGATGAAAAAATTGCTTGAGCATACGGGACTAACGCTTGATGAGATGGATGTCATTGAATTAAACGAAGCTTTTGCCGCGCAAGCTCTAGCTTGTACGCGTGACTTGGAGTTAGCTGATGATAGCGAGCGCGTCAATCCTAATGGCGGTGCGATTGCCCTTGGTCATCCACTCGGCGCCTCAGGTGCCCGTTTGATCTTAACTGCCCTCAATCAACTTGAAAAAACGAGTAAGCGTTATGCAATCTGCTCAATGTGTATCGGTGTTGGACAAGGCATCGCAATGATTATTGAGCGCGTTGAAGGCTGATTAATCGTTCAAAATAAAATAAATAATACCCACCTCAATAGGTCAAAAGTAATACTTCAATCACACGATAGTCAAAATAAGGACATTCATCATGCCTGTATTTGAAAATAAAGACGTAACGCTAAATTATGCCACCTTTGGTGATAGCAGCAACCTCGCCCTAATATTTTCCAACTCTTTAGGTACTAGCTATCGTATGTGGCAACCACAAATCGATACCTTGCAAGATGATTATTTTATTATCTGCTATGACACTCGTGGTCATGGTAAATCATCAGCACCCAGAGGCCCTTATAATTTAAACCAGCTGGGGCAAGATGTGATTGATTTGTTAGATCACCTGCATCTTGATAAGGCATTTTTTTGTGGCATTTCTATGGGCGGCATAACAGGTCAATGGTTAGCTATCAATCATCCCGATCGCTTCCACCACTTGATGTTATGTAATACCGCCGCGAAAATTGGTAACGAAACAGCATGGACGGAGCGTGCAAGGTTGGTACGTGAGAAAGGTCTAGCGCCTATCGCAGCTACAGCTGCTCCGCGTTGGTTTACAGCAGATTTTATCGATCATTACCCAGATGTAGTCGCGGCATTGTCTAGCGCTCTTGCGGCTGGCAGTGCAGAGGGCTACGCAAGCTGCTGCGAGGCGTTATCTATCGCTGATACTCGCGAGCAGTTACAAAATATTCGTGTACCCGTCACAGTAGTTGCAGGTATCGAGGATCCAGTGACAACGGTTGCCGATGGTCAATATATAGTCGATCATATTCCTAGTGCTAAGCTCGCCACTATCAATGCCTCGCATATCTCAAATATTGAACAACCTGAAGCATTTAATGAGTATATTAAATATTACCTGCAATAACGCCAATAAATGCTTTTAAAAAACACATTCATTAGCGTTGATTAATTAGGCTAATTTTATCTATTTATCTTATATTTTTAATCATCTATATATTTTTTTAGTATATGGATGATTTTCTGCGTATTCAGTATTTTCATAATAGAAATTAATGAAACTTCTTGGCGTTAGTTGTCTTACACACACTCACTGCAAGCATCATTCTTCGTATCTAATACTTTATAAGAGTACCGAATACTCTAATAAAGATAAAAGTCAACATTGTTTCAATAGAATGTTATATAGAAAAATATACCTTTTAGGTATCGATTGATACCTAGATAGTTTTTGACTTAGCACCTGTAAAACCCTAACTTGTAAAGCACGTATAAGGATATCATCAACGGAGAATATGAATGGAATCTCAAACCTTAAACATCAATAAAGTTATTGATGAAGCCAAATTTTCACCTTTTCATTGGAAAGTCCTGTTTTGGTGCTTACTGATTATTATCTTTGACGGCTACGACCTCATTATTTACGGCGTGGCCCTGCCATTACTTATGGAGGAGTGGTCATTGACTTCGGTACAAGCAGGTTTTCTTGCTAGCGCAGCACTATTCGGTATGATGTTTGGTGCCATGATTTTTGGCACTTTATCTGACAAAATCGGTCGTAAAAAAACAATTATGATTTGTGTCGCTCTATTCAGTAGCTTTACTTTTTTTGGTGCTTTCGCTAGCGGGCCTATGCAGTTTGCGGCTTTGCGCTTCATTGCAGGTCTAGGTATTGGCGGCGTGATGCCAATCTGCGTGGCACTAACATCTGAATACGCACCGAAACGTATGCGTAGTACTTTAGTCGCTATTATGTTCAGCGGTTATGCAATTGGTGGTATGACGTCAGCATTATTAGGATCTTTTTTGGTGCTAGATTTTGGCTGGGAAATTATGTTTTATATTGCGGGCATCCCTACTTTGCTATTGCCAATTATCTGGAAGATGCTACCTGAATCCTTGATGTATTTGGTCAAAGAAAAGCGAGAAGACGAAGCTAAAAATATCGTTCAAAAATTGGCTCCTCAAGAAAAAGTTACACCCTCTACTACGTTAGTACTAGACGAACCCACCAAAGGTGATGATGCACCAATTAAAGCGTTATTTCTGAACAGACGTGGATTCACTACTATTATGTTTTGGGTAGCATTTTTTATGTGTTTGCTGATGGTTTACGCTTTAGCAAGCTGGTTACCAAAGCTAATGATTCAAGCCGGTTACTCATTAGGTGCTAGTATGTTATTTCTATTTGCACTTAATATTGGTGGGATGATTGGGGCTATTGGCGGTGGTGTCCTAGCTGATAAATTCCATTTAAAACCTGTACTAACTATTATGTTTGTCGCTGGGGCAATAGCATTAATTTTGCTTGGCTACAACAGTCCTCAGATTGTACTATATACGCTCATTGCGATTGCAGGTGCTACAACCATCGGCTCACAAATTCTGCTCTATACTTTTGTGGCTCAATATTATCCTACCGCTGTACGTACGACTGCTATGGGTTGGGCGTCAGGGATTGGACGTAT
Organism: Psychrobacter immobilis; assembly: GCF_904846235.1. Lineage (GTDB taxonomy): Bacteria > Pseudomonadota > Gammaproteobacteria > Pseudomonadales > Moraxellaceae > Psychrobacter > Psychrobacter immobilis_C. The sequence goes on from NZ_CAJGZN010000005.1 coordinate 159,202, forward strand.
TGGTGCTATCGTAGGTCCAATCCTAACTGGTGCGCTTCTCACCTTAGAGCTGACCCATCAGATGAACTTCTTATTTATCGCTATACCAGGTATTATCGCAGCCATCGCTATCTTCTTAGTAAATCTGAGCGCAGCGGTCGACAGCAAAGAAAGCAAACTGCAACCAACAAGATTAGATACTTCAGCAGCGTAAAAGTAATATTGACTTTAAAAATCGTATTTCTGTTACCGTAGAAAACACATAGTACCTTATCTTTTTATAAACTAATATAACTGGCGTTTCGATTCTTACAATTGCAACGTCAGTTATATTTATAAAAAAGCTCCTAGTATATATTCTAATACCTGAATAACATGATAAGTATCAATAAAAAATCATTAATCAAGATAATACATCCCCACTATAACTATGAAGATGCGCCATCGTATCGCTTACTCCTCTCAACACTTCAACTCAAAAATCATATTTTGCCATTATTTCAATTTGCTGACCTGCTGGCATCCATGGGAATGTCGTTACGTCCTGATTTCTCCACTCAATACCCAAATCTAGATCTGGTAGATACTCATAGATAAGGTTTGCGCTTTTTACATTAGCAGAAGTGTCTGCCGCATCGTTTACATTTACTTCACCATAACGCAAGTTGCCACGCAGCTTTTGGGTAAACTGATGCTTATATCCTACGCTATAGCCAGTTTGCGAGATCAGCTTCCCATCCTCGGCATCACAGTCTACGCCGCCATTCATAATTAGCGGTCCTCCAACACAGATGGCAGAATAGGCACCCATGCCTTTACCATTATATATACTGGCATGGAGCGAATCTTTACCCAATGTTAGCTTGCCAGCTAAAGAAACACCGATACCCACATCTGAACCATCTCCGTTCTCAGCATCACGAGCCGTGACAGCCACGTTATAGTCAAAGTTAGATATCTTATCTTTGTAGCTTACCACCATATCAGGTAAGCTCGCATTATCGTAAACAGGGTCTTGCGCCGTAAAACGTAGCCCCTTATAAGTATAGTGCAACGTCAAATCTGGACGAATATAAGAACCACCACCAGAGGCCGTGCCCAAACCAGTGCCCCAAAAATCAAGCTGCTCCGTAGACAGAGGTGCCACTGCCAAAAATTGACCGTTCCAAGTCTTACCCACTGTCAAATCATCAACCTGAACATAAGCATGACGCAAACGCAGATTTGAGCCGCCCTTGGCGTAATCGCCATAAAAATCACCTTCGATAAACCCCGTGAGTTTTTTATCATCTACCGACTTAGTCGTTTTCACATTGATACGAGACTGGCGTAAATTACCCTTAAATTCCGACTCGCCTTCATCAGGAAAGTTAAAAGCACCTTCTGCTTTGATGTAACCACCGATACTCAAAGTCGTGTCACCTGTTGTCACAAGATCTATTGCTTGTGCAGATACGCATGTTACAACCATAGCAAAACCTACAGATAGCCTTTTTATATAAAGCATCATTCATTTCTTCCCTGTTTTATGTTGATATCCTTATCAATCCCAATTGCTACTACGTTTTCTTTAATCCATAAAAATAAATAATCCTTTTAGATGAAAACCAACTGCTACTTAATAACTACTGTTCAATTAAAAACCCCAATCATAATTTGACCGATATATTGGGTGTTACGCTTCTTGGTCAATATTCTCTAACGCAGCAATCGCCTCTTTTTTCGACTCACTGATAGGCTTTTTTTGCCCACTCAATTTATCGAGGTATACCAACACCGACTCACCGATTGCAACGACTGTTTTCTGCACCGTACTGTAATAGGTATATTCATGAATCAGACTTGAATTACCGATTTTTTTGACCTTGACGCCAATCCATAACTCATCGGGATAGGCAACCGATTTGAGGTAACGACATGATGAGGCTGCCATCACCGAAGACGTTTGTTCGTTAAATAAACCAAGCCGCCTGTTGTAGTAGATACGAGCATTTTGAGCATATTCGTAATAAACCACATTATTGACATGACCAAAGGAGTCCATATCACCCCATTCCACTTGCTGAGGGTAGATAACTGTAAAGTCATGCAATGGGTGATTTTCATCGCTTGTGACAATCTCTTGTATTTCTGGGAACGTAGGCGCAGCTTCCATAGTTTCTCTCTTTTTATTAGACAGGTTTTGTTATATAGAGGATGAATGTGACTCAGGGTGCTCGTGACTCACACACCTCCCTATCCCTAGCATTTAGTCAAGCACTAGGGTTTATGCAAGTTTTCACTTTTGTCAGAGTCGATTTGATGGTGACCGGATTGTTTGACTAGATGAGATTTTCTGAGTACATCGAACGCATGCGTTTTTTATCGAGTTTACCGACGCTGGTTTTTGGCATGTCTGGCAAAAACCTCACTTCACTTGGTACACCGTATTTTGGCAAATGGCCTCTCTCTACTGCTTGATGACCCAATGCCAAAATATCTTCCATTTTTGTGTCGACATGGTCTGGTTTTAGCACGATCAACGCCAAGGGACGCTCACCCCAACGCTCATCTGGCACACCAATCACCGCGATATCAGCGACGCTAGGATGAAAGGACAAAATGGTTTCGACCTCAAGCGAGGATACCCATTCGCCGCCGGATTTAATGACATCTTTGAGTCTGTCTGTAATGCTTAGCGTGCCATCAGCAGTCATACAGGCGATGTCTTGCGTATGCATCCAGCCGCCTTTCCATAACTCATTACCTGCGTCAGGATTTTTAAAATAGCTTTGGGTCAACCACGGCGCGCGTATCACAAGCTCACCTGTCGATTTGCCATCCATGGGTTGTGGTTTACCATTTTCATCCCAAATTTCCATCGACACTAACATAATGGGTGAACCTGACAGACAACGATAGTTAAGGTTATCCTCTAGCGTCATCGACTCTGTTTTGTCATCGAATACTGCTCGAGACAGTACAGGGCATGATTCTGACATACCAAACCCTGACATAAATTCTATGCCACATTCGATTGCCGCTTTGGCTAAGCCCTCATTGAGCTTTGAGCCACCTAGTAACAGTTTAAGATCCTCAAATTTTCGGCCACGTTCTGCCATTTCTTTGAGAAGCATCTGTAGTATTGCAGGGACACCATGTGATAGCGTGACTTTATGCTGCTCGATCAAGTCGACCAATTTTGGTGCCAGATATCTCCCGGGATATACTTGCTTGAGCCCTATCATGGTTGCGCCATATGGCCAGCACCACGCATGTACATGAAACAAAGGCGTCATTGGCATATAGACATCGTTGTAGCGCGCACCTTGACCTTCGGCATTGAGGGCTGACGCCAAAGTGCTTGCCATCGTCTGTAGTACGATCTGGCGATGAGTAAAGAAAACCCCTTTTGGATCGCCTGTCGTGCCACTGGTGTAGAATGTCGTAGCAATAGTGTTTTCATCAAAATCTGGGAAGTCAAACTCGTCACTAGCAGCTGCTAATAGCGCCTCATATTCGCCATCGACATAGTCTGGCAGCTCAGCTTTATCACTTTCTGCTTTATTGTCATCTTCATCATCAGCCCACATTACATGCTCGATAGAAGGCGCATCGTCACGATAATCTTTAATCATCGGCGCAAATTCAGCATTCAACAATAAGGCTTTTGGCGCAGCATGATTGACGGTATATAGCACTTTTTCTTCAGACAGGCGCACATTAACGGTTTGCAAAATCATGCCCGACATTGGTACTGCAAAGTAGGCCTCAAGGTAACGATGACTATCCCAGTCCATGACCGCGACCACATCACCTGCCTGCAAGCCCATATTTTTTAATACATTGGCCAAGCGATTGATACGTTTAAAAAACTCAGCATAGGTATAAGTGACTTTGTCGGCATAGCTAATGGTTTGGTTAGTGGAAGCAATCTTGGCGCGGTTTAGTAGCTGTTTGATAATTAATGGGAAACCATACGCGTCTTCGGCTTGATGGTAATTATCGTGTTCGTTGAGTATGGTTGTCATGGTATCTTCCTTGATAATAAATTGTCCTTGATATAGTCAATTCTCTATAAAAGAGTGACAGCGTTACCCTCACTTGAAGTATCACAGTTACATCTGCGATCGGTTGCCTTGTCTCTCTTCTAAACTGAATCAACTATAATCAATAATGGGGCGAGCATGCTTTTGAGTCTCAAACGCGTTCTATCACCATGGCAAGCCCTTGCCCAATACCAATACACAAGCTGACCACGGCATATTTGCCGCCCGTACGCTGTAGCTCTCGAGCAGTACTCAAGGCGATTCTGGCACCTGATGCGCCAAGCGGATGACCGACAGCGATGGCCCCACCATTGGGATTGACACGCTTATCATCAAAATCAATATCTAACCCTTTTAGACAACCCAGTACCTGTGAGGCAAAAGCTTCATTGATCTCAATGACAGACATGTCCTCAAGGGTCAGATCCGCACGCTTTAGTGCTAGCTTAATCGCTTCAACAGGACCCACGCCCATGATATTGGGTTCAACACCCATTGCACCTGATGATAAGATCTTGGCAATCGGTTTAAAGCCTAGCTTTTTCTCTGCTTGCTTTGAACCAATGATGAGCGCGGCAGCACCATCATTGATGCCAGACGCATTACCTGCGGTGACGACTCCATCTTGATTCAACGGTTTGAGTTTTTGTAGTGCTTCAATATTAGAGCTGGCACGCGGATGCTCATCATCTATGACTACTTTTGCAGGCAATTTCTTACCTTGGGATACAGTAATAGGTGTTATCTCATCGTCAAAAAACCCTGCTTGCTTGGCGGCTTGGTACTTGGCTTGCGATGCGGCTGCAAATTTATCGGCTTCCTCGCGCGTAATACCATACTTCTGCGCGACATTATCGCCCGTCTGCGGCATGGTATCACTGCCGAACTGCTCAATAATTTTTGGGTTGGGAAAACGGCTACCAATGGTGGTATCAAAAACTTTAAAGTCACGGCTAAAAGGCTGTTCTGTCTTGGCAAATACAAACGGCGCACGCGTCATCGACTCGACCCCACCTGCTAAAATAATATCCCCTTCATTGCACGTAATACTGCGAGCAGCATCGACAACAGTAGACAGACCTGATGCACATAGACGGTTTACTGTCTGACCTGGAGTTGTTACATCCAACCCTGCTAATAGAGCCGCGTTACGCGCGATATTGCGAGAGTCCTCGCCTGCTTGGTTGGCACTACCTAGCAACACTTCATCAAAGATATCAGCAGATAGTTGGTGTTTTTCGACCAATGCTTTCATCACGGTAGCAACCAAATCATCAGCACGTACGGTTGCTAATGCGCCAACATAGCGACCAAATGGACTTCTTAATCCGTCATAAATATAAGCATCTAACATAACGTTTCCTTGTCGTATTTTTTAACTCTAAATAATGGTTTTATGGTTTAATAACCATATCTTGTCGTTCAAATTAGTAAGTGTTTTGCTGAGTAAACAATGACATGTCAAGCTTGGCACGGCGTTGCAGCCAAGAGCTTGGACGATAACGTGGGTCACCTGTCAGCCCGTAGATGCGCCCTAAAATAAGCAGCACACGCGAGGCCCCAAGATGGTCGCCCCAAGAGATAGGACCATATGGATAACCTAACCCAAGCTTGACAGCATTATCGATGTCCTCAGGTGAAGCAATCCCTTGCATAGCAATGTCACAACCAAGGTTAATCACCATAGCGACCACACGTTGTGCCACAAAGCCGATGCTTTCTGTAATTAGCGTGGCACCGACAGCGGATTGCGTGGTTGCTTCACTGTCATCCAAGCCCTTACTGAATAATGCATAAGCTTGTGCGATAAATGTTTCCTGCGTGACGAGACTTGGCATCAAAGTACGATGCTTTGCTAGTCCAGTGAGCATATCAATGGCAACGGCTTGCTTAGGATTAACTTGATAACGAATGGCAGCATTGGTCGTATCTTCGCCATAGGGTGCGAGCAGCACCAAACTATCAGGGTTTGGCTTGTCGTTGTCATCGATCGCGACACCCTGAGACTTTAGGTAATCGACCAGTTGAGTTTTGTCTTCTGCCAGATCAGCGCCAACCCAAACTGAGGTAATAACGGCATCAGATATGAGTGCTTCGGACGACCGATCTTGAGCAGTAGCTGCTGACAACTTCTGACCGTTTTCATAGTGATAGAACCCTGCACCAACCTTACGACCAAGCTTTTTACCTACTAGCATTTGACGGGTCAATGGATGCGGGCGATAACGCGCTTCGTGATAGAACTGGTTGTAAATCGACTCCATCACGGGGTGCGATACATCGATACCAGTGAGGTCTAATAGCTCAAACGGCCCCATGCGAAATCCTGCGCCTTCACGCAAAATTTGGTCAATATTCTCAAACGTGGTTACCCCTTCACCCAATATTTTTAACGCTTCTGTGCCGTACGCTCTACCGCCATGATTGACGATAAAACCCGGTGTGTCTTTTGCTACCACACCTAGATGACCCATACGTTTGGCCAAATCGGAGAGAACGTCAATCACTGATTGCTGAGTAGACAGACCTGGAATGACCTCTACAATTTTCATTAAGGGGACTGGATTAAAGAAGTGAAATCCTGCCACGCGCTCCGGATGATCACAGTCAGCAGCAATTGCGGTCACTGATAAGGATGAGGTATTGGTCGCCAAAATAGTATCGGCAGTGACCACACCTTCTAACTGGGCAAAAAGCTGTTTTTTGATGTCTAGATTTTCGATAATGGCTTCAACCACTATCTCAGCAGTCGCAATTTGGTTAAGCTCCTGTAGTACCGTCAAATTACTTAAAGTATCCTGTAACTGCGCATCGGTAAACTTACCTTTAGCAGTTAGTTTTTCTAGGGTACTTTGCAAGGATTGTCGTCCTTGTTCAGCAGCGCCTGACTTAGCGTCATACAAGAGTACTTGGATGCCAGCTTGAGCAGCAATTTGAGCAATACCCATGCCCATAATACCAGTGCCGATAATGGCAATTGTGTTCACAGTCATAATAACTCTCTACATAGTGTGCTATGAAATTTTGGTTCAAAGGTGATAACTTGCTTCAAAAGCAATCACAATGTGGCTCTGAATTCACGTGCCTATGAATTCACGTGCTTATGAATTAACGCGGCTAGGGATTAATGCCCTTTGTACTCCGCAGGACGCTTTTCTAAGAAGGCTTTAGCGCCTTCTTTTTGGTCGTGAGTATTGAACAAAATCTGGAAAGCCTTACGCTCTAAAGCCAATGCACCTTCTAAGGGCATATCAACACCTAGATTTGCCACTTCTTTGATTTGCGCTAAGGCAATGGGAGAGTAATGTGATAGCTGCTCAGCAATCTCAATGGCGCGTGTGATAGTAGCCTCATCTTCAACGACTTCAGATACCAGCCCCATTGTGTCCGCCTCATCAGCGCTGATCATATCGCCCGTTAGTACCATTTTCATGGCCTTATGTTTGCCAATCGCGCGAAACAAACGCTGCGTTCCGCCAGCACCTGGCATGAGTCCTATCTTGATTTCGGGTTGACCAAATTTGGCAGACTTACCTGCGATGATGATGTCAGCATGCATGGCCAACTCACAGCCACCGCCCAGAGCGTAACCATTGACGGCAGCAATAATAGGCTTTCGGCAGTTAGTGATGGCATTCCAATAGCGTTCACTATGACGCAAGTACATATCCACTGTGCTAGTAGTCAAAAAATCGTTGATATCCGCACCAGCGGCAAACACCTTGTCACCACCAGTAAGGACGATCGCTTTGGTTTGTGAGTCATCATTTAATTGAATGAACAGGTCTGCCATTTGTTGGCGTAGCTCACTGTTTAGTGCATTGCGCACTTTGGGGCGATTAAGTCTAACGACACTCACGCCCTCTCCTTTTTTCTCACAAATAATGAGCGGCTCTTCCATGATCGACTCCTTAAACATCATTTTTGTATAAAGTACAAACACTCTAGCAAAGCATTTATTTTAAATATTAAATATCGCTATGCGGTATTTAATATCAATATATACTGTTTATTTTGGTTTGTGAAGTAGAAAAAATAGATAATTTAGAATAAAATCGGGATAAAAGGTTGTATTAAATTATATAAATACCGCAATGCGGTTTTTTAAACCAAAACTATTGTAATTTAATAATTCATCGATTATGCTGTTTATCCAAGGACGTCACATTATTTAGTACTGTCACAGTGCCGATATTGATATCAGGCATCAATCAAACAAGGAAGATTCATATGATTAGAGATAAAGAGACCCTCGACCACATCACTCAGACTATTCGTAACTTCGTTAATGATCAACTTATCCCTATGGAACATTGGGTTGCCGAAAATGACCGCCTTCCAGAAGAGATCATTGAGCAAATGCGAGAATTAGGGCTCTTCGGATTGACCATACCTGAAGAGTACGGCGGACTTGGTGTCACTATGGAAGAAGAGGTCACGCTGGCATTTGAGTTAGGACGTACCTCCCCTGCGTTTCGCTCATTAATAGGGACAAATAATGGTATTGGCTCATCTGGCCTAGTGATTGATGGCACTGAAGCACAAAAGCAGAAGTACCTACCTCGGTTGGCCAGTGGTGAAATCATCGGTTCATTCTGTTTGACCGAGCCGGAGTCAGGATCAGATGCCGCCTCATTGAAAACGACGGCTATTAAGGATGGTGATACTTATATCATCAATGGTACCAAGCGCTATATCACCAACGCCCCGCAGGCTGGTGTATTCACTGTCATGGCACGTACTGACCCACAAAACAAACGCTCTGGCGGTATTTCAGCATTTATTGTCGAAAGCGACACGCCTGGTATTACTCTGGGCAAAATTGATAAAAAAATGGGTCAAAAAGGCGCGCATACCTGTGATGTGATCTTTGATAATTGCGTCGTACCAGCGGACGCTCTCATCGGCGGTGTTGAGGGTGTTGGCTTTAAAACGGCCATGAAAGTTCTTGATAAAGGGCGCTTGCATATTGCAGCAGCCAGTACTGGAGCCGCCACTCGCATGCTGAACGATGCACTGAACTATGCTGTCGAGCGTAAGCAATTTGGTCAACCGATTGCCAGTTTTCAGCTGATTCAAGGCATGCTCGCTGACTCAAAAGCAGAAATCTATGCCGCCAAATCCATGGTGCTAGACGCTGCACGTCTGCGTGACGAAGGCAAAGACGTCGTTACTGAATCCTCATGCGCTAAAATGTTTGCCACTGAGATGTGTGGCCGTGTTGCTGATAGAGCGGTACAAATCCATGGCGGTGCCGGTTATATCGCAGACTACGGTATTGAGCGTTTTTATCGTGATGTACGTCTATATCGTTTGTATGAAGGTACCACACAAATTCAGCAAGTCATCATTGCCCGCAATATGATTAAAGAAGCCAGCGAGTAATCCCTACCACTTTTTTATCCACCAGAATGCACGGCGGTATTTGCTAGGATGCTGATACCGTTCCCCTCTATTTTTACCACTACGCATCAAATTAGTTTTTCATTCTCACAACGTTAAGGATATAAATTGTGAAAAGTGTCGCTATAACTGCAGATCCAAGTATGAGCTCCACCCAAAAACAACCTTGGAAACTGGCCTTTGTTTTTTGTTTTTTAGTTTTACTATGTGATGGGGCTGATATCGGTATTCTTGCCTTTACCTTATCCAGCCTAAAACTAGAGTTTGCACTGACCAATGTACAAGCTGGCGCTCTAGGCAGTTGGTCGTTATTTGGGATGGCAATCGGTGGGTTTTTTGGTGGTTGGGCTTGCGATCGCTTTGGCCGAGTACGTGTCATCGTTCTTGCGACTGGCATGTTCTCTATATTGTCTGGTTTTAGTGGATTGGTGCAGAGCTATGAGCAGTTTGTCACGCTACGGGTTATTGCCTGCTTGGGGCTTGGTAGTCTTTATATCGCTACCAATACGCTTATGTCAGAGATGGTACCTACCAAGCATCGAACCACTGTACTTGCTGCATTAATGACTGGATTTACTTTAGGCTCATTGGTTATCACCAGTGTATCCGCTTGGATTATCCCTAGCTATGGTTGGCGTACACTATATCTACTGACGTTTTTGCCGATACTTTTGGCAGTATCTATGTACTTTTTAGTCCCCGAACCCCAGTCTTGGAAAGACGCTCGAGCACTAAAACTGAGCGGCGCACTAGATACTCTCAAAAAAGCAGAGAACCCATACAAAGCGATAATGGAAAATCCGAAACACCGTATTATGTTTATCCTATGGTCAATGAGCTCAGGACTTTTGTTATTCGGCTATTTTGGTGTCAGCAACTGGCTACCTTCTTATCTAGAAACTGAATTGGGTATCAAGTTCAAAGAAATGGCACTGTATATGGCGGGAACGTACCTGACTATGATGTTTGCCAAAGTCGTGGCTGGATTCATGGCTGACAAAATCGGACGCAAAATAGTATTTGCTTTTGGTACGATGGGTACCGCATTGTTTATTCCCATTCTAGTGTATATGCACACTCCAGAAAATATTGGTTGGTTAATGATCACCTTTGGTTTCTTATATGGTATTCCCTATGCCATTAATGCCACCTATCTAACCGAAAGTTTCCCTACTGCTATCCGAGGTACTGCGATTGGTGGTGCATTTAATATTGGACGGCTTGGCTCTGTGATTGCTCCTGTTGCCATTGGTTATATGGCCATGCATAATTCTATCGGCGCAGGTTTATTACTTATGGCAGGTGCATACTTCTTATGTGGTCTTATTCCTACTTTATTCATTAAAGAAAAGCAGTATGATCCACAAGAAGCCTAACCATACCTCTTATAACGACTATCGCTACCGTTCATACCGCATAGCGAAACAATAGTTTCTCGTTATGCTATGCTGAGAATATGAAAGTAAGTTGATATAATATAGTTAAAGAGACAGTGCGTAACTGTGGGCTGATATTAGCTCACAGAATGCTATGAATAATAAAGTTTTGTGATTTTATAACGCTTGTATGAATTTGATTGGGGATAATAGACGACATATGACTAATGATACCCTTGCCGATGAAGACGCTAACAACGAGATGCATATTGAATTGTTAGAACCCATTGCAGAGATGAGAGATAAAAACGACAGACAGTTTGTCACAGCATTGGCTCGAGGGTTAGAGCTGCTGCGTTGTTTTACCCCGCAGCGGCCTTATCTAGGCAACCAAGATCTAAGTCAGCTGACAGGACTTCCTAAAGGCACCATTACTCGTCTGACCTATACGTTGGTCAAATTGGGATATTTAAAACAATCGACCAATAGTAGTAAGTACCAGCTTTCGACAGGGGTACTAAGTTTTGGTTATACGATGATGACTAATATCTCTATCAATAACCTTGCGACTCCTTATATGGAAGAGCTGGCAGACTATGCCAATAGTGCCGTTGCCATGGCTACTCGTGATCGACTAATGATGGTGTATCTCAACGTTGTGCAAGGCCAAGGAACTACGACTATGCAACGCAATGTCGGCTCTTATCTACCTATTCATTTAAGTTCGATGGGGAGAGCTTGCTTGGCAAGTATGCCACCTGCTGAGCAAGAGTTTATCCTTAATGCCATTCGTAGTAAGTATAAAGATGATTGGCTAAAGATTAGACGAGGATTAGATAAAGCCTTTCAAGACTATGAAGACTACGGTTATTGTTTTTCAATTAGTGAATGGCAAAAGGATGTCAACGCGGTAGCCATTGCGCTGATGCACCCCACAGAAGGCTTGCTCACTTTTAACTGCGGCGCACCAAGTTTTATCCTTAGTCGTACCAAACTAGAAGAAGATATTGCCCCTCGCCTACTACATATGAAAAATATGATTGAGAGTAATCTATATATTAGCTAGCATCACTTAAGTGTGCCCCATGAAAATAACGATTCATCTCCACCAACTATTCAAGCGATAGTCATATAAGTCATTCATATCGTTTTGGCATTTTATTTTCAGTGCCTTTAGCCGTGTTTTTTGAGGATTCACCATGAGCCAGCTTTTTTCGCCTTTGAAACTTGGGCAACTCACATTAGATAACCGTATTATCATCGCACCCATGTGCCAATACTCTGCCAACGATGGAGCGGCAAGTGATTGGCATATGATCCATTTGGGCCAAATGAGTTTGAGCGGCGCAGGACTACTTATTTTAGAAGCAACAGCGGTCAATCCACAAGGACGTATCAGCTATGCTGATTTAGGTTTATGGGATGACAGGACTCAAGCTGCACTAGATAAAACGCTAACAGCAATCAGACAGTACAGTCCTATGCCAATAGGCCTACAACTGGCCCATGCTGGACGTAAAGCGTCAACCGAAAAGCCATGGGACGGCGGCGGTTCGATTGCCCCTGATGAGGTAAATGGGTGGCAAACGGTGGCACCATCAGCGCTTGCGTATGACGAAAACTCTACTGTACCCACAGCCATGGACCAAAAAAACATTGATTCGCTCATCAGCGATTTTGTCGATGCGGCAAGACGTGCCGATGCGCTGGGTCTTGACCTGATTGAGCTTCATGGTGCGCACGGCTATCTATTGCATCAGTTTTTATCGCCGCTTTCTAACAAGCGTGATGATCAATACGGCGGCAGTCTTGAAAACAGAATGCGCTTGTTACTTGACGTGTTTACAGCGGTTCGGGCTGAGTTTTCAAGTGACAAGCCAGTGGGCGTGCGGGTTTCTGCAACCGATTGGGTCGAAGGCGGCTGGGACCTTACCCAAACGATCGAGCTGGCTAAAGCATTGGAGGCGTTAGGCTGTGATTATATCCATGTGAGCACCGCAGGACTGAGCCCAGAGCAGCAAATCCCTGTGGAAGCGAGCTATCAAGTGCCTTTTGCTGCCGCGATAAAAGAAGCGGTCAATATACCTGTCATTGCCGTGGGCCTAATCACCGAGGCCGAGCAGGCAGAAAGCATCATCACCGAGCAGCAAGCGGACGCGGTTGCATTGGCACGCGGCATACTTTACGACCCGCACTGGCCGTGGCACGCGGCGGCCGAGCTTGGCGCAACCGTCAAAGCGCCTAAACAATATCTGCGCTCAAGCCCACATGGCAAGCCGTCTCCGATAGAATAAGTGTAATCGAACTACGAACATAGACTGAAGACATTACTTGCTTCAGTCTATGCATTAACTCACTTTAATTCAAACTAAAGTAATTATGGCTTAAAAGTTAGATAGTCATCAGTGTATTCAACTTGACAAGTGGTAGTGATATCAACGCTGCCATAATTTACCGGCTGAAGTGTAGCGCAGGGAGGTCAACTTATGGTCTTGTTAGGCCTGCTAAATGTTCCATAAGCGGAATTACCTCATTGTAAATACCCCATTCTTAACACAACATCATCGTAGAATAATTAAGCCACCTGCCTGTACTCAGCAGGTGTCATTGTAGTGGCATAATGAAATAGGACAGTAGATAAGAGGTTATACTATCACCAAGACTGGAGAGAAGATATGACCACTACACACCGCACAAACAAAAGTATTAAGCTATTATTCTAGTAAGTAATGAAACAAAATTATATATGGTTTTCCGTTCACCCTGAGCCTGTTGAAGAGTAGGAAAACCGTTATGGTTCGACAAGCTCACCACGAACGGTTTTTTATAATTTAAATTTGTTCAGTTACTTAAATCAGAATAGTATGATGAAGAAAGCCTTTCCTAAATTAGATACGCATAATATTCTACTGCTTTTCACAATATCACCATCTACAGTTTAACCTATCAAACGCTGTGCTAAAAAATTCACCAACACGCCAATTTTTACCACATTACGGCTAGTGGGCGGATACACCAAATAAATCCCGTCATCTGTCGCCAAAGACGGGGTCACTTGCCAATCAGACAACACCTGTACCAACGCCCCAGACTGCAACGCTTTCTCAATCAGCCAATTAGGTAAATGGCTAATCCCTTGTCCATCAAGCGTGGCTTGTTTCAGCATTTCTATATTATTACCCATCAAATTCCCTGTCACCCGCAAACTTTGCGTTTTACCCGTTTGATGGAAATACCACTTTGACGCATAGCCTTGATACATAAACGGCAAACAATTATGCTCGGCTAATTGTGACGGTATTTGTGGTGTTCCATGCAATCGTAGATAATCGGGACTGGCACATAACAGCCGTTGCTGAGAGGCAATAAATTTTGCTACCAAGCGGTCATCCTCCACACGCCCTAACCGCACCCCTACATCATATTTCTCATTAAATAAATCTACAAATTCATCACTGGCAAATAGCTCCAATTCAATTTTTGGGTATAAATGGGCAAATTCGGCAAGCAATGGGGCGATTTTTTCAATCCCATAGGCACTGGGAAAAGTAAGGCACAATCGCCCTTGTGGCTCAATTTGCTCCTCTTTAATCGCTTCATTTACCTGTTGTAATTCAGCTAATATCGGCTCGGTCTGTTGTAAATAACGCATCCCTGCATGGGTCAAATCCAAATGTCTGGTTGAGCGATTCAATAGCTTAACTTGCAAGGATTGTTCTAAGTTATCAATTTGCCGAGTGACAGACGACACCGCCAGCCCAAGCTGACTTGCCGTGGCAGTAAAGCTATTAGTATTCGCCACATGGTGAAAAATAGTGAGGGCATAGAAGTAATTGATGGTCATGGGTTTGTTAGCAGTTAAGTGTATTTTTGAATAAACATATTTTTGCAAAAAAAGCAAAACTGTTTCTAATTTTACCCCAATTATCATTAAAAATAAAAGCATTATACTAGGGCTATATTTTTTAATGCTTAATTTAACGGAGTGACTCCCATGACCACAAGCTCACAAACTCACAAACTCACAAACTCACAAACTCACAAACTCACAAACTCACAAACTCACAAACTGCTGTACCAAACCTCTCTGTTCTTGGACAAGACAATAGCCAATTATTTCACACCGCTGAGACGAATGAAAATATAACCCCGCAACAAAAACAACTACCCCCTCATCTTGCCAATCACCCTGCATTTAGTGAGGTGTTTCAAGCGGATAAACTCACCTTGGGATTGATTGCCCCGTTTAAAGGCTATCCCAATAGTCCGATTCCGAGCTTAGAAGACTTTGGGGAAACCGCTGTCTTAGCAGAACAGCTTGGATTTTCTGCACTATGGTTGCGAGATGTGCCATTTTACGACCCAAGTTTTGGCGATGTTGGACAAGCATTTGACCCCATGGTTGCCATGGGCTATTTGACTGCGAAAACCCAACGAATTGCGATAGGTTCAGCAGGCATCGTTGCACCTTTGCGGAGTCCCATTCATATCGCCAAAGCCTCAGCAAGTACGGCAGTATTAAGCAATAATCGCTTTATTTTGGGGATGTCGAGTGGCGATAGACCTGTGGAATACCCTGTGTTTCAGCAAAACTTTGACAATCGTGCCGAGCGTTTTCGAGAAAGTTGGGACATGATTCGTGCCTTAACCACCCAAAAATTTCCGCAGTTTAAAGGGCAACATTATGGGGATTTAACAGGCAATATTGGCTTTATCCCTATCCTTGAACAACGCTTACCGATGGTTGCTATTGGTCGTGCCAGACAGGAACTAGATTGGCTTGCTAATACTGCCGATGCGTGGATTTGGCATGGGGTAAACCCAAAAGATACCAAAAATATCGTGCAAACCTTGGCGGATTTAAATCAAGATGACGCTTGGCATCCTTTTGGTTATGCCAATTTTGTCGAACTTAGTGAGAATCCGAATGAGCCTGCTCAATTATCTCGCAATATTTATCTACGAGGCGGGTCACATAGTTTGCTGGAATTTTGGCAAGAGCAAAAAGAACAAGGCTTATCTCATGTCACCATTAATTTAAAGCCTACCAAACGCCCTGCCAAAGAAACGTTGCAAGACTTAGCAGAAAATGTGTTAGCCAAATTAAACCAATAAAAATGGGGTATAAAACCATGAAAACGCTTGTCATTGATACCACAATCAATGCCCATACTGAGTCATTTTCGGCTCAGTTACTACAACAAATCAAACAGCAATTTGCTGAAAGCACAACCTATTTGCCATTAAATGACATGGATTTACCTACCTTGGATGAGGCAACCCTAACGGTCATTTATAAACAAAAAGCAGGGGAGGCTTTGAGTGTGGCGGAGCAAGCTATCGCCGACACTCGGCAAGCGATGTTACAGCAGTTTAAAGCGCATCAAAAAATCGTTATTATCTATCCGATGTATAACTACAATATCCCTGCTCGACTCAAAGATTATATGGATATGGTGTTGGTGCCACGAGAGACTTTCAAGTATAGCGAGGCAGGTAAAATTGAACCCTTATTGACCGATAATAGAGCCGTGTTGTTTCTACAAATTAGTGGGTCGATGTTCTCATTGGATAAAGAATGCCAACAAATGGAATTTGCTTACCGTTATTTGGATATGATGTTTGCAAAAATGGGCTTTAAAAAACGCACCTTGATTCGAGCAGAAGGCACAGCCATTTGTGATAAAGAGGCAATTTTACAAGCCACGCTAGAAGATTTTAACCAATGGCAAGTTAATTAAATTTTAAGATAGCTGATACATAAGCTCAAGTTACTCAATATACTGTTAGGAGAATTTTCTTATGAAATCAAAATACCACCCTTTATTTCAACCTTTTACCCTTAATAATGGCATCGTCATCAAAAACCGTTTGGTAGTTGCTCCTATGACGCATTGGGGTTGTTAGAAGCAGCTATTACAACAGTACTAAATCTAGGTCTATAGACATTGAACTTATAAGGTTCAAAGCCTTAATCAGAGAAGTATTTGAGCAGTCAAATGGCTCGGCTGGTGCAAGGACGGTATCTGCTATCGTCACGCATCAACATGACATTAAACTCACACGCTACAGAGCAGTTAAACTGATGGCACAAATGGGGTTGATTAGTCGACAGATAAAATCACATAAGTACAGGCGTTGTGAAGAATTCCATAAAGCTTATGGAAACATACTAGACCGTCAGTTTGCGCCCACTGCACCAAACCAAGTGTGGACAGGTGATGTTACTTATATTCGTATCAAAGCCGGATGGTGTTATTTAGCCATCGTTATGGATTTATATGCTCGACGTATTGTTGGTTTTGCCTTGTCAGATAGCCCGAATACCCAGCTGACCACATCTGCACTAAAAATGGCATATCACATAAGACTTGAGCCTAAAGACGTGCTGTTTCATCCAGATCAAGGCAGTCATTATACCAGTGAAGAGTATGCTAAATGCGTAGCCAAGTGCAATGGTATGTCGCATAGTATGAGCCGACGAGGCAACTGTTGGGACAATGCACCTACAGAGAGGTTCTTTAGAAGCTTTAAGACAGAGTGGATGCCAAAAAACGGCTATGACAATATTGATGAGGCTCGGCAGGCAGTAAATGATTATATTTGGGGCTATTATCAAAGTGTAAGACCACACAGCTTTAATGAGTATTTAACACCGAGCGAGAAAAAGAGACTTTATTTCAACAAAAACCTCTTAAGTACTGTCTAAAAATATTTGACCACTACAAGTATACAATGTGTATTCTCCTACGTTCTTTCAAATCTATACTTTACCTACCACTCACCACTCACCACTCACCACTCATGTGATCATATAAATAACTTCAAATACCAGATATTAACAAGGAAAAATCACCACCTCATCGCCTTCTTGCCATGGTTCAAACTTAGTCATGACTTGCAAAAATAACGGATGCGCAAGCCAATCTTGTAACCACTGCTGCAATTTAGGGTATGGCAAACCATAAAACACCTCACGATCAACATGCGCAAATTGACGAACAAACGGCATGATACCAATATCCGCTGTGGTCACACTGTCTCCTAATAGATAGACATTTTTTGTCAATAGCGTCTCCAATACCTGCAAAAACACCTCGCCCCGCTGTCGATACTCGCTCTGCGTCATCTCAGGATACCGATCTGCATATTTGTATCGATCTAGCCAATATTTAAACTCATTGTCATTTTGTACAATCAAGGCATTTGCTTGCGGTAATGTATTTTTATCAAGTAAGCCGTGTGGGTCATTCTGCGCAAGTGCCCACATCATAATCTCGTCACTTTCTTCAATGACGGTCCCATCCGCCAACTGTAAAACGGGTACTGTCCCTTTTGGGCTAATCGCTAGCATTTGCTCGGGTTTATTCTTCAGCGTAACCTCCCACAGCGCTACAGACTGCTCGGCAAATAAAAGACCGAGACGGGCACGCATGGCGTAGGGACAGCGGCGAAAAGAATACAATCGATGGCGCGGTAAAGTCATAGTTGTCTTCCACAATTGAATAAAAACTAAATAGCATATCAATAAGAACCAGTAGGCTCAAACACACTGATATGGTTTTTATTAGGGAGTAGGTAAATATTATTAGGCGCGATGAGATTCACACCGATTTCACTCTCGATGTTGACGGCGTTTTCAGCACCTAAATTCTTGTTTGACTGATAAATAAACACCAAAAAACTCAAAATATAATCACAGTCAAAGTTATTATAATGGCAACTTATTGTTGGCTAAAAACCATTGACACCTATTGTAAATATCATTTTTTTGAATTTATACTGGACTATTTTCTATAGTATAAGGACTGATACATGCAGTTTTTGAGGATGATAAGTCAGCAGTTGAGTCGGTTTACGGCTTTAGGGCAAATCATGTCCGTGATTACTGCACATGAATGTTAGAGGTTAAATACTGGGCTAAATACTCATTTCTAACTATATCGACTGCTAACTAACTGTATCACCTGTTAAAGACGATACTATCTTAAGGTTCAGTTAAGGTTGCTCCTTTATGATGCTTTCATGATGTTAATCGTGCTAAAAGCTTTTAACCATTTGGAGACAGCTGATGTCATTATCTATTGATAGCACTCATACCTTACAGAATGTTCTAAATACGACCTTTTATATTGAAGCGGTTAAGCCAATGTCAATATTGGAAGTGCAAGGCATACCCTCCTCCCTCTATATTCGTGCCAGTACGCAAATGCCAATAGCGACATCGCCTACTTCATATGCCCAAAACCAAGATACCCAGGCATTTATCAAACGCATATATGCGTATATCCATCACGCCCGATTAAGCTATTTTATGCCCATTTTGTTTTCAGGTTTTGCCGATATGTCATCCTATGGCGATTGGTTATCTACTGATGATAATGCGTTACCTGCATTTAAAGGGACGAGCGTTGCTATCGGTCTAAAGCCTATCTGTGAAGATAAGATATTTTTAGAGCAGTATCTGAACACGCCAATACAAAACGAAATCAGCAGAGTGGCAGGCGAGCCAGTCAGTCGCCAGCGCATTTTTGAGATTGGCAATTTGGCATCAGGTTGTGCGGGTAGCGCGCGGCTTATGATAGCATTTTTGGTGTTTTATTTATCCACCCCCACCCTGAATTCTACGACTCATGAATACCAAACCAAAGCAGACTGGGTCGTGTGTACTGGCACCGATGCGGTACGGCATATATTGGCACATATGGGCATTCGCAGTCATGTCATTGCCAAGGCCACGGCAGAAGCGCTAGAAGACCCTGAGCAAGTATCCTCATGGGGCCATTACTATCAGCACAATCCCTTGGTCGTCGCTATCAATGTGGCCGATGCTAAGCGGGTATGCGCCCCACATTATCGCTATACCGAAACGTTAGAGATGAATGCTACCACGCGTTTGACGCTAAATAAGATAGCCGTTTAATACGCATGCATTAGCCAACCAATAACACTGCACCACCACAAGACAGTGAGAATACTATGACCCCCATTTATACCGCGATATGTCAGCATGCCCGCCAAACTCCCAAGCAGGTGGCGATACAAACGATAGCTGACCATAACACGACCAGTCTGACCTATGGCCAGCTACAACGCACGCTATCCGCGCTTCATCAAACATTAGAAACATGGCAAGGCAAGCGTGTGGCCCTATATGCGCACAATGACATAGATTGGATCATACTCGATTTGGCATTGAGTACCGTCGGCGCGGTCGTTGTGCCCATCCCCTTATTTTTTAGTGCCGCGCAAATTGCGCACTTACTACAAGATGCGCAGATAGAGATGGTATACGTTGGCGCTGGTTTACAACTGCCAACCATAGACAATACGGATAATTGGATAATTGCTGATACACCAGAGACAAAAACCATCAAGTCTGAGCAGGCGTCTCATATCACAGGTAGTTTTTATCAACTTGCTGGCACCATCACTAACCATACCTTCACCGCTCAAAATTCCTCTACTGCCAGCGATTTTTGCAAAGTGACTTACACCTCAGGCAGTACGGGCATGCCAAAAGGCGTGTGTTTGGGTCAAGAGACATTGATGCGTATTGTCGAGTCGTTATCGGGTGCGCTCGCTGATACCTTGACAGATGACGCTACTCACGCGCCAAAAGTGAGCAATGCCACAAGCAATTTTAGTCATTTGAGCGTGTTGCCTTTTGCCACTTTATTAGAAAATGTGGCAGGTATTTACGTGAGTCTATATATGGGGCGCACCTTAGTGACGGGGCGTATTGATCAATTTGGTTTGTTATCCAATCAAGCATTTGATGCCAAGCGCTTGATGACAACGGTACAAACATACGATATCGCCAGCGTTATTTTATTACCGCAAATGTTAAAAGCCATTTGTGAGCACATGGCAGACAAGGGAGCAACCAAATCCAGTGCCAATGCTGCTGTGCCATCATTAAAGTTTATGGCAGTCGGCGGCGGCAAAGTCTCCCCTCAATTACTACAAGACGCCAGTGCCTTAAGCTTGCCTGTTTATGAAGGCTATGGTTTGTCTGAATGCGGCTCGGTAGTCAGTCTCAATACGTCAAAAGCAAAGCGCGAAGGCAGTGTGGGCAAACCTATGCCTCATGCCTCGGTCAGCATCGCAGATAGTGGCGAAATAATGGTAAAGGGCAATGCGATGCAAGGCTACTTAAACCATGACAATAGTAAGGATGACAATGGCATCATTGCCACAGGGGATATCGGTCATTTAGATGACGACGGCTATTTATACATCACGGGTCGACGCAAAAACGTGCTCATCAGTAGTTTTGGCCGTAATATCTCGCCTGAATGGGTAGAAGCGCAGCTCTCAACGCAGCCCATTATCTATCAGGTAGCGGTACTCGGAGATGGCGAGCCGCATTTGTCTGCGGTGATAGTCGCCAACCCCAACATGGTCGCAACGAGCAATGATCCACAATCTGCGATTGCGCAAGCGATAGATGTCGTTAACCAAACCTTGCCTGACTATGCGCGTATCCAACAGTGGCATCTCGCCGAGCAGCCTTTTAGTACGGACAATGAATTATTAACTGATAACGGCAAACTGCGACGCGCGCACATTTTTACCGCTTATCAATCGGCACTCGGCTTATAACAGACACTTTTACCAGCAGTACAACAATAGGACCATATTATGCAAACCACTCTGATGCCAAATGATTTGATAGAAAACGACCTGATACAAAGCAACTTGATAAAAAGCGACGTTATCGAACTTGACACTTTTGAGGCACCAACCTCCCACGCGTCTGCTAGCGTATCCTTGCCTAAAACCGCTGATATTTTAATGGAGTTGCAAACCCATGGTTGGACGTTACTTCGAGGCTATCACTACGATGTAGAGACGTTTAGCCAGTTGATGAGTCAACTTTGTCAAACCTTGACCTACGA
Source organism: Psychrobacter immobilis (assembly GCF_904846235.1). Taxonomy (GTDB): domain Bacteria; phylum Pseudomonadota; class Gammaproteobacteria; order Pseudomonadales; family Moraxellaceae; genus Psychrobacter; species Psychrobacter immobilis_C. The sequence continues at coordinate 180,889 of NZ_CAJGZN010000005.1, forward strand.
TCCCGCCCGCCAAAACATCACTTCTGAAGCGCAAAAAGTGGATGCAGGCACGCATGCTATTGGACTACATATCGAAAATGGCAATACGCCGATGCCGCCTGACGTCATTGCTTTTTTTAGTGAATTGAGCGCCAAAAAAGGCTCACAAACAACGATATGTGATGGGCATGCGGTGTATCAAGCGCTATCACCTGAGCTAAAAGCCACCTTTAGTCAGCCGATGCGTATCAGTCGCTATTTGCCTCAAGCCATTTGGCAAAATTATGTGGCGACTGCGACCGGCAGAGCAGACGCCGATCAAATAAGCTTGGATGATTTAGAGACATTTATCACGGCGACGACGAGCAAGACGTTAACGCATCACGTAGAACCTCAGACAGACGGCGGCGTTCGGTACGTATTACAGATACCTGCAATTCGAGAAGACAACGTAAGCGGACAACTGGCCTTTGCAAATACTTTACTTGGGCCCTCATTTAACTATGAAAAACCTGAGTTCACCCTAGCAAACGGTCAACACGTTGATGATGCGCTCCTAGATGAGCTGACTCAGCTTTGTGAAAAATACACTCAAGACATTGCGTGGCAAAATGGCGATGTGGTGATACTCGACAACAAACGCATCATGCATGGTCGTCGACAAATTGATGTGCCTTTAACAGAGCGTAAGCTGTATATTGCGATGGGGCTTGGCATTAGGCATGGCATTAATCACTCAAACGATTAGCAACAGCACATCTCACCACAATCCGCGCTTCAATAGTCCGTGCTCTAACAATCAATGTTCAACAAGGATTCGATATCATGACACCAGCTAATGGCCAATCAGACCTAGTACAAGCTACGCTCAATTACACCATGCTAATCGGTGCCACGGGTGGTATCGGGCAGGAGATCGCACGGCAATTATGTGCCAATAATCAGCCTGTCATTTTGGTCGGGCGTAACAACCAGACCTTGACTCATTTGGTAGATGAGTTGACCAAAGACTATCCTGATGTCCCGCTTGTGTCTCATACGTGTGATTTAAGCTCGCAGACATCGCAATCGCTACTGGTAGAGGGACTGGGTGAAATGACACAAGGCCATAGAAACGTCATTGATACGGTCATACTCAACGCAGGTATCAATGATTTTGCTTTGCTCACGGATCAAAATGATGACACGATTGAACAGATGATGCTCGTCAATGTGGCGTATCCACTACAGCTTATAAAAAGACTGCTACCTATCTTGATAGCGCAGCCTAGCCCGAGCCAAATTATCAGCGTTGGCTCAACCTTTGGCAGTATTGGCTACCCAGGTTTTAGTGCTTATGGCGCGAGCAAGTTTGCCTTACGCGGTGCAAGTGAAGCGTTAGGCCGCGAGTATGCCGACACCTCAGTGACGTTTCGCTATTTTGCGCCCAGAGCCACCAAAACCACCATGAATAAAGACGCAGTCGTCGCTATGAATGAGGCATTGAAAGTAAAAATGGACTCACCTGAGACTGTCGCAAAAGCATTGATTCACTTTACATCAACCAATCAAGCGCACCAGCATTTGGGGTTTCCCGAGCGTTTTTTTGCATGGCTCAATCGACTGTTGCCCAACATCGTTGGCAACGCCATTGTCAAAGACCTACCCACCATCAAACAATATGCTAGAAAATCCTGATAATCCGTTAGGCAATCGTGGAGTGATTTTACCGTTAAATTGCCACACCAAATAAGCGACCAATCAACGAGGTTGCCAGCATAGCGAGCACGCCCCAAACCACAACTCGGGTAGTCGCAGGGATAACAGGTGCACCGCCTAGACGTGCAGAGATAACACCAAGTAGCATCAAGCCCACTATCGTCAAAGCAGCCAATGACCAAACCAGTGTTTCCGCTGGTAACAGCAATATCCCAATAATCGGTAGTATCGCTCCTGCTACGAATGATAGTCCTGAAGCCACTGAGGCATGAATGGGCTTCGCTTCACTAAGATCTGTGAGGCCAATCTCATCACGAGCATGGGCTTCTAAGGCATTGTGCTCAGTCAAGCTCACGGCCACTTGATGCGCCAAATCATGCTCAAGTCCACGCGCCTCATAAATTTTGGTGAGCTCAAGCAGCTCACGCTCAGCATTGTGCCTCAGCTCATGTCGCTCTTTATCGAGATCCGCCTTTTCGGTATCCGCCTGTGATGAGACCGAGATATACTCGCCAGCCGCCATTGATAATGCACCTGCGGTCAGCGCCGCCATACCTGTCAGCAGCAATGTCTGACTACTTGTACTGGCAGCAGCCACCCCAACCAATAGACTGGCGGTCGAAATCAACCCATCGTTCGCCCCCAGCACTGCTGCCCTCAACCAATGATTGCGATTGCTCAAATGTGCTTCGTCATGAATAGAATGATGCATAAAATCCTCAAAAGGTAGAGACGCGACTGGGTATGCCCTAGTGTAGCTGATACAGCTTAAGACAGTATGCTTTATGTCTTATAACGGTTTTGAGAGTGCGTTCTTACTGCTGACCGTTACGATAAAGCCTGTTTCTGGTTGAGGGCGGTTGGCAAATGCTAAGGTAAGATTGTGCAGATCGGCAATTCGATTGGCAATTGATAGCCCCAGCCCACTACCTATTTGGGTTTGACCGGCTGGACGATAGAAGCGCTCGCTTAGCCGCGCTAGCTGCTCTGGGTCTGCGCCCAAGCCATTATCCACCACTTTGATACTATCAGTATCCAACTGCAGTTCGATCTGGCAGCCCTCTGGGCAATAGCGAATGGCATTGTCTAATAGGTTGCGGATTAGCAATTTAAATAACACTGGATTAATAAGAATGGGTAAAATATCGGCAGGATTGTCACAGTGTACGGTGCGTCTTAATTGGATGTGTTTTTCTCGAGCCAAGCGGTTGACATCACTCAGCACAGTATCGGTGAGCGTCAGCCAGTCTGGACGTTCTAATTGCTCAAAAGGCAACTGCTGTTGCGGTTCTATCTTGGCTAACACCAATAACTGATCGACCAAATGGGTGGCGCGCTCAATACCATCGCTGATTTTTTGCGTGTGATAAAACAGTTGACTGTCGTTTTCTATACCAGACAGCTGTAATAGCTGCTGCTGCAAAAGATCGGCTTGTAGTTTGAGCGCAGCCAGTGGGCTACGCAGCTCATGAGAGGCATCAGCGGTAAAGCGCTGCTCCCGTGCTAGAGTGTCTGCCACTTTCACAAACAACACGTTTAACGCGGTCACTAAAGGCTGAATCTCTTGTGGGACGTCTGCTGTAATCGGACGATCGTCTTGCGGCTTGCGCTGTTCTACCTCAGAACTAATCTGACTTAATGGCATCAGTCCGTGTCGTATCAATCCGATAGTCAAGATCATTAAGGAAAGCAGCCCAATTAACATCGGCAGTACTTGCACAGACATCGCTTCAACAATCATTTCTCGGCGAGAGGCAAGGCTTTGACCAATGGCAATCACACGCTCCTCACCCATATCATCGCTACGATAGTCATCATGCGCATAAAACAACCGCCAGCGTTTACTAAAAGGGTTTAGACGCTGATAAATAGCGTTGTCCTCTTCTACAAAACCGCGCTGATCTGGCAAAAAAGAAAACGACTGTCCGTTCTCGTCAGCCGCTAATAAATGCCCTTCTTTATCCCAAATAGCAAAACCCATGTAATCGTCTTCTGCATCACCCAGATCACCTGACAGCGCCTTACTTTTTAAATTATATATTTTGGCGACGGGTTTTCCATTGTGCTCTGTCTCGTTATTATTGTCGCGGTCACTTTGCTCATCGTTATCAGCAGAGATGCCCATCAAATAACGAACCACTTGGGTGATTTGTGTGTCATTCATCTCATTGATTTCGTGCCACAACCGCCAAGCAATAAAGCTCGATGTGACAAGCCACAGCAAAGGCAGACCAATGAGTAAGGAGATGAACAGTCGCTGCTGGATACTTTTCATAAGCTCATAGGTTGCTCATACATGGTTTGTATATTGAAAGCCAAATTGAATATAAACATATTAATGATTATGGGCTGGATTGAGATGGTAGCCGATACCGCGTTTGGTTAAAATAAAGTCATTGCCCAGCTTTTTGCGTAAATGATGGATATGTACTTCAATGGCATTGCTCTCAATATCCTGTTGCCAGCCATAGAGCTTGTCCTCTAAGCTTGCGCGGCTGTGAATCTGTTTGGGATGGGTCAGCATTTGCTCGAGTATCGCCACTTCTTTGATGGTGAGCTCAACGACTTGGCCTTGATAAGAGACTCGGTGATTGTGCGGCCAATAAGCGACGTCACCATAACGAATCTCAGGCTGGCTACGTCCTTGACTGCGCCGTATCAACGCCTGCAGGCGGGCAACCACTTCATCTAGTGCAAATGGCTTGACCAGATAATCATCGGCGCCCGCATTGAGTCCAGCCACGCGGTTGGCAATCGCGTCACGAGCCGTAATGATCAATACCGGCGTATCTAGCTGTTTGTAGCGCCAATTTTGTAGCACCGTCATGCCATCCCCTCTTGGCAAGGTCAAATCAAGTAGCACCGCGTCAAACATACCCTCTTGCAGTGCCATCTCACCTTGCTTGGCATCACTAAACCAATCGACCATCATACCATGGCTTTTGAGTCCAACAACGAGACTTTCAGCGATATTGCTATCATCTTCTATTAATAGTATGCGTGCCATGATTGTCCTATTACGTTATGTACTCTATTGTCTTTTTTATTGTGGGCGACGCGGCGTCACCGTTTTATTACCCGTTATCATCGACTTGATCAGGTTTTGCCGCTCCCAATAGCTCATGGCAATCGCAGAGATAATATGCAGCGGCACCAACAAGTATAAACTATTGGCCAGTATCTCATGAACTTCTTCAAGGACATCTTTACTGGCAAAAATGTTGGCTTCCATCAGATAGCCACTAATACCCAAGCCAATAATCACCGCCCATAACGCAAACATCATCAGGGCAGCCAATGGATTATGACCCAAATGCTGCTCGTCTGTGTGGCGAATACTCAAATCAGATAGGTGGTGCTTAATACGAGACGGCGTGGGGAAAAAGTCACTGAAACGTGCATAACGCGTCCCCACAAAGCCCCAAAGTAGACGGATAACCACTAGCCCCACCACGATATAACCGACATATTGATGCAGCTCACTACCTTCTTCGGTAAACAGCAAATTGGCAGTGATACCAGCCGCGACGGCCCAGTGAGTCACTCTAACCAAAATGTCCCAAACTCGTACTTGTCGAGTTTTAGGAGTATTTGATAAAGACATATCAGGCTCGTGTGCCGGATTGCTTGTGCTATGTTGGGTCATGACCGTCACTCCTTTAATGGTTCGTTTGTTTTTGACGACATGATTGCTAAACATCGAATCTAGGCGAGATACCGCTAGTAGACTCGCCATCACATCGTTTGCTCTACCGCTATTACAACAAACAAACCTTAAGAGGAGCTTAGGAAACTAAGAATTCGAACTTTAAAGTAGTGAATAATCTACCTGACATTCATAGATAATTAAAAGTACATTTCAAAACAAGAAATTGAGCAGGCAAGACCACTATTGGCAATATAAATAATACATTTAAAATTTTAACCTGAAAATATATTTAGCATTAGCTCCGTAATAATATTGATAATGAAAATTATTATCAATATAATAACGATTTAAATTACATGCTGGAAATATTCATGCAATTGTCTCGCTTATCTGCTGCGTTATTTAATCTTTCGAATGTATCTGGTTCTTCTCTACGATTAGCATCTATACCTTCTAGATTGGTATCGACTAAATCCCTCTCTTTAAAGACACTATGCTCAACCTGTCTATCTACTTCTGTCATCGTATTAACAACGAGTCAATCGGCATGGGCACAGGCAGATGATGTAGATGCTCAAACCACTCCTAATGTGGTACTTGATACTATCGTCGTCACTAGTAGCGCTGATGCTTCAGCGGATGGATTGCCAGATGCTTATGAAGGTGGCCAAGTTGCGACCGGTAGCCGCGTCGGAATCTTGGGTAACCAAGACATCATGGATACGCCGTTCTCTACCACCTCATACACCAATGAATATATCACCAATCAGCAAGCCCAAAGTGTAGGCGATCTACTCAAAAAAGACCCAACCGTCCGCGTGGCAAGGGGTTTTGGTAACTTCCAAGAAGCCTACTTTATGCGGGGTTTCATCACCACATCAGATGACACCATGTACAATGGTCTATACGGCATCTTACCAAGACAGTACATTGCAACTGAATTGTTTGAACGGGTGGAAGTCCAACGCGGCGCTTCTGCCATGCTAAATGGTGCAGCACCCAGTGGCGGTAACGCAGGTGGTACAATCAATTTGCTACCGAAACGTGCTAGTAATGAGCCACTACGTGAAGTGACGCTTGGTTATGGTCAAGGTGACCAAGGTAAGGTCGCGGTAGATGTCAGTGATCGCTTTGGTAGCGATGATGCTATTGGTGTTCGTTTTAATGCTGCTTATCAAGATGGTGACAGTGCTATCGATGATGAGTCGTCGACCTTGGGTCTGGCTGCCCTTGGTTTGGACTATAGAGGGGATCAGTATCGCCTATCAGCAGATTTAGGCTGGCAAGACAATAAGCTGTCAGAGACTCGTCCTAGTGTCAATCTTGGTGGGGTGTCTAATGTACCAAATGCGCCAGACGGCTCAAAAAATTGGGCGCAGCCTTGGACCTACTCAGATGAAAAGGATGTCTTTGGTACGATTCGAGGAGAATATGACTTTAATGACAATATCACCGCTTATGGTGCTTACGGTGTGCGAAGTGGCGAGGAAGAAAACTCACTAGCCACGTTAACTGTCAACAACGTTGATGGTGCGGGTACAGTTTATCGCTTTGACAATACTCGAGAAGATAAAGTACAAAGTGCTGAGCTTGGTCTACGTGGTAAATTACAAACCGGTGAAGTGGCTCATAGCTTAGTGTTGGCCGCAAACCTCTATGATCAAGAAGAAAAAGGCGCTTACGCTTTTGATTTTGGTAACCAACTCGCAACCAATTTGTACAACCCAACCGACTACGCTGAAGTCCCTTTTACAAGCACAGCAATCTTCGGTGGAAATTTAGACGACCCCAAATTAACCAATGAAAAGCAGTTCCAAAGCTTTGCGCTAGCAGACACCATATCACTGTTCGACGATAAGCTAAAAACCACCTTGGGTGTGCGTCATCAAAATATAAAAACCACCAGCTATGATTTCAACACGCAGGCAGAAACGGCTCATTATGATAAGAGTGAGTGGACCCCAAGTATCGGTATTGTTTATCAGCCAACAATGGACTGGTCTGTGTATGGTAATTATATCGAAAGTCTAGCACCAGGAAAAAGAGCGCCTCTAACTAACGATAATGACGCTGTCACTAATGGTGGTCAAAATCTAGATCCGTACGTGAGTGAGCAAACTGAACTGGGTGTGAAATACGACAATGGTATGATTGGCAGTAGTCTCGCTGTCTTCCGAACTGATGAACCGCGTGCTTATATCAACAACTCAAATACGTTTACTGCTGCTGGAGAAAATCGTCATCAAGGTGTGGAGTTGACTGTCTTTGGTAGCCCAAGTGAAAACATGCGCCTCAATGCTGGTGTTACTTACTTAAGTGCTAAGCAAAAAGACACTGGTGATAGTGCATTAGATGGTAATCGAGTGATTGGTGTGCCTACCTTACAGAGCAATGTCAACCTAGAGTATGATTTAGCCGCCGTTGAAGGACTGACATTGACGGGTGATATTATCCACACAGGCTCTCGTTATTCGGATAATGCCAATACCTTAAAGGTTGATGGTTATACTACCTTAGACCTTGGTGCACGCTATCGCACTATGTTGGCAGGACAAGACGTTACTCTAAAAGGCATGGTAACCAATGTCACAGGTGAAGACTACTGGCAGTCAGTAGGCGGTTATTCAGATGCAGGCTATCTAAATGCAGGTGAACCAACGGCCTTAAAAGTATCGGCAACGTTCGATTTTTAAGATTTATTAGTAGGCTTTCTTAGGTTTTATAAAAGGGATTAGGCGCGACCTACTCCCTTTTCTGCTATCAAAAATTTATTCTATTACTGAGTTACTATGTCCTCTCATACCAGCGTTTCTCTACATCATATGATTTGGGCACAGTATCGTCTGCCCTTTCTAAAAGTCATTTTACTCAACTTAGTCAATGCTGCCGTCAGTGTGGGTATCATTGCTTATATCAACCAAACCTTTATCAGTCAGCCTGTGTTCAGTACCTTATCGTGGTCGAGCTTAGGGCAGTTTGCTCTGCTCGTGCTGCTGTTGCTGGTGACTACCTTCGTATCGCAATATGCACTCACCCGTTTGGGGCACAAGTTTGTCTATGAGCTCAGAACCAAGCTGGTCAAACAAATCATCGATACCACCGTTCCTCAGATAGATCATTTGGGTAGTGCGCGGTTACTTGCCAGTCTATCCTCAGATATTCAGTCTATTACCGTCGCCTTTGTTCGGATGCCGGAGTTGGTGCAAGGCGTTATCCTCTCTGTTGGTGTGGGGTTATATCTGGGCTGGCTGTCGCTACCATTACTGCTGATTGTCATGTTTTGGATTGCGATGACGATTTGGATAAGCACCCTATTGGTCAAGCATGTCTATACACATTTGACAAAGTTGAGAGAGATTAATGACGTCTTATATCAGGATTATCAATCGATTATAGAAGGTCGTAAAGAGCTGGCACTTAACCAACACCGAGCAGAAAAACTGTATACAGATGATTTTTTGGCCCATGCTAAATCCTATGAAAAGACTGTCACCAAGTCTGATACTTTTCATTTATCAGCGGTGAACTGGTCAAATATTATGATGTTTGCATCGATTGGGGTGATATTTGCCATATCAAATTATCTCGGCATCTCGATGGGCATCGCCACCACTTTTTCTTTAACGATTCTATTTATGCAGTCGCCGCTGCTTCACGCCGTCGGTGCATATCCAACACTACAGACGGCTCAAGTCGCCCTAGACAAAATACAGTCGCTAGAACTGGCTGAGCACCAACCTTTATTTAGAACGGACAACACCAGCCAACACTGGCAAACCATCTCGCTAACTGATGTTAACTATCGCTACAATGTTTCCAATAACAGTGTTTCGAATGCCAGTGATAATGCCAGTGATAATGCCAGTAATAGCAGTGTCAGTAATAGCAATGATACTGATGCTCAGGCATTAATAGCTAAAGACAGCGATCACTCTGGTAATATTTTAAAAGACGTTAATCTAACGCTACAACGAGGCGATGTGGTGTTTCTGATCGGGGCGAATGGTAGCGGCAAATCGACACTTGCCAAGATTATTACAGGCATTTTCACCCCTACCACAGGTGCGGTAACCATCGACAAACAGCCCGTTGATTCACAGAATAATGCCGATTATAGACAGCTGTATTCTGCCATTTTTAGCGATCAGCATATTTTTAAGCAATTGCTTGGCAGACAAGGACGGCAGCCAGACGAAGCACTGGTCAATGCGTGGCGGCATAAATTGGACTTGCAAGATAAAATAAGTGTGGCTGATAACCAGCTGTCTACCGACAAGCTCTCGCAGGGACAACGCAAACGCTTGGCCATGCTTATTGCTGTCGCTGAACAAAAAGACATCTTGTTACTCGACGAGTGGGCCGCGGACCAAGATCCTGCGTTTCGCCGCGTGTTCTATCAAACCCTAATCCCTGAGTTAAAAGCACTGGGGAAAACGCTGTTTATTATCAGTCACGATGATGGTTACTTTGAGCATGCAGATCGACTGTTACTCATGAAACAAGGCCGCCTCATTGAGCTCAATGCTGAAGAGCGACAGCGGGCGAGTAAAGATGCCATTGCCATGTTGGCGTAAGTGTTCACTTAGTAAAAAGTCAATCACGGATAATAACAGAAGCGGGAAATCTTGGTAAAAGATGCCCCGCTTCTATTGGGGTGTGTCTTCATTTTAAAAATGGTAATAAAAATGAGATAAATTGCCGTCAAACAAGGAAAATAGTGTCGATAATATCGAGATATTAACCAGCTATTTGACGCGGTTTGGCAAAATTTAGCCATTTTTAGCCCATTTAGATGATCATCGATTGAATTGAAGACATGCCCTAAATAAGAATAACTTTTTGCACCATTTATTTACTTTAATAATCTCTGCAAAAACCCAACGCGAGAAATCACTAAAAAGTCCAATAACGCAATAATTACAATCGCAATAATGGCGGTTGGGAATATGATAGCCACTGCCAACAAAGGAATGGCGAGCGGCCACCAAACGGTAAAACGCTGTCCACGTGCTGGTGGGTTCAGTCCATGGCTTTCACTGGCATGACGCGGGCGACGCTGCCACCACATGACATAGCCACTCACACACATGGCAATCACCGATAGACAAAACAGCACATTGGCCAGTAAGCTCCACCAGCCGAGCGTGCCCATATGCAGTGCGAGACCTGCCGCCATAAACTTACCAAAAGCATTGTAATCATCATAGCGTATATCCGCCAAGATATTGCCCGAATAGCGGTCGATATGTACCGTGCGATCAGCCGTTGGGCTCTTCATATCGTAGCTCATGGAGTCTTGGCTAATCGTCCAGACGCCAGTACTGCCTTGGGGCAGATTTAATTGATAACGCCCGTTAAACCCAATTTCACGAGCAAATCGATCTACGGTATCAATCATAATGGGTATATTAGGCGCAATACCATCCTTCCCCATGGTCGTGCCAGATACGGGCATCGGTGTCAGCTCAAGCACCCAAGGTACTTCTTTGGCTGTACCCGAGTTCAAGACACTGCCATGCGTAGGCACGACAGCGGGCGTCGATCCATGAACATGGGGCGCAGCATCGGCGTTGTCCATATCCATACCAGCCTGATGCTGACTGTGGTCGATAGAGACAGGCACTGGTGCCACGCCCCATTTCCCTGCAGGAAACTGACTCCATGCTTGCACGACTCTCTCGCCCCATACACCTGCCCACGCCATTCCTGATATACAAAAAAACAGCAGTAACACAGATATCCAGCTACCGAGCGTGGCATGAATAGTACGAATAAATGAGCGTTTTTTCTTATTAGGCGCAGTGTCATTAGTAATAAGCATGGCTTTGATGGATTTGCGTTTTTGCCACCATAGATACCAGCCCGACAATATCAGTAAAATCATTAATGAAGCAGCCGTCTCTAACAGATAATCACCAAATTTACCCAATAGCAAATCACTATGAATACTGTCAAAGGTATAGTACAGATTGCTATTGGCAGGACGACTAGCAATGATGTCGGCTGTGTAAGGGTTCACTGCCACCATATTATCGTGATCTGCTGACTTGATCTGAAACAAGGCAACCGTATCGGTATCACGAGGAGCGATATATTTTATCAGTGTACTGTCAGGTAGCGTGCTTAGCGCGTTTTTTGCTTGCGTCGCGACGGGAGCCTGAACTGTCGATTCTGGAATAGCGACGGTTAAACGGTCATTATCACGGCCTGCGGTATTGGACATAAACAGCATACCAAGTGCGCTACACGCTAGGATAATTAAAAAAGGCGCGACAAACATCCCTGCATAAAAATGCCAACGCCATACCGTAAAATAGCGTTGGTTATTGGTAGATTGGTTGGAGGGTGTGTCCATAAATGTGACCTTAAACAATCTTTGGTTGCTCAATGAACAACGTAAACCTATCGATAATAATGGTATATCTGCTTACAAGACCAATTTTAAAGAGTCTCGAAGCGAGCTAGAATAAAGCCGTACAGTGACGTCGATACAGTGATGTAAAATTCTACTGTAAATAATTGTATTCAGAATGCTGCTGCATAATACGAGAAAAACCTGACAAAAACCATCTTTTAAAATACATCGCACAAAACAGCAAGTCTGCGTGACTTTATTCGAAATACTCTGTTTTTAGCCTCTTATTAATAGTGCAAATACTTCTCAAAACTGTCTCTTTGTAATTTTTAATGATAATAATTATCATTAGTGTTATTATTAGCGTCGTTGCAAATTTGCTTTAACTGTCACAAATAACATTTAATCATTTTAGTCCAAGAGGAAATCTGATGCGGTCTCATCTAACCACTAACGTTATTCGCAAAAAATATCTCACCACAGCAGTACAAATTGGCCTGATCATGGGTATGAGTCACGCCGCTTACGCTGTAGAGACGACAAACAATACTGAAAACGATGAGGCTGCTACACCATCAGCTACCTTGGATACAATTACCGTTTATGCAGATGGTTACCGCAGCACCGGTACCAAAACTGCCTTAGACCCTGAAGATGCGCCTATGAGCTATACCCGCATCGATCAGGAGCTGTTACAAAAGCGCCAAGCAGATAGTGTCAACGCTGCTTTGCGTTATGAGCCAGGCATAAGCTCTGAGAGTCGTGGCACGGTCTCTATCTTTGACGAATACAACATTCGCGGATTTAAGACCTATTCAAACTTTTATGACGGTCTAAGATTGCCTTATGATGGTGCATATAACCTGATGCCCCAAGTAGATATCTATGCAACTGAAGCGGTCGAGGTGGTGAAAGGTTCGGCATCTTCATTGTATGGTTATGCAGCACCTGGCGGTATGGTCAATCAAATCGCCAAAGCCCCTAAGAGTACTCAAGAGAACGAAATCCAGCTGCGACTTGGTAATCAAAACCTAAAAGAAGTGGCCGTCGATAGCACAGGGCCTATCACGGACACCTTGAACTATCGCTTAGTCGCGCTAAAACGCCAAAAAGACGGTCAAATGCAAACCACAGAAGAAGAGCGATTGTTGATTAATCCATCGCTTGAATGGCAAGCAACTGATGATATCTCAATACTTGCCAATCTGTTTTATCAAGATGATCCCGAGATGGTACCTTCTACTCCATTGCCTGCTGTCGGCACTGTCTACAAGGCAAGCTACGGCAAATTGGGTAGTGATGCTTATGCAGGCGACGAATGGAATAAATTTAGCAAAGAAGTATTTATGCCAAGTGTGACCGTAAACTGGGACATCAATGATCAGCTGACCTTTAAACATATCACGCGCTATACCGATGCCGAAGCGCAGCAACGTAATATGTATAATGATGAAGGATTTGTAGAGGGTAGTGATACGATTTTAGACCGTATAGCTTACACAACAGATGAAAGCATGAAAAACTGGACCACAGACAACCAACTGGCCTATAAGTTTGATACCGCCAATACCTCACATAACCTATTGTTTGGTGTTGAGTATCAAGAGACAGACAGCACGGCAACTTATTATGACGCTGGCGCAGATGGTACACCAAACCTTGACTTATCGAATCCAGATTTTTCACAAATCAGCACCGATATTCTACCATTAGATACCTTTAGTCGATACGATGATATCGAACAAAGCCAGCTTGGACTCTATGTGCAAGATGAAATGACGTGGCAAGACTGGACAGTGGTGGCAGGCTTACGACATGATAAATTCAAAAGTACCCTTGATCGAACCGATACATCGAAAGGTGTAATCCCTAGTGAAAAAATGATCAACAATGACGCGTCAGAAACCAGTGGACGTCTTGCTGCTATTTATAACTTTGATAATGGTCTATCACCGTTTTTGAGCTACTCACAGTCGTTTCAACCAGTTGTTGGTAGCAACTTCATTACCAATGAAGCATTTGAACCAACCACGGCCGATCAATTAGAAGCTGGTATCAAATATCTGTCTCCAGACCGTGCGACTAAAGGAACGTTTGCGGTATTTGATATTGCCCAAAAAAATGTCGTGGTGTCAGATTACGTCAACTATACAAATCAAACACAAACTGGTGAAATTGAGTCAAAAGGCTTTGAAGTTTCAGCCAGTCGTATGCTCAATGATTGGGTAGATCTCTCGGCAAGCTATAGCTACACCGACGCTGAGATCACAGAAGAAGAAATTAATCCTGAAGTGATCGGCAATACTCCTGCCCAAATAGCCAAGCACAAAGCCACGCTATGGGCCGACTACTATGCGACAGACAAACTCACTCTCAATGCAGGTGTTCGCTATGAAGGTGGGATGCAGTTAGACAAACAAAATTCAGATGAGCTACCAAGTGTGACCTTAGTCGATATTGGCGGTAATTATCAGATCAACCCAATGCTTGCTGTCGGCGCGAGTATCAATAATCTGTTTGATAAGACCTATGTTGGTGCTTGTTATGATATTAACAATTGCTGGATGGGGCCTGAGCGTGAAATGTCGGTCAGCCTAAAAGCCAGTTTTTAAACCTGATTTTTTGAACTTAGCAAGACGGTTATTAGGGCGTATTGAACATTCGACCATGGCACTGACAGCGACTATTTTTTAGGCGATTCGATGTTAAAAATAATAAGTTTAGTCATTCTAAGCGCTTATTTTTAACGATGAAGCGGCAAAAAAGAGTCCTGTCCCCTGCTTTTTATCGTTGGGGCTGATGCTAAAATTGCCCCATACTGCGTTACAAATCTCGCTAAGGCATCTGCATTATCGTCGCTTTGTGCCTTGTCTGGAACAATTTTAGCGATCAGCAGTGCCTATTTGCGAATGTTCAACACGCCCTAATAAAATCATCCACTTTCTAAAACCATTTTTACCCATACATTTTTAAGATAGTCGATCATCAAAGTAATATGCTAGCCTTACAAGCTATCAGACGACAATAAACCATGCTTTACGCACTATCGTTACATGCTACAAAAGAAGGACATAGCAAATGGCAAAACCTACCCCTAGATTACTCGATGTGATCGGTAGCAAATACCTCACCCCAAATATGTGCCGCGTCACGCTTGGCGGGGCTGGACTTAATGATTTCCCCGTAGATCAAGAAAGCGCCTATATCAAACTGATGTTTCCTCAAGGTGAGGATGCTCGGCCCTTATTACGTACCTATACCGTCAGCGTTCAACGTGATGATGAGATAGATGTTGATTTTGCCTTACATGAAGCTGAAGGCCCTGCATCGACGTGGGCACGCAACACTAAAGCTGGCGATCAGATATTGGTGGGCGGCCCTGGCCCAAAAAAACTCATCAACAATGACGCCGATTGGTTTTTATTGGTCGGTGATATGACAGCATTGCCAGCGATCACGGTCAATCTGGCACAATTGCCTGCCGATGCTCGCGGCTATGCCGTGCTTGAAGTGACGACTGAGGCAGACCAGCAAACACTCAAAAAACCAGATAACGTCGAGATTCAATGGGTGGTCAACCCTCATCCAAATGCAGACAGCAGCCCGCTACTTGACTCGGTCAAATCATTGACTTGGCTTGAGGGACAGCCCGCGGTTTGGGTGGCTTGCGAGTTTCATAGTATGCGAGTATTGCGCCAATACTTCAAAGTTGAGCGCGACGTACCAAAGACGCATCTATATGTGTCTAGTTATTGGAAAGTCGATAGCACAGAGGATCAGCATAAAGTGGTGAAAAGTCAGGATGCCCAAACGGCAGATCAATAAAAGCTTATTTAATGAATATTTAAATGCAAAAGACGCGGCTTATATAAGCCGCGCCTTTTTATAGATCGTCACCTATTATGCTTCGACGACTTTTGCTTCTTTATCCACTCGGCTAATCGTCAGCCCCGTAAAGCCGAACAGCAGTGTTAATAGTAATGACAAATAACAGAAAAACGCATACGGCAAGTACTCTAATACCGGCACCCCTAACGCCTGACTGATAAACACCCCGCACACACTCCATGGCACCAATGGATTAATCACCGTTCCTGCATCCTCAATCGTTCGCGACAGATTCTTCGGATGTAGATGCAAGCGCTCAAACGTCGATCGAAACGCCGTACCGGATAATAGAATACTCAAATACTGCTCCCCGATCAGCACATTAATACTCAGTGCCGACATCGCTGCCGCAAAGATCGCTCGTCCTGATGTCGTCAAGGTGTCCTTAATACCAGACAGTAGTGCTGGCAGTATTCCTAATGCCGTTAATAGACCACCCAAACTCAATGCCAGTATCACAATCGCTTGGGTAAAGAACATACTCTGTACACCGCCGCGCGACAGCATACCACCCACCTCACCCAGCTCTAACGACTCAGCAGGGGCGTAGCCGGCAAACAGATAACCACCCAATTGACTAAAGCTGGGTGAACTGTGCATATAAGTAATGATCAGCGCTGCGGCAATCGTACAGATAATCGTATAAATCGCATTGACCCGAAACAATGCCAATCCTACCAATATCACAAAGGGTAATACCGAATACCCATGCACCAGACCACTCTCTATTAGCTGTCCTTGTAGTATGGTCACTTGACTCAGATCAGCACTGACGGTCTGACCTGAGAATATCCAGAACAAGATCACCGTCAGTATCCACGCAGGTACTGTCGTATACATCATGTTGCGAATGTGCTCAAACAGATCAATACCCACCACCGAGGACGCAATGGTACAGGTATCCGACAAGGGCGACATCTTATCGCCAAAGAACGCACCTGATACCACCGCCCCAGCCGCTATCGCCACATTGGCATCAAAGGCATTACTCATGCCAATAAAGGCCACTCCCAGTGTGGCAGCAGTGGTCAAACTACTACCCAAGGCAATACCAATAATGGACGTCAAGATAAAGGCGGAGATATAGTAATACTCAGGTGAGATCAGCTGAAAGCCTACATACATCAGTGTGGGAATCGCACCCGACATCATCAAAGCCGCAACCATCAGTCCAATAAAGAAGAATAGGTAGATGGCACCGATACCACGCATGACACCTGAGGCCATTTGCGCTTGCATGTCATCAAAGCTGAGTCCTTTATACATACCGATAGCCAGTAGCACACAGATAGCCAATATAAGAGACAGGTGCGGCACCCAGCCAAAGCCAATCATGGTGATGCCCATGATACCGATGACGATGGCGGATATAATAAAGGCGAGCTTGGCACTGATTAATGTGAGGGGTTTTGGTGGCATGACACATCCTTAAAATGCCAGTAAATACTGGCACTAGATTGGGTTTTATTTTAATTTTGATTGTGAAAGTATGATTGAAGTGATTTGCTAATGAGGAAACCTATTACTTGCTCAGTAAGTCATCGGTCTTAGCTGCCATGACGAAATCATTGCGATGCAAACCCTTGATACTATGCGACCACCAAGTGACCGTAGCCTTACCCCACTCTACCAATATACCCGGATGATGTCCTTCTGCTTCAGCGATTTCTGCCAGTTGATTGGCAAATGCCATTGCTGAGACGAAGTTTTTAAATTTGTACTGACGCTGCAATTGCTGAATACCATCCACCTCAATTAGTGACCAATCAGGAATTTGCGGTAATAATTCTTTTGCTTCGGCTTCATCGACTTTCGGTGCGCCAATGCGGCAAGCTTCGCAGCTATTTTGTGATAACGCTGTCATAATAAAATCCTTTTATAGTGGCTGTTTTCGATGTCAGTTTTTAATGGTTGTTTTGATAGCTAGTTTCTAATACTCGTACATCGATGTTGATATAGCTGTATTGCTATCTCAATACTTCGTACTGAAGTGATAGTTTTCATGTTTAATTTTGAATTGACGTCTTTAACGAGTTTTTTCTGGATAGGTCGGCTCAAATAGTCCAAGCGACATAGCTTTTTTGACCGTACCCATAATGTCACTATTGACGATATCAAATAAGGTATCTAATTCATCGATGACATAGTAGATCGGCTGTATCTGATCGATACGATAAGGCGTCCGCAACACATCGAGCAAATCAAACGCTCGGTGCTCAGGTTGAGACTGAGGTTGAGATTGCGGCTTATTTTGAGCGATTGGAAGCTCTTGCGGCGTCCGATCAAGTGCGTAGATCGTTTCAGAAGGTGAGCTTAATATACCGCCGCCATAAATTCTACGATCTTCCACGCGGCTGCCTACTAATCCAAACTCGATGGTAAACCAATAAAGCCTTGCTAAAAACCAGCGCTCCTCTTTGGTTGCACTAAGACCAAGCTTACCATACGTCTCATTAAAGGCTGCAAACGCAGGATGGGTCAATAGCGGACAATGCCCAACGATTTCGTGAAAGATATCAGGCTCTTCGATATAGTCCATATCATCGAATCGACGAATAAACGTCGCCACAGGAAAGGACTTATTGGCGAGCAGTTTGAAAAATTTACCAAAGCTAATTAATGCAGGCACAGCAGCCGTTTGCCAACCTGTGGTCGCTTGTAATACCTCATCGATATCATGCAGCTGCGGGATATGCGTCGTCGGTAAATTTAACTTAGTCAAACCATCTAGATATGCAGTACAAGCACGATTAGGCGTTTGCTCTGCTTGACGTGCCAGCAGCGCTTGCCACATCGCATGCTCATCATCACTATAGTGAATATGACCATTGCTATCTGGCTGGTGTGAGATATAGGGCTGTTTTTTATTTGTCGCGTTAGAATGACTGGACGCATCGTCGCTTTGCTTATTAGTCGCAACGCTATTGGTACCGATGGCAGTATTAAGAGAATCTATCTGTGATAGGCGTTCCATGCCTGTATTCCTTTTATCGCAATGAGAGCATTACCTTTGCAGTATGCTTTTAGGTAATACTCCTATTAAGGACAACACAAACTCCTTTTGTCTTGTCCATTGATTAAACGTGGCCCGAGCATTAGACAATATTATAGGGTTTCAGTCTCTGGCTGACCGACTGTGCCGCGACGTACTTGGTCACGCTCTATCGATTCAAACAACGCTTTAAAGTTGCCTTCACCAAAGCCATCTGCATAATCGCCTTTACGTTGAATAAACTCAAAGAACACTGGGCTACCTAAGATGGTTTCCGAGAAAATCTGTAGTAATAGACGCGGTGCGCCGCCTTCTGTTGTACCGTCTAACAAGATACCGCGCGTTTGCAAGTCAGCGACATTTTCACCATGGTTCGGTAAACGCTCGCTCAGCATTTCATAATAAGCGGCATTTGGTGCGGTCATCAGCGGAATACCAGCTGCTTTTAGCTTATCAATACTGGCAAACAAGTCATCACTGGCTAAAGCAATATGCTGAATACCTTCGCCATTGAAGTGCATTAGATACTCTTCGATTTGGCCACCGCCCTGCTTGGCTTCTTCATTCAGTGGAATACGGATTTTTCCATCCGGTGCTGTCATGGCTTTACTGGTTAGTCCCGTGTACTCACCTTTGATATCAAAGTAGCGAATCTCGCGGAAATTAAAGATACGCTCATAGAATTTTGCCCAGTATGCCATGCGTCCACGATAGACGTTGTGCGTTAGATGGTCGATAACTTTGAAGCCATAGCCGACAGGGTTTCTGTCGATATCTGCAAAGAACTCAAAGTCGACATCATAGATAGATTCGCCGTCTTTATAACGGTCAATCAAATAGATTAATGATCCGCCAATGCCTTTGATAGCAGGCAATCTAAGCTCCATCACCCCAGTTGGCACATCTACTGGCTGCGCACCCATTTCCACCGCAAGCTCATATGCTTTTTTGGCATCTTTTACCCGAAAGCCCATGCTACAAGCACCAGCACCATGCTCTTCAACGAAGTAACTGGATTGGCTTTTTGGCTCACGGTTTAAGATAAGGTTGATATCACCTTGGCGATATAGCGCCACATCTTTTGATCTGTGATTGGCCACGTGGGCAAATCCAAGCTGCTTAAACAATGCGTCGACTGCATCAGGCTGCGGAGAAGCAAACTCGACAAAATCAAATCCATTTAGTCCCATTGGGTTGTCAAATAAATCTGCCATTGTAATTATCCTTAATTTCAATTGGTAATAGAAAATCGATGAGTGGTAAAAGTCGATTATTAGTAAAAGTCTATAAAACGATTAATAATCAATCTTTATTGTTGACGTTGTATTTATATTAGATTAGCTTTATTTATAAGACTAATTGTTTTTTATGATTTATTTATCAGGTTTACTTATGAATATCAGCATTCGCCAATTGACCGCATTTATCAAAGTCGCTGACAACGGCAGTTTTACTCGTGCCAGCGAACAGATGTATTTGACCCAATCTGCCGTCAGTGGATTGATTAAGGAATTAGAGACTGGCCTAGGTATCGTGTTGTTTGATCGCACCACTCGCCAGTTATCTTTGTCAGCAGTCGGACGGCATCTACTACCGCAAGCGCGGCGTATCTTGAATGAGATGCAGCTGTTTGAAAATGAAGCGAGTAGCTTGACCAGCTTGGCCCAAGGTCAAGTGCGCTTGGCGGTATCACAGTTTGCAGCGTCTTCCCTACCTGCTGTCATCGCTCAATTTGCCAAAGAATATCCAAATATCGGTGTCTCGCTATTGGACTGTTCAGCCGAGAATTTGCTTAAGCATATCCAAGATATCGAAGTCGATTTAGGCGTTGGTACTGAGCTTGGTTTTATAGAAACTGAAGATGATATCAGGGCTGACTTGTTATATCAGCTACCATTTTGTGTGGTTATGCCAGACAGCCATCCGTTAGCAAAAAGAGACGAAATTACTTGGCAAGATTTATTAGAAACGCCGCTGATTACCTTACAAGGTCCGTTCCTTGAGCAAGTAACCGCAGAGCTCGATGATTCTATCTCCGCTCACGTTCAACAGGCCCGCTACAAGGTGAACTTTATGTCCACTGCGCTTGAGATGACGCGGCAAGGCTTTGGTATCACGCTGTGTCTGCCCTATATGCCTGAAGTTATTGATTGGGTCAGTGCTAATGGTCTGCTGATGCGACCACTCACTCAACCAGTCAAAATGCGGCAATTCTTTATCTATCAACGTGCTTCACGTGCGCTCTCTCCGGCGACCATTGCTTTTAAGCAGTTCTTGCAAACCTATTTTGCGACTCATTATAACGACCTACATCACTCTGAATCATCGTCTAGCGAATGACGTATAGCATGTCAAATGCGCTTGATAGATGGATAAACAATCTATTTGGCTATTTATTTTATTAATTGCCTCATATAACCCACTCTCGTGTTGAGTTCAGCCGCGATTTGCTCTATGATTTTCGGCTGCTCGATTTATATTTTTATAAGGAAATGGCATGTTTGAACGTATCGATTATTACGCTGGTGATCCAATCTTAGGTCTTATGGAAAAATACTCAGCAGATAGCAATCCTAACAAGGTCAATTTAGGTATTGGTATTTATTATGATGAGAATGGCGTATTGCCTGTACTCGACTGTGTAAAAACAGCCGAAGAGCGTATTGCTGATCCTATCGCACCGCGTCCATACCTGCCAATGGCAGGCCTGCCAGGTCACCGTAAAGGCTGTCAGGAATTACTATTTGGTAAAGACGCCCAGATTTTAAAGGACGGCTTGGTCGCTACTATCGCTACAATCGGTGGTTCTGGCGCGTTGAAAGTTGGTGCTGAATTTATCCACACATGGTTCCCACAAGCCAAATGCTATGTGAGCGATCCGACATGGGGCAACCATATCGCTATCTTTGAAGGCTCTGATGTAGAAGTGGGTAAATACCCGTACTACGACAAAGCCAACAGCAGCATCAAATTTGATGAAATGATTGCGTTTTTTGAAACATTAAACAAAAATGACGTCATTTTGCTACACCCATGCTGCCATAACCCAACCGGTATGGATTTGACTCAAGCGCAATGGGATACTGTACTCAACGTCGTGAAGGCGCGTGAGCTGATTCCATTCATGGACATCGCTTATCAAGGGTTTGGCGAAGACATGGACAGCGACGCTTACGCTATTCGTAAAGCGGTTGAGATGGGCTTGCCATTGTTTGTTAGCAACTCATTCTCTAAAAACTTGTCGCTATACGGTGAGCGTGTCGGTGGCCTATCAGTCGTCTGCCCAACCGTAGACGAAACCGAGCGCGTATTCGGTCAGCTAAATGCGACCGTACGCCGTATCTACTCAAGCCCGCCATCACATGGTGGACGTGTGGTCGATATCGTTATGAACGATGAAACACTACATGAGCAGTGGGTTGGCGAAGTTTATGCGATGCGCGACCGTATCAAAGCGATGCGCCTAAAGCTAAAATCGGTATTAGAAGCTAAAATCCCTAACCGTAACTTTGATTACATCACTCGTCAAAATGGTATGTTTAGCTTTACTGGTCTCACGCCTGAGCAAGTCGAGCGTTTACAGATTGAGTTTGGGATCTATATGGTATCTAACTCACGTATGTGTGTGGCTGGCCTAAATACTAGTAACATCGACTATGTGGCTAATGCCATGGCAGACGTCTTAAAAGACTAATTAGTCCAAGTTACTTAACATATTACTCAATATATAACTTTATAAAAAATAAACATAGATAAGAAAGGCTGAGCGATTGCGCGGCCTTTTTTTGCGCCTAGCATTTAATCAAAACCATCTAGTCAGAACCGTTTAGCTAAAACCCTTTAGTCAAACAACGGCAACAACTTTTCAAAGCAGCCTTTTCACAAAAGACGTTGCAGAAAAAACTTGCAATCCATATATCAATAAATTACATTATACGTAAGTGATTAATTATAACGTAATTCGTAATTTATATTAGCAAGGAGCAAATCATGTCAACGACTGACAGCACCCTCACCTCTTTTATTGATATCGCTGCTGACTCTGACTTTTCTATTCACAATCTCCCTTATGGCATCTTTAGTGAAACCAAAGACGCTGCTAGTGATAGCAAGCGCCGTGCAGGCGTTGCCATCGGTGAGCATGTACTGGATCTATCTGTACTCGAAGCCGAAGGATTATTAAGTTTGAACGGTGGTCCGTATTTTGACCAGTCCACTCTAAATGCTTTTATTGATTCTGGTCGAGACAATTGGACGCAAGCACGTACGACGATTCAGACACTGCTGTCTAGCGACAATGACACCCTACGTGACAATGCAGACTTACAGAACAAAGTCCTGTTTAAGCAAGCAGACGTCACCATGCATTTGCCAGTGCAAGTACCGGGCTTTACCGATTTTTACTCATCGAAAGAGCACGCGACCAACGTCGGCACCATGTTCCGCGATCCAAACAACGCCCTGCTACCTAATTGGACCGAAATGCCTGTCGGCTATAACGGACGCGCCAGCACCGTCATCGTCAGTGGAACTGATATCGTGCGTCCATCCGGTCAGCTAAAGCCTAGCCCTGACGACCGCCCTATCTTCTCTGCCTGTAAGCGCTTGGATTTTGAGCTAGAGACCGCATTTGTCGTTGGTAAAGGCAATCATATCGGTCAGCCAATCGCCGTAGATGATGCCGCTGATCATATTTTTGGCATGGTGTTGCTCAATGACTGGTCAGCACGAGATATCCAAAAATGGGAATACGTGCCTTTAGGTCCATTTAATGCTAAGACCTTTGCCTCCGAGGTTTCTCCTTGGATTGTCACCATGGATGCGTTGGCTCCGTTCAAAACAGCTTGTCCAACACAAGAACCCAAGCCACTCGCTTATTTAAATGAAAAATCGAGCGACAACAGCTTTGACATCAATCTATCGGTTGAATTACTACCTAAAAATGCGGAAACAGCGACCATCATTTGTGAGACCAACTTCAAATACATGTATTGGTCAATGGCACAGCAGCTTACCCACCACACCATCACTGGCTGCAAAGTTGAAGTCGGTGACATGATGGGTTCAGGCACGATTTCAGGACCAACGCCTGATTCTTATGGCTCGATGCTAGAGATTGCTTGGAATGCTACCAAACCAGTCACGCTTGAAGGTGGCGAAACACGCAGCTTTATCGAAGATGGTGACACAGTCATTATGAAAGGCTATAGCGAAAAAGACGGCATCCGTGTTGGCTTTGGTGAAGTACGCGGCAAGGTATTACCAGCACTGAGCTTTGATTTTGATAAATAGTATTTAAGAAATAACATAGATAGAGAAATAGCAAAATAGGCGTGAAAACTCTCATGCAGGCTGATAGGAAGACAAATGCATTCACCTACTCATCGTTATGTGAATACAGCCAAATGAGTGACGCGCCTTATCAAAAGGAGTTTGATATGAGCTTTCAAATTGAGAAAATCCATCATGTGGCTTATCGCTGCAAAGATGCCAAAGAAACCGTCGAATGGTATAAAAAGAATCTAAATATGGATTTTATTCTGGCATTCGCAGAAGATCATGTGCCTTCGACCAAAGCCTTTGACCCTTATATGCACGTCTTTTTGGACGCTGGTAATGGAAATGTCTTAGCGTTTTTTGAAGTACCCAATCAACCTGAGATGGGCTTTGATCCTAATACCCCAAGCTGGGTGCAGCATTTGGCGCTAAAGGTTAAGGACCGTGACGAGCTTATTGTTGCCAAAGAGCATTTAGAAAATGCAGGCATTGATGTCATTGGCGTGACCAATCACGGTATATTCCACTCGATTTACTTCTTTGATCCCAACGGTCATCGTCTAGAGCTGACCTATGACGATCCAACTTCAGAAGACAAAGTATCGATGATTACAGATGCCATTAAGCAAGACATGTTAGATGAATGGTCTCGTACCAAACGCGCACCAGCACACACGCAGTTTTTGCATAGTGATGAGTTGGCTGAAGCACGCGAGGCTGCTCCTGTCGGCGAGTAACTCTCCTGTCATTCTGTTTACTACCTTTTTACATGATCAGTTAATCATCACTTTAATCATAGAAGTGCTAATTGACGACATACCCTAGGTATCAATAAATAGCGAACCCTATCTAACCATCATGAAAGGATTCTATGATGAAAATAAGAACCCCTCTAGGAATACTCTTAGCCGCCTCAATTTCGATAACTGGCTGCTCCAATAACGACCAAGCAGCAGGCGCGTCTACAGATGCAGGTAAAGTGACAACGTTGCGGTTCTCGCATTTCATGACTGCCACTGACAATATAAATACCGAAGCGTTAGAGCCATGGGCAAAGAAAATTGAAGCAGATTCAAAAGGTCGCTTAAAGATTGAGATCTACCCTTCTGCAACGCTCAGCAAACCAGGTGCTACCTATGACGCTACGGCGAAAGGTAGTGTGGATATTGGTATGCAAGCGCAAGGATATACAGCAGGACGTTTTCCTTTAACGCAAATTGTAGAGTTGCCAGGTATCACAAATACCGCACAGCAGCAGAGCTGTATACTTCATAAGCTATATGATGATGGTGTCATTAAAGATGAGTATGAAGACACGCATTTGCTCGCTTTGATAGGGACTGGACAAGGCGCGCTTCATACGGTTGATAAGCCGATTCGCACGCCAGCTGATATGAAAGGTCTCCGTATTCGCCAACCTTCTGCGGTTGCTAGCCACATTATCGAAGCCACTGGTGCTGCACCTGTTGGCATGCCTGCCAGTGATACCTATACCTCTCTGCAGCGCGGTGTCATTGAGGGGCTCAGCTTTACTTGGCAACCCATTCAAGCGTTTCGCCTTGATGAGCTGATCAATACGCACACCAACATTCCTTTTTATAATTCCACCTTTGTGATTAGCATGAACAAAGAGAAATACAACAGCTTGCCTGATGACCTCAAAAAAGTGATTGATGATAATTCTGGCGCAGAGCTGGCAGCGCATATCTCTAAAGTATTTGACGTCAGCAATGCCAAAGCAATGGCCGCTGCCAAAGAAAAAGGCGATATTATGATTGATATTCCTGATCCACTCAACGACCCAGATTGGAGAGGCCCATTAATGGAGGGCTCTCAGCATTACCTAGATGAAGTAAATGCAACTGGTCTAGACGCTGATAACGTATACGAAAAAGCAAAAGCGGCCAGTAGCGCCTGTATGGTTTAAAGGATGAATTGAAGGCACGCCCTAGCTTATAGCACCACATACTGACTAGGCAATTTGATAACGCTGTGCTATCGCCAGTATTTGCTTAACCACGTTATGTTGCTCGCTCATCGGTAACTGCTCTGTTGTTCCAATGATAGTGATAGCATATTCTAGCGGTAAATCTTCACTATCAGTTTTTTCACTACTCGTGGATGGTTTAGTAGCACTATTGGCAAGCTGTGGCAATATAACAGGAATCGTAATGGCGTTAATCCCCATAAGCATATCGCCCGTCACTGTCGCATAGCCTTGAGTACGAATTTTGGCCTGTAGCTGGGTAAAGTGCTGCCACTTCTCGGCCATATCTGCGGCGGTATTACTCGTATGCCATTCAGCTGTGACCAATGGCTGAATGACGGCATCAGGTTGATAACTGGCAAATAACTGCCCTGTGGCCGATGTCGTCAGAGGCATACGTGAGCCGATGCGAGTAATGATACTAATCGGACTGTCTGGCTCAACGGACTGAATAATAATAGGGCCTTCGCTAAACCATTTGGCAATTTGCACACCGCAATTTAAGGTGTCTTTGATTTCATCAGCCACTTGCGTGAGACGTGCCAAAAGATTGTTTTGGTTGAGTCCAGTATGTCCTAGTGATGCCAATGCATTGACTCTATCGCCAAGCCCATAGCGCCCATCATCAAGCTTACGCGCGTAGTTTTTGCGGATGAGGCTGACCAAGTAACGATGGGATTTTGCTGGATGCATTTGCATGGCTTCAGCGATATCTTTTAACATCATAGGCTCATTGCGGTCGATCAGCACATCGAGTATCGACAGCCCAATCTCAAGCGACTGAACCCCACTTTGGTTTTTACTGCTGATAGAACTGTCTACAAGGGTTTTGTCTGCTGGCATGATTTGCTCGATTCTGGTGTGATTGGTTATTTTTAATGATGGTTTGCTTGTTAGTGGTTTGTTCAATAAGGGTTTGTTCAATAATGGCTTGCCTGATCAAATAACACTGAGATACAGATCTTACTTCATAATGTTTATCTTTATAAAAACACATCTACATAAGGACATGAATCATGATGACACTTTATGGCTACTTTCGTAGTAGCACGTCTTACCGTACTCGTATCGCTATGAACCTAAAAGGCTTAGATTACGATGATATCACGATCAATCTGGCACAGGATGAACAGTTAGAGTCTGCCTTTAAAGCCATTAACCCGCAAGGATTAGTACCTGTCCTACAAGCTGACGATTTATTATTATACCAAAGTCCAGCTATCTTGGAGTGGTTAGAAGAGGTCTATCCTGAGCATCCATTATTGCCTAACGATGCTGCTGGACGTATGCAGGTACGCGCGCTGAGCGCCATGATTGGTTGCGACATCCACCCAATTAATAATCGCCGCATTTTACAGTACCTACGCAATGAGCTGTCAGTAGACGAGAAAGATGTGATTGCATGGTGCAATCGCTGGATCAGTGAAGGATTTGCCGCTTTAGAGACACGTTTGGCGGCGGATAACAATCGCGGACAATTCTGCTATGGGGACAGTCCTACTCTCGCAGATTGTTATTTGATTCCGCAAGTCTCTTCTGCTAGCCGCTTCAAAGTAGATTTGAGCGCTTATCCCAATATCGTCGCCATTGATACTCATTGCCGTACACTAAAGGCATTTGCAGATGCCGATCCTATGATGCAACCTGATGCGCCGAAGCGTGAAGCGTGAAGCGTGAAGCCTAATTTAAGACAGTTTTTATAGGATACCTATCTTTATAGAATATTTATCTTCTCAGCCAAATATTAAGTGACTTAAAATTAACACTTAATATTTGGTCTAGCTTTATTCTTCACACCTTCATATTTTCGCAGCTTAATCTCTAACTTTATCGCTTAACTTTGCCTCATTGATTACTATTTATTCAATTTTTACAATATAATTTTTAATATATTCATATTAACGGTTGTATGGTGGGCAGCTGTTGGTTATTCTTTATATAAGCATTTGTCATCTCTCAAATTTGTACTTTATCAGCTATAGAAAAAAGTACTGTCTTATTCATCACAATAAGGTTGAACAATATGAATGATATATCCTCAGCAAAGATAACCACCCTACCATCGGATGCAGCAAACAAGATTTATGCATCAGCAATCATGTTCAGAGATGAAACAGAAAGCGCTAGAAAAATTGCACCCGTGGTGGCCAATAAACTTTCAGAATTTGCATTATTTAGAATGGGGCTGCCTAAATCGTTAGGAGGATGGGCAGGCAATCCAGTAGAAACGCTAAAAACTTATGAGACGTTGGCCAGTGCTGAGGCCTCCGTTGCTTGGATCGTTTGGAACAACCATTTGGCCTGTACATTCGGTCGATTTTTGGACGAGTCCAGTATGAAAGAAGTATATAGCGACCCCTCTCATATTTATGCCAATTCCGCACGGCCTGAAGGCGTGGCACAAACAGTAGATAATGGATATAGGGTATCAGGACAATGGACACTCGTCTCTGGATGCCAATTGGCTGACTGGTTTGTGCTCCGTTGTCTCGTTATCTCCGAAGGCTCTCCTACGACCCTTGGCCCAGGTGCAAACTTAAAGCTATTTTTTATTCCCAAGAAAGATGTAAAAATCATTGATACGTGGGATGTGGGCGGCCTAAATGGCACAGGTAGCCACGATATCGTTGTTAAAGACGCTTTTGTCAAAGAGGCTTATGCAGTTGACTTTGATAGTCCTGTGGCTGTCGATACTGCCTACAGTCGACTGCCTATTGGTTGTATCAATGCTGCTGGCTGTGCAGCTATGGCGCTAGGCGTATTAAAAGCCGCTATGGATGACTTAGTTGATATGTGCCTTGAGAGAGTAACGCCTGGTAAGAGTCCAGATCTACGCGACCGTGCAACGGTACAAGCTACCATTGCTAAGAGCAAAACAATACTGGCATCAAAACGCGCCCAACTGCATCATAGTGTCGAGGTACTATGGGAAGAGGCACAGCAGCAGAACACCTTTACTGATATACAGCTTGCAGATGTATGGGCAGCGTCTTGTGAAGGCGCAAGAGAAGCTCGTGACATGGTATCTGAAATTTACGCAGTCGCAGGCACAGCCTCCCTATATAAAAAGCATAAGATAGAAAGGGCGCATAGAGATATTCATGCGATTTTGCAGCATGGCATTATTCAACCTCACTGGATGAATCAAGCAGGTATGGCCTATGTTGGACTGAAACCGAATGGTGCAATGTTCAGAATATAGAAGCCCTTAATTATAAATAATAAGCGCTTGTGAGACACAATTTACAAGCGCTTATTTTGATTCATCGACATTATTGCTGCATCAATTGTTTATCTTTAAGCCGTAAAAAAGCAAAACATTAGATGTCTTGCTTTTTTATAGTCTACCGATAGCTACAATTGAGAGGTTTTGTTAGTCAAAATGGAAACCTGCACCCACTGCGCCGCCTACGTTTCCTTGAGTATCTGCCGAACCATTTACCTTAATGACCCAGCGACCGTCGTTAGATAATTTAGAGAAACCAATTGCTACAGCACCTTCTCCGTTATAGGTACCGACACCGCCACCAATCAGTGACTTACCTGCGATATAAGCCTGAGGCATTGCCGACATTGCCATCGCGGCTGAAATACCTGCGTTTGCATCGTCTTCTACTTCGTCGATTTTGTAGCCAAGATCGCTCATATTATTATTGAGTCGACTATCAAGCGCGCTAAGCTGACTATAGTTGACGGCGTCTGTCGCTTCGACACCATCGGCGACACCAGTCATACGTTGGTTACCAGCATATAGACCTTGAGACGTCATACTTGGCCCATCTTGCATACTGATGCCCTCACTATTGATAATCGTTGTCCCAACTGTGACACTATCAACGCTGATATTACCGTTTTGAACCGCCCCGGGATTGTCGGAGACTCAACATTCTGAGAGAATACGACAATGAAAAAACAAACCTACACTCCTGAGATTAAAGAACGCGCCGTTCGCATGCTGATAGAAGCGTTGGGCGACTATC
>NZ_CAJGZN010000006.1 GCF_904846235.1 Psychrobacter immobilis
ATAGTCGCCCAACGCTTCTATCAGCATGCGAACGGCGCGTTCTTTAATCTCAGGAGTGTAGGTTTGTTTTTTCATTGTCGTATTCTCTCAGAATGTTGAGTCTCCGACAATCCCGGGGCGGTTCAAACAGTTTCATCAGCTCTTCACGCATACGATCACGCTCTGCTTTTGACATCATTGGCGTTTCTTCATCACCTTGGATGTTTGGCTGCTCCATTCCGCCCATGCTCTCATTTTGTAGTACGACAGGACGCTCAAGTGGTTCTTGTGCTGGACGCTCTTCTAGCGTGATTTTTACTTGAGCATTTTTACCTTGACGTAGTATTTGCGCATCCAGTTCAGTGTTTGGTGGCTTACGAGCAACATACTGAATCAAGGTATTGGCATCTGTCATCTCGACATCATCGATGGTTAGGACAATATCACCGACACGTAGACCACTTTTTGCCGCTGGACTGTTGTCAATGACGTTTAGTACTTCTACGCCTGTTGACGTCTCTAGCTGCGTTGGGTCACGTAGCTGTGACTGAATCTCGATACCTAACCAACCACGACTAACACGGCCATCTTTAATCAAGGCATTCATCACTTGCTCAACCAATGCCGTTGGAATCGCAAAGCCAATACCCATCGAGCCACCAGAGCGCGAGAATATCACGGTGTTGATACCGACTAGCTCGCCATGAGCATCGACCAGTGCGCCGCCTGAGTTACCCGGATTAATCGCCGCATCAGTCTGGATAAAGTCTTCAAACTTATTAACGCCCAGTCCAGTACGACCAGTCGCTGAGATAATCCCCTGCGTCACTGTCTGACCCACACCGAACGGATTACCAATCGCTAAGGCCAAATCGCCCACGCGAATCGGATCTTCGCGGAATCCAAGTGGTGTCAGCCCTGTCATATCGACCTTGATCACGGCTAAATCACTATCAGGATCTGTACCGATGATTCTGGCACGGCTCTTACGACCATCATTGAACGCGACTGTGATCTCATCGGCCTTTTCGATTACGTGGGCATTGGTCACGATATAGCCATCTTCTGATACGATCACACCAGAGCCTAAATTGGTATTGCCCTGCTCTTGTGATGGGCCACCATGATACTCAAAAAACCGGCGCAGTACGGGATCATCCATATAAGGATGCTCGGTCATCGTTTGCGTCGTATAGATATTGACTACAGACTGCGACGCACGCGCCACTGCATTATGATAAGAAGAGATAGGCGCTGGCGTGTCCGACACTGGCTCTGCTGCTTGCTGCTCCGCAGGCGGGGTTCTCGGCGGCTCCCATGTGGCCTCTGACGTCGACTTCATACTCGTGAACAACCAGATAAACGCTGCCAACACTAGCAGCAATAAGACCCAAGGTAACCATTTTAATAAAGACGCCTTGTTATTGGTGTTCCGGGATGACGACATATAAAACCTCTATAAATTTATTGCAAACAGACAGTGAAAAACGATGTGAGATAATGGCGACCGCTTAGCTAGTGTTGACCCATTCATCAGATGGTCAAATGCTATACAGCTAGGCAGACTCACGTATATAAATTATAACCGCAATACCAGTAAATAGTAACGTATCGTGTACCATTTCAGTTATCCAGCTTGTCTGCTTGCTTACAACGGCATGTTAAAATAGCTTTTACGATGCTCGACACTTCAACATTTCGAGAATTGAACATAAAGCGAGAAGTCCAAAACCAAACACTCTCAAACATGACAGATAATACATAATTTTTGCTTAGTTAATCTACAGCACCTTACGACATACATTTTATTGATGACAGGAAAACATAATGACTGCAAATCATACGACAGCTGAATCCAATACTCAAAGCATTAGCGCTCAGGCATTGACACAGTTCTGTGACGACTACTTATCTACCAGCGCGTTTAAAGACTATGCGCCAAATGGTCTACAAATCGATGGTGGACGCCCGATTCAACGTATCGTCACTGGTGTCACGGCTTGTGAAGCCTTGATAGATGCTGCCATCGCTGACAATGCCGATGCGATTATGGTACATCATGGATACTTCTGGAAAGGCGAACCTGCTACGCTCACTGGGATGAAAGGTCGACGCGTGCGCAAGCTGATGCAACACGGTATTTCTATGATTGGCTATCATCTACCGCTTGATGCACACCCAATCTCTGGCAACAACGCAAAACTTGCTGACATGCTCGGCATGACGATTACTGGTGCGCTCTATCCTACCGAGTCCCATCCTGTGGGCAATATCGCTACTTGCACACCGCAAAGTGCTGACGATCTCATTTCAACCATTACTCAAGCTTTAGGTCGCGCGCCATTACATATCTCAGCTGAGTATCATACAGACGCTTCTGCTCAGACAAATGGCAGGCTGATCGAACGTGTGGGTATATGTACAGGCGGTGCGCAAGACATGATTGAGCAAGCGGCTAGCATGGGCTGTGATGCGTTTATCTCTGGTGAGATATCTGAGCGTACCACGCATAGCGCGCGCGAGCTTGGGATTGACTATTTTGCTTGTGGTCATCATGCAACGGAGCGTGGCGGTATTCAGGCGTTAGGAGAGATAGTCGCTCAAAAATTTGGTCTGCCAGTTACTTTAATCGATATCGAAAATCCAGCATAAACTAACCACTTAAAAAGCCATTTTAAACGGTTGTCATTGATAGAGAAAAACTTATAAAGGAAATGATAATTTAAAAGCCAAACTAGACTTGCTAATGCTATAGTCACACCATAAGCATAAAGTCTAGTTTGACTACTATTTAAACTTTGTTATTCTATTTTTGATTATTATGTACCAAATATCTGGAAAATTAACCGTTTATATCTCAATTGTTAAGTTTTATCGCTTTTTTCTTAACTCCACTTGAATAATGCAATTAGTAACCGCATATTACTACCCGTAAGAAAGAACGTTTTGTCATGAAACTTCCCATTATTACAGCTTCCGGTTATGGCACTAAAATAATGATGGTAGTTGTTTAGGACTTTATCATGCTATATCAGCGATAAGATTTTAAACTGCTACCCATTGAAATACTATGTTTGCACTATGTATGTTAGCAGCATGGTATTTTTTTATTTTTGGTGTCGCGATGACGGTATGACATAGTCAGTTTGATAGACCGCTATAAACTATCAATTCTGGTTATTTTGCTTACCCTCATTGCTGGACAAACAACTTTAGTAGCCAGCTATCCTATTACTAGTAACTTAATATTAGTGATTCAAAGTATAGCCAGCCATCAAAGTTAGCATAGTTAAAACAGTTGAATGTATTTGCCTCATTGGCAAAACCTTACATCAATGTTTCAAGCTATGTCTTTGTCTCAATAACTTAATCATGACCTTACCTATGTTTGATATATAGTTGTTTGGCCACTAGCCATATTTAGTTATCGATGAAGGAATCATCTGATTTATATCCTTCGCGTTGTTGTGCGTTCAGTATTTTAAACCAGTACTTATAAACACTGTTTAGAACGCTTTTATGACATATCGATAGCTGGCTGACGACAAACTATCCCACTAACTCTTAGAGAGAGTACGCTAGTGGCGCTATAGTCAAACAAGATAGAGTAGCATTTGTTCTATTAAAAATGCCACTCTATTTAAGATACGATATCGATATATGTCAATATTATGCACATATATTTATACGTGTTTTTGCGGTAAGAAGGATGGCTAAAATCAGGAGACATCCATGCAGCGTATTACTTATCGTGTAAAAGTATCTGCGCAAGGGGCCAGACGCCGTATTTCTTATTTACTGCGTCCATCTAAACGCCTACTGAACACCAAAAGTAACATCGTTTCATCCGTTACCCCTATTGCGTCTAGTCGTTTTGCCAGAACCAAGAAGCTGGCACAAATCTCTAGCATCGCTCTACTCTCTTTGCCCGCTGAGAGTTTGACGACCATGAACACATCGGTACCAGCCTATGACAATGTCATGCTGGAGAACACCTTGACCATTGCTGCGGTGCCTGGCGATAGCACTTACTTTGCTACTGATGGCTTCCAACATGGTTTTGGTTTTGATCTGGTGCGCACTTACGCCGACGAGCTCGGTGTCGATATCAATCTAAAAGCCTATGCCAGTGAAGAAGCAGCACTAAAAGCACTAAGAACAGGCAATGCTGACATGGCATTGACTACGGCTAGCACTAAGTTAAAGAGCCAGCTGAATCTATCCTCTATTAATGTCAGCTGTGGTTACGATTCTAGTCTGACTAAGAACGGTCTACATCCTAAGGTAAGTTGGACGTTTAGCTCATCCAATGATCCACTATCAAGAAAGGCCAGTTACTTTTTGTGCGACAGCATCAAGCTACAAAACACACAAAAACTTGCTGCGTTCTACAATCAAAACTTGCTTAAAGATGCCTATAGTCAGGATCACTTCCAGAGAACGTTGACAGAAAAGTTACCGGACTATCAGTCTTCGTTTGAAGAGCAAGCACGTAATTACAATCACGATTGGGAACTGCTGGTCGCGATGGGTTATCAAGAGTCACACCTTGATGCCAATGCTGTGTCGCCGACTGGCGTACGCGGGTTAATGATGCTAACTAACAACACTGCAAAAGCGATGGGCGTCTCAGACCGCATTGATCCTTACCAAAGCATTGGCGGCGGTGCACGCTATCTAGAGCAAGTGAAAGCAGACTTCTCCGATGTACCAAAAACTGACCGTATCTGGTTTGCCCTTGCAGGTTATAACATGGGTCCCAATGCGGTAAAAAGAATCCAACGTGAACTACGAGCTCAAGGTATCGATGATAAGAGCTGGGCGAACGTCTATGCTTATTTAGCAGATAATAGAGCGTCGAATAGCCGCTATGGTCAAGCGATGCACTATGTCAGTAATATCAGAAGCTATCTTGAGACTATTAAAACTCAGACTGTCTAATTTTTAGATATTACTAGGCGGTTTGTAAGCTAAACTTTCACAGTTGTTTATTCTTATTAAATAAAAAAAAGCTGCTCTTATAAAGAGCAGCTTTTTTGTGCGATACGACTAATGGTTAATATTAATGACGCCTCGTTTAAACGGTATCCATTAATATTTTATTCATTAGCGATTTGGAACTGTCAGACGCTGACCACGCTGCAACATCGTATCCGCGGCAATATTATTCATATCAGCCAGCTCTTGCGTTGATACGCCATATTTACGTGCTAAGCCAATCAAACTATCGCCCGAGCCAACCGTATAGCTTACCGTTGCTTTTGGTACTTTAAGCGTTTGGCCGCGTTGTAGCTGAGCATTGGTCGCTAGATCATTGGTCGCTGCCAAGTCCTCTACTGAGATGCCAAACTGACGTGCCAAAGCAATTAAGCCATCGCCAGATTTAACTTTATAGCTTTCAGTGTTGCTCAGTTTTGTTCCACTGCTTGCTGAGCTACTACTGTTACTACTAGCAGAGCTGCTGCTTTGACTGCTACTAGATGCGCTTGCCACACTACCGCTCGCAGGGATAGTGATAGTACGACCCAGTATCAGATTCGAATTGGTATTTAAGTTATTTGCTGATGCCAAATCACTTAAGCCAATATTGTAGCGTTTGGCGACACCCGTTAAGGTATCACCTGATTTTACTTTGTAGCTGACCGCTTTGTCATTCAACTGACGATCGACCAATTCTTTAGAAGCAGGAACTTTAATCGTTTGACCACGTTGCAAGCGAGCCTTTGCATCAAAGTTGCTGTTTACCGCAGCAAGTTCCGTTGCACTCACTCCGATGCTGTTCGCAATACCAATCAGCGTATCACCTGATTTTACTTTGTAATTGGTGATCGCGACCGAGCTTGAGCTGTTACTACTACTAGCACTTGTCGTACTTGTAGCATCGAAATCAACACTGGCTGGCACTTTAAGCGTCTGACCAACATATAGCGAACTTGTGCTGTTGATACCGTTGAGACTGGCTAAAGTATCTGTCGACACATTGAATTGACGTGCCAATGCAATTAATCCGTCCCCTGCTTTTACTTTATAGTTTTTGGTCGCAGTGCTTGATTTACTCGGCTTGGTAGAAGGCGCTGCAGGTGTCGTCGCAGGTGTAGTCACTTTACCCGGTATGAGCCATAGTTTCTGACCTCTGAGCAGATCAGCACGGCTGCTCAGGTTGTTATAGCTGGCTAGCTGAGTGACCGATAAGCCAAAACGATTAGCCGTACCGATAAGCGTATCACCGCCTTGTACGACGTAACTGTCAGGCTGACTAGCGGCGGCGTTATTAGCAGTACTCAATGGCTCGATAGTCTTGGCATTATATAGATATAACGTACTGCCAGAGAGCAAATTGGCACTGGCATCTATCTGGTTCCATTCTGCGATATCACGCCAACTAACCCCTGCTCGACTCGCAATGTTCGAGAGCGTATCGCCACGTTTGACCGTATAAGTGGTACGAGTGCCTTGAGGTTTTGGCTTACTTACCGAGGTTTTAGCAAAGCTAAGTTTCTTCTCTGCACCACTCGCTTCTAAGATAGACTGCTGTGTTTGTACGGCTGATAGATTAATGTTGCCATCAGCATTGATAACATTGGTCTCAGAGGTATTTCTCCGGATTTGATTGGCGATGAAATCACGCTCTTCTTTGCTAAGCGGTGGCTCTTGGACAATCGTATTGTTCTGAGTAATCTGAGCTGAGGTAGTCGGTAGACTGTTACTGCTCTTAAGCTCAGCATTGATCTTGTTAGTCTCTGCAGTGGTCAGTGGTGGCTCAATACGAGCTGAAGAATTGCCACTGTATACCGAGCTGCTAGTTGGTGTTGCAGACGGTGAGATATAGCTTGTGGTCTGCTGAGGTACACTTGCGCTAGCCGCATAATCAGCCAATGCGCTACCAGTAGACGGTAGTGATGAGGCAGTATAGGGTTTGTTATTATAGCTTGGTGTAGTCGCTGTCGTGCTTGAGCTACCTGCGTTGCTTGAGGCGAGCACATTACCTGTACCGTTACCTCTGAGCCCACTTAATTTGGCATCGGCATTGAGACTGACGTCGTTAGGAATGATGACACGCTGTGGACCTGAAGAGTCAACACGGCCTGATGTCAGTGCAGTATTTAGACGCTCTAGCTCATCGTAGCTAACGCCAGTTAACTGCGATACTTCTGCCAAGCTCACACCATAGTTAACAGGTACACTGCGGAAATGCTGACGGTTAGCGATAGCGGGTAAATACACACCATACTGCTCAGGCTTGGCGACGATTTCAGCTACAGCTAAGAAACGCGGCACATAGTTCATCGTTTCAGTCGGTAATTGAAGTGACCAGTAATCTGTTGGCAGTCCGCGCGCTGCGTTGGCATCGATTGCTTTCTGTACACGACCAGGTCCAGCGTTATAGGCAGCCAATGCTAGCTCCCAACTACCGAACTGGTTGTGCAATGCTGTCAAGAAGTCATAGGCAGCACGTGTTGATTCGATAACATCGCGGCGACCATCATAAGTACTGCTTTGGTTCAAGCCATAGATACGGCCTGTACTTGGGATAAATTGCCATAATCCCGCAGCTGCTGCACTACTCGTACCACTTGGATCATAAGAGCTTTCGATAACTGGTAACAAAGCAAGCTCTGTTGGAATATTGCGACGCTCTGCCTCTCGTACCGTATGATAGATATAGCGACTGGCACGTGCAGTTAGGCGATTGAGATAATCCTGTCTACTGGTAAACCAGCTTTTTTGACCTTCAATACGCTGATTATAGATTGGCTTACCACCATTCATACGATAGCCTGCGCGTAGACGATTCCACAAATCACCGTATTGCTGAATAGCAAGCTGGTTACCTTCTACCATGGTCATGTCAGTGGCCTCTAACAAGTCAGCCAACTCATCCAAACTCTCTGCGTCCAAAAACGCAGTTGAGTAGTCTGCACTACCTGTATTAGCCCCTTGATTGGCAGGACTTTTGGTGATGACAGATGAGCTATTGGTCGCACCTTTGTTTTTTACCGCTGATGTATTGCTACACGCACTAATCAGTAAAGTGGATACCGCAAGCGTCAATGGCAACGCAATAAATGAGCGAGAGTGTGATAGCACAGTAGACATGATATTGGAGGTTTCCTAACGACAGAAATTAATAAGATAAAGTTGATGGATAGTATAGTATGCAATGTAAAGCAAAGACTAGCCTAATATAAAAGATAATCATAGACGCTCAAGTAGCCTATAAAACTAAGTAATAACTGTTTAACCAACTAAAATCTCTTATAAGTTAGAATCTCAGCCAATTAAACTAACTATCGCTTATATAACCCATTATATTTTTGAGTCTTGCGTGATTAATGGCGATTTAATTAATAGCTACCTGTGATACTGCGCGCAAGAGCACTGCATTACCAGTAGACAAGGTCAAGGTCACACGAGATGTGGTAACAAATGATACTTGCTGACCATTTTTTACCCAGCTCTCATTGGTCGTCACATTGGCTTTGGCTTGTGAACCCGTAATCACCACATTATCTACCGAAATATCATAGCGATAATTAGACGTATCATTCCAGCTGTTTTGAAGCAGCTTTAAGTACGCATCTTTATCTAAACTGGTAGACTTTCCTTTTCTAGATAAAGAAATAAGCGCGTCGTCCGATACTAGGCGCGATACCTGATTGATACTTTGGCTATTCGCTGATGCTTTCATTGCGGCGGCATAGTTCTGTACCAAATCTTCGGTCATAGTTGCCGCTTGTGCATTGATACTGATGGTGCTGGCTACTGCTACGATTGCAGTGATGCTGGCGCTTTTCACCAATAGAGCTAATAGCCTATTTCCCAATAATTTTTTCATGATAATCCTTAGCGATATTTTTTTCGTTAGTGTCATATAGTGACGATTAACGCTCTTTTATCATTTATTTTGGCAGTGTGTCTGTATAGATATATCTATATAAGTATACTCATATCATATGCCGAGCCTATCATCGAATTCTCACAGCCATGTGACACCCTGTGTAATTATTGCGAATAAAAACACAGGCTATCAAATCAAATATCCATAAGCATTTATACTGCAGATTCTAGCCATAATAACTATATACTTTGTGGCTCTAGCTTGATAGTCAGCCCATAATGAGCTGACCATTTTTAAACCATCAATCTTTAGAACCATCAATACTTATGGTTAAACTGTCAACGTTATAGTTTGGCTTCATGAAGGCATCGTTAAAGCTTCGTTAGGACTTAGGTTCGCTGTTACTGTCTTCATACTGTTCATCATCGCTGAGCTTCATGCCCAAACGCTCTACCCGTCTATCCATCATCTGACGAGCCAAGGCCTGCATGTCTTCGACGCGGTCTATCTCATCAACAATCTCAAGACCTAACAATGTCTCAAACACATCTTCTAACGTGACCAAGCCTTTAACTTCACCATATTCGCCGACTGTAATCGCAATATGAATACGGTTTTTTAGCATCAACTCTAACAAGTCAAACAGCTTCATTTTAGAGAAGACAAAAGTGATGTCGCGCTGAAATTGCGTCAACGGCTTGTGCATAGCATGGTTAACTTTAGCCAGTAGCATGTCGGTTTTTAGGACAAAACCTGTAATGTTATCCAAATCACCATCATAGATTGGCAAGCGAGAAAACGTCAGCTTTGGACGATCAACCAATACCTCAGCGACGGTCTTATTCTCTTCGAACGCGAGCATCACCGAGCGCGGTGTCATGATATCTTCGACTTTAATAGCGCCAAACGCGAGCAAGTTACGAATGATACGCGACTCTAGTGGGTCAATTTGTCCTGACTCTTCACCGATACTAGCAAGAGCAGCAAATTCGCGGCGGCTAAATGTTTGCGGTTCTTTACCACGAACCAATAGTTTCGTCAGACGCTCTGAGAACCAGATTAACGGGTATAGCAGCAGGATGATGCCACGAACGAAATAAGCAACCAAACCACTTAATTGACGCCAGTAAACTGTACCCAAAGTTTTTGGGATAATCTCAGACAAGAATAAGATAGCAAGCGTCATGAGGGCAGAAAACAGACCAAACCACGCACTACCAAATACGATCGTGGCCTGTGCACCCGCACCGATAGAGCCGAGTGTATGGGCAACCGTATTTAAGGTTAAAATAGCGGCTAGTGACTGATCAATATTGTCCACTTTCAGGCTTTTAAGCATTTCTGCTTTTTTGGGACTGGTTTCTTGCACATCCGCAATAAACGATGGCGTCATGCTTAGCAAAACAGACTCTGCTAATGAACAGACGAAAGAGACACCAATAGCAAGTAAGACAAAAAATATCAACAGAGAAACGCTAAGCGCAGTTGGTGCTGCCGCCTCGCTGGATGTTGATACAGCACCAGCTGCCCACACTGCCTGCGGTAGCATAAGAATTGCCAATGCAGATAGTGCTGAAAAAGAAGTATAACCAAATCGAGAACTAGTAGTCATTCTCGGGGGAGGTTCTGCAGATGCGTCTTTACGATGAGCGCGCGGACGACATAAACGAGGTACAAACATAAAAGTGGTGAACAAGTTAGGTAACCTAAAAAGAGTAAAAGGAAGATAATGTCATGAGCAATTTATATTGATTTTTAGATTATCTTTAACAAAGTAATAAAAGACATCTGTCTATCGTATAAATAGTTACTCAAAGCTGATTTAATCGCTATTTCAAAGCCATACTATGCTTCAATAAGCCGTAATATGGTTCAATATGTAGCATACTAAATCCAGGCAATCATTGCCATTTGATAGTAGCATTGATGATACCATTTCACAATAAGTCACCATTTTTAAGTTTTTGTTTTTTGATGACTTTTATTGCCCTACTATTAACGGTTGTATGACGACATCTTTACTAGCCAATTCATGACAGCTATTTAGCCTGAGGCTTTATATAGATTATCTGAATATAGTAAAAACATTGTTGTCCTACCCATTGGCTGATAGTATGCCTTACGCTAAGAAAAACACGCTCAGCCTATGATTAACAGTTACCAAGTCTGGGATTTTTTGTTACTATGCGTCTAATTTTATTATTGTCTATGACTTACTGAGAGATATTATGAGCTTATTTATTCAAGCTGCCCATGCTGCACCAGAGACTGCAGGTGCTGCAGGTCTATTCGGTCAGATTTTACTGCCTGTTGCGTTTTTTGCGATTTTTTACTTCTTGGTCATTCGCCCGCAGTCTAAGCGTACCAAAGAACACCGTGCCATGGTTAACGCATTGACCGTGGGTAGTGAAATCATTTTCGCTGGTGGTTTAATGGGTCGTATCAAAGCAATCGAAGGCGATTATGCCGTTGTGAGCCTAAACAACAATACTGACGTGAAAGTACAACGTGCTTCTGTTATTTCAGTATTGCCTGCTGGCACGATCGAAAGCGTCTAATTAGAATGTTCACTAGCTTTTATTAGTGAACATTCAATAGTCGTCACATTAATGAATGTAATGACTAAAAAATGACCGTATATGATTTACGGTCATTTTTCGCTATTAACACAGTAAGGTAAAATTGCTATATAAATTAGGCTTACTGTTTAGATGTCCTATCTTTATCCAATCTAGCCCTATGATTTTTGGTGACCGGATAAACAGACATCTGTATTATTTGCTTTACTGTTTTATGCGTTACTATCATCGCGGATGATCGCAATGGTGCATGATGACGGCTGCTGAACATAGCACTCGACCGTTGCTATCGCTAACTTCCCATCTGCTAACTTGTGGCCTACGTCGCCAGTCGTTTATCAACTTAAAGAAGTGATTATGCAATATCCCGCTTGGAAATACTTACTAATTGCCGTCGTGCTACTCGTTGCCGGTCTATATGCTGCCCCCAACCTTTACCCTGACGAACCTGCTGTGCAGATTACGAGCGCAGCCGCAGGAACTCAGCTATCTGAAGGCATCTTAACCGAGTCTCAAAGCTTACTCGAAGAGGCAGGTCTAGATAACCACGATGGTACGTTTGAGGGCAACAGCGCGCTGGTACGCCTCAACAACCCAGTCGATCAGCTAAAAGCGCAAGAAGTGCTACGTCAAAACTTGGGCGAAGACTATGTGGTCGCTCTCAACTTAGCACAGACTACCCCGCAGTGGCTACGCGATATCGGTGCAAGACCGATGAAGCTTGGTCTCGATTTGCGTGGTGGTGTACGCTTTGTACTCGAAGTCGATATGGACAAGGCGCTTGAACAGCGTTTGACCAGTGCCAGTCGTGATATGCGACGTGAGCTACGTGCTGAGCGAGTAGCAATTAAAGGTATCAAGACCGAAGATCGCGGCGTGGTATTGCATTTTGCTGATACTGATACTCGTAACCGTGCCCAAAACGTATTACAAGGCTCAATGAGCAACACGTTTAACTTGCAGTCTTCTATTGATGATCAAGGTCCTGCATTGGTTTTATCGTATAACGATGCGACACTTGACGAAATCAATAGCTACGCGGTCAACCAGAACTTAACGACTTTACGTAACCGTATTGCTGAGTTGGGTGTTACCGAAGCTTTGGTACAGTCGCAAGGTGCTAGCCGTATCGTCGTTGAGCTACCTGGTGTACAAGATACTGCTGAAGCAAAACGTGTGCTTGGTCGTACTGCAAACCTTGAGTTCCGTATGGTGGCAGAAGACGCCGATACCTATACTGGCGGCATACCTCCAGCAGGTACAGAGGCATTCCCATTCGAAACACTCGATGGTCCTCCTGTATTGTTAGATCGTCAAGCGATTGTCACCGGGGACAAAGTAACCAACGCGCAAACTGGCTTGGATGAAAGCGGTCTACCTGAAGTAAGTATTACCTTGGACAGTGCTGGCGGTAAGCTTATGCAGAACGCCACACGTACAGCGGTTGGCCAACAGATGGCTGTATTGTTCATAGAAAACAAACAAAGAATCACTTACGAAGAAGATCCAGCGACTGGTGAGACGACTGAAGTACGCACACCTTACGCTGAAACCAAAGTCATCAACCGCGCCAACATTCAAGCGGTATTAGGTTCATCATTCCGTATTACTGGTCTAGATAGTAGTGCTGAAGCAGCTGAGCTTGCCCTATTGCTACGTTCAGGCGCACTTGCTGCACCGATGTACTTCGTAGAAGAGCGCACTATTGGTCCATCACTCGGTCAAGAAAACATTGATAAAGGATTGTTCTCTACGCAAGTCGGCTATCTATTAGTCTTCGCGTTTATGATTATCTTCTATCGTCTGTTCGGTGTGATT
This sequence comes from Psychrobacter immobilis, assembly GCF_904846235.1. Taxonomy (GTDB): domain Bacteria; phylum Pseudomonadota; class Gammaproteobacteria; order Pseudomonadales; family Moraxellaceae; genus Psychrobacter; species Psychrobacter immobilis_C. The sequence goes on from NZ_CAJGZN010000006.1 coordinate 13,216, forward strand.
GCCAACGTTGCGCTAGCCGTTAACGTTATTATTATCATTGCGATTATGTCAATTTTGGGTTCATCACTTACCCTACCGGGTATCGCAGGTATCGTTTTGACCATTGGTATGGCAGTTGATGCCAACGTGCTGATCTTTGAGCGAATACGAGAAGAGATTGCCAATGGCGTACGGCCAAAATCAGCCATTGTGGCAGGTTTCGATCGCGCATTTAGCAGTATTTTTGATGCCAACATTACAACCTTATTGGTCGCGTTTATCCTATTTGCGATTGGTACTGGTCCGATTAAAGGCTTTGCGATTACGCTAGCTATTGGTATTGTCAGCTCGCTATTCACCGCTATTTTGGTGACACGTGCACTGGTACAAATTGCTTATGGTAAGCGTAAATCCATCAAAAGTCTGAGCATCGGTTAGGAGAATATTATGGCGATCGATAATAACAACCCTTTAGAACAGCAGAATAATCCTGATCGAAATGGCTCAAACGGTGACACGACCAATGCAAGTACGCGTCGCCGTAACAAACCGCGTCGTAATGGTAAAGGTAGCAATACTAAAACCAATAACCCTACTACCGCAAAGTCAGGCAAAAGCCCTAGTCGTCGCGGTGGTAAAGGTCAAAATGCTAAAGACAGTCAAGCACTGTCTACCGCTGTTGATTCTGACGTAATATCAGGTGACGCCGCTGATGATGCCGCAGCTGTTGCTGAAGGTGGCATCAAAGCGGTTGGTAACCAGCGTATCATTCCATTTATGAAGATAGAAAAGCCGATGGCACTACTATCTTTATTTATGGTGATCGGTAGTATCATTGCTATCGCGGTAAATGGTCTGAACTTAGGCCTCGATTTCACTGGTGGTGTATCTGCTGATGTCCGTTATGAGCAGCCTGTTGAGCAAGTTGCTGTTGTACAAGCGCTGGCAGACAATGGCTTCGATGATGCAGTTGTACAGTACCTAGGTACGCGTGAAGAGCTACTCGTACGTCTGCCCCCTCAGTCTGATAACGTCGATGGGCTAAGCGCAAATCTGACGCAAGCACTGGCATTACCTAGCAACACCGCTACGATTAGCAACGTAAATATCATTGGTAGCCAAGTTGGTAATGAGGTTTATTTAAACTCAGTCATGGCATTGGTATTGGCACTGGTATGTATGCTTGGCTATGTTGCCCTACGCTTCCAGTTCAAACTGTCTTTAGGTGCTGTACTGTCACTGTTCCATGATGCCGTCGTAACCATTGGTGTATTTGCACTATTCGGCTTTCCGTTTGATTTGACGGTATTGGCTGCGGTATTGGCATTGATTGGTTATTCATTGAACGATACCATCGTTGTCTATGACCGTATCCGTGAAAACTTCCGCCGTGTTCGCGGAATTACGCCTGAACAGACGATTGATTTGTCATTGACCGAGACGCTACGACGCACGATTATGACCATCTCAACTGTTCTATTGGTCGTATTGGCTATGCTATTCTTGGGCGGTGATGGATTATACTGGTTCTCAGTAGCTCTGTTTATTGGTTTGCTTGCGGGTACTTACTCATCGACTTATATCGCCAGCTCGATTCCGCTGCGCATGGGTCTATCGCGTGATGACTTTATCGTAAAAGTAAAACCAGAGTTTGAAGAAGAAATCGTTACTTTCAACGATCCAAAAATGTTTGAGCAAGACAACGTCTAGTAAGGTATATTAGATGGATTGATACGTTGAACTAGCGTGTTATGACACTTTATATAATTACTGATTGCACAGATACAACGTTTAAATAAGAGCACCTGACTCATGAATAATGAGTCTAGGTGCTTTTGTCTTTATAGCTATTTTGTCTCTTATATTAAATGTCCTGCCTTACAGTTTTATTATCATTTAACGAATACACCTCTTTATCGTTCACGCATAAACGAGTTACACATGTCAGCTAATTCAGCAACTTCTCACGCGATGCCACCTATTGACACAAGCTATAAGCGTATTGTCGCGATTGCATTGCCTGTGCTACTCGCCAATTTGGCTATGCCATTGCAGAGCGTTATTGATACGGCCATTGTCGGCAATATGAATGACACAGCGAAACTTGCTGGCATGGGTTTGGCCATACAGCTGCTATCGCTATTGCTTGTTAGCTTTAACTTTTTGCAGTATGCATCATCTGGACTTGCTGCGCAGGCATTGGGACAACTGGCTAATAATACTAGCAATACACCAACCTTATCAGTGCCCATGCCTTTGCTGTCTATCTTACAACGCGCGTTACTATTGGCGTTTGTTATTGGAGCAATATTGCTACTCGCAAAACCATGGCTGATTGATTTTGGCTTAAAAGCACTGTCAGCCAATCCTGAAAGTGGACGCGCAGCGAAAACCTATTTAGACGTACGCTTTTGGGGCGTGATCGCTGAGCTGATGAATTTTGCATTTATTGGTTGGTTTGCAGGACAAGGTAAGACACGTTATATGCTTTATCAGCAGGGCTTTATTGCTGTACTTAATATCGTACTGACTCTGTTTTTTGTATTTGCAATGCAGATGGGATTAGCTGGTGTCGCACTAGGAACGACTATTGCATTTTGGTTTGGAATACTGATGGCATTATGGTTGAGCCTCAAACATTTAAAAATATCGTGGCCTGTATTATTCAAAGCGGATCGTCAGTATTTTACGAAAGAAAAGATGCTTAGGCTATTTTCTTTAAACAAAGATATTTTTGTACGTACTCTTATTTTAACGCTGAGCTTTGCTTGGATTACTCGACTATCTGCCCAAAGCGGTGACGTCATACTGGCTGCCAATGCTATTTTATTGCAAGTATTAAGTATATCCGCCTTCGCTCTGGACGGCGTCGCTGTCTCTGCTGAAACCCTGAGTGGACAAGCTTCAGGGCGACGTGATTGGCCACGTTTTCGTATTATTGTGAAGCGTACAGGCGTGGTTAGTTATGGCCTTGCTATCATGTTGAGCGCCATTTGGTGGCTTTCGATGCCTACGTATTTGGGATTGATGACCAATATTGATTCGGTATTTGCCCTCGCCTATGACTACCATTTATATGCCGTATTATTGCCTCTTGTCGGCGTTGGTGCCTATTGGTTGGATGGGATATTTTTCGGCTTGACGGCTGGTAGCGTGATCCGTAATGCGGCGCTGATACTGGCTGCCATTTTCTTCCCGTTAAGCTGGTTGCTCTATCATCAATGGGATATGACTGGTATTTGGCTTAGCGTGTGGTGTCTATTATTATTGAGACTAGTCATCCTAGGTGGGTTTTTGTACCGTGCTAATCAGACTGGCAGTTATGAGAAACTACAACCTGAAGCTTAGTTAGTTTTATATTATATTTGCTCTATCAATTTTCGATAGAACGTTTTTATTAAGCTCGTTTTGCACTTTTTAATTTTGCAGCAATACCGTTTGAATCAATAATTTTTATATCAATAATTTTTATATCAATAGATTTATAAAAATATCATAAGAAAAATTTAGGATGTCATGTGAATACTCATTCAAATGAATTAAGCCATCAACATGCAAACCGCTATCAATGGGCTGAGGGCTTTAAGAAAAGCTTGCCAGTTGCTATGGGATATCTGCCTGCCGGTATTGCCTTTGGTGTACTCGCACAGGTAGCAGGTATCCCGATATGGGCAACGATTATGCTCAGTATCGTTCTCTATGCTGGTGCAGCTCAGTATGCTTGTTTACCAATGCTGAGCGCGGGCCTACCGATTGGCAATATCGCCACCAATATTGCGGCGATTAATCTACGTCATGTATTCTATGGTATGCCGTTATTACAGTATTTACCAAAAAATAAGCTGGCCAAGACGTATTGTTTGTTTGCGTTGACCGACGAGACTTTTTCGATCATGACAAGCTTACCAAATGAGTCACGACGAGCGCTGATACTTCCTATCAGCCTATTTAACCAAAGCTGGTGGGTACTGGCGAGTACGGTTGGCGTAATGATTGGTAGTACGCTCAGTGATTTGGTGCCAAATTTAGATTTTGCGTTGGTTTGCCTGTTTGCAATTCTGGCTTATGAGCAATTTCAAAGTATCAAACGCTACTTCCCGATTGGTATTGCCATGCTTGGCTTAATCATTGCTTCGCTATTTACCAGTGACTGGTTGCTACTAGTAGCCATCACTATCTGCATGTTTATGATTTTGGTACGTGGGTTTTGGATAGAGCGTCAAAAGACGGGAGACTCTTATGACCAGTAGTTATCTTATTTTTGCTACGCTTGCCATGGCAGCTGTGACCTTTATCACTCGTGCGCTACCCGCACTGATACCTAGAAAGCTACTCGATACACCTTGGCTACACCGATTAAATGAGAGTTTGCCATTATCAGTGATGGTACTGTTAATTTTAACTAGCCTCTCTTATCAAGACCTATCGACGACTGTTGCTTTAAGCGATACCGAGTTGCATCTATTAATGGCACAAGTCGGCGCACTTATTTTGGTATTGTTTATCTATCATATCAGCCGTCAGCTTTTGGTCAGTATGGTTGTCGGTATAGCAGCAATCAATGGTCTATTTTGGTTATTTAGCAGTTTTCTAGGCTAAAACTGTTTCGACCATTTATATAAACGTCAGTACCATTGGCTATATTTTAAACATAAAAAAGCTAGATTCATTCAGAATCTAGCTTTTTGTTATCTGAAAACAATGGCTTTAACTTAGCTTAAAGCTCTTCTACGCCCATCATATCAACTGGGGTATCAGCCACTATTTGTACGCCTTTTTTACCAGTCTTGGCAGTATCGTTACGCTGCTCTTGCAGGTGATCAAGATACGCTTCATTGATCTGACCAGTGATGTAACAGCCGTTAAATACCGCACAATCAAAACCTTCCACTCGGCTATGTTTGGTATCTTTTACTGCATCGATCAAATCATCCAAATCTTGGAAAATCAAACGATCAGCGCCGATGATATCACGTACTTCTTCAACGCTATTGCCTGAGGCAATAAGCTCGCTACGTACGGGCATATCAATGCCGTATACGTTTGGAAATTTCACTGGTGGCGCAGCGCTGGCAAAAAACACCTTGTTAGCACCAGCATCTCGTGCCATTTGAATGATTTCATGACAGGTCGTACCACGAACGATAGAATCATCAACCAACAGTACATTTTTGCCTTTGAACTCTAGTGGCACAGCGCTCAGCTTTTGGCGAACTGATTTTTTACGCTGCTGCTGACCTGGCATAATAAACGTACGACCGATGTAACGGTTTTTCATGAACCCTTCACGGTACTTAACGTTCATTTTTAACGCCAGCTCCATCGCTGAAGTACGTGACGTATCCGGAATTGGAATGACCACGTCGATATCATGATCCTCACCCCATTCAGCAAGGATTTTATCTGCCAGTTTTTCACCCATGCGTAGGCGTGATTTATAAACTGAGATATTGTCCATAATCGAATCTGGACGAGCAAAGTACACATATTCAAAGATACAAGGCGTGTATTCTTTTTGCTCGACGCATTGATGCGTATGCAGCTTATGGTTTAAATCGATAAAAATCGCTTCGCCTGGTTTTACATCACGAACGATAGTAAAGCCAGAACCTGTCAATGCAACTGATTCAGAAGCAACCATATACTCAGTGCCGCCATTCGGTGCCATACGCTTACCAAAGATAAGTGGACGGATACCGTTTGGATCGCGGAATGCAAGTAAGCCATGACCAGTGATCAAAGCGACAACACCATAAGCGCCTTCACAGCGTTTATAGACAGCTTTTACTGCTTCAAAGATATCATCAGCCGTTGGATGTGTTTTGCCTAGATTCTGCATCTCATGTGCCAGTACATTTAACAGTACTTCAGAATCTGAGTCAGTATTAAGGTGGCGGCGATCTTCGATGTACAAAGATTTGGCCAAACTCTCAGCATTGGTCAAGTTACCATTATGCGCAAGGGTAATACCATATGGTGAGTTGACATAGAATGGCTGAGCTTCGGCACTGCTAGAAGTACCAGCTGTCGGGTAACGAACGTGACCAATACCGAACTTACCAACCAGTTTCATCATATGACGATTCATAAATACGTCACGTACCATGCCATTTTCTTTACGTAGATAGAGTCGCCCATCTTGCAAAGTGACAATACCTGCTGCATCTTGCCCGCGATGCTGTAGCATCGTCAAACCGTCATAAAGAATCTGATTGACTGGTTCGTGAGCTGCAACTCCAATGACTCCACACATAATAGCTATATCCTATTTTGACTCATACATTAGTACGACAATAACGGCAAACTTAACGACAGTATATTGCTAAAATCATTTACTGTCGCACGCCGCTAACCTGATGATATTGTAAGAAACTTAACGAGATTTTTCGATAATCTGTTTTTGATTATCAGTGACACGTGCAAAAATTTAGAAGTATAAAAAGAAGTAAAATAATAGACAGTCAGATAAAATAATAGGCAATTAAACAGTTACGACTGATTGACCTGATCCCAAGCCATGCCTAGTACATCTGATACTAACGCCTTGCCCATTGGGGCGTAAGGCATAAGCTCAGGCGCTAGTACTGAGGTTTGCCACTGCGGCATCTGTACTAGCAATGGCGCACTGACGCTGAGTACAACCAAGACCATTAGTACGTTTTTGGCAGCACCCAGTACGCCGCCTGCCATTTTATCCAAGACGCCCAAACGTAAGGTTTTGAGCACGCCTGAGAATACAAACGCCATCAGATGCATGACTGCCAATATGGCAATCACTACCAATAAAAAAGCCATAGCCATCTGTAACACAGGGTTTTGTACGATACCCGTCAATTGGGGCGACACCACTCCTGCCAGCCTAGTAGCAGCGATAAGGGCGATAAACCAACCTACCAAGCCTATTGCTGTTTTAATCAGTCCTACTTGAAAGCCGCGCCATAAGCCAATCAAGACAACGATAGCAATCACAATATCTAAACCACTCATGCTTTACGCCTTATTACCTTATTTATTGGATTAGCTTTCCATGGCATCGTAATAGCCACCGATTGCCTGAATGCAAGACTGCACCAGCCCAGGGCCACGATAGATAAGCCCTGTGTAGAGCTGTACCATGTCTGCGCCTGCTTCGATTTTTTTGACGGCTTTGGCACCACTATCGATACCGCCCACACCTATCAAAGCGACTTTACCATCTAACTGATCAGAGAACTGTTGCAAAATCTGAGTACTAATATGACTCACAGGACGACCAGATAAGCCGCCCATTTGGTCGCCATCACGCAGGTCTTCGACACCTACACGGCTCAATGTCGTATTAGTAGCAATCAAACCATCAATCTCAAAGTCTATTAGTTGCTGCGAGATATAATCAACTTGTAATGGCTCTAAATCTGGAGCAACCTTAAGCACTAATGGGACATAGAAACCATATTCAGTAGCTAACTGACTATGACGGTTTTTAATCGTATCCATTAACTGAGTCAGTGCTTCACCACTTTGCAAATCACGTAGGTTTTTGGTGTTTGGCGATGAGATGTTGACCGTAATGTATGAGGCATGCGGATACACACGCTCTAAACAATACACATAATCATCGGCAGCTTGCTCTACCGGCGTAGCAGCATTTTTGCCAATATTGATACCGATATTGCCTTTATATTTACAGCGTTTGACATTCTCGATCAGATAATCAACGCCTTCATTGTTAAAGCCCATACGATTGATAATCGCGTCTGCTTGCTTGATTCTAAACAGCCTTGGCTTGTCGTTACCCACTTGCGGTCTTGGCGTGACGGTTCCTACCTCTATAAAACCAAACCCTAGCTCAGCCAGCGCGTCAATATAATCGCCGTTTTTATCCAAGCCTGCTGCCAGACCAACTGGGTTAGAAAACTGCAAACCCATACAGTCTGTTGGTTGCATTGACTGACCATACGCCAAGCCTAAAACACGCGCTTTATGCGCCTTATCCAATAAAGATAGTGTCATCTCATGGGCGTGTTCAGGATCCATATTAAACAAAAAAGGACGAAGTAAGGCATAAGACATAGTGATGGCAGACCCTGCTTGGAAGAAATAGTGAATAAAAAATGCGAATGAAATCGGGCGCAGCGATTATATCAGCTTAACAGAAATAAGAGCAAAGTTTCAGTCGCTAAATTTCTACATTTAAGCAGTAACCAATACTGATGAATCTCTACTAAATAACAATAAATTGCCGTTTTCTAAGCTAAAGACATAGCACAAAGGTACTCTTAAACATCTACGGTACTGGACGTCCATCAGTCAACGCAATCCAACCACGTATAATGCGATATAAATGCCAGATAAAGGTAAAAGTCATAATCAGCAAACCAAGCCCAGCCAATAATATTGAGCCAATAGCGATATTGCCACTATCCGCTAATACGCTAACGCCAAAACCGCCTAGTGCAAAGGTAATCAAAATAATGCCAATGACGAACCAAACGATACTGTACCAAAAGGTCTTGATTTGCCAATCGAAATGCGTGGCTAACCATGAACCATTAGCATCATGGCGCTTGGCATAGTTCATGACAATCGGCACAATCCACAACAGACCTGCAGTAAAGTAGCTGATCACATATAAGAAATAAGTGATGTGATTATAAGTAATTAACGAACGGCGCTTATCGTTGCTCATACTGTCCCGCATTATGTGAGGTTTTCCTTACTGGTAATATTTTTGTTCAATAGTCATATGATTAACTATTTAATGGAGCCAGATAAATGGCTTTTCAATGATACCAACGATAAAGCATTATTTTGCTGTCGAGGTTTGAGTGTTGAATACTAGACACACAGTGTTATAAGTATCTAAAATTTCTATCACAGTCTGGCACGTTTTAGGAAGTGACCGTTGCTTGTACCTGAATAGATTTATTGGTCAGATCTTGCTGCATAGATAGCTGTGTAAATTGCCAGCCTTGCTGTTCAAGCTTACCCAATGCAGTGCTGACGACCGCTTGACTAGGATGCGTAAAGCTCAATTGCACTGCATCGCCAGTCGCAACCACCTGAGCACCTGCTATACCTGAGTTATTGAGCAGCGCATTGATACGACTAGCGGGCGGCATATCAGCCTCTCCAGTAGCGTTGTTACCAGTATTTAATGCACTACTATCAATATTACCTGCTTGAGCACGCAACCAAAAATAATCCGCCACTTGCTCCTGATAGTCGTTTTTACTATCGCTTGCTGCTTGATGAACGCTATAGCCACCATAGCCGCCAATAAACAACAGTAGAAATATAGACAATACAGCTAATGCTAGCTGATCACGGGGAGGTAATGCTTGCCAGCGCGTCGTTAATACATTTTGATAATTATTCATACGCTCTGACAATACATGAGCCTTAGTACTGGTTGCAGAAACAGCTGCATTACGTTTGGTACGGCGTTGTAATCGTTTCATGTTTTTACCTTTATTACCAATACCTTGATGAGTTACGACGCTGCCGCATTATTCGCCATGTCGCTGCTTTCTACAATATTGTTTTCTACCACATTAACAGTGACTTGACCACTAAACTGACCTTGCTCATTACTATTCACTTGTGCAAGTTTGGCATTCAAGCCTTGTGCTACCAGTGTGCTCGTGAATTTATCAAGACTACTGCGATCTGGGGCAATCAAGGTAAAACTGAGCGCTGATGGTTGCATTACCAGTGACTGTGCATGCAATGAAGACTGTTGAATCAGCGGTGATATGCGTGACAGTGCCGCCATATGTGATGCAGGCGCTTGGCTATCACTACGCAGTTTTGGTTGCAGCTGTACTTGCAATTTGGTGCGCGTACTCAGTGGCTCATCGGCGAACCAAGATTGATACTGTGCTGCAATTGCAGTCTTGGTTGCTGCGGTCGCTTCATTATACTTATACCACTGCACACCATCGGTTGCCATTTGCAGCACTAACGCTGATAGCGCAACCATCATCGCCACTCGCAAATATGGTGATAATTGTGAGTCAGTAGATTTCATAAAGAAATTAAGCGCGTGACGTTCAGGATTGTCAATTGGCTTAGGTACTGTAGGCAGGGTCGTCAGTAGCAGCTGATGATCAGCGATCAACGCTTTAGTTTGCGCCACTAAATCCGTGGATGATGATGAACCTAGTGAGTCAAGCGATGCGTCAACAGGTGCCTCAATAGACGGCAGTACCATTACCTCACTCAAATGCGGGAAACGCTCAAACATTAGCGGTAAATAGCTAACGGCCATACCCTGACGCAATGACTGTCGCAATAGCATAGTCTGCGAATCTTGATAGAGGGCCACTTGCTGACCTGCGCCCTCTTCTGGCGGTGGCAACAATAAAAAATCTGGCAGTAATGCTACTATATTCATACCGGCTAGCTGCGCGCTTTGTTGCCATGACTCAATATCGTTTTGTGCCAGTGCGTACAGTTGCGTCGTATCAACATGGCTCAATTGACGGATGTTCAATTGCTCAATAGGCGTTAATGACGTTTCTTCAAATAAGTACTGCTTGCCGCTATTACCAAGCTGTTTAAGCTGAGCAGCATTGAGCGCCGTGTCCACTTGCAACGCATGACTTGAGGGAAAATATAGACAAAGCGCCTTTTGGCTACTGGACTTATAGTTACCATAGATTGTTTGCAGCTGTTGCCAACCATCAACCATTTGCCATTGCTGTACATCTTCGTGCCAGACAGCTAGCGGGCTATGCTGCGCTCGTAACCAAACATGTAACACTAAACGTGTCCTCAATTATTGCTGCGGTTATCAAAATATTGTTAATGATTGATGCGGTTTTTGAAACAGCTGGATGATTTTATATGATTAATAACTGGCATGCTTCTCGCCAATACCATTTTAAATCCGTCATATCTAATCAATTCTGCTCTAGCAAATCGTTTCTAAGCAAAATATTAGAATGTCTAGTCTAATAAGGCTGGTCAGGAACAAAACGATCAACTTCCGTTGCCATGCCAGTCATCACAAACTCCATATCAAACACTCTGGCTTCCGCTAGAGAAAATGACTCAGGATAATCACCTGTCAGCAATCCCGCGATATAGGCGACGATAGACATATGACAAACAACGACCAAACACTCAGCTTCAATATTGGCAATATCTATCAAAGCTTGGCGAGCGTCATCCGAGGGCGTGATATTGTCTTGCACAGATGAGGCGGCTTGCGGTGCTCGTGACTGGAACGCAGATAAAGTCTGCTGCGCTCTCGTATAAGGGCTAACCACAAAACGATCTGGACGATAGTGAGTAGTCACATACTCTGCCGTTTGTGCTGCCTGCTGCTGACCAAAGTCCGTCAGCTGACGTGCACTATCTGGACGTGTCTCGTCTTCTGCTTGACCATGACGTACTAATATAATTTTCATAACCTTCCTTGGAGCGCTGAGTTCGACTTTCTTAATACTGATTTTTAATGGTGTGTCTTACTTATCAGCATCGCCATCTTTGCTTTTGCTATTGCTACCAGAGGTTTTCATATGAGCGGTAAGTGCAGCATTGCTATGATCATGCGCCATGACAAACTCAACATCGCTACGGAACCCAGCTTCCATCAGATGTAGCGCAACGCCTAGAGCGGCCTTGTCTTCATAAATGACTGCATAGAGCGCATGGGTAATTGGCATATAGATACCCGCTTTGGTCGCCTTTTCATGTACTTGCTGAATGGTATTTACCCCTTCAGCAGTTTGGCCAAGCTTTTTGACCGCGGCATCAATGCTCATACCACGACCGAGCATATTACCGATACGATAGTTACGACTTAGCTCTGAGCTACAAGTAGCATATAAATCGCCTACGCCAGATAAGCCCAAGAAAGTGAGCGGATTGGCGCCTTCTTCAACACCAAAACGACTCATTTCTGCCAAAGCACGAGTAAGAATCATCGCCTTCGTATTCTCACCTACTTCATAAGCTGCCGCCATACCCATGGCAATTGCGTAGATGTTTTTTAGCGCGCCGCCAAGCTCGACGCCGCGTATATCATCACTAGCAAATACTCTAAAGAAAGCACTGTGCAATGCTGCTTGCACGGCATGACGCAACGGTTCCGACTCACTTGCGATAACCGTAGCAGACGGCATATTTTTCATGATTTCTATAGCGAGGTTCGGCCCTGACATAACGCCAAAGTTCACTTCTGGCAACACTTCTTTGATGATATCACTCATCATCGCAAAGGTGTCTTTTTCCATACCTTTAGTCAACGATACAATAGACTGACCGCTGATAAAAGGCGCGATGTTTTTTAGCGTTTCACGAAAGGCCAAACCTGGCACAGCAATAAAAATAATGTCTTTGTCTTTGACGCTTGCCGCCAAATCATGGCTGTATTTCAGTCGATCATCAAGCTTATAGCCTGGTAGATACTTTTTATTGGTCTGTGTTTTCGCCATCGCTTTTACCGTACGCTTATTACGTACCCACAGCGTGGTATCACAGCCATTACGTGCGGCTAAATTTGCCATTGCCGTACCAAAGCTACCACCACCTAAAAACGCCAAGCGCAGCTTGGTAGGATTGCTATGAATGTCTGCCATATCCTTTGCCACAGCTGATCCAACAGGACTAGGGTTTGACTTTTTACGGCCAAGACCTGACTTGGTTGCTCGCTCAAGAATACCTGCAAGCATACCATTCTGCTTTTCAGACGACTCTTTGTCCGTCTCATTATTAGCACTGGTATTGTTTTTATTACTATTGTTAGGGCTTGTCATGTTCTTTTATCCGTGTTGACTGACGTATTATCAATAGAATCTATCGTGCTCAGCGACTGGCCTTATTATCTTTGAATTATAACTTTGTGCAATTATAATCTTATTAATAGACAGCACTGAGCTACATTACGACTCGAAGCGAACTAGCGGTTCGATATCGATAGGTTTGCGTTTGGACTCATCCTTGGGACTTGTGCCAGTATAAACAAAAGCGGTCACATAATCATCTGCACCCACTCCGAAATACGCTTTTACTGCAGGCTCATTACACAGCAGCCCAGTGCGCCAAACGGTACTAAACCCTTGAGCTTTTAATGCCAAGATTAGATTTTGTACAGCAGCACCTGCACTTAGCATTTGCTCAAAAGGTGGCACTTTTTTGTGTTCTTGCATTTGAGTCACAGCCGTTATGATCAGCGGCGCTCGCAGCGGCATATTTTGAGTTTTAGTGACGGTTTTTTCAGACAGCGTTTCGCCATCTTGTAGCGCTTTTGCTTGGGCTGCTTCGAGCAAGGCACGGCCTAATTCATGGCGTGCCTTACCTTGCGTCACGATGAAGCGCCACGGACGCAATTTTTTATGATCTGGCGCAGTTGCCGCACATTCAATGGCAGATTCAATCTGCGCACGCGTTGGTGCTGGCTCATCTAGATTGCCCATACTGCGTCTTGAATTGATCCAACCTATCAGCTCGTCACTGGTAGATGAGATATCATTCGCTGCTACGTTCTTCACGGACAGTTTTTTGTCTTCTATTTCTTGGCTTTCATTATCAGATGTAGTCATTGTTTTATCCTTATTTATTATTATCTATCACTACTTATTATTTATAATATCACTTTCTTATTTTTTAACCGCTATAGAGCAGTTGAGAGCTACACATAGGCAGTCTCAACTCAGCGATAAACTACGCAACATCTTCGACTCGGTGGTCCATGCGTAGATAGTCCTCTGACTGCATCTCAAGCAGACGTGAGCGAGTACGTTCAATCTCAAACGCCAATTTTTCTCCTTGGTACAAGTCTAGAATCGGCTGCTCTGCCCGTACCAATAGTTTTACACGGCGATCATAAAATTCATCGACGAGATAAATGAAACGGCGCGTTGGATCACGCAAGTCGTCATCTAGCGCTGGCACGGAGTCAACTAAAACAGTACTAAATCGTTTGGCAAGCTCAATAAAATCAGCGGCTGATCGCGGCGCCATACAGAGATGACGGAAGTCACAGAATAGGATATCTTCGGTACAAGCGTTGATTTTTACTTCTCGTCCATTGATAGTAATGGGCTCTTTACTGATTTTCTGATTATTCGACAAGCTCGCAAAACGGTTGGCTAACCAATGATAGTTCGCCTTAGTAAGTGGCGCTTCGTATAGCTCAGCTTGTTGCAATACGCGCAGACGATAATCAATTCCCGAGTCGATATTCATTACCGTCGTATGACGCTCAACTTCCGCAATGGCAGGCATAAAACGGTCACGATGTAAGCCATCTTTATACAATCCAGCTGGCTCAATGTTTGAGGTAGCAACCAAAGTGATACCGCGATTGAACAGCATAGTGAACAAATCGCCTAATATCATGGCATCAGAGACATTAGAAACAAAAAACTCATCAAAACAGATGATAACCGCTTCTTTATAAATAATATCAGCGACTTTTTCGAGTGGATCGCTCTCACCTTGTAGTTTGTTAAGCTCTCTATGGACACGCTGCATAAAATGATGGAAATGCAGACGCATCTTGCGCTCGATGGTCAACGAGTCATAAAACATATCCATCATCCACGTTTTACCGCGGCCAACACCGCCCCACATATATAATCCAGTTGGCGCGACAGGCTTAGATTTTAAAAATCCAAAAAAACCTTTTTTTTGCGGTGCACTATTGATGAGCTGATGGTATATCTCATCAAGATAGCTCATGGCCTGAAATTGCTGCTCATCCCGAGTAAACTCATCTGTACTGACGGCTTTCTCGTAACGTTGCAATGGAGATAAACTCATAATACGACTCATCGTTGGATTAAATAAATATCAAAATAATAAGATAATTTAGCATAACGCTGGTGCTAGCAAGCAAGCCATGCTAAACCATATCAAAACGAAAACTATGAAGCTGAGCTAGGTAACAAATAAATTAGCTATTCTGCCCAAAGCTATGCTTGTCTAATAAACCTTTGAGCTCTGATAAGCGACCATGGAAGAAATGACCCGCGCCATCGACCACGCTGACTTCAATGCCTAATCGGTCTGCAAATTCCTGCATATTATCAGGTTCAATCACCTCATCCGCATTACCATAAATCTCAAAAGTTCTATCCGCAGGCAGACTAATATCAGTACTGTCATTTTTTTCGACTGATGGTGCGATAAGGGCAATTTTCGTCACTTCAAAGTCACCCAGTCCCCATATATGTGAGGCCTCAAGCACTTGCTCAGCCACGCGTGCCGTGACATAGCCACCAAAAGAAAAACCTCCCAGCCATAGCTTTCGAGCATTGGTTTGTTCAGCAATCCATTGTAGCACGGTCATTGCATCGACCACTTCACCTTCCGCATAATCATGCTCGCCTGTCGATTGACCAACACCGCGAAAGTTAAAGCGCACCACATGCATACCATTATCACGAGCAAAGCGATACATGGTGGTGACCACTTTGTTATTCATCGTACCATCAAACAACGGATTGGGATGGCACAGCAGCGCCACCGTGTCTGTATTTGGATCATTGGGATTGTCATTTTGCCACAGTGCGTCAACCTCGAGCACGCCGGCAGGAGCAGGAATTAATTGCATAGTATTACTTATTAATAAAAAATGAATGGCTCAATTATCCTAGATACAGTTTATATTTCAAGTGATTTGCTGTGTACGGATGCGACTTGTTTTATTTTTGGTCAATAACGGTTGTCTGTAGTTTTGCAATATTGCTGTTCTTGAGGTTGCAAATTGATTTATATTCAGTGCAAGGTTCATCGGCAATATACCCGTAATACAGCACACAATAACTGTCTAGACAGGTAATATCTAGATAAGCTACATTCATAAAGCTTTGCCTATAGCTAAGACGTTCTGTTTATATACATTAGGAATTATTTATGAATACCTTTAACAAAACTGCCAGTTTAGGTGCAATATTGGCCGGTGCGCTCGTTTTAAGCGCCTGTCAAAGTACACCTTCTTCACCAGTGCTCCAGCGTGCCAACTCTATCTATGAGACAACCGGTATCGCTGATACCAAAGTCAAAGCACAGCAAAATGCAATCGATAGCGCTCAAAAAACTTGTCGAGGCAAACAAGTGATTATCGTTGATGATAATGTAAAATATAATGGTATTTTAAACGAACGCACTGGTCGTATGGTTGGTCAAGTAGGTGCTGTCGTTGGCTCGATATTTGGCACGGGCACACCAGATTTGTCACGTAGCGATGATTATGAATACACCATTAACTTCCGTTGCCAATAAATATAGTCAATACCATATACATCAGATACAGTGTCAGGCTCACTCAGTCTACTATTTGTAGCACTTTCATTTGCCTTCCTTGTATCTAAATTATCTTGGACCGACTATATCTAGCTAAAAATATCTATCTACTTTTCTCTACACGACAATCTCTTTTAGACGCAAACAGGTTTACGATCTAATCGCTAACATTAAGTGACATACAATCGTCCTCTGATTAAACAGCCAACAAACTGCGATATAGATAATATATCAATCAAAGCTTGTTGGCTTCGCTTTTTGTACTCTCCTTTTTAAGTTAAACTATCCTCTATCGTATTCAGCACATCCTCGTCAGTCTTTATATTTTCATTATCTTTGGTCTAATATTATGCGTAAACCCAATCTTTCAAATATTAAACAAGCCAAAGTATTAGCACCTGCCAAAGATTTGGCCACTCTAGAGGCGGAACTCGCTGAGCAGGAAGACCATCTAGAGGATACGGTTCTACGCCTAAGTGATTATTTATCAGCGGTTGAGATGGTCATCAAACAAACTTTTGATCACCGTGTCTGGGTAAAAGCTGAAATTCGTAATCTGTCGAGTAAAGGTGGTCATTACTACTTTGAACTGGCAGAAAAAGATGACGATGGCAAAGTGGTCGCTAGCTGCCGTGGCAATCTATGGCGTTTTAAAGCTGCGCGTGTATTAGCTAAGTTTGAACGCGCGACTGGTATGCCGCTTGAGCGTGATTTGACCGTACTCCTTAAAGTATCGGCAGGGTTCCATGCCCAGTACGGCTTTTCAATCACGATTGAAGATATCGACCCCAGTTATACACTAGGCGACTTGGCACGGCAATATGCAGAAATGGTTGACCGCTTAACAGGCGAAGGGCTCTTACATCTCAATCAGCAGTTACCTGCTCCTTTTGATATTGAGCATGTGCTGGTCATCGCCCCTGAAAAGGCGGCTGGTTTAGGCGATTTTCAAGCAGATGCCAATCGCTTAGCTAGTACAGGTGCGTGTCACTTCCACTATCATAATGCGACTTTTCAAGGCAATCATGCGCCCGCTGAAATCCGTCAAGCCATCGTTAGCGCCCAGCAGCAGTTTTATGAAATTTATCAGCGTCTACCAGACTTGTTGGTTATTATTCGCGGCGGCGGTGCGGTTGGCGACTTAGCTTATCTCAATGATTATGAGCTGGCAGCTTTGGTTGCTGAGCAGCCTATTCCTGTCTGGGTGGGCATCGGTCATGAGCGTGACAAGGTCATCTTAGATGAAGTGGCACATACTAGCTTTGATACACCCTCAAAGGTGATTGCTGCTATCCATAGCCACTTGGCCCAGCTCGTCACTCAGACGCTACAATATCAAGCTCAAATCAAGCAAGCGGCACAGCGTCAATTGAATACTGCCGAGCAACAAACCGCACGCCAATTAAGCCAAATACAGTCGCAAACGATTGGCCAACTAACCGCTCTACGAAAAGACAGTGATTATGCATGGCGCAGTATTCAGCAAAGTGCCCAGCGTCAAGTAAAGCAAGCTATCAGACTGACAGCTGAGCGATACACACAAACGCAAACCTTGGCGCATCAACAGCTCGCAAAAGCCGCTACCAATAGCAAAAGTCATCAAGAGTCAATCATGCAAAACGCACAGCAGCAAATTGTGCAAGCACAGCGTGATAGCGAACATCTACGTGATATTGTGCTATTACATCGACCGTCTCGCGTACTCAAGCAGGGCTACACCATGCTCACGGATGCTAAAAACAAGCAAATACTCACTAGTAGTACCCAACTCTATCCTGAGCAAACCGTCAATATCATTTTAAAAGATGGCAACGCAAAAGCGCAGATTATCGATGTCACTATGGATAAAGAAGCAACGGAAACCTCAGGCGCTCTAACTTAACCACATAATAATATCTACAGATTACTCATCTACTTATCTTTAAAAATTAGGAAATTTTATGACTACCCCTACTCGTCGACGCAAAAAAGCCGCCCCAAAAACCTTTAAGGCGGCTTATGATATTTTAAAAACCAATGCGGCTGAACTACAGCAACAAGATGAGCCTGATATTGATAATCTAATGACAACGGTTGAAGAGTCTATTGCCGCTTATCGCGTTTGCGAGACTCGTATCAATGCTGTACAGCAAGCATTGGATGCCGCCTTTGCCGAAGAAAAATCTACTAGCAGTGTTGATAGTTAAATAAAAATCAGCCACTAGATAGCAGCTGATTGGTCAAACCAAGCGCATCAATCTTATTTGGCACATTTGGCAATGCAACAGTTTGATATTCGGTTTATTCTGGTTCGTCAACTTCAAAGACTTGGCGCAGGTAGGCAAGATACGTGTCGTTATTAATCATGGTCTTGCCTGGGCTATCAGACAGCTTGGCGACTGGCTGACCATTGCACTCTACCAACTTAAGCACGATATTAATCGGCGTAATGCCCATATCATTGGTTAGATTGGTGCCGATGCCGAAACTGGTTCTAATGCGACCTTTAAAGTATTGATGCAGCTCCCACGCCTTCTCTAAATCTAACCCATCGCTAAAAGTTAGAATCTTGGTTTTTGGGTCTATCTTTAGCTTCTCATAATGGGCAATCGCCTTATCGCCCCAGATGTAAGGGTCGCCGCTATCATGACGCAGACCGTCGAATAGTTTAGCAAAATACAAATCGAAATCACGTAAGAACGCATCCATGCCGACTACGTCTGTCAATGCAATACCTAAGTCGCCACGATACTCATGCACCCACGCTTCAAGCGCGGCCTTTTGTGAATCTCGCAGACGCACATCTAATGCTTGAAACGCCTGCATAAACTCGTGCGCCATGGTGCCTATTGGCGTCATTCCTAATTGCTTGGCCAAATATACGTTTGATGTACCACCAACTATCTTTGGCTCGGCTTTATGTAACGTTTTCACTACGTGTGCTTGCCAGCGTCGACTAAAGCGTCTACGCGTGCCAAAATCAGCGACGATAAATGGCGGTGTATACTGACCGTACTGGGTTTGCTTTTCGGCATATTGATGTAATAGCGCTACTTTTGCATCGAGGCGACGTTGTCCTTCTTCAATCACGCTGTCATTAGATAGCGCATTAAAATACAGCTCATTGACAATAGCCAGTACAAATACTTCAAAGAACATCGCTTGAATCATCGGCCCTTCGATATCGATAAACAGGCGACCTTTATCGTCTGTACTTACCGTAATAAAACGACGCTTTAGCTTAAACAATTCTAGATAGTCAACGAAATCTGAGCGAATAAAGCGTAAGCTACGCAAGTACTCGAGCTCATCTGGCAAAAATCGCAATTCGCATAAGCTGTCTAGTTGCTGCTCTAGATCTTTTTGGATATCAGCCAACGGATAGGCTGCATCTTTGTTATTACGGCAGCGAAAGCGATAAACACCATGGGTTTGCGGGAACTGATGCAGCATGGCTTGTAACATCGTAAATTTGTACAAATCATTATCAAGCAATGAAGTAATAATAGGTGCATAAGAAACGGTCATGCTATGGCCTTAAAAGTGCAAAATAAGAAACAAACGTCATTTGATAGACAAAGCGACATCATATGTGGACGATAAACAATACACGCTCATTCATTATGAGCCATCGATAAGCCGTTCAGTATAACGAAATTTGGTATTTATTTCAGAGTTCACTTTTGATTGCAGAAAAATGACGTCGAAATGCCAGCAAAATAATTACGATTATTTAAACCATTTATAAAAATAACGTATAAGTCTATCCAGACAACCTATTCATGGATAGTTAACACGGCTTACGCTTTTGCACTCATAAACTGCTCCACATAATCATCAGCAGGATTATGCCGCAACTCGCTTGGCGTCCCCGTTTGTATGAGTCGACCGCCATTTAGCATACTGATACGCTGACCTACTTTGACAGCTTCATCGATGTCATGGGTAATAAATACAATGGTCTTGTTCAATCGATCTTGTAATTCGAGTAGTTGGTCTTGCAACTGAGCGCGAATGAGCGGATCAAGTGCAGAGAACGCTTCATCCATTAGCAAAATTGGATTGTCAGTGGCCAAAGCACGCGCCAGACCCACACGCTGCTGCATGCCTCCCGACAGCTCGTCAGGATAGCTATGCTCCAGACTAGGTAGCCCAACCTCATTTAGCCAATACCGTGCAATTTCGTGGCGATCTTTGGTACTCATTTTTCGCACGCGTAGACCATAAGCGACGTTTTGCATAACTGTCATGTGTGGCACGAGGCCAAAGTGCTGAAAGACCATACTGACGGTCTGCTGACGATAATGCTGCAACTGCTTATCGTTGAGCGCTAAAATGTTAATAGCCGTAGCAGAACTTTCTTCTACTACCGTATTTACATTATCTGTCGCTGATTGCCTATCAGCCATCTTGTGGGTCGCATGGTCTCTATTCAGAGCAGTATCTACCCATATCTCACCACTGGTTGGATCTATCAAGCGGTTAATATGGCGTATCAGCGTTGACTTGCCAGAGCCTGATAGACCCATGATGCAATGCAACTCGCCTGCCTTAATATCTAGATTGATATCATACAGACCAACTGAATAGCCCGTTTGCTCTTTTACTTTGATGCTATCCATACCCTCAGCCAGCAATGCCAATGCAGACTGTGCTTGCGTGCTACTGGCATTATAAATCTTACTGATATTTTTTAGTTGAATATGATTCATCGGTGCTCTCACTATTCACGTGGTTTTTATTATCAGGGCTTCGGTCGATTACCATGGTTTCAGTCATATGCCACCATTACACAACCTTCTACCCAATCGGACGTCTGCCTGCTTCGATGTTTTTTTGACGGGTACGCTTACCTTGACCAAATGCTTGCGTAATACGATCAATGATAATGGCAACGATAACGATGGCCGTACCTGCTTGTAGGCCCTGACCGATATTGAGCGTTTGGATAGACTGCAACACATCTTCACCAAGACCAGGAGCACCAATCATTGAGGCCAATACCACCATGGCAAGTGACATCATTACGGCCTGATTGATACCTGCCATAATACTGGGCAACGCTTGTGGCAATTTAATCCAAAGAAGTAGCTGTAAATGCGTACTACCAAAGGATCGTCCTGCTTCGACCATTTCATGATTGACTTGTGTAATCCCTAACGTCGTCAGACGAATCAAGGGTGGCAGCGCATAAATCACAGTCGCGAATAACGCAGGCACTTTACCAATACCAAACAACATCAGCACTGGTATGAGATATACAAAACTCGGCATGGTCTGCATGATATCTAACACTGGCGTCACAGTCTTGCGTAGCAGTTTGCTACCTGACATAGCAATACCAATAGGAATACCAATCACCACCGTGACCAGTACCGATACGATAAGCAGCGCTAAAGTATCGATCAGTGCGCCCCATAAACCAAAAGCACCTATCAAAAATAACCCTGCACCACATGCCAGCGCGAACCAAATCTTGCGAACACCAAACCAGCCAAGCACAGTCACAAATGCAATAATAAGCCAAGGCGGGATAACCGTTAGTAATCGTTCAATAGGTAGTAGCAGATAAGTAAGCGCCATCGTGCTAATAGTACGAAATACATCACCATAGTTTTGGACCAAATTTGCTAAAGCATTATTGAGTGGGGTCTCAAGCGACCATGAAGGAAAGCTTGATGCGAGCGCTGACACATTGATACTAGATGCAGTTGCTTCTGTAGAAATAGCACCCGTTGAGCTAAGACCTAACTTGGTAGCGAGATTGGTAGCAGCCTCATCGGATAACCATGCTTGCCAAACCTCTGGGTTGTCACGCAAAAACACCATGGCTTGCTCATCGCCAGTGCGTTTACTTTCGCTCATCTCCAAGATAGCACCGTTCAGCTCATCAGAGGTAAATTGCACCTTTTCAAAGACAGCTGCTAGTTCAGGATTGGATTCGACAAACGGGGTAGAAACGGCAATACCTAACGGCGATACTGGGAATCCTGACACGCAATCCATCTTACCATCAGCGAGCAGCAGATTTTGCCAACAAGCATCCTCATAAGCTGGAAACTCTAATGGCGCAAGGTCATATTTTGCCATTAGCCCAGTGGGTTGCCAGTAGTAAAACAACAGTGGCTTATGCTGTTCAAAAGCGGAGGCAATTTCGGCATCGAGAGCAGCACCCGTACCAGGATGTGCGTTGTTAAAAAGACTGTCTAGACCGGTGGTTTTACGCCAGAGGTAAACTGCCCACTCTCCCAGGTTAGCGCCCCAAATTTGATCGGTGATTCACACGCCGCTGACGCCGATACAGGCAGTAGTAACGCGCTCATCCAAAGTAAGCTTAATGCAATCCATTGGCGCATACTCTTTCCTATTATTATGTTGTATCGGCATGAAGTCACTATCAAAACAATAGAACTAAAAAATAGCTGAACGTCGCTATATCAAGTTTACCAATGCTAGCTCTAGACCATTCAGCCACTATCTACTGTTGTTTAGACTTACTACAAAGTGTAGCGATTTATAGAAGTGATGACAAACGCTTATTTGTCGATTAACGCATTAGATAAATTTACGATAATTTTGATAAAGCTCTTATGACACGTCGCTCTTAATTTGAGAAATCTATGTTTGTAAATTCATATTTTAGACAAAAAAATAGCACCTATCTGGATAGGTGCTATTGGTTATGATATCGACTAAAAAAGGTCACTATTAATTTCTATAGCTACTATAAAATGTCTAATTCAAGAATTGTTATTTTAAAGACTGTTATTTCAAGAACAGTTATTTCAAAAAAAGCGCCATCGCCTTTTTAAACAGTCCACCATAAGGCGGCAATAATAAATTCAGGCCATTGAGCTTGGTTTGGACAAAAATCGGCTTCATATGGCTGAGGCGTTCAAAGCCGGCCTTACCATGGTATGCGCCAGTACCAGAGTCACCCACACCACCAAACGGCAAATCATGCTGAGCCACATGTATCAAAACTTCGTTGATACATAAGCCACCTGAGACCGTATTATTACGAACGTTTTCGATACTGCTGTAGTTGTCACTAAACACATATAGCGCCAATGGGCGTGGACGCGAATTTACAAAGTAAATGGCATCATCAAGCGTCTCATAATGCATCAGCGGCAATATCGGAGCAAAAATTTCATTTTGCATAAGGTCGCTATCAGGCGCAGGCTCGCTGACGATGACTGGCGGCATCAGACGGGTTTCTATATTGGGTTCGGCGCCAGTTAACGCATGTACCTCGCCACCTGTTAGCGCATCTAGATAGCCTTTTACCCGTTTAAACTGCTCACCATTAATAATGCGAGAGTAATCTGGGTTTTCTTCGATATCAGGATAATGCTTGGTCATCCACTCTTTTGCGAGTTCGATAAACTGGTCATGGTATTGGCGCTGAATCAAGACATAATCTGGCGCAATACACGTCTGTCCAGCATTTAGTGTCTTACCCATCATCACTCGATTGACGACAGACTCTAGATTGGCATCATCTAGTACGATCACTGGTGATTTACCACCAAGCTCAAGCGTCACTGGCGTTAGATTTGGCGCAGCAGCAGCCATGACTTTTTTGCCCACCGCAGTCGATCCAGTATATAGTAGGTGATCAAATGGTAGCTCACTAAAGGCGGCGGCAATCTCAACTTCACCGAGCACCACACAGATCATATCTGGCGAAAAATAACGAGCAATGGCGTCAGCAAACGTCTGAGCAAATTGCGGCGCGGCCTCACTCATTTTGACCATAATTCGGTTGCCTGCGGTGATTGCATCAATCATCGGGCCAATTGCTAAAAATAATGGATAGTTCCAAGGCACCATGATACCGACCACACCCAATGGCTGAGGCTGAATTTCATTATGGGCTGGCATATATAGCGCTGAAATAGGCGCACGATGTGCTTTCATCCACTTTTTGCCGTGTTTCTTGGCGTGGCTGATACCGGTAAAGCTAGGAAACAACTCAGCAAACTGCGTCTCTGACTGGCTACGATAGCCAAAGTCTGCACTAATCGCCTTTGCAAAACTCTCTTGGTTATCGCTAAGCATCACTTCTAGATTATCTAGCTGCATCGTACGAGTGCCCCAATCGTTGATTGGCTGGGTACGGCTTAACATTTGCAAGCGTGTAAATTGCGCTTTCATCTCATCGATAGTCGTCGCCGTACTTAGAGCTTCAGGCACACGCTGCAGTGCAAAACCTGACTCGGTCACTGCCTGCTCATGGGCGATTTGGTTGCTATCTGTCATTTGTCTTCCTTGTCATAATCATAATAATAGTCATAAGGTTTGTAGTCACTATACTATATTGGGTTAGAGGCTCTATCTTTCTAGTCAGGTGCACTCTTTGATAACCTACTCTGACTATAAACTTCATCAGATTCCATTCATCACACTTTAATGTAGCGCATCGACTGAGCAATGAACAGCATCTTTGGTTGACTACTGCGTCTGTACTAGCAGTACCTTTATAAGCGACTTACCACCGTTCTATACCTATTATTTCATCATCAATTGCTAGCTGTTTATTATTAGCATTTACGCCATTTACAGACATTGCACCAGTATATATCTTTGGGCGATAGTCGCCAAAACTGCTACACTACCGATGAGCATTATTTATTTTAAACTTGATAATAATAAGACAGATACTCTCATGCAAAATGACACACAACCCCTCAATGATACGCTTGTCAGCAAATCTCTATCAGCGGCCGATTATGTCCCTACTCTCGATGCGATGCTGGCACGCACCCTCGAACGTATCGATCTAAAAAAACAACAAGGGCTGCGTACGCCTGATGAATTGTGGATTGTCGATCATAACGACGTCTACACGCTGGGACAGGCAGGCAAAGAAGAGCATATATTACAGCGTACTGACACGCCTATCATCAAGACCGATCGCGGTGGTCAGGTGACATGGCACGGTCATGGGCAGCTGGTTATCTATTGGTTGTTTGACTTAGACAGTCTCAAATGGAGTGTACGCAATCTCGTCTCCCATGCTGAGCAATCGATAGAAGACGTCATCAATGACTGTTTGAGTAGCTCACCATCTAATAGTGATAATATCAGTGCTCATGCACGCCGTGATGCCCCAGGTGTCTACTTATATGCAGATACTGCTGCAACAGATGACAGCACCTCTACAGATGACAACTCTCTTGATAATAAGATTATGCTGGGCAAAATGGCCTCGCTAGGCTTTAAGATTAAGCATGGCTTTAGCTACCATGGTATTGCGATTAATTTAAATTGTGACCTATCTTCATTTAACGCCATCAATCCTTGTGGCTATGCTGGCATGCAAATGTTGCGATTGTCTGACTTTGTAGCCATGCAGACAGATTCAGAGCAAACAGAGCCAGATGCGCAGACTGAGCAGCAAATGAGCGATTCATTTAGCTATGAGACAGTCACTCAAAAACTTATTGATAACATCGCCAAGCGTCATGCTGGGCTGATTGAGTTGCGAGCTATCTCGCCCAAGTAAGTTCTGAGCCTATTTTTGCATAATCTTTTTTTGCATAATATCTTGCACGCTTAGACTTAAATATTAAGAGAAAATTCAGTACAAACTTGCTATAATCGCATGCAGTACAAATTGGACGCAGCAATTATCCTTGCTGTATCCCTAGCTCAACCCCTTATTCAAACATCTAAAACAAAAGCAAATTGGAGCATTTTATGGCAGATTTTAACAAAATTTTGGACGCAGGCGACGTAGACGGCGGCATCATCAATGTAGTAGTAGAGATCCCAGCTGGTAGCAGCCATAAAATTGAGTGGAATCGCGAATTAGCAGTATTTGAGCTTGACCGTATTGACCCACAGATTTTTGCCAAACCTTGTAACTATGGCTTCATCCCACAAACACTTGACGAAGACGGTGATGAGCTTGACGTATTGCTATTGACTGAACAGCCACTACCGACTGGTATTTTCTTAAAAGCCAAAGTTATCGGTGTCATGAAGTTTGTTGATGATGGCGAAGTAGATGACAAAATCGTTGTCGTACCTGCTGATGACCGTGATACAGGCAATGCTTACAACAGCTTAGAAGACCTACCAAAGCAGTTAATCAACCAGTTAGAGTTCCATTTCAGCCATTACAAAGACCTGAAAAAAGCTGGTACGACGGTTGTTGAATCTTGGGGCGATGTCGCAGAAGCGAAAGAAGTCATCAAAGAGTCTATCCAACGTTGGAAAGATCTATAATTATCAAATATTGGCAAAACTGCCAATAACGATAAATAATAAAATACCGCAGTCACCATAGTGGCCGCGGTATTTTTTTTGCTTGAACATTGCTTATCTAACATGGTTATAATGAGCATATAACTCATTCGCACTTATACGCCGTAATAAGGACAGTCATGTTTAACCCCGACCCTAGCGCAAAACCGGTCAATACCAAGTTGCCAAAAGACGTCATTATGATGGTCGAGAAAAACAACCTAGTAATGGCTATTAAAACTTTGGCGGCAGACGAAAACATCAGTATGGATGAAGCCAAAAGTAGAATTGATGCTTATGAGACCCAGCTAAAAGTAAAGCAACAACAGAAGCTCAATACCATCGCTAATAAACAAGGCATTCCTAATCAGGCCATTAGCTTTGATAGAGAGCAAGAAACCGAAGACAATCCTGAACCCCTGGTAAAAAACCGCGTAAAAGCCGCTAGTCAGAAACAAGACTTTAAAAGCCTACAAACTGGTATGGATAGTAAATTAAACGACTTGGGATACAAGAAACCTCTACTGCCCTATTGGCTAAAACGACTGCTCGTCATTGCTGTCTTGATGATAGGAATATTTTGGATATTATGGCGAGTATTTGGTTAATTGATTTAGCTAAATAAAGGACTGAATAAACATACCTTCTATAAAACTGCATACCGACTAGCTACAATTTAAGAATGTAGCTAGTCGGTATGCTAATTGAAAACCTGCTCTTGAATCCTTTTAAGCGTCCATTAAGCTCAAATTACTTAGAGCAATCCTTTATATAAGAAGTAACAGCCTACGACGGTTAACAGTACTGCAAAGCATTTTTTCAGCAACTGTGGCGATAATGCGTGAGCAACTTTTGCGCCTATCTTGGCGGTGAAAAAGCTCATGATGCTAATACCTAAAAAAGCATAGATATGGACAAAGCCAATCGTATTGGGCACATCGACTTGCGCTTGCATGCCAAAGAACATAAACCCTAGCGCACCTGCAATCGCGATAGGCAATCCACATGCGGCTGAGGTTCCAACGGCTTTTTGCATAACCACACCGTAACGCGTGAGGTAAGGTACGGTTAAGCTACCACCGCCAATCCCAAAAATAGCAGAAGCGATACCAATACCAGCCCCTGCTGCTAGCTGCTTAGGTTTTGAAGGCAAAGCTATATGGACATTACCAGCATCGTTATTTGCCTTCTTTTTGCCGCCCATAAACATTTTATAAGCGACCCAAAGCAAAAACACACCTACAATTAACTGGAGATATAATCCAGATATCTGTCCTGCGATCCCTGCACCTAAAAAGCACCCTATTGCTAAGCCTGGCGTCAGATTTTTAAAGACAGGCCACATGACTGCGCCCTTCTTATTATGCGCCATGAGCGAGCTTATGGACGTGACGATAATAGTCGCCAGTGAAGTACCCAAGGCCAAATGCATAATAGTGTCAGGACTATAACCCATTTGCGTAAAGACGATAAATAGCAGTGGTACGATAATAGTGCCACCGCCCACTCCAAATAGCCCTGCAGCAAATCCTGCTAGCGCCCCTATTATTAAAAAAGTTATTAATTCCACAGGATAGTTACTTCTTATTTAGATTTAACGAGATGATTATTATAGTTAAACGACTTCTCAATATTGAACGAGCAATAGCCCATAGGCTTAGGTGTTGGATTATAGATATTGGATTAAATAAGCTCCACTTGCCCAACTCTAGAATAGGCACGATTAAAGTAAACCAACCCTTCATCAGTGCCGCCTTGTGGCTCAGACTGATTGATAGCGACAACGCGGCACATAAAGACGCTATGCGTGCCGACTTGTTGAATTTGTTCAATCTCACAATCAAAGCTGACCAAGGCATCTTCTAACACAGGAGCGCCTGTTTGTAATTGTGTCCAAGAACCATATTCAAACCGTTCTTCTGAACACAGTTTAGAGGCAAAAGCATTGGACAGCTGCTCATGTTGCGCGCCTAACACATTGACACTTAAAATCTTATTTTCTAGAAAGTAGCCATGTGACCGAGACGTTTGATTCATACAGACAAGCAAGGTCGGCGGTGTGTCTGTGACGCTACATACTGCCGATGCTGTAAACCCATGTACGCCCGTTGCACCTGCTGTGGTCACCACATTGACCGCAGTCGTTAGCAAAGACATGGCATCTCTAAATTCGGTCACGTCAATCCTATCTTTAATCATTGCTTCAATCCTGAGAAACGTTAAAAAATAACGTTAAAAAATTGTGCTTCAATTTTAGTTTTGCAAAGGAAATTCTTTAAATAGAATTTCCTAAACGGCTAAACTCTAAGCAGTCAGTTCTTGACGAACAATTTGAGCACCAGCGCTTAATGCTGCGAGCTTACCACGTGCGACTTGGCGAGACAAAGGTGCCATGCCGCAGTTAGTGGCAGGATACAGCTTATCAGCATCGACAAATTGTAGCGCTTTGCGTAGCGTATCTGCCACCTCTTCCGGTGTCTCGATAGTGTTGGTTGCCACATCAATCGCACCGACCATCACTTTTTTACCGCGAATCAGCTCAATCAGATCCATAGGTACACGTGAGTTTTGACACTCCAGTGAGATGATATCGATTTTCGACTGTTGCAGTTTAGGGAATGCTTTTTCGTATTCGCGCCACTCTGATCCCAGTGTCTTTTTCCAATCGGTATTGGCTTTGATGCCGTAGCCATAGCAAATATGGACAGCTGTCTCACATTTTAGGCCTTCAATGGCGCGCTCTAAAGTTGCAATACCCCAGTCGTTCACATCATCAAAGAATACATTAAATGCAGGCTCATCAAACTGGATAATATCGACGCCAGCCGCTTCTAATTCTTTTGCTTCTTGATTCAGGATTTTAGCAAATTCCCAAGCCAATTTTTCACGGCTTTTATAATGACCGTCATATAACGTATCAATCATCGTCATCGGCCCTGGCAACGCCCATTTGATTGGCTGATCGGTTTGCTGACGTAAAAACTTGGCATCATCAACGAACACGGACTTCGGACGGCTCACCGCACCAACGACTGACGGCACGCTCGCATCATAACGATTGCGGATTTTTACCGTTTCGCGCTTCTCAAAGTCAACACCATCAAGGTGTTCGATGAACGTAGTTACAAAATGCTGACGGGTCTGCTCGCCATCACTCACAATATCAATCCCTGCATGCTGCTGTTCTTGCAATGATACACGTAGCGCATCTTGCTTGGCTTCAAGCAATTGCTCGCCCTCTAACGCCCAAGGTGACCAAATTTTCTCGGGTTCTGCTAGCCAAGAAGGTTTTGGTAAGCTGCCAGCGGTAGACGTCGGTAATAGTAGTTTCATACGAGTTATCTTCTGATTAATTTATTTTTTATTGTGTTGATGAGTGATGCGCAGTTAAGCGGCTTGCTTCCTAGCCGTTTCTTTATCAGCAGCTTCTTTTTGAGCAGTATCGCCTGTTACATCATAGCTTGCAGCCCATTCCTCAAGGATTGTTTGATACGGCTTGATAAAATGCTTCTCAGTAAATCTGCCTTGGGTCACTGCCATTTGACTGCGTTCGGCGCGGTCATAGACCACTTGAGTCAATGAATAGTCTTGGTAATTCAGGCTAGGTTGATACACTTGACCAGCGCTTGAGTTGGCATTGTAAATCTCAGGACGATAAATCTTCTGAAAGGTCTCCATGGTACTGATTGCACTAATCAGCTCAAGATCCGTGTAATCACTTAGCAAGTCCCCTGCAAAATAAAATGCTAATGGCGCGGCGCTACCTTCAGGCTTAAAATAACGTACCGTTAAGCCCATTTTATGAAAGTAGTCGTCGGTCAACGAGTATTCATCTTGCTTGTACTCAATGCCCAATACAGGATGCTGATTGACAGTACGATAGTAAGTCTTGCTGGTTGACACGCTCAGGCAAATCACAGGTTTTTTGTGAAAATGAGCGTTGTAAGCCTCTGAGTTCAATAAGTATTGAAACAGCTTGCCGTGCAACTCACCAAAATTATCTGGCGTTATGGATGCTAGGTTTTTGTCACGATGCTCTGGTAACACAATACTAAAGTCATAATCACGCACATAAGATGAGAAACTGTTGCCAACCATACCGTCGATACGCTTGTTTTCTTTATGATCCACAATCGTTGTTTTTAGCGTTTCGATAATAGGAAACGTCTGACCATTGCCTTTAACATCTAGATCGACAGAGATGATATCAACTTCAACAGAATAGCGATCTGCTGTCAGATTGTCCCAATGCGCCAATGCATTGAATCGGTTATTGATCATGGTTAACGTTTTGCGTAAGTTCTCTTGGCGGTGCTTGCCGCGTGCCAAATTTGCAAAGTTAGTCGTCAAACGCGTGCTATCTGCAGGCTGATAGTTTTCGTCAAAACGAATGTGCTTAATTGAACAATTGAATTCTTTACTCATGGTGATCCGCTACCTTATTTATCTGAGATAAAACCAAATCTGTGTATGAGGTGAATCATACCGAAATCTAAACATGAATAAAAACGATACAATTTAAACATAAGATGAATTTTATTCATCTTTTTAAAAATTAGAGATATGAAGGAAATTTAACAGCGGAAGTTTTAAAGGTTTATTTAACGTATAACTAAGTCTTTCACATATAAACGGAGAAGAAGGCTTTTATACTGCTTAAGATTATTTGAGGCATGAAAAAAGGATACCGTAGTATCCTTCTTATTCAAATTCGAGCCTGATAACAAATCGTTTCTAGTGATGCTCACCAGGAAGAATTTTGGCAAAGGCACGCTGAGCAAGGTTAGGCTTGCTATCCGTCGTTTGCGCAGCAGTCGAACTTGGGAAAATGCGATAACCAATGGACTGGACGCCAACATTAAAGGCTGGTACCAGTGAATAAGTCGCCGAGGCAAATTTGCCCATATTACTAGCAATGCTATTTGGCTTATGAACGATGGCTTTTGCGACCATCATCGCGGCTTCGTCAGGCATCAGTGCTGGCATATAACGATATAGCTTGGTTGGCGCAATCATCGGGGTACGCACAAGTGGCATAAAAATATTGGTTACTTTGATATTATCGCCTTTGACTTCAGCAGCCAAACAGCGACTAAATGCATCTAAGGCCGCCTTTGACGCGACATAAGCTGAAAAGCGCGGACTGTTTGCCAACACCCCAATTGAAGAGATATTCACGATTTGACCGGTCTGGCGACCAATCATCGTTGGCAAGAAACCAAGAATAATTTTGACCGCGCCAAAATAATTAATCTCCATGGTACGTTCAAAGTCATGAAAACGGTTGACCGATTCATGCACTGAACGGCGAATCGAACGACCCGCATTGTTGACTAGTACATCAACATGCTTAAAGTCAGCCAAAATCTTTTCACTGGTTTTTTCAATCTCATCCATATTGGTCAGATCACATGGATAATAACTGGCCGTGCCACCAAGTGTTTCAATGTTTTCTTTGACCATTTTTAGCTTATCTTCAGTACGGGCCAGCAAAATAACATGCGCGCCACATTCACTGAGCAAAAAAGCCGTACGCTCACCGATACCACTTGAAGCGCCTGTAATGATAATATTCTTGCCTTTGACGGCTTTGGTAATTGCTTTTTTCGAGAGATTGGCCATAAAAAGTCCTTTTCGTTTATTCTATAGTTATTGGTATTCGGTTATAGCATAGCAAAAAATGTCGTATGGAGTGAACAAAACCATAGTGGGCGTTAGCTAACGGAACTTTTACAAATTTCGTCGTCGATATAAATATTTATAAATACATTTTTAGCTTATTGTTAATTCCTAAGTGCTAAGTACTAAGTGTTAAGTGCTAAGCTTTTTTCTGATTAATTATTAGGAGTATCTGCTTTGATAGACACACTAACTCACTATATCGACTTAATTGCCAAAATGATCGAAGTCATTGGCGTCCTCATTATGTTTTTTGGGCTATTTCTTGCTTTATATAGGGCTTTTCGAGCATCGAATCATTTTAATAATGATACTTATGTAGAGATCAGACAGACCGTAGGCAAGTCTATATTGTTGGGATTAGAGGTGCTAATCGCCGCTGATATCGTGGCTACTGTCGTCACTGAGCCATCGCTACGCAGCGTACTGGTGCTAGGTTTCATCGTACTGATTCGAACCTTTTTAAGCTTATCGTTACAGGTTGAACTAGAAGGACGATTCCCTTGGCAAAATAGAAAACCTGCGCCTGACAAACAGCCTGATACTGATACTGTACCAATTGATAAGGCATAGCTGTTAGATAAAAGCGCCATCAAAAAACGATGCATAGACATGATTAGCACTGGTTTATAAAACAAGATTTAAGCGATTACTATTCGTGCGCCTGCAAAAAAGTCTCGACCACTTTGAATTGCCCAACGGTACTTTCTTCGCCATACATCGCCTGTCTAAAAGCGTTAGAGTTTGGAATACCTGTCGTATACCATGCAATATGTTTGCGAGCGATACGGCAGCCTGAGTACTCCCCATAAAAATCATAGAGCTCTTGCAAATGGGCCAGTACGATCTCTTTTATCTCACTGACGCTTGGTGCCTCTAGGCGCTCGCCAGTACGCAAAAAGTGCTCAATATCGCGAAATATCCATGGTTGACCTTGGGCTGCCCGCCCGATCATCACCGCATCACAGCCTGTCATTTCATAGACGTGTTGGGCTTTTTGTGCGCTATCGATATCGCCATTGGCAATAACAGGAATGCTAATGCTTTCTTTGACTTCGCGTATTAGCTCATAGCGTGCACTGCCTGTGTACATGTCTTCACGCGTACGTCCATGAATAGCAATTGCTGCAATGCCGGCCTGCTCAGCACGCTTGGCGACTCGTAAGATATTTTCACGACCGTTTTCAAAGCCTAGACGTGTTTTTAGCGTGACAGGTGCATCCACGGCATTGACCGTTGCATCTAGCAAACGCGCGACCAAATCCTCATCTTGCAACAATGCAGAGCCTGCCAGCTTACGACAGACCTTTTTGGCCGGACAGCCCATATTAATATCGATAATCTGTGCGCCATTATCAATTTGATAACGAGCCGCTTCAGCCAGTTTGTCCGGCTCAGCACCTGCTATCTGCGCCGAAATAGGCGCAATCTCATTGTCAAAATTGGCACGGTACAGAGATTTTTTGCGTGCATAAAGCGCCGTGTCAGCGATGATCATTTCACTGACCGCATGGCCTGCGCCAAATGATTTGCATAATCGGCGAAAGGGATTGTCTGTCACGCCTGCCATCGGTGCGACCATCAAACGGTTTTCAATCGTCAGGCCACCGATATTTAATGGCTGTAATAGCGGATGATCAGACAAAGTCGAGGACGAAGGTAAAATGGGAGAATCAATAGACATAAAAAAACGGCTTGATTTGTAAGGAAAACAAGCCGTTATTCTAAGGATTCCTGCGTTTATTGCAAGCGATTAACGTGAATAGCTTGCATAAGCATTACTCGTTTTTGATACATTTCATGCATTATTTATCAAACACACTGCCCTGCTCTAGTGTGATGTCATCATCATGCTCTTGCATGCGCCACGGCAGACTATCAGGCGATACATTGAGGAAATGTAAATACTTCTCAAACTGATCAATGATGTCATTAATCACTGATTCAGATTTGTAGCCGTATAAGTCATAGGTCTGACCACCACGGCGTAGATACACCTCAGCGCGATGATGATGCTCTTGTGGCAAAGTATCTGCACTGTCTTCAGTATAATAATCAGGCGCATCATGCTCAGATAAGCGCACCTCATACCAAAACTCGACATCGTCACCGCGTTGTAACTCAAGCACCGCACGGTTATTGACCGCGTCATAGTTGACTTCAGTCGTCCAGCCAGTTTCTGCAAATTTAGACGACACTTCCATCATCGAAGGCATCACCACTTCTTTGATGTAGTTTAGCACCTTGTCACGTGTGGGCTTATCAGCCATATAGTCAATGCGCTCACGCCATGCAGACGGTTTGAGTAGATGCGGCGGTAGTTTGTTATTTTGATCAAGGCTTTGATTACGATGTCCTTCGATACGCAGCGCACGCCACATACCGAACATGGAGATCAGAATGATAATCGCAAATGGTAGTGCACTAACGATTGCTGCCGTTTGTAGCGCTGTGAGACCGCCTGCAATCAAAAGCACCGCGGCAACGGCCCCTTCAGTCACTACCCAAAAGCTACGCTGCCACCATGGCGTATCACTACGACCACCAGCCGCTAGCGAATCGATCACCAATGAGCCAGAATCCGATGACGTCACAAAAAACGTAATAATCAACAAAATAGTCAATGACGACACAAATTCGGTAAACGGTAACCGCTCTAATAATTTAAATAAAGCAATCGCTTGGTTGTTTTGTACCTCGCTGATGAGTGAGTTATAGCCATCGACCATAATCATATGTAGGGCAGTATCACCAAACACCGAAAACCAAAAGAACGTAAAGAACGTTGGCACCAACATCACACCGAGTACAAACTCCCGGATGGTACGACCACGGCTAATCTTGGCAATAAACAGACCGACAAAAGGCGCCCATGCAATCGTCCATGCAAAAATAAACAAGGTCCAGCTACCGATCCAATCGCTATTCTCGTACGCTTGTAAGCTAAAGGTACGCTCAACGATATTACCCAAATAACTACCCGTATTTTCCATAAAGGCATTTAGGATAAAGATCGTCGGCCCTACTACAAATACAAACACCATCAGCGCAGTTGCCAATACCATATTTAGAATAGACAAGCGTTTTACCCCTTTGTCCATCCCTGCCAATACGGACACCAGTGCTGCTGATGTCACTAATGCAATCGCCACGACCTGTATGGTAGTATTCACGGGGATAATATCAGGTAACAAGTAGTTTAGACCTGCATTAATCTGCGACACTGACAGGCCAAGACTGGTAGCAATACCGAACATCGTACCCAATATCGCAAACACATCGACCGTATGACCGATAGGGCCATGAATCCTGTCACCAATAATCGGATACAGTGTCGAGCGTATTGATAATGGTAGACCATGACGAAACGCAAAATACGCCAGTGATAAACCAACAACACCATAAATCGCCCAAATATGAAAACCCCAATGGAAATACGCAATTTGCATCGCCTCTTTTGCCGCCGCAATGGTCTGAGGATCCGACATTGGTGGACTAGAAAAATGCATCACTGGTTCCGCTACTCCATAAAACAGTAGCGCAATCCCGTAGCCTGCCGAAAATAGCATGGCAAACCATTCAAGGAATCCGTACTCCGCCTCAGCATGATCAGGACCCAGCTTGATACTGCCATAAGACGAAAACGCCAGTACGATAATGAACATCAAAAACAGGGCCACTGCCAGCATATAAAACCAGCCGAATGTCTCAGTCGTAAAACTAAGCACATCACTAAACAGAGCACCCGCTGCTTCAGGATTAATAGCCGTACCAATGACCAATAGCAGCATAATAATGGCTGCAGGTACAAAGACTGGTAATAAAATAGTCGAACGAGGTAATTTACTCATGAAAGATAATATCCTCAAAAGTTGACGATGCCTTTTTATGAAAATTTTTAATTAAGGCAAAGATTAGAAAATGTGTGTGAATGGTTATAATAATTATCACACTCTTTTCCAAAACCCTAGACAAGCGTTCAACTCGTAACATGACTTTAACGAATGTTACATGACTATTACCAAGAAAATAAAAAAGGCAGCTTGCTAGCTGCCTTTGGATTGTATATGTACTCTACTTTGGTAATTTATAATCTATAAATGCTCGCTAATTCATAAATACCAGTATTTGTTGTACCTAAACAGAAGCAATCTGTTTCCTAACTAAGCATCAATCACTGCCGCCAACTTCTGCGCAATATTTGCCAAATCATTATTATCAGCTTGGGTTACTGCATGACGACCCAATTCATGGATACTTGATGGAATGAGATGTACATGATAATGAAAGACTGTTTGACCTGCTTGTGAGCCATTCAACTGCATTTGGATAACGCCTTCACGCTCAAATACTTGGCGCTGAGCTTGCATGACTTTCTTAGACGTCATTAGCACCGCAGCAGCATATTCAGGCTCAAGATCCGCCAAATCAACGGCTTTCTGTTTTGGTATGACCAATACATGGCCTTCTGCTTGTGGCATGATATCCATAAAGGCCAGCGTTTTATCATCTTCATATACTTTGTGATATGGAATATCACCATCTAACATTTTGGCAAAAATATTATTGTCGTCATAAGCAGTCTTTTGATTTACTTCAGTCATTATTTTTTCCTTTAAGAGTTTTATTATTAGTTAATTAATAGCTCAATAGCTATCCAAAATAGATAAAAGCATCTGTCATATAGTGGACGAAATATAACTTTAGTACAAGTCAGTATGACAACCGAATTTGAAAAATATCAAGCCATATTCCAACCATGCTAGCTCACTAATTTATTGGCGAGTCATGCCCTTAAAATGTTATATTAACCCTCTATTTTAATAACGCTATGTTTATGGATTTGCCTACTTTGCCAACTCAAACAAATATGGATAACACTACCGCAACCCTTGATAATCAGGAAGAACACTCTGATATTGAGAGGGAAAGTGGTACTCAAACTATCGATCCAAACGCTATCATATTAGCAGAAGCATTGACTGATAAAGCCATCAGCTGGCAGATACACAATTGTAAAATTATAAAGAAGACTGTCACGCAAGATTTGCCACTGCCTTTTTTGTATCACTATGACAGTTTAGATGATGCGATCAAACAGACGCACCCGCTTACTCCTGAGCTACTGCTTCAATTCAATAAACCCATGTCAGCTCATCAAGCTGCCAAGTTAATTGGTATTGACGAGGAGCTGCTGACCAGTCCTTGGCATGTAAAAATTATCGGCTCGTTAGTGGTATTTAGTGAGGCATTGCAGTTGGCTGTACGACTACATTGGACCAATACGGGTAAAGAGACGCAGCAGGT
This sequence comes from Psychrobacter immobilis, assembly GCF_904846235.1. Lineage (GTDB taxonomy): Bacteria > Pseudomonadota > Gammaproteobacteria > Pseudomonadales > Moraxellaceae > Psychrobacter > Psychrobacter immobilis_C. Next base: position 50,650 of record NZ_CAJGZN010000006.1, read on the forward strand.
ATATACTAAAGATGCTGCCGACGCTATTATTGCCGCTTTTAAAGACTGGCAGTTTTTTGGTCGTGTAGACGTCCTCTATAAAAATAATAAGCAAATATTAATTAGTATTGACGAGCAAAACCCTAATACGCCAGCACTCTCTGCCGAGTCACTGTTGACGATTGAAGCTAGTAGTGGTTATCAGCAGCTACTAGCTACTCATGCGCTTGCAGCCATTGTGAAATTAGAAGCAGACAAAGCTGATCTTCCTTGGTTTGACAAAGCCATATTAGAACGTATTGAATAGATGTTTTGAATAACTGTTTTTTTGCTCATCGCTTGTGATTATTAATTCGTTATTATTAGCATATTGTTTTTAGTTATTCATATCTAATGGTATGGTAACGAATTAGTATTATTCACTAGTACTCACTCTCTATAAAAAGCACACTATCCCTATTAAAACTGAGGGTGCACATTTTTATAACCCCGCCTATTTGTAAGGAATATCACATGGATTATCGCTCAAAAACCTCTACCGGCGGTCGTAATATGGCAGGCGCGCGCGCATTATGGCGTGCAACCGGCATGACTGACGGCGACTTTGGCAAGCCAATCATTGCGATTGCTAACTCTTTTACCCAGTTTGTACCCGGCCATGTGCATCTAAAAGACCTTGGACAGCTGGTCGCCCGTGAGATTGAGCAAGCAGGCGGCGTTGCAAAAGAGTTCAATACCATTGCGGTCGATGATGGTATTGCGATGGGCCATAGCGGTATGTTGTACTCGCTACCAAGCCGCGATTTGATCGCTGATTCTGTCGAGTATATGGTCAATGCCCACTGTGCAGATGCGCTAGTTTGTATTTCTAACTGTGACAAAATCACTCCGGGTATGTTGATGGCCGCCATGCGCCTTAACATTCCAGTGGTATTTATCTCAGGTGGTCCAATGGAAGCGGGCAAAATCTTAGCCAGTACCGTTGGTAAGAGCCATAATACGGATAGTAGTGACAGTAGCGCTGTTCGCAAACTTGACCTTGTCGATGCAATGATGGATGCTGCTGATGATAGCATCAGTGATGAAGACGTCGCTGCTATCGAAGCTTCAGCCTGCCCTACTTGTGGCTCATGCTCTGGTATGTTCACAGCCAACTCGATGAACTGCTTGACCGAAGCTTTAGGCCTAGCCTTACCAGGTAATGGCTCACTGCTAGCTACTCATTCATTGCGCCGCGAGCTATTCTTAGAAGCGGGTCGTACCATTGTGTCGCTTGCTAAGCGTCGTTATGAGCAAGATGATGACTCTGTACTACCACGCTCTATCGCTACCAAGGCTGCTTTTGAAAATGCCATGAGCTTAGATATCGCTATGGGTGGCTCAACCAATACCATCTTGCATCTACTTGCTGCGGCCAATGAAGCAGAGATCGACTTTAAGATGGCTGATATTGACCGTTTGAGTCGCGGTGTGCCTTGTCTGGCAAAAGTAGCCCCTGCCTCACAGAAATACCATATGGAAGACGTGCATCGTGCTGGCGGTGTCTTTGCATTACTTGCTGAGCTTGATCGCGCCGAGTTACTAAAAACTGATGTACCAACTATCCATAGCGCAACGATGAAAGAAGCGATTGATAAGTGGGATATCATGAACCCTGACAATCATGAAGCTCGCGCACGCTTCCTTGCAGCACCTGGTGGCGTACGTACCACAGAAGCATTCTCACAATCAAAAGAGTGGTCAAACCTCGATGTCAACCGTGAGTCAGGCTGTATCCGTAGTGCCAAACACGCCTACTCTACAGATGGCGGCTTAGCCGTACTATATGGCAATATCGCTGAGCGCGGCTGTGTGGTCAAAACCGCAGGCGTCGACGAAAGCATCTTAACCTTTACTGGTCGCGCGCGTCTATTTGAATCACAAGATGATGCGGTTGCTGCGGTATTGGCTGATCAAATCGTTGCAGGCGATGTCGTCATCATTCGCTACGAAGGCCCTAAAGGCGGCCCTGGTATGCAAGAGATGCTGTACCCAACGACTTATCTAAAGTCAAAAGGATTGGGCAAAGAATGCGCCCTACTGACAGATGGTCGTTTCTCTGGTGGTACATCAGGTTTATCAATTGGCCATGCTAGCCCAGAAGCTGCTGAAGGCGGTGCGATTGGTTTGGTTGAAGAAGGCGATAGTATTCATATCGATATCCCAAATCGTACCATCAACATGCAAGTGAGCGACGCAGACTTAGCTGCTCGCCGAGAAGCTATGGAAGCGCGTGGACGTGATGCATGGAAGCCTGTCGACCGTGATCGTCATGTCTCGCCAGCATTGCGTGCTTATGCTGCTATGACTACCAGTGCTGATACGGGTGCCGTACGTGATGTGAGCCAAGTGGAGCGCTAGTCTGTAAGCTATCAATGCTCCAGACATACTGATAAAAATATTAAGCCTGCGTAATGCAGGCTTTTTTTTCACCAAAAAACAACGTAGCTGTCGTTTTGATAACTATTTTTTGCGGTAATTATTTTATTTTGGCGTCATGATAAAGAGTATCAGTGACTGACTATCAACTATTGCTGTGAATTGTCATCAATATCTAAAATTACCCTCTTAAAATCGACCCTTAAAACATAACGACGTGCGTAAACCTTATGATTGAAAAATATAACTTATTCTTATTAATCTGCGGGATTGCCTTTTTGCTCGGGGCATTGTTTCCTGTTATTTTTAAGCGCACCTCTATCTCATTACCGATGCTCCAAGTCAGCTTCGGTCTGATGATGGGCTACTGGTGGACGTCTTTGTCCTTTTTAGACCCACTTGATAACGGTTTACTCATCGAAAAACTGACTGAGATTGTTGTATTGGTCTCATTGGTTGGTGCTGGCATTAAAATCGATACAGAGTTGTCTTGGCGATTGTGGCGACCAACTGTAAGACTGCTACTTATTACCATGCCTATTGGTATTTTTGCGATGGCAGTCTTGGGGTATTACGCGTTTGGTTTAAGCCTTGGTGCAGCTATTTTGTTAGGTGCAGTGTTAGCGCCTACTGATCCAGTGTTAGCTTCGAGCATTCAGGTGGGACCTCCCAATACAGGAGGAGAAGACACTCCGCGTTTTACTTTAACGTCAGAGGCAGGGTTGAACGATGGCCTGGCTTTTCCGTTTGTGTATCTAGCGATTAAGATCGCAGAAGCGTTCAGTGAAGGCAAGGCCTTTACTTACGAGATGCTATGGTCGTGGTTTACTCATGACGTCTTGTGGAAGATTGGCGCAGGCGTAGTGGTAGGTGTATTGGTTGGTAAATTATTGGCCAAAGTCGTGTTTTCTAAACATACCCGTGAGACTACCATCTCGCAAGGCTATGTGGTTATTGCGTTGACGCTACTAGCCTATGGTCTTGCCGAGTATGTACATAGTTATGGCTTTATCGCTGTATTCGTGGCCGCATTTGCGTTTCGTCGCTCAGAGTGTGAGCATACTTATCATCAAAAACTGCATGATTTCGCTGAGCAATCAGAAGGCTTACTGATGTCATTAGTGCTGGTTATCTTCGGTATGTTCCTTGGTCAAGGGTTGCAAGCAGATGTCGAGTTGACATGGCGCGTCTATATCGTCAGCTTTACCTTCTTACTACTTATACGTCCAATTGGTGGATTTATTGCCTTATCAGGATTGAACTTACCACATACCGAGAAATACGCAATATCGGCTTTGGGTATTCGTGGTATCGGTACCCTATATTATCTTTCCTATGCGCTCAATCAAGGATTCTTCGCGGATGAGGATGCGCTCAAACTATGGATTGTTTGTTCGATTGTCATTTTGACTTCTATCTTTATCCATGGTCTTAGCGCATCAAGACTGCTTAAAATGACACCAAATCAGCAGCATTAAAATTAATGCTGCTTATATTTGAAACAGAATCAATTCGCGATTAAAACTAGCATTATTAAAATATCTCTTCTATCCAGCTCAAGACGGCTTCTGTCAGCGCAAACTGACGAACGTCATTGAGCATAGTGGTATCAAAATTATGAATAAAAGCAAATGACAATTGGCGCTCAGGGTCGCACCAAGCAACCGAGCCGTTATACCCCATATGCCCAAATCCTGATAATGCAGGACTCATTCTCTTATCCGTATCATCGTTGTTAGCATACAAGCTAAATAATCTATGGTAGCCCAATCGCCATTTCATAGCCGCTGGCATAACCGCATCTAAACCCTCAACCTGCGGAGTAGATAACTGCTCAAAAGTAGCACCATCAATCAGCGTCTTTCCTTGCCATACACCGCCATTAGCAAGCATTGCATAAATCGTTGCCAGTGCTTTAGCGGAAGCGACACCATTTGCCGCTGGAATGACAGCTTGTAGCGTCTGGCGCTTATGATAATCAAGAGCATGTTTGCCAGCAGGTATCAGCGCCGCCTTATAGTTTTTTAGATTAAGCTGACTGGTATTGAAATATAAGCTATTAATACGCGCCGTATTCAAGATAGGTTGCTCGCTGTCAGTATCAGAGCTATCTAGATTTTCATCAAGGCTGTCATCAAGGCTACTTTGCGTCTCAGCTGCACGCTTGTCACTTAGCATTTTCTGTTGCCAGGAATGATAACTAGGTAAGCTTGCATAAGTACGTAAAGTTTCTTGAGAGTCTACTTTTAAGGTTGGTTTTTGACGTCTCGATTTTAATTGAGAGCTTATATTTTCTGATTCTTCAAAATCTTTGGCCAATTTTGCCACCTGATCTACTTTACTATCTGGCACACCAAAATAGCAGCTGTCGGCAATGCCCAGAGGCTCTGTTAGATACTGGCGCAGTGCTTCAGCGAACGATAGATTCGTAACCGCCTCTACTACGCCGCCCAATACCCAACCGTAGACTAATGCACTATAAGCGCTGTCATACTTGGGCGCATCTTCGGGAGAAGTAATGGGCATCGCTGCAATGTGGCGCAGCATCGTATCCCAATCAAGTACCGTCTCGCTATCGACATCAATACTTTGAATCGAAAACAAATCGGCTTGATGTGACATGACTTGTCGCAACGTAATTTGGTCTTTGCCGTTTGCAGCAAATTCTGGCCAGTAATGGGCAATAGGTTTGTCATATTCGATCAGTTGCTGCGAAACCAGCACATGAACCAATGTTGCCAGTACCCCTTTACCGGTAGAAAAATTAATAGCCAACGTATCGGGCTGCCACGACATATCAGAGCGTGCCATACCTGTACTGGCTTGTGCTATACACTGACCTGCTTGATACACGGCTACAGCCCCGCCAGCAGGTGCATCATCAAGCTGTAAATCTGTCAGTAATTGCTGTAAGTTTTTTTGAAAGTCAGCGTTTATAGATGTATTAGAATTTTCTGTATTATGATCCATTATTATTACCTTGCTCAAGTGATATGAATTATTCTAGTTTTCAGATGATAGTAAGACGTAAGCTATATAAAATATTTGAACCAGTATAAATGAATTGTGAGCCAATAAAAAAGGCCACCTATTGGTCGCCTTTTTTATTATTTATTTCGATGATACTTTTAGAGTTTACTCACGTCTAAGACAGCACTAATATTCAATGCCACAAATCTAGTTAACGCGGTACTAGCAAACGATTATGAACTTCTTGTTCAAGCTTGGTCAAACCATGACTGCGACCACGTTCCATCGCTGTATCCATCTTACGCCCGCGCAACCATCCTGCCCTCAGCGCAATTGCAGCTCCCACTCTATTGCCCGACCTACAGTGCATAGCGACTTTTTTGCCATGATGTTGACGTAGCACATTATCAAACGCCAATATCTTAAGCTGCTTTAGCTCTTTAGCACCGCTGATAGGCAGCTGTTCATAGTACATACCTGCTTGCTCAACCGCCGATGCCTCATCAAAGCTTAACTCGTCATCAGGCTGCAAGTTGATGACCAGCTCGACACCCGCTTTCGCTAAAGCCGCAACTTTTTCGTCATCTAATGCACCGCACACGATAGTGTTTGCATCTGGACGAAAATAAGGCTCAAAGATATCGGCCAAATCAACGCCATTATCGGCACTAACATGAATGTTAGCGCCGCTATCGTTAGCAGCGACCGTATCGGTTGCTATCGAGCTATCTGTTTGATCTACGTCTATCACGTTTTCTTCTGAAGGCATGTTTTGTGAAGTCATAATAATAAATATGTACGTTAAATATGGCTGTTAAAATAGAAGCTTTAAGATGCTTATTCTACTTGCTGTCGCTCTTTAGGGTCACAACACCCGCCAAATGCGGTTTATTGTTTTTAGAGCTATACAGTCCAAACTCACAAGTATCATCTACGTTTTTGAGCTGGGCTACTGGCTCAGCAATCAGCTCTACTTCAGCTGGTAAAAAGATAGGCAGCTTAAATGAGACGTCAATTGTATAAGCATCAGGCAAGTCACCCATTAGAGCAAGGCACTTAGCCTTTGACCACATACCGTGCGCAATCGCTTTAGGGAAACCAAACGCACGTGCTGATAGCGGATGCAAATGAATCAAATTAAAGTCCCCTGAGACAAAGGCATAACGACGACCGATATCTTCTGGCACTTCAAAAATGCTATGAACACCTGCTTCGTTTACTTCAGGCTTGACCATGACCGAACGCGGCACGCTCTTCTTATCTTTACTGCTAGGTTTTTTGCTACGTGATAAATAAGTCGACGTACCTTCCCAGATGACTTCCTCTTCTGACTTTACGATAGTGACAAAGTCAAACTGCTGACCTTGGGCATGATCGCGCAGGTTATCAAAAGTGACCGACATTGCTACCGTTTCACGCTCTCCAATCGGACGATACTGGGTGACGCTATTATCAACGTGAACAAGACCTAACATGGCAAATGGGAATGGCTCTTTGACCATCATGTTCATCTGCAGCGTCTGTGACAATACCGAGAAATAAGTCGCTGGCACTTTACCATCATCAGCAAAACCGCAAATTTTGCGATAGTCATCTAGGTTTTCTTGATCGATATGCAAGTCATCTACATAGTAAGTAGATTGTGGCAACTGGTCTCTACTGACCTTGCCACCATTACCGATAGGCAATAAGCTTTTGACAATATTGGCGTAAGTGGTGTGCGCTTTTGGCAACGCATCATAATGTTTGTCTGACATAAGTACATCCTAAGTGTGGCTTGAACAAGTTCTTTAACGTATATAAAGACAATCTGCAGTCATTGACTAAAGCCTACTATTAAATCATCTAATAAGCATTAAATTTAATCAACCTCATGAGTATCTTTAATAGCAAAAAATAGTTTGGCTATTGGTTCTTGTGTTTTTATCATAAAAAAGCCACCCTTGGGCAGCTTTATTACACTTTATCAGAGATTATTTCGTAAGCATATGTGATACAAACGAGGAATAATAGCTCATATGATACAACTACTGTCTCTATCTGTACCTTATTTCTCACATATACCTGTCAATTAATCAACATTATGCACCAAGTAAGCTTTGACCACAGACGCGAACCGTGTTGCCATTTAGACCGCCAGACGCAGGTGAAGCAAACCATGCGATAGTCTCAGCCACATCTACTGGTAAGCCGCCTTGGCTCATTGAGTTCATGCGGCGACCAGCTTCACGAATAGCAAATGGAATGGCTTCTGTCATTTGGGTTTCGATGAAACCAGGAGCGACTGCATTGATCGTCATGCCTTTAGCATTGTCTTCTAATTGCTTGGCAGTTGCGTTAACCAAACCAATCACACCAGCTTTCGAAGTGGCATAGTTGGTCTGACCCATGTTGCCCGCGATACCTGAAATTGATGACACACATACGATACGTGCGTTTTCTTTCAACACATCATTGTCCAACAAGTAGCGATTCAATCTAGCGATACTGCCTAAATTGATATCAATGACCATGTTCCATTTTTTCTCATCCATCTTAGCCAACGTCTTATCACGAGTCACGCCAGCATTATGGATAATTGAATCTAGACCACCACGTTTTTGAGCAGCGTCAGCGATTTCTGCACCAGCGTCTTCACTAGTGATATCTACCGTCAAAGCAGAACCACTGATTTCGCTAGCAACTTTTTGTAGGTCAGCTTGCTGCTGTGGTACATCTAGACAGATAACATGTGCCCCTTCACGAGCCAATACGCGAGCGATAGCTTCACCAATACCGCGACTTGCGCCAGTCACTAGCATAGTTTTGCCGCCCAAAGGCTGGTTCCAGTCAACATCGACTGAGCTGCCTTTACTGACACGTACTACTTGTCCTGATACATAAGCTGAACGAGCTGAGGTAAAAAAGCGTAAGGTCGAATCTAGGTTTTGCTCTGCGCCTTCTTCAACATAAATCAGCTGCGCTGTGATACCGCGCTTAAACTCTTTACCCACTGATTTCACAAAACCTTCAAGCGAGCGTTGAGCCATTGCTGTTTCAATATCAGTGATGTTCTCTGGCGTACGACCAACCACAACCACACGACCTGATTTTTCTACGCGGCGTGCAACTGTATGGAAAAACTCATAAAGCTCTTTTAGCTGTTCAGCATTGCTGATATTACTGGCATCAAAAAGCAGTACTTTGAATTGATCATCGCTGCCCGTGTTGGCTTTTGCCTCTACGCCTGCATCAGCAAGTGCGTCTTTGATATCATCGCTGCTATTTACATATACTTCGGCATGGACGTCTGACAGGATACGGGCAACAGACTCACTGACGCTCTTGTCATCACCAGTAGCACGGCCAACCAATACGCTACCACGCACCAAACGCTCACCGCTTTCGAAACGATCAAGCGTCGTTGGCATCGGCAAACCTAAATTTTTTGCTACTTTTTTGCCAATAGAAGATTGAACAAAATCACCGTAACGGTCTGACATAATATAATCCTTATAATTAATGATTCGTATAATAATAAAAAATGCAATGAATCTATTATATAGAGACATTGACATCGTAATTATTTAAATTTAGTAAATCGCCTCAAAACTAGCCTAACTATACACTTCCCTTATAAACAAGTCCAAAAACAGATAATGTCTACAACAATCTGTAAACAAGTCAGTATACAAGCCAGTCGTTTTTAGCAGCGTTAAGCGCCACTATAACATGTTAAAATCTGACCTATAGGTTATGGCATACTTAATTATTGATAACAATATATTATCAAACGTACTGTTATGCAATGCTAATATTTCTTACTAGCCAGTCTATTAGAGCGATGCGTCATGGTCATGAATCTACTACCGACCTCATACAAGCGTCACATAGTTTGCTAAAGAGATACATTAAGTGAATAAAAACGCCTTATGATAAACAGCTGTACTGCGTAATAAATGATAATATTTGCTTGTATAAAATAACTTAACTATTTTTTATTATTACCTATCACTTTTTACTTCTACCCATACTTTTTAAGGATAATATTATGAGTAATAAAAACAATCATCCAGATAGCCCTGTTGTTGAAAGTACAGTTGTTAAAGCAACGGATACAAAATCAGATACAGCAAAAAAAGAAAACGCTGCAAAAAGCACCTCGACTAAAGATACTAGCGCTAAAGAAACTGCTAGCAAAAAAGCGGTCGATGAAAAAGTGGAAACCACTGCTGCTAAAAAACCTGCTCCAGCTAAAAAAGCCAGCGCGAGCAAACCAGCTTCAAACCTAAACCGTGTTGCTATTTTAGGTGGTAACCGTATTCCATTCGCGCGCTCAAATGGATCATACGCTGATGTTAGCAACACAGATATGCTAACAGCTGCATTGGACGGTTTAGTTGAGCGTTATAACCTGCAAGGCGAAACAGTAGGTGAAGTGGTATCTGGCGCAGTCATGAAACTTAGCCGTGATATCAACCTTACTCGTGAAGCCACATTAAATACCGCGCTAAACCCACATACGCCAACTTATGATATCTCACAAGCTTGCGGTACTGGCTTACAAGCGACATTTGCTTCTGCTAACAAGATTGCACTTGGTCTGATCGATTCGGCAATCACTGGTGGTGTAGATACTACTTCTGACGCTCCTATCGCTGTCGGCGATGGCTTACGTAAAGTACTGATCAAACTTGGTGCAGCAAAAGACAATAAACAACGTCTAAAAGCGTTAATGGGTCTAAATCCAAAAGACTTAATCGATTCACCGCAAAACGGTGAGCCGCGCACTGGTTTATCAATGGGCGATCATCAAGCGATTACCACGCTTGAGTGGAATATCAGCCGTGAAGCGCAGGATGAGCTTGCATTTAACAGCCATCAAAACCTAGCACGCGCTTATGACGAAGGTTTCTTTGACGACTTGATCACGCCGTATAAAGGCCTGACTCGTGATAACAACTTGCGTCCAGATACTACATTAGAAAAACTGGGTAAGTTAAAGCCAGTATTTGGTAGAAAAAATGCCAATCCAACGATGACAGCTGCCAACTCTACGCCGCTTACTGATGGTGCTTCTTGTGTACTACTAGGTACTGATGAGTGGGCAAAAGAGCACGGGCTAAAACCATTGGCTTATATCGTCCATCAAGAAACCGCAGCAGTAGACTTTATCGGTAAATCTGGCACGACAGAAGGCTTACTAATGGCACCAGCTTATGCGGTACCACGTATGCTTGAGCGCGCTGGTCTGACTCTACAAGACTTTGACTTTTATGAGATTCATGAAGCCTTTGCCTCACAAGTACTATCAACCTTAGCTGCTTGGGAAGATGAGAAATTCTGTGAAGAGCGCTTAGGCTTAGATGCCCCGCTAGGTTCTATTGATCGTAGCAAGCTAAACGTAAACGGTTCATCACTAGCGGCAGGTCATCCATTTGCAGCAACTGGTGGTCGTATTTTAGCTACTGCTGCTAAATTATTGGATCAAAAAGGTTCAGGCCGTGCACTTATTTCTATCTGCGCAGCAGGTGGTCAAGGTGTGACTTGTATCCTAGAAAAATAAGCTTGGTCACTTTTAAGTGAAAAAGATACGCTGACTTATTATTCTAATCAGTACATATCTATCAATAAAAAATGCCCTTTAATTTATTTAAAGGGCATTTTTTATTGTCTGTACTTTGCTATGATAGAAACGACCTAGATAGTAGCCTCTTAAAAAAGCCGATACGCAAAACAAAGGTAATATTTATGGGTAAGACAAAAATTTTATTAAGAAAAATGAGGCAAGTTATTTTTGGCTCTGAAAAACTGGTGATGACAGAACCGCTTACAACCGCTGATTTTCAATCTCTAACGACTGAAGAGGATGTAGATCGGTACCATCAGGAACAAGCCATTCTTACTGAACGCATCGAAAAAGACATTCTTGATGATGATTTACGTCGAAAAATGCACCAAGACTTAATTGATACATATGATGAAGAACTAGAAAATGAAATAGATGACTATACACGTGACTTTCGTTTTAACGGACGTGAAATGAGCGAGCAAGAAAAACTGGATCGACGCACCTACTTTCAAGAGTTGGTACGACTACAGCGAGAACTGATAAAACTACAAGATTGGGTCGTTGATCGCGGTGAGCGTATCGTCGTTATTTTTGAAGGGCGGGATTCTGCTGGTAAAGGTGGCGCCATTAAACGCATTACCCAACGATTAAACCCACGCGTTTGCAGGGTAGCTGCCCTGCCGGCTCCCACTGAGCGCGAGCAAACGCAGTGGTACTTCCAACGTTACGTGGCCCACTTGCCTGCAGCAGGCGAAATCGTATTGTTTGACCGTAGTTGGTACAACCGCGGAGGCGTTGAGCGTGTCATGGGGTTTTGTACTGACGCGCAATATGAAGAATTTTTTCAATCAGTACCAGAGTTTGAGCGTATGCTCGTACGCTCAGGCATTCGCTTAGTAAAATACTGGTTTTCTATCACTGATGATGAGCAACATGCACGATTTATGAGCCGAATATATGATCCGCTTAAGCAGTGGAAACTTTCACCAATGGACCTACAGTCGCGCCGACGCTGGGAAGATTACACCAAAGCAAAAGAAACCATGTTTGAGCGCACTCATATTCCTGAAGCACCTTGGTGGGTTGTCGAAGGCAATAATAAAAAACGCGCTAGGCTGAACTGTATTGCCCATTTGCTCGACCAAATCCCTTACAAAGAAGTGCCTCGTGACGAAATTGAGTTACCCAATCGCAAACGCGATGATGAATATTACCGCGAACCTATTCCCGATGATATGTATGTCCCGCCTCGTTATTAAGCCACTAGCACCTACTACTATAAAAATTAAAGAAAATTGATCTAAAAAAGCAGCCTTACTAAATAATAAGGCTGCTTTTTTTATATTTATAAGTTAAAAATCACAGCCAAACTTATTAAAGATACAGGTGTGATTTCTAGATACTACTTAGTTATTACATAGATACTACATAGTATAAGTCGATTGTAAGCTATCGATTTTTCCTGCTAGCAGGCGCTCAACTTCATTCTTAATTCTTTGGCCAGAGACATCACTACCAATTTGCACAGCAAACCCTGCTGGGCGACTGCCTTGACTCTTAGAGTTAATCCAAACAACCTTACCATTCATTGGTAGGCGTTCACTGGAGTTGGGTAGCGTGATAGCAATAAACACTTCATCACCCAATTGCTGAGGTCTGTCAGACGGTACAAACAAAGCGCCATTACTGACAAATGATAAATAGCTGGCATATAACATTTCGATACTTTCATAATGACAGGTTAAAATCCCGCCACGTCCTGGCATTGCCATAGTCAGCTTCCTTTATCGACTGGGTTTAATATGTTTATATAAATAATTGATAGTATATAGTTAAGAATAATCACAAATTTTAGAACACAAATTAAATGCTCAAGCATGGCTCTATAAGCTTGCCAATTCTTGCATTAGCTTATCATAGGCAAATTTTTCTTGCACATTTTGTTGCAGCGCAATTTTGGTCTGCTGTACGCTGTTGGCAAATACCTCTAACCCGCTATCAGTAGGCTGATAAGTCGCCAATATCGTTGATAGATTGACATCCTTTTGTAGTTCAACAAGGCCCAAACAGACACGGCGTATATCAAGGAGCATCAGCTCAGATAACTGTATAAACTCTTTAATATTAAGCTGACTTTGCCAATAATCACTCGCCGCCACACCACTACGTTTACCGCTACGTAGCGCCTGCCATGTGGTCAGCCATAGGCTGCGCTTGCTATACCATGGTGCTTGCGCTAAGGCGATAGCAGCTAATGGCGCACCGTTGGCCAGTTGTATCAACTGTTCAATCGCAGCGGTACCGACGGCTTCGCGGTTAATCGTGTGACCTAACGCCTGCGTCACGTAATCGACAGCAACAGTCGGCTCAATTGTCTGTAGTGCCAACTGTTGCACACGACTCTTAATCGTTGGCAATAGCTGAGCAGGCGTATCACTAATCAAAAGTAGATGCACCTGCGCTTGTGGTTCTTCCAATGTTTTAAGCAGCGCATTAGCAGCGGCCACCGTCATTTTTTCAGCGTGATCTAACACACAGATACGCATCCCTTGCCCCCCTTGATAAATAAAAGGCTGCAAAGCACGAATATCATCTACTTTGATTTTAAGAGCGCTATTGCTAGTAGCTTTAGCGCCTTTTTTATCTTTTGTGCTACTTGATTTTTCTTGAAGCGCATCGCTTTCGGCACTGATAGGCATACTAACGAGTGGTAATACTTGTAGGCTCGGATGAGTTCCCGACTTGAGCCATTGACAGCTCTCACACACTTCGCAAGCACCTAGTGGGTGTGTGCCACGCTCACGGCATAATAGCCAAGCGACCAATCGCCATACAAAGGCGCGTTTGCCCATACCTTGCATACCAGCAGCGAGCAATGCATGCGGCAAAGACTGCTGCTTAAGTACGCGCTCGGTCAACTGTAACCACAGTACTTTTTGCCATGGCAATAGTGGCGCAAAATACATACGGTCTGTGTTATCTAGTGCGTCCATATTTCCTGTTAAATTATTCATGGTTATGGCTCTATCACATTGATTAGGTACTTTAGGTATAGCCACGACAACGATACTTTAGCGTTGTATGAAGCTTAGAATCGCACGCAACTTTGCTTAGACTATTACTTATGATTATGAGAGTTTTGAAAGTTATCTAAGCTCATCGCATTTAGACGGTCTAAATCTTCTTGTGTATCGACACCCGCTGGTAACTGACAGGCAGCTTCTGCGATTGCGATATGCTGACCATTTTCTAAAACACGTAATTGCTCTAAGCTTTCGAGTATCTCAAGTGGCGTTTGTGGCCAGTTTACGAACTGCTGTAATAGACTGACACGATAAGCGTATAAACCCAAATGGCGATAAGCATTTTTTGGAGTTTGCATCTGATTATTATCAGCTAATACAACATCACGATCACAAGGAATCGGTGCGCGGCTAAAATAGAGCGCACGCTGTAAGTTATTAGCAGATTGGCTGACCACTTTTACTACCGATGGCCGCTGGAACGTATCATAGTCATCGATAGGCTCACAGAGTGTGGCCATCACGCTATCCTCATCCGCTACCAAAAGCGCCTGTACTTGCTCCAAAAGCAATGGCGGTACAAGGGGTTCATCGCCTTGCATATTCACCACAATATCATGGTCAGCCCAACCTTTGATAGCTGCTACCTCTGCCAAGCGATCCGTACCTGAAGCATGCTCACTACTGGTCATAACAACATCAAAACCTGCATCGGTGCAAACTTTTGCAATTTGCTCATCATCAGTCGCTATACACATGTCATCAGCAAAACTTGCTGTCTGCGCTTTTTCTGCTACCCAAAGTATCATCGGCTTACCATGAATAGTTAGCAATGGCTTACCAGGTAAGCGCGTACTTTTAAAACGTGCAGGAATCACGATATGGGTTTTAGCGGGCGTGGTGGCGAACGACATGGCGTATTCCTATATAAAGTGGTACGAAGATTTAAAATATTAGCTGATATTTATAATGAGGCTGACGTGTTCATATCATGGTCGATACGAATCCCTAGCGCCTTTAGCTGCGCATCTAGATTATGATAACTATTCTCTGATAATACAGCCATCACTGGCAACACCCATAGTCTACTAACAAGTTCTACATACTCATCATTGAGTGCTTGTGTCGCTGTATAGTCCGCCAATAATGCGCTGATTTTTACCGCATCTTTACTGGTTACGATGATAGGATAGTCAACATATTGTAAAAGCTCAGCCAAACTAAAATCATAATGGTCAGGGTAAGGATGGCCTATGACCTCAAAGCCAATAGATTCCAAGGTATCAAAAAACCGCTGCGGATAGCCGATACCACTAACAGCATGAACACGACTATTATTAGTAGGTTTAACACTATTTAGTTGAGCTGCGCTCGATGTAGGATCCCATAGGCGCTGTAACTCAGCTGGTTGCAAATGCATGGTCAAACGGTCAGTAGACTGTATCTTATTACTACTTCTAGAAGTCCGAGTTAAATCAGTACTTGGTTTTTCATGATAAATAACATTGGCACCCTCTAATCGTGACATTGGCTCACGCAAAAAACCCGTTGGTAATAGCTGCTTATTGCCAAACCCACGGGCGGCATCTACCACAATCCATTCGATATCACGCTGTAGTGCATAATGCTGCAAACCATCATCTGCAATAACCAATTGTAAATCAGGCTTTGCCTTTAACAGAGTAGCAATCGCTTGCTGGCGATTGGGACACACTGCCATAGCAGCGCCTGTCATATGAGCAATCAAGCACGGCTCATCCCCTACTACACGGGGTAAACTGGTAGCACTAACCAATGCGGGCATTTGACTCGTATCACCGCCATATCCGCGACTGATTACCCCTACGTTTATGCCTTTTTTCTGTAAGTAGCTGACCAGAGCAATAATCAGCGGCGTCTTACCACTACCGCCAACACTGATATTACCAATGACCATCACGGGAATAGGTGCTCGATAGCTTGATAATAGCCCAGCCTTATAAGCTTGACGACGCAATAAGGTAATGAAACCGTATAACCAACTGATAGGCAGCAACAACCACAACCAAACAGCTTGACGTTGCCATGCGCGGGTGACTATCGTCTCAATACTCATTAATCAATATCGCTTATCTTATTGGTTCATGGCTGCGTGAAAATTGGCTAAAAGCTTTTAAACTGACTACTCGAAATCTCGAGCATACATTTGCGCATAGTGGCCCTGTAGCTGCATTAGCTCATTATGCGTTCCTAACTCAACAATCTGGCCACCATCCATCACAGCAATACGATCAGCTGATTCGATAGTCGTCAATCGATGGGCAATGACCAATGTGGTGCGGTCTTTCATCACATTATCGAGCGCTTGCTGGATATAATACTCAGACTCATTATCCAGCGCGCTAGTGGCTTCATCTAAAATTAGAATCGGTGCATCTTTTAGTAGCGCGCGAGCAATCGATAATCGCTGACGCTGACCACCAGATAGTTGCAACCCTTCGGCACCAATTTCACTCTGATAACCGTTTGGCATTTTCATAATAAAGTCATGAGCGAAGGCATCTTTTGCGGCTTGTTCAACCCCAGCTTGAGTCTTGTCAGCTAGGCTACCGTAAGCAATATTATTAAATACGGTGGTATTAAACAATACTACTTGTTGGTTTACCATTGCAATCTGGGCACGCAAACTCTCTAACTTAATGTCTTCAATAGGCATACCGTCTAATGTGATTTGCCCTGAAGACGTCTCTAGAGTACGTGTTAATAAATTGACTAGTGAGGACTTGCCCGCACCACTTCGCCCTACTAATGCAACTGTCTCGCCTGCTTTAATATTCAAGGTAAAGTCACGTAGAGCCACCGTCGAATCTGGATATACCAAGCTGATATTGTCTAACGACATTTGCCCTGATAGCGCTTTACTGATTGTGCCTGTATCTTCTTCTTCTGGCTCATCAAGTAGCGCAAAAATCGACTCACCAGCAGCCAGACCTTTTTGCAGCTTCTGATTAATATCAGTCAGCGAACGTACAGGCTTACTCAATAAACCTGCTGCTGCAATGTAAGAGATGAACTCACCTGCTGAAATATCATCTATTACTGCAGGTCGCAACGCAAGCCAGACGACAACGGCCATCGCAATCGCCATCAACAGCTGTACGGCTGGCGTATTAATACTATTGGTAACAACCACCTTCATACCTTGGCGTAGGTTTTTCTTAGATGTCTTGTCGAAACGTGCTGATTCGTATGATTGACCACCGTAATTTTTGACCACTTGATAGCCGCCGATGACTTCATTGGTAATGTGACTGACATTACCCATCGTCTCTTGGATACCTTTTGAGAGCTTAAGATAGCGCTTTGATGCAATGCGTACCAGCCATAATATTGGTGGCAATACCACAAATAAAATAAGCGTTAGACGCCAATTGCTATAGAACAAAAAACCGATCAACGCGACAACGGTCAAACCATCACGTAGCAAGGTCTTCATTGAGTCTGTACTAGCAGCCGTGACCTGTTCAACATCAAATATCAACTTCGATGAAATCGTACCGGCTGGATTGGCCAAATAAAACGAACTAGGCAAGCGCAGTAATTTATTAAAAACTTCTACACGTAGCTCATAGACTAGGTTGCGTGAGACCAATGCAGAGTAATAGTTACCCAAAAAACTACCAACCCCGCGCACAAAGAATAGCAATATAATCAATAGCGGAAATAAGGTTTGTTTGCTTCGATCATTTTGATTAATGGCATCAGTAATATATTGCAGAAGCTTGGCAGTCCAAATCTCTGTCCCTGCATTAATCGCAAAACCTAACGCCGTCAATAGCAATGCCCACCAGTAAGGCTTTAAATACCTTAATAAGCGTAATAATGTCTTACTTTTAGGGGTAACGGGCGATACTGCCGATGCATTTTTAGCAGAAGATTTTTTAGAGTCAGGTAAATAAGCTTGGCTCATAAAAGCCTCAATTTGGGTATCGTGGTATGAATGGGCTGTGTGTCACACAGTTTTATGATGATAAGGCTATATATGTTATTGCGGCAGCGTTTGGCCAAGTGGTACCACTGTACTAATGTTTAAATTCAAAAACCCGAGCTTTCCAGCAATATCCATTACTCGTACCACAGACTGATGAGTCGCATTGGCATCCGCTGCAATAACAAATAGCATATCGCGGTTGCTGCCCGCCTCTTGCTGCAACATACTGGTCAGTTCAGCCTCATTGCTACTAGCAAGTGTAATGCCGTTGACCAAATAGCTACCATCTTCTTGCACAGCTACTTCGATACTGTTGTTTTGTTCTGTCAGTGCGACACCTTCCGCTTCAGGAAGGATAATATTTAAACGACTAAAGTGATTAAATGAGGTAGCAAGTAATAAAAACACAATCAAAAACAGTAAACAATCAATCATCGGTGTTAGATTAATTTCAAGCGGTTCAACCGTTGGTTTTCTAAAACGCATATCAATCTCTTTAATTCAGCTACCATTTATAGGCTTAAGACTTTTATTCTTTGCAACCGCATTGACTACACTGCCGCTATGCTGGTCTTATCCGAATCCAACCCACCGAATGAACGTTCTTGCACAATACTATCTTCTATTGACGTACGGCTAGAAGATGTAGATGGCTGCGTACTAGCAAGTAAGTGATAATCATACAGCTCTTGAATCATAAGTCCTGCTTGAGTCTCAAATTGAGCATTAATATCAATGATACGGCGCTGAAAATAACGATAAGCAACCAACGCAGGGATAGCAACAATCATACCAGCAGCGGTAGTGATTAGTGCCTGTGATACGCCAGCGGCTAGCATCGTCGGATCTTGCATGGCACCATCGGTAATCGCCAAGAATGATGATATGATCCCTAGTACCGTACCTAATAGGCCAAGTAACGGCGCAATGGCACCAATTGTACCCAACATATTGATGTTTTTTTCTAATTGATGAACCTGGACACTGGCACGATTTTGCATGTGCATCGTCATCGACTCTAGCCCGTACTGACGATATAGCAAACCCGTTGCCAAGATATCGCCAAGTGCCGTCTTTTCTTTTACATTCATCAATTGTGTGCGGCCAATATCACCATTTTCACGTAAGCGAGTGATTAACTGTTCGCGCAACCTACTAGGAGCGACTTTGTTAAACTGTAGCGTATGACTACGCTCAATAATAATGACTAATGCCAATATAGAACAGACCACGATAGGTGTCATTAGCCAGCCACCTGCTTTTACCAACTCCCACATACCCACTCTCTTCCGTATTTTTGCAAAAATAGTTGTTCAGAGGCGATTTAGCATTTGGATAGATACGGCTAACTCGCAAACGTTCTTAAGCCTGAGCTTCTATATGTTTAATCAGCGCAGCTAATTGATCTTGATTGTGGAAAAATATCTCAACACTACCTTGACCATCTTTTTTATGTTTTAGTTTGACTTCAGCACCAAGCATGTCTGTCAATCTTTGGGTCAAACGCTCTACATCTCGAGATTGTACTTGTTCAGCACGATTGATTTTGGACGCTGGCTGCAAGATTGATTTGACCAACTTTTCAGCTTCTCGCACGGTCATACCGCCATCGATAATCTTTTGCGCGATGATAGGTTGCTGTTCAGAGGACAACGCCAACAGTGTACGAGCATGACCCATATCTAGCGCACTGTTGGCCAAATGGTCTTTTACTGTATCATGCAGCTGATTTAAACGAAGTAGATTCGATACTGTCGTACGCGCCTTGCCAACGACTTCAGCAATCATGGCATGACTCATACCAAATTCCGTATGAAATCGCTGCAACGCCGCTGCCTGCTCAATCACTGATAAGTCTTCGCGCTGGATGTTTTCAATCAGTGCCAATGCAATTGCCAACTCATCAGATAAGGCACGCTCAATCGCAGGGATAACCGCTTTTCCTGCCATTTTTGCTGCGCGCCAGCGGCGTTCACCAGCGATAATTTCGTGGGTGACAAATGCTTCACTCTTATCCTCATTTGCCAATAGTGGGCGGATAACGATAGGCTGCATCACGCCATGCTGCTCGATAGAGGACGCTAATTCTGCAAGTGCTGTCTCACTCATATCACGACGAGGCTGATACTTACCTGCTTGCAAGCGTGTGACATCAATCTGTACAAGGCTAATCTGATCTTCGGTTGCGCTCGTATCTGTACTATTGCCACGTGACTTATTGAGCGTCGCCTTGCTGGCAGTACGAGATGAACGTGGCGCGCGAGTACTATTCTCACTAGCAGTATCGTTATCAGTAGTCTTCGCAGATGATTTTTTACTGGCTTTTGTCGGAGTGATATCAGGCGCTATATCTGTGGATACAGTATCTATAGGCGCATTAGTATCTACAGGCACATTAATATCTGGCGCAGCATTGTCACGCGCCACCATGTCGTCTTGCAAGGCAGAGGCGGTAATTTGCTTTTCTTTTTTGATTGACCCTAATAAGGCATCTAAGCCCCGATTAGCAGCCAACCCTCTTTTCTTCGCCATGATTACCTATCCTCTAACGCTAAAATAAAAGCCAATTGATTACTGATGCGGCTTACTAAATACAATATTAAGTGTTCTATACTTATGCTATTCATTCACTGTGCTGATCAGTGACGCTTTTTATCTAAAAATCCGTTGTAAGAACTTTAGATAAAACTAGCTGCTTTGCTTCATTACTTCAGCAGCCAGCTTTTGATACGCGCGCGCGCCTTTCGACCATCTCTCATATGCAATAACTGGTAAGCCATGCGCAGGGGCTTCTGCCAAGCGAATATTCCTTGGAATATGGGTTTTGTACATGATATCGCCAAAATGCGCTTCTAGCTCAGTAGATACATCACGGGCAAGCGTATTACGCGCATCAAATAGCGTTCTGACCACACCGCGAATATATAGCTTAGGGTTCAACTCTGTTAGACGTTCAATGGTTTGTGATAAGTCAGCCAACCCTTCTAGTGCATAATACTCACACTGCATAGGAATAATCACACTATCTGTAGCCACCAACGCATTAATCGTTAGTAGATTCAAACTAGGCGCACAATCGATAATCACATAATCGTATGGCTGTTTTTGCGTGGATACCTGATCGTTAACCAATTCAGCCATGGCGGTTTTGAACAGCTCATGACTATCTGTCTTACTCATCAACGTAATGTCCATGCCAGCCAAATCGCGATTGGCACCGATGACATCGAACCCTGCAGGACTAGTAACAATCGCTTCAGACAACGCGACACCATCTAGCAAAACATCCGCTATAGTAAGATCCAACTCGTTTTTGTCAACACCTGTACCACTGGTCGCGTTACCTTGTGGGTCTAAGTCAATCAGCAGTACATGCTTGCGTTTAGCAGCCAAGCTGGCGGTCAAATTTACTGCCGTTGTGGTTTTACCCACACCGCCTTTTTGATTCGCAATTGCTATGATTTCCATACACTCACTCAATTTTATTAGGGTCTATTACTTTTGACTCGGTTGGTACAATTATTCTTTTATTCAATCTTGTACAGCGACACTCGCTCAGTATTTAAAAATAAGCAATTTATGGTCTAAAATGCTCAGTTTACGGTCGAGTATTTTAAATGCTTTTAAATACTATGTCATTTAGATACAGACGTAAACTGTGTTTCACAAAAAACAGTGCCTGTTTCATGACTGCGAAGTGTTTATGCCTTAGCTATCTTTAGCAGACATTTCAATTAAATGACGACTGTCGTGCAAACGTGGCACCGTCAGTTTAATAGTTTTGATATGCCAATCACTATCAAGTGCTTGTAGCTCTTCTTCATTCGGCACTTTACCTTTCATAGCACATAAGAGGCCGCGATCTGCCAATCTTGGCTGCGCTACTTCTACAAAATCTATCAAACTGGCGAACGCTCGCGATGTCACCACCGCATAACTTGCTTCATGCGCTTCAATACGCGATGCGATCGGCTGCATATTACTCAAACCGAGCTCGCTGCTGATTTGCTTAATAAAGCGAATTTTCTTCTGATTGCTATCAAGCGCCGTACACTGGCGCTCAGGCTGACAAATGGCAATAATAACTGCTGGCAACCCTGCTCCCGTGCCGATATCTAGCAACGATCCGGCGGGTAAATGCGTTATAATGGACAGACAATCTATCACATGCTTGATCAGCGCTTCTTCTGGATCAGTGATCGCGGTCAAATTATACGCTTTATTCCATAGTAAAAGCTGGTCTAAGTACAATAATAACGTGCGCTGCTGCGTTTCACTTAACGGCAGACCCAGCTCGTTTATCGCTTGCGCCAAGATATTGGCCAGCTTTGGCAGTTGCGAACCAAGCTTTACGAAACCAGTCGGATCAATATTGATAGTACCCATACTAGCAGACGATGAAGAGTTTTTAGCGGAAGCTGACATACAACGAGTTATCCAGTTTTGACTTGTGAACCGTTTATTTTATCATGCAGTCTGCCCATTGAATAGTTGCAGATTGCGCCAATGTGGGACATCTTATACTATCTACGCTGATCATGAGGCGTTATTCTGCTTTGATTGCCTCCAATTCGCTGATTAAGTCATTCGTTTTTTACTGTTTACGCTCAAGCATTTGCCTAAATATGATACAAAACTGTGCTTAATGACTTCGCTAATAGGTGACTATATCTTGTAAGATGTCATGATTAATTATAAAAAACTCAGAATACGCATGAACAGATAAGATCAATCACTTCTCATATTCCTTTAATACTTTTTAAGATGATTTTTCAAACGCCTATGACAGAACAACCCTACACCCTTATATCGCAAGTATCAAAAGACGCTAACAATATGGTAGTACCTACTACCGACTCAAAAAATACTAAGCAAAAAGCACCTGATACCCCAAACCCTATCTTCACAGAAGTTCAGCAAAATTGTCGCATTTCCGCTGAGCAATTAAAACGTTATAGCGACCCTGATGAATTGCCTACGGATACACGCACTGCGCCCGACTTAGATGTGGGCTTCGGTCAACAACGCGCGCTCAAAGCATTACATACAGCGCTGGATATTAAAGCCAGTGGCTACCATGTGTTTGCCGCTGGTGAAAACGGTTTGGGCAAGCGTACCGTCATTAGTCGTCTGTTAACGCGTATTGCCGCCGACGCACCGACGCCTGATGATTGGGTATATGTGCATAATTTCACCGATCCACGCACACCATTGGCACTGCGTCTACCAGCTGGTCAAGCCTTGCTATTACAGCAGCAAGTTAACAACTTATGGCAGCAAGCAAAAAAGCGTTTAAGCCAACGCTTTCGTAGCGATCAATACCAAAGTAAAATCGAAGCCATCAAAAACAGTACTCATCAAAAAGAAAGTCATGCCTATGACGCGCTTAATGCTGAAGGCAAACAATATGACCTAGCATTGACGTTTCGCTCGTTTGATAATAAAGCCGTATTTGTTCATCCTAGTCAACTGCCTACAGAAAGTAATAGCGATGATAACAAGCAAATAAAAATACCTAGCAATCGTAAAGATTCAGAAAAGCTCGATGATAGCGAAAAAGTCAATATTTTGAGCGATGAAAATAATGAGCGTAAAGAAAACCAAGACTCTACATATAGCAATAATGAGTATGAAGCTGAGCTGAATAACTTTGTACAAAAAAACCATATGCAAAAGCGACTGAGTCAACTGACCATCGCTTTAGAGCAATTAGAAGACGAAGCCAACGATGAGATCGAGTCGCTACATCGTAGTATTGCCCAACGTGCTCTACAGCCATTATTTACCCCTATCTACGAGCAGTTTGCGACTCATCCACTTGTCGTGGCATATCTCAAAGCTGTATTTGATGACATGGTCACTCACGTAGAGCGTATCGTCAATGGCGATGATGAGGAGTTTGTGACGGCAGTGTTGGCTACGACGCCCAGTCGTTACGCGGTCAATGTTATTGTCAGTCATACACCTGACAGTGGCGCACCTGTGGTCTTTGAGGATTTGCCAACCCATCTCAATTTGTTAGGGCATGTCGAGCAAATCACCCAATTAGGCACAGTAACCACTGACGTAAGTATGATTCGTGCAGGCGCCCTACACCGCGCTAATGGCGGCTATTTACTATTAGAAGCCAGCCACGTACTTGAACATCCTTATGCATGGCAGGGCTTAAAGCGCGCTTTACAATCACGAAAAATCAAACTGTCAAGTCTAGAGCAAATGCTAACGCTGACCGGTAGCTTGTCTCTCTCACCAGCGCCTATTGATTTAGATATCAAGGTTATCTTGTTAGGTGAAGCAGATTTATATTATGAGCTGCTAGAGCTTGAGCCTGAATTTGATGCGGTATTCAAAGTCCGAGCTGACTTTCATGACGATGTGCCTCGTACCACTGAACATGAATTGGCATTGGTCGCAAAAATGGCCGATATCATCGACTATGCCGACCTTTATCCGTTTGATAGCAGTGCACAGGCCACGCTACTTGAGCATTTAAGCTTGCAAGCTGAAGAACAAGATCGTTTAAGCCTACACAGTGACTTGTTGATTAAACTATTGCATGAGTCAAACCGTCACGCTCGCTTAAACAATGAGGCTATGGTGACGGCAGATCATGTCATTCAAGCAATCGATGACATGGATGAGCGTTCAGGATATTTGCGCGATCTGTACTGGGATGAGCTGAAAAACGGCCAGCAACTTATCCAAACGCAAGGCGATGCTATTGGACAAGTTAATGCTTTGACCGTAGTCAGTTATGCTGATAGTGAGTTTGGCATGCCAGCACGGCTTACTGCGGTCATTCAGCCCAATATTGGCACAGGTGAAATTCTTGATATTGAGCGTGATGTAGACTTGGGTGGTAGTTTACACGCCAAAGGCATGCTGATTATGACCAGCTATTTGCGAGCGTTATTTAGTCAACATCATGCGCTGAATTTTAGTGCCTCACTGGCGTTTGAGCAAAGCTACGCGCAAATCGATGGTGATAGCGCCACCGTTAGCGAAGGCTGTGCATTGCTATCCGCGTTAGCAAACGTGCCTATCAATCAGTCTCTTGCGATTACTGGTTCTATGAACCAGTTAGGCGAAGTACAGGCAGTTGGTGGTATCAATGCTAAAATCGCAGGTTTCTTTGACGCCTGCCGCGAGCAAGAGCTAACAGGTGATCAAGGCGTCGTCATTCCGATGGCCAATGTCAAACAACTGATGCTACGTGACGATATTATCGATGCGGTAAATAGAGGTAAATTTCATATCTATGGCGTCTATACTCTAAGTGAGGCCCTGACGCTGATGACTGGCTTGCCCATTGACACCATGAATAAAAAAGGCCGTTATCGCAAAGATACTTTATTTGGCAAAGTATTAAGTCGTCTGATGCTATGGGATGAAAACCAAGAAAGCACGGACGACATCGATGATGAAAAGTCCAAAAAGAAAGCGAAGAAAAAGCGTAAAGAAAAACGTCAAAAGAAAGAAAATAAGAGAATAAAAGAAAAGCGACAAGGTGAGAGAATTAATGAAAAAGGCAGCGAGGAAAGTAGCAAGCAAAGCGATGCTAAGCCTATTGATGACACCCTAAACGATAGCGAGACAACAGCTATCGATGAAGATGGCAATTAAAATTTAAACGGTACTACCGATACGCACGCACATTGCCGTTCGACTAGATTCATTATTATGTCTATGGCTAGATCGAACAGCAACCATCGAATAGCAACCTTCAAATAAACATACGCATGCATGAACGTCGCTAGACGCTACGCTGCTTTTCTGCGATGATTAACGGTTCCTGATCGAGCAATATCGTGCCAGAAACCGACTTGTAACTTCATAAAGGGTATCTCTTAATGACTGTACATCCTACTGATGCTGATAACATCCAAGCTCAGTCCAATCCTAGTGAGCCGGCAGGTGCGCTTGCAGCTGTAGACACTGGTACCTCGAAAGAGGCCAATGCCTCCAATATTAATGACAATCGACATGGTGCGGCAACGACTGCTCGGCAATGGCAGGTACTATCACAACTACAGCGCAATCGCTGGGTAGGCACCACGCATATCTATGAGCAGCTGATGATGGCAGGCTTTGATATCAGCCTACGTACTGTCCAACGTGATTTGAATGCCCTTGCGAAACGCTTCCCTATCGAAAAAAACAATGCCAATCCTCAAGGTTGGCGCTGGAAAGAAGATGCCCCATTACAAAGTTTGCCGCACATGAACTTATCACAAGCGGTTGCTTTTAATATGGTCGAGGCCAATCTGACCCAGTTACTGCCACCTGTTATCTTAGATGAATTATTTCCTTGGTTTGACTTAGCACGGCGACAGCTCAAGAACAGCAAAGTGACCCACTCTTGGATAGACAGAGTGCGTATCGAGCCTGCCACCCAGCCACTTATCGCACCAGATATAAATTTGGACAGTAAAGACAATATTTATCACGCGCTATTTTATCAGCTGCAAATTCATGCTTGTTATACTCGTAGCAACAAATTACAAGCCAGCGAATATATCCTAAATCCAATCGCAATTATCCAGCGTGGCGTGATTATCTATCTACTGGCAACTCGTACTGACGATCCAGAAGCCACCATTCGCACCTTTGCTTTACATCGGTTTGATAGTGTTGAGATTCTCGAAACCGCTGCAAAAACGCCAGAAAACTTTCAACTCGATACCTATTTAGATGAAGGCAGCATGGGCTTTAGTCATCCACTGTTTGGCGAATTGGACGAGCGTGGCAAGAATACCGCTGTTGAGCTTAGGTTTACTAGGCAAGCTGGTAAGAGTATGACCGAAAGTAAGCTTAACGATGATCAAACCGTGACGCTAAATGAGGATAATACCCTTACAGTAAAGGCTACTGTTAATTTAACCTCACAGCTAGTCTGGTGGCTACGTGGATTTGGTAGTGGGTTATTAGATGCTAAGCCTGAGCTACTTTATCAAGCAGTATTAGATAAGTCTTCGACAGCAATCAGTGAGTGATATCACTGATCTGAGATAGGCTAATATCCGCACGCCTTAAGTAAGCACGCACCAAATCTAGATAACGGTTAGAAACTAAGAATAAAAAAGGAAAGTTATGTCGACCACTGCCCCATCTCCACTGTTGTCAGATAGTTTACGAGGACTTGGACTAGACGCAGGGACTTTGTTCTTTGCGCTCAATTATGAATTTACCAAAATTGAGCCAAAAGGTATGTTTAAGCGCTTCAAAAAAAATCAAAGCGCGATGGATATTGATCTGGCTTGTGTATTGTACGATGACAATTGCGTCATCAGTGACATCGTTTGGTTTAAGCAATTACGAGATAAAGCTGAATCGGTCAAGCATCAAGGTGACAGCTTAAACGGTAAAGATCGCGGCGAGCAAGCCATGTATCTGGCCCCGCTTGATCAAGAGCAAATCAGATTGGAACTCGAAAAAATACCCGCTCATATCACTCATATTGGTTTAATTGCCAACTCATACCATGGCCATTCGTTTTCTAGAGTCAAGAAAGGCGAAATTCATCTGAGTGACGATGAAGGAAACCGTTGTTTTGAAGTCAACCTTAAGCAGCTCCCACGCGACTGCACCACGTTATGGGTGGCGCATTTGCGCCGATCTGTCGATGATTGGCATTTAACATTGCAAAATTTACCACTCACTGCAGAAGATCTAGCAAATGCAGCACAAGAAGTCGCTCATGAGTTAGCGCGTGCACTGCCTATTCCTCAGGGGATATAAGAGCAACTGCTAATTGCATATAAAAGAGGTCTTGTGCTATGAAAACACGAGACCTCTTTTTATAAGCAAAGCATTAGCTGTAATTAATTGCTAAAAACCTACCTGTCATAAATCATCTCACACTTGCCTATAAAACTTCACCGCAATGCGGACAGAAGTTCTTTTGGCGCGTCTCAACTTCTTTTTCGCGCCGTTCAAGCTCTTGCTCTCGAAGTACTTGTAGGACTATATTTTGTGCCTGTTCTTTATCTAAACCCAGCTCTCGACGAATTTTATCAATCATCATCTGATTCTGTACCAGATCAAAATCGCTATCAATGAGCTGCTCACGAAAATGCTGTTCAAGCTCTTCACGGCGCTGAGCCAACTCATTCGCCAATCCCGTCGCTAGAATACCAGCTGGCAGTGCAGCGAGACCCACACCCAATATCGTAATGACAGCACCCAATATTTTGCCCGCATTAGTAATTGGCGTGACATCTCCATAACCTACTGTTGTCAGTGTCACCACAGCCCACCACATCGCTTTAGGTATGGACTCAAACTCGTCTGGCTGTGCGTGATTCTCTACCAGATATATACCGCTAGAGGCGGTCACAATCATAATAATAAGAATAAAGATAACAGCCTGAAATGAGCCTCGCTCCTTGCTAATCACGACTAGCAAGATACGCATTGACGCAAAATAACGCGTCAATTTTAGGATTCGAAATAAACGTAAAATGCGCAAGAAACGCAAATCAATATTGACAAAGAAATTCAAAAAGGCTGGCACGATGGCTACTAAGTCTATCAGTGCGGATGGGCTTCTAAGCCAATCCCATCGCTGTTTCCACGTTGTGTTATCAGGCTTGGCTTCAGCCACACTCCACAGACGCAGTAAGTACTCAATAGAAAAGACAACGATAGAGAAGTTTTCGAATAATGTGAAGTAATCTTGATAAGGGTAATACCACTGATCGACAGACTCGGCTATCACAGCAGCTACGTTAGTCATGATCAAAAATATGAGAAAATAATCAACGTAACGGCTAAATAACGTGTCATGTTCTTCATTTTGTAAAATATCATAAACAAAATGACGCAAGCGCCGTATAGATTGGAATAACATGCCAGCCCTATGCGGTGAAATACCGATTTGATATTAGTAGAATAAAACAACGGTCAAACAATAAGAACCAAACTTTCATCACAGAACATAGGAGATATTTGCAGCAATCATCCGTGATTTTTATCAGAAACGCTTCATTTGGTACTGACCTGTCCATTATCAGCCATGACTATCGGCTATACAAAATGCAGATAATAAATATAGACTGATACAAGCAGTATAAACACAATTAGTAGGATAGAGAACCTCAAGAACTGTTCGTCAGCGCGAAGCTGCTGACTAATATCCTGCGCATGTATCAAAAACAAGTGACATTCAGGACAACAAGAGTCTACCTGATTCAGTATTTTCATCGTACGCGCATTCGTACAGCGTAGAGGGGAGTTACTGCAATAGCCAAGCATAATATATTGCACCTCTTGTTGAATCGTAAATAAGAGATACCGACTTACGTCAATGACACTTACTTAAAAAGCAGCTTTTGTTGTGTTTAATTATAGACTGTAGACAATTGAATTACACGTAAATGTAATTTATTGCAGAAACATTGCTAATTTATATTTAAAACCTTACCAACAATAATGATTTTCGTATTATAATAGAGATTAAATGTTACAGATTAAACTTTAATCATGACATTATGTATCAGTAGCTAATGCCATCCCTCATTAGCAAACTGCTGATAATTTTTTATTACGTTAAGGAATGAAATGATGAAACTACAATCCCTAGTTTTAGCTACTGCTGCTGCACTTACAATGACAACTGCTTTTGCAGTCCCTGCTGGTACTTGGTCTGTTGCTGCTGGCGCACATTATGTTGATCCTAAAAGCAACAACGGTACTCTAGATAACGGTTTAACTGCTGATGTTGATGGCGATGTACGTCCAACTATCAGTGGTGAGTATTTCATCGCTAACAACGTTGGTGTTGAACTGCTAGCTGCTATTCCATTCCATCATGACATCACTCTGAAAACTGGTGATACTACTATTGATGCAGAAACTCAGCACCTACCACCTACTCTATCTGTACAGTATCACTTCGATGGCTATGATCTGCCTATGAATGTGAAGCCTTTTGTTGGTGTTGGTGTGAACTACACGACATTCTTCAAAGAAAGAATCTACCTTGGTAATGGTAATGATTTAGAGCTTGATGATAGCGTTGGTGTAGCTGGCCATGTTGGTCTTGATATTCCTTTTGCTCCTACCGAAGCTTTCCGTATTGATGCCCGTTATATGGACATCAAAACAGATGCAAGCCTAAACGGTACTGATATCGGCGAAGTTGATATCAGCCCTTGGGTATATGGCGTAGCATTCGTTAAACAGTTCTAAATTAGTAAAGTTACCATGCGTAATAAAAGCCAGCTTGATAGCTGGCTTTTTTGTGCCTATTAACTATGGTTACTACCGTCTGTCTACACCAGCTACTAGGCAATTATTTATAAAAATAGATAATAACCTGTAAGAACAAATAATCTCCATAAAAAAGACCACCCGTGGGCAGTCTTTTTGTATTGCTAGTTAGCTTTAGATCAAGATACGACGTGGGTCTGCTAATAGCGTTGCGATATAACGAGTGAATACAGCAGCATCTGCGCCATTGATCACACGGTGGTCATAAGACAAAGACAGTGGCAGCATCAAACGTGGCTCAAAACTTTGTGTCTTCGCATCCCAACGTGGCTGCATACTTGCTTCAGAGACACCTAAAATACCAACTTGTGGCCAGTTAACTAGTGGCGTGAAGGCGGTACCACCCAAGTTACCTTGGCTCGATATAGTAAAGCTCGCCCCTTGCAAATCTTTGGTGCTGAGCTTCTTATCACGAGCTTTTACAGCAAGCTCGCCGATCTCAATTGCGATTTGCTTCAGGCCTTTATCTTGGACGTTTTTGATAACAGGTACAATAAGACCATCATCTGTTGCCACAGCAATACCCATATTGACACTTTTACGCAATATAACCTGAGTATTGTCATCGCTCAAATGACTGTTGAATCGTGGATGTTGAGTCAGCGCATAAGCAGTTGCTTTAACTACGAATGCTAAAATGGTAAAGCCAATACCTTCAGCTTTCATGCCACCTTTTAGCTCACCGCGTAGTTTTTCAGTCTCAGTGATATCAGACAAATCGAACTGCGTTACTTGCGGTAGCAAAGTATTGTAGTTGAGCTGTGGTATCGAGACTTTCTGCAAGCGGCTAAGGTCTTGTGTTTCTGTCTCACCCCAGATCTCAGCGTTACTCATGTCAGGCAGTTTCGGTAGACCTGAGCTAACAGGATTACTGCTCACAGGTGCCGCTTTCTGCTTGGTTAGACTGTTTTTAACATGTGCAAACAAGTCCTCTTTTAGAATGCGATCGTTTAGAGCAGAACCATTCACTTGTGTGATATCAACACCTAACTGACGCGCTAGTTTGCGAACAGCAGGACCTGCATACACATCAACCAATTTTTCATTGACCTGTGCTTCAGTTAACTTACCCTCTGTTTTGCTAGCAGCTGTATCAGTATTGGTCGGTTTGGCCGCTTGCTTTGGCTCACCAGTAATTTTAGCAGCTGGCTTATCTTCTGTTTTGGCTGGTGCTGACTCTTGTGGCTTAGGCGCTTCAGATTCACTATCACTAGCATCATCTGTACTACTTTCCATGATAACGATAAAGTCCTGACCATTAGCAACCATATCACCTGCTTCTACCAAGATTTTCTCAATCTTACCGGCAACTGGCGCTGGTACTTCAACCGATGCTTTATCTGATTCGATTAGCAAAATCGACTGTTCAGCGCTAACAGTATCACCAACGCTCACCATGATTTCAGAAACTTGTGCCTCGTCAACACCTAAGTCAGGTAGCGCATGAGTGGTTGCTTTACCAGCATTAGCGGCTGGCTTCGCAGCAGACTCTGATTGCTTTGATTCAGTTGCAGCAGGCTCAGGCTTTGATTCTGGTTCGACATCATTTGTGCTGTTCGCTTCTTGCTCTTCAGCAGCAGTATTATCATCATTGCTTTCTGCGCTATCGTCTGCACTTTCAAGCTCAATCAGCACCATACCTTCGCTGACTTGATCACCGATAGCAACACTAATCTTAGTCACTTTACCAGCAGCAGAGCTTGGTACTTCAACCGATGCTTTGTCAGATTCTAATAATACGATGTTGTCATCTTTTGCGATGACATCGCCAACTTCTACCATAATCTCGCTGACTTCGGCGCTATCCACACCTAAATCGGGGGCTTTAATGTCCATGATTTATTTCCTCGTCTTATGGTTATTATTATTTGACATCTTTATCATCAAGTACATTTGCATCTGCTTGATCTTCAGCACGACCTTCATTACTGATTTCATCATCGTCTTCAGCGATAAACTCAGGTACAGGATTTGGATTTACATTACCTGGTGCTGGTGCATCTGGAGACTGATCATAGTAAGACTGCTGCTGCCATGCAGGTGGATGATCCACATCGATACCTAAGCTTGAAATCGCGTCTTTAACCAAACGCATCTCAACTTCGCCTTCATCGGCTAGACGTTTAAGCGTTGCCACAACGATATGCGCCGCATCAACGTTGAAGAAACTACGTAGGTTTTCGCGTGTATCAGAACGGCCATAACCATCGGTACCCAGAGTCGTATAAGGACGGTTATCTGGTAACCAAGCACGAATCTGCTCTGAGTAGTTACGCATATAATCTGTTGCTGCCACTACGATACCTTCGTGCGGTGCTAATTGCTCAGTAACCCAAGGCACTTTCTCTTCATCCATTGGATGTAGACGGTTGTAGTCATCACAAACCATACCATCACGAGTCAACTCATTAAAGCTGGTTACGCTCCAGACGTTAGACGTAATGTTGAACTCGTCTTTTAAGATTTGTGATGCCTTCTGTACTTCACGTAAAATAACACCAGAACCTAGTAGTTGCACTTGTGTTGAGCCATTGTCTTCAAGTAAGTACATACCACGTTTGATACCTTCTTCGGCACCTTCTGGCATAGCAGGTTGCTCGTAGTTTTCATTCATTAACGTCAAGTAATAGTAAACGCGCTCGCCTTCACCATACATACGGCGTAGACCGTCATGCATGACCACAGCTAGCTCATAACCAAAGCAAGGATCATAGCTGACACAGTTTGGCACAACATTGAATAGAATCTGTGAATGACCATCTTGATGCTGCAAGCCTTCGCCATTAAGTGTCGTACGACCAGCAGTTGCGCCTAACAAGAAGCCTTGTGCTTGACAATCACCTGCCGCCCAAGCCAAATCACCCACACGTTGGAAACCAAACATTGAGTAATAGATGTACATCGGAATCATCGGTAGCGCGTTGACAGAATAACTGGTTGCCAAGGCAATCCAAGTACTCATTGCGCCCGCTTCGTTGATACCTTCTTCTAACATGTGACCATCGATGGCTTCTTTATAGCCCATCAACGCTTCACTATCTTCTGGCGTATATTTTTGACCAACAGCCGAGTAAATACCCAATTGACGGAACATACCTTCTAGACCAAACGTACGCGCTTCGTCAGGTACGATTGGTACGACGCGATCTTGAATGTCTTTGTTTTTGAGCATTGCAGATAGCAATCGCACGAATACCATCGTCGTAGATTGCTCTTTACCATTACTGCCTTTTAATACCCGATCAAACATTGATAGTTCAGGGATATTCAGTGGGATGTGACCACTACGACGGTTTGGCAGATGACCACCTAACGACTCACGACGACCTTTTAGATACTTCATTTCCGCCGAACCTTCTTCAGGTCGGTAGAACGGTAGAGTCTCTAACTGCTCATCAGTAAATGGCAAATCAAAACGATCACGGAAATACATCAACGCTTCTTGATCAAGCTTTTTGACCTGATGCGATTTATTAACGGCTTGCGTTTGGGTAGACAAACCATAACCTTTAACGGTTTTGACTAAAATAACCGTTGGTTGGCCTTTGGTTTTCATCGCTTCGCTAAAGGCAGCGTAAACTTTAACTGGATCATGGCCACCACGGTTTAGACGTGAGATTTCTTCGTCAGTCAACGCATCTGCCATTTCTTCTAACTCTGGATATTTACCAAAGAATTCTTTACGGGTAAATTCAGGCGTACGCGCTTCATATAGCTGATACTCGCCATCCACCACTTCTTCCATACGTTGTTTAAGGACACCCGTATGATCTTTACCAAGTAATGAATCCCAGTTGCCGCCCCAAATAACTTTGATGACTCGCCAGCCTGCGCCGCGGAATACTGACTCTAGCTCTTGAATGATTTTGCCGTTACCACGGACTGGACCATCAAGACGCTGCAAGTTACAGTTAACTACCCATATTAGGTTGTCCAGCTTCTCACGACCAGCAAGAGAAATGGCACCTAGGCTTTCTGGCTCATCCGTTTCACCATCACCTAAGAATGTCCAAATCTTACGGCCTTCTTTTTCTAGTAAGCCACGGTTTTCCATATAGCGATGTACATGGGCGTGATAGATAGACATGATTGGGCCAAGTCCCATTGATACCGTTGGGAACTGCCAGTAATCCGGCATGAGATAGGGATGTGGATAGCTTGATAGACCTTTGCCACCTACTTCACGGCGGAAATTGTCAAGCTGATCTTCGGTCAAGCGACCTTCTAGATAAGAGCGCGCATAGATACCTGGCGCTGAGTGACCTTGATAATAAATCATGTCACCACCGAAGTGATCGCTAGCGGCGCGGAAAAAATGGTTAAAACCCGTTTCATAAAGCGTCGCACTAGAGGCGAATGTCGCTAAGTGACCACCTAGATCATCGTCGTTTTTATTGGCGCGCATGACCATAGCAAGTGCGTTATAACGAATTAGCGCACGTATCTTACGCTCCATGCCTAAATCGCCTGGGTACATTGGCTCATCTTCAACAGCGATACTGTTAACGTAAGCGGTATCTAATCGATTGAACGGCAATCCTTCTTGAACTGCCATATTGTATAAGGCTTTTAGGAGAAACTGAGCACGGTCCTTGTCTGCGTGTTTAACCACAGATTCAAAGGCGGCCAGCCATTCCTGAGTTTCGGTGCTATCAGCATCCTTATAATAATTCATTCTTGTTAGTCCTTTTATATCAGTCATACCTACCTAATGGCAGGGCTTCGTTGAATAATGCATGATGAGAGATTGGTTTACTTATGACATCCTTGCTACGTCCAAGCATTCCATTGTTTTGTGCGATGACATACTGCTCGATTATAAAAATAGTATTACTCATATCGACAAGTGTATCAAATCAACACACCTGCCAAATCGTCATAATGCTATAGCTATTCGTTTAATCATTATTTGATTATGACATTCCATTATAAGCTTTTACGGTTAAGTTGTTTATGGCTGTAGAGAAATGATGAAATAACAAGTATTTTTTAAATAAATAATGATTAGTTGTTAGGTAAATAATTATAGGCTTGCCGTAAACTTAATACGCTATTAGACACATATACGCTATCGATAACACCTCTTAGGCACAGATGCACATAATTCTGGCGTGCCTTACTCTTTCTAATGAAAAAATTTTAAGTGTTTTGTGAAATCCCTATTTAAATATCACTAAGGTGTTGCCACTAGAACTGTGAAAACTACCGACTGTCGTCTATTGGATGCTAATATGTAGTCAATCTGTAATAATATTGTAGGAGAAGTATTTTTTGGTAACGTTTTTTTTCATACTTTTTCACACATTCTAATTATTGGAAATGGTGCCATGCATAAAGCTCAACACTTTTTAGATTTAGTCAGTTCACGTACCTCTGGTAGCTATCTATACCAACTACTGAGCCTGATGGGCTTTGTGATACTGTTATTGGTTAGCAATTTTGCAGTTGCTAACCCTTTTGCTACCCCTAATGATTTTAGTGCGGAAAGCTGCCCTTCGGGTCATAAAAAATATACTATTGCAAATAGCGCTAGTACAGCTCCAAGTTTGTCATCTTGGGCGAATGGAGTAGAATCACGTACTTTTACCTTTGATGAAAACTTGGGTAGCAAAATATTTAAAATTTCATTTTCAGGTATCGAAGATATATATCGTGGCAATGGACGAAGTAAATCACCCTTTTATGATTCTTTAAATGGTGTTACTTCTTCAGCTATTACTTTATCGCATATTTCTACGACTGTTAAAACCAATCATAGTTTAACGGTTCAAGTAGATCGTTCTGTGAGTAAGATTGGTTACAAAATACAGGACTTAGACTCAACTGGAAGTTTTAACCAAATTCCGTATATAGAAGAAGCTGAAGCATTTAATAACGGTCGGTTAACATATTTTCCTTACTTTCATGAAATTACTAATAATAATAAAGTGACAGGCCGCGCAGGAAGAAACTGTTCTGTAAATGAATGTACTATTGACGCAACATGGCCATACAGTAAAGCGAACTCTTCTCTAGTTCTCAAGCATCGTAATACTAGAAGTGACAGTGGCTTAACTGATGTACACTCTCTTGGCTACTCTGACTTTTATTTTTGTCTTGCACCACCGAAGATTATCGTTAATAAATTACTAGATGGTAGCCGCGTGGACGGTGACGATCAGTTCCGTATCGAACTGCGACGTACGGATAATAATACCTTTGTAGAAGCTTTTACTACGAGCGGGTCTGGTGCAGTAATATCCGACAATACGACCACAGTCACCACACTAACTGAAGGCGTTAACTATACCGTTACTGAACAAACCATTAATGGTAACCTACTTGATTACCAGACCACATATACGTGTTCAAACGCAACGACTGGCACTGATGTGGTCTTTAGCAGTGGTGAGATGGCAGTTAACAATGCTGGTACGCGTCGCACCTTTGCGATAAATAATGTGAGCTATGGTGATGAGATTACTTGTAACGTCACTAACACGCCGTCTCAATATACCTTCTCAGGCACTGTCTTTAACGATAATGGCGGTATTACTGCTGCAGACTCTACTAAACAGAATATTACTAGCACCTTTACTGCAAATAGTGCTTACTTTAATGGCATCTTAGATAGTAACGAGTCTGGAATATTTGACAGTGCATTACAAGTTACTTTAACAAACTGTGACGGCACTAAAGTTGTTACAAGCTCAGCTAATCCACAAACAGTATCAAGTTCAGGTAAATACAGCTTTACTGTTCAACCAAGTGCATTACCAACCCGTATCTGCATAGTGGAAACCGAACCAAAATCATGGGTTTATAGTGTAGATACCACTGCTAATACTAGAGAAGTATCAATTAATAATGGCACTTATATATATAACAACTTAGACTTTGGTGAGGTGAAAGCGAATAACGCCTCTTTAGTGCTTATTAAATCGCAATATGTCCATAATTGTAATATCAATACAAACTTTAACGGTACTACTGGTACACCTTCTCAAACCCCTGCATTTAGTATTGCAGAAATAAAAGACATAGAACCCGGAAAGTGTATTGCTTATAGAATTGAAGCTTATAACCGAGGTCATGTTGATTTGAAAGATATTCAAATCAACGATCAATTACAGGTAAAGTCGCAAACCAACTTGGTAACCTCTGTTTTCGCTTTGCCAGTTCCTAAAGGAGATCCTACTTCTCTCTATACTGGCACAACTCTACCGACAGGTACTATTACCTCTGAGCTGTTTAACTTAAATAAACCTACTGGATCAACTCCTACCAAAGCCACGCTATATTTTAATACCAAATATGGCACAACTATGGACACTCAGTAGCTATTATTTCTTGCAACTTTAAAATATTACTATTCTTCTTTCTAATCAAAAAAGGCCCTGTCTACCCAGACAGGGCCTTTTTACCGTTTAGCTACCTCGAATTACCATTTGTCGTCTTTATAGTGAATCTTTGTATCGGTTACGTGACAATAGCTCAATGGGAAATATAGGCATTTTGCAGACGATCCTGATATCAAATGATAGACAGCTTCACGGTAGCCCAAAGCATCAACATCCCAATGATAGCAATGATATAAGAAAGGATTTTATATGAAACGTTTCAAGATTCTACGCAATGTTCTATTGGCCACTATAGCTTCTAGCTCTTTACTAAATATAGCACATGCTGAAGACGCCCTAAAAATGGAACTAACAGCCAATCAAGTCATAAAGAATGCGGAAGGTAAAACAGTCTATAAGCCAGTACGCACCGCACCGGCAGGTACTGTGATTCAGTATAAAGCGAATTATACCAATACTATTAATAAAGACATTAACGACCTGATGGTAACCCTACCTATCCCTGCCAACATGACATTTACTGGTGATGCGATGCCTGCAAGCGCACAAGCCAGCACTGATGGCAAGAATTACGCTGAGATGCCGCTAATGCGTAAAGTCGATGGCAAGATGGTCAAAATTCCATATTCTGAGTACCGCACTCTGCGTTGGAATATTAAGTTATTGCCAGCTAAAAAGTCAGCAGCCGTCGCTCTCAATACTACCGTTAATTAGTCCAGTAGATATTAAGCCTTTCGCTCTTTTAACATTTCAATTTTTAATCTTAACTCTGGAGCATTACATGAAATCAAACACTTTTAATTATAGTTTGCTAGCTGTCGGCGTCGCCGCAGTGATGGGCCTATCGACTGGCGCTATGGCGTCTATAACTTCAGGATCTACGACTAATTCTACGACTCCTGCTATTAATAACGTAGCAACTGCAAGTTATAATGTTGCAGGGGTCACTCAAACTGCGACTTCTAATATAGTGACCGTGAATGTTAGCGAAACAGCTAACTTCATACTGTACGCTACTAATGGTAACAGTGCTACTGATGACAAAAACGAAAACATAGCGACTATTCCAGGTGCTACTGCTACTTTCAATCATATATTGATAAATGAAGGTAACGTGAGCGATACTTATAACATCAATACGACTGCTAATAACGACGCTAATATTGAGACAGCCACACCTACGCAAGGGTATGCTCATCCAGCAAATACAGATGTTGCCTTCGTAATTCGACAGAAAGGCGGTGCTGCTCTAACAGCTGACCAAGCAAATGCATTGCAAGCACTTGGTCAAGCTCAGAGTGGCAATTTAACAGGTGGCGCAAACACTACTACTAGAAATATTAAACTGTTGCCAGGTTTACAAGCAGCTCTTAGCTATACGTCACTAACACCTACTGGCCGTACTGGTGGCGATATTGCTGTTGGTACTCTAACTGCTACTAGTAGCTTTATTACTACTGCAACTACAACAGGTACTAAAGTTCCTACATTAGTTAATGAAAACCAAACGATCGTTAGATTGCCTACTTTTAGTATTGTAAAAACAGGGGCTAGTAGCGTCGATTTGACAGCGACTACTCCTCAGATTGCTTACACTATTACCGTAACTAATGCGAATACTGACTATAGTGCTGATGCCACTGATTTTGTTATAAGAGATGTCCTTCCTGCAGGTCTATCTCTGCCTAATAATGCTACAACAGACGTGACCGTAAGTGGTGGCGCTGGTACACCTAGGATTTCCACTATCAGTGGTCGACGAGCTATCGATGTTCCAGTCGCCAACTTGCCAGTTGGTGAAAGTCGCACTATCACTTTTACGGTTAATGTTGATAAAGCTCAGTTCACTGGTGCTAATAGTTCAGTTACTAACAACGTAGCGGTTTATGATAAATTCGTTGGTGCTGTTGGCACGTTATCTGACACTCCTACAGTCGGTACTGATTATGACATTTTAGATAATACACTAACACCTGCTCCTGGTAGTGAAACTACTAGAGTGCCTGCTGCTGCTGATCTATCTGGTGGAACTGGTGTAGATAGTGCTGCAACGACTACCTTCACTAGACGTAGTCTGACGCTTGTAAAAGCCACTACGAGAGACATTGCACCGAATACTTCTACTACGAATACTGATGGTCAGGTGACGCATGTCGCTACTATCACTAACCTTGGACAAGATGTTGAAGGTGATACAAATAATCCATTGACCCTTACCTTTACTGATGGCACCAACGCAGCAGTCGATCCTGTTACCACTCAATTTTTCTTGATTTATACTCCACCAAATCCAGACGGTACACCAGGCAGTACGCCTAGCGCGCCTCTTGCAGTAACACCAACGAAAAGCGGTAATGTCTACACTATTAATAGTTCAGTATTGCCTGGCGGTATAGCACCAAATGGTAAATTAGAAGTCAGATATAACATGGCTTCTATTAGTGCAGTTGTTGGTAGCACAGAGAATACTACCGTTAGGCTAGCTGCTGCTGGTACAAATCCGCCTACTATACCAACTATCACTGATGTTACAAATGTT
Source organism: Psychrobacter immobilis (assembly GCF_904846235.1). Taxonomy (GTDB): domain Bacteria; phylum Pseudomonadota; class Gammaproteobacteria; order Pseudomonadales; family Moraxellaceae; genus Psychrobacter; species Psychrobacter immobilis_C. The sequence goes on from NZ_CAJGZN010000006.1 coordinate 90,710, forward strand.
AGAGGTCTAACTTTAGTGAAGTCTCAAGCATTAGATGCCGCCTGTAATGCTGACGCTTCTGCAGCTACTTTTGTTCAAACTGCAATTGATAATGCAAAACCTGATCAGTGTGTTATTTATCGTATCCAGGCGACTAATACGTCTTCTGCCATACAAACTGCGGATCCAGCAGCAGCTTCTGGTTTTAACATTACAGGCTTAACGATTTCGGATTTGTTATCTAACTTCTCAGCTGGTGCTACTTACGTACCTAATACAGCTGCTTCTACTGCTACTAATAACTCTTCTATTGGTGCTGCTGCTGTAAGTACCAGTGCTATTACTGCCACTATGTCTAGTACAGATGTTTTGGCTCCTCAAGGCGTTGCCAGTCTGACCTTTAAAGTTAAGATTAAAAACGCTCGTTAATCGAAGAAGTTATAAGCAGCACAAGTTGCTTATAGCTCAATCCTCTAGCTTGAGTTAATCACCTATTATTCAAGCTAGAGATTTATTACCTCTTTATGTTTTATTGGATAAGCGACATATGACTAAATCTTTAATGACACCGTCTAATCGTACTACGTTGCATACAGCGAAGATCTCTGCGCTGACGGCTGCAATGTTGCTTATGCAATCAAATATGGCATTTGCTGCGCCTAGTACTCTTGTACAAACTATCAATAACATTGCTAATGCAGCTTATGACGTTGATTCTATCAAACAGAATAGTGTTTCAAACCAAGTACAAGTCAAAGCCTCTGCCTTACCTGAATATGGTATTAACTTAACTCAGCAACCCTTGCGTACTGTCGCACCCAACACATTGGTGAATTGGGTTAATGTTCTTAGTAATACTAGCTATAGTAGTCAGACTGTTGAGCTGACGCTTGATGTATCGCCAACTCTATCTAATTTAAAAGTTTATCAAGACCTCAATAAAAACGGTATTGTCGATAGTGGTGATACACAACTTATTCTTGATAACATGAGTGCTCAAATCAAGCTTGGTCAGAGTGAAAACATTCAGTTTATTGTACAAGCTCTATCAGATACTAATGGCAAGGATGGGGATACTGCTGATATTAAGATTGGTGCAGTTGTGTTAGAAGATCCGTCAGTAACCAGCGTGAGTGCAACCGATAGCCTAGTCATTATCGAATCTGGTATCAAATTCACCACTCCTAAATTTGATGAAAGCAAAACGATTTCACAAATTAATGATGACGTTTATGTCAGTGCCAGCTATGCGCAATGTAATGTACAAACTGACAAGCCTGATCAAATATGGGTAACCATCAAATCACCGAAAACTGGAGATAGCTATTCACTTAAAGCTATAGAAACCGGTAATAACACAGGTAAATATCAGCTATCAGCAGCCACTCAAAATAACGCTAACGCTATTGACGATAAGCTTATCCAAACGTTGAACAGCGACACATTGACTGTCAGTTTAGATGCTTGTATCGCCCCTTCGGTTGGCATTGATGCTGATGAATTGCCAAATGCGTCTGACTTCACCGTGCGTATCAGTGACCTGAGCTCACAAATTAATATCGTCGATGACAACCCAGCTTTAGTTGTTACAAAGGAAAGTGACGTAAAAAGTGCTGAACTCGGCGATTATGTCAGCTATACCATCGAAATCAAAAATAGCGGTAAGTCTACTGCTTACGATGTACAACTAAAAGATGCCTTACCACGTGGTTTTGACTACGTTGAGAATAGTGTACGTGTTAGTCCAACGACTGATATTGATATCAATCAAGCACATACCACCGAGTTTAAAGCTGATGGTAAATATCAAGTATTGAACTTAGGCAATATGGCAAATGGCGAAAGTAAAAAAATTACTTATCGTGTGCTTGTTGGTGCTTCATCACTAGGTGGTGATGGTATCAACCGCGCAATCGCAGTTGCTAACAATGAGCAAGGCCAAAGCTTAGTATCAAGAGAAGCACAGTGGAAAATCGACGTAGAACGCGGCGTCATGAATACTGACGGTATCATCGTTGGTAAAGTCTATCACGATATCAACCGTGATGGTATTCAGCAAAAAGAAGACGGCGAGCTTGGGGTTGCTGGTGTCCGTATATATATGGAGAACGGCAACTTCATCGTTACTGATCCTGAAGGTAAATACAACTTTTATGGGGTCAGTGCCAAAACACACGTACTAAAAGTAGATAGCACAACGATCCCTAGAGAAACAGAGCTGGTCACCCAAAGCAACCGTAATGCGGGTGATGCTGGCAGCCGTTTTGTCGATTTGAAATATGGCGAGCTACATCGTGCAGATTTTGCGATTGTGGGCGGCATGGGCGATAGTACTGAGCGTCTGAACGCCGAGCTAATCGCTCGTAGCAAATCAGTGAGTGCTAAGAATGATACGCTAGAGCAAGCGGTAAAAACAGCGCTAACATTAGAGCCAAACTACGATGCCGACACGACTGATAATGTCGATGCAAGTGGCTGCAATATCAATGGCGACCTAGACCTTGGTAACAACTGTGATTCTGCTATTGTCAACGATATGATTGGGGATGCGACCAATCGTGTAGACATGGCCGTGACAACGGTTGCACCTCCAGTAGAAAAAGAGCTCGAAGAATATCTAAAAGAAGTGGCTAACAATAATGTCACCTTCATTAACCTAAATGAAGGTCAACAGCTCAGTACTTACAAGCAGATGGTACAGGTACAAGCACCACTTGGTTCAATATTTACTCTATACGCCAATGGCAAAGCGATATCAGAGCAGCAAGTCGGTAAAACTGCTGAGCAAGAAAAGCAAAATGTAATGGCTTTTGACTATTATGCGGTTGACCTAAAACGCGGAAGCAATACGTTACGTGGTGTGGCAACTGACATCAATGGCAAAACTATTTCCGAGCAGATCATCACCGTATTGACACCTGATAGTCTGCAAGCGATTGATTATCGTACGCAAGCACAACTAGTCCCAGCAGATGGTATCAGCGAATATCAGGTTGTTATTAGTCTAAAAGATCGCGACAATCGCCCCTATATCGGTACTACTTCTCTTACACTTGATACTAATATCGGTCGTATCAATCTGAAAGACAGTAGCCAAGATCAAGCCGGTACCCAAGTTACTGTATCAGGGGGTGAGCTATTAATACCCGTCACCGCGCCAAGCGCACCAGGCAAAGGTGAGTTGGTAATTGATACTGGTAGTAGTAAACAAATTATCCCACTACAGTTCACGGCTCAACTACGTCCACTACTTGCTGTTGGTATTGTAGAAGGCGCTATTTCACTAAAAGACTTTGATGGTAGCAGCATTACTGATGCTCAAGGTGCATTTGAGCAAGAGCTAAATGACTTTGCTGGTAACGATGATTACACAGCTTCTGGTCGTGCTGCGATGTTCCTCAAAGGAAAAGTACGCGGCGACTATCTGCTTACGCTTGCGTATGATAGTGATAAAAAAGGCGAGCGTTTGTTCCGTGATATCGATCCGGGCGAATACTATCCTGTCTATGGCGATTCATCAGCCAAAGGCTTCGATGCGCAGTCTACTAGCAAGCTTTACGTGCGCCTTGATAAAGGTCGCTCGTTCGCTATGTATGGTGATTTAAAAACGCAAATTGATAACGATGAAGGTATCAAGCTTGGTCAATACAACCGTACATTAACTGGTCTAAAAGCTCAATTTGAAGATAGCAACACTCGTGTTACTGCCTTTTTAGCAGAGACCAGTACTAGCCAACGTGTAAATGAGACTCGCGGTTTGGGCATTTCAGGCCCATATCCATTGGCTGAGAACTTCGATGCGGTATTAGAAAACTCTGAAACGGTTGAAGTTATTACTCGTGACGCCAACAACCCTGGGCTTATTATCAATCGTGAGACGCTTACTCGCTTTGCTGATTATGAGATTGACCCTATCAGCCGTAGCTTATTCTTGACGGCACCGATTGCTAGTCAAGATATCGAAGGCAATCCTATCTATATCCGTGTCACTGTAGAAGTTGATGAAGGTGGTGAAGATTATTTAGTCGGTGGTATTGCAGCGAAGCAGCAACTAACGAATAAAGTCGCCATCGGTGGTAGCTATGTGAATAGCGATGACCCATTGAACAAAGAAGAGTTGGCTAGTGTCAATAGTGTTGTTAAATTCAATGATAAGCTAAAGCTAGTCGTAGAATATGCGATGAACAAAGCTGAAAACCCAAATTTTCAGTCAAGTAATCAAATCAACGCGGCAGAACTGACTGATAGTGATGTTGAAGGTAACGCACTACGTATTGAGCTTGATTTTGATAATAAGAAAAATACGCGAGCTAAAGCTTATTATAATGATGCTGATGAAGGTTTTGTCACTGGTGCATCACCGCTTACGGCTGGACGTACTGAATCTGGTGTAGAGGTTACTCATACTCTAAATGATAAGAAAACTGCTCTTAAATTAGAAGGCATACGCACAGAAGAGCATACTACTGACGCTAGCCGCGAAGGCGTGCAAGCAAGCGTTGAGCATCGTTTAAGTGAAAACATCGTTGGTGAAATTGGGGTTCGTTATTACAAACAAGACGCGACTGCTGCCTCACGTAATACTCAAGCCGCGACAGACGTTGTAGATATTACAGACGACACTTTGTTTAATGATGACATCATCAATCAGTCAGCGTTGAGCAGCGTTAGTAACGCTGAAGAAGATATTGAAGGTACGACTGTTCGTGCTCGTATTACCTCTCGTCTACCTAAGTTGAATAACAGCTTGGTATTTGCAGAGTATGAGCAAGATATCGAAAATAGCTCACGTAATGCAACTTCTATCGGTGGTGAGACAGCGCTTGGGGACTTGGGTCGTCTATACGCTCGTCATGATTTGATCAACAGCCTATCTGGCACTTATGGTCTTGATGATACAGATGAGCGTCAACGTACCACTGTTGGTTTTGACGCGACTTACATGAAAGATGGTAAGGTTTATAGCGAATACCGCATGCGCGATGCCATTAGTGCACGTGAGGCAGAAGCAGCTATTGGTCTAAAAAACAAGTGGTATGTTCAAGAAGGGCTAACTTTAAATACTTTATTTGAGCGTGTCGAATCTCTCGAAGGTGAAGAAAGCAACACTGCAACAGCGGCAGGTATCGGTGTTGAATATCTTGCTAAAGAGAATTATAAAGCATCAGGACGTTTTGAAAAACGTTGGGGTGAAACAAGTGATACGCTACTTGGTAGTGCTGGTATCGCCTATCGCTATACTGATGAGGTTACCTTCTTAGCCAAAGATATCTACTCACGTACTGACTATAGTGATGGCGATCGCACTATCAATCGTTTTCAGCTAGGTGCTGCGTATCGTGACTACGATAGCAATCAGTTAGATATGCTTGCAAAATTCGAATATCGTTTGGATGATAATAATACTGGCGATGACGCTTATCAAAAAGACACTATGGTTTGGTCATGGAATGGTAATTACCATCCTACGCGTCCGTTGACGTTGTCTGGACGTTATGCTGGTAAGTATACAGAATACGAGGCAGATAGCTTAACCAGCGATAACACGGCTCACGCTGTTTATGGCCGCGGTCTTTATGATATCAGTGAGCGCTGGGATATTGGTTTACAAGCAGGTACTTACTGGAATAATCAGGCAAATGACTTAGCTTATATGCTTGGTGCAGAAGTGGGTTATAGCCCAATGACCAACCTTTGGTTATCACTTGGTTATAACTTCATGGGCTTTGAAGATGAAGATATTGCTTATGACGACAGTACTCAGCAAGGTGCTTACTTTAGATTGCGCTTTAAGTTCGATGAAGACTTATTTAAACGTGAAGACCCACGTAAGAACCAACGTCTAAGCAGCAATTCTGCATTTTAACTGATTGATACTAATGATACTGTCGTAAGTACATCCTTATGACAGTGTCATGCTCGTCTTATGGAAAATTATTTTGTCATTCAATAAACAATTAAGTCAGCCCTAGTAATGGTAAATAATACCAACGTTTATTACCTTAACATAAGGTTTACACCATGTTTGATTCAGCCATCAATGCAGCACCTTTCAAGCGCTCAGTATGCGTTACATTATCAGCTTTATTTTCGTTAACCTTTATGCAGCCAGCTTTAGCTAAGAGTGAGACTGTCCAAGTGGCTCACTCAACTAGCATGGGTGAATATTGCCACGATGATAGTCAGACTCAAGCACGCTCTTATAGATATCAAAGCGAACAACAACGCCTATTAAATTGTATGGTCACGCAATTAAAACCTTATCAGCAAAAAGACAAGACAGCCGCTCAACAGTATTTCGCTTACAAAGCGCAAGCGTGGTTGAACTATGCTATTCATCAAGACAGTATGAATAGCCGCTCATCCGCAGGTCAAGTTGCGTTAGAAATGGCAGAGCCTATATTTCAAGCGCTAGATAATGACACGGTACAAGACTTGGGCCTGCATCAAGATATTCCGTCTACCTCTGCCTTGATGCGTCCTGATCTATGGGCAACTTTAAGCGCACTTAAAGACGGCGATGGCATAGCATCAGCACCACGTGAGATGGCATTTAGTGAAGTGGCTTTAATTTGGGCAGCAACCAATCAATGCGCACGAGGCTGGCGCGAATCTGGTATGCATTTTCGCATGGCTGATCGCTGGCTTGAACAGGCCCGCGAAGCTTACGTCAATGCCAACGACTCACAGACCAATGTAGCGCTAGAGAAGTCAATAGTCAGTTATCATAAGCAGTACTCGCCTTTAGATGCGAGCGATGATACTTGCCGTGGACAAGATTTGACATCTAACCGTTAGAATAGTCGCTGTTTTATTAGAGATATTAATCTGTATTATTTCCAGTCCTATACTAAAAACTAAACATAAAAAAGCCGACCTATTTGTCGGCTTTTTTATGTTTAAAGTAAGCTCAATTAGCGGTTTTTACGTGGCAACTTTTCTGGTAGGTAACAACGTAAATAAGCAATAAATGCTGTATTTGCTTCTTGGATATACTCTTCAGTAATACTCTGATGACGGCGATAAGACAACGTAAAGATAGCATTTACGATGCTATAAGCAATCAACAAGGTATCTTGGATATCGTGGAAGTTTGGCATCTCATAACGCTCTGACAAACGCTTATAGACCAGATCAACGATTTGATGATCCATATCTTCACCAAAGCTGTCACCTTCAAAATCAGGTGTATTGGTGTCATAGATAAGCTTGGCTTTTGTCTCATCGTTATGGAATATCGTAATACAATGATCGATAAGCGCCGTTAAATACCCTTGCCATCTATCATAGTTGCCAATATCGACCGTCTCTACCATCTCTAATATTTCAATCGCATTCAAAAAACGCAATGCTAAAAATATTGCTTCAATATTGGGGAAAAAATGGTAAGCAGAAGCTCTTGGTATGCCCGCTTCTTCACACACAGCCGCTAACGTAATATCGTTAATAGCATGTGTTTCGCTCAATTTTTTGGCACCAGCCAAAAGTTTTTGACGACGTGCACGGCCTTGCTGGCTAGTAAACTTAAACTTATTAGGTACAAGCTTCTTTGCCAATTCCGAATCCACCAACACATCTTCAATCTTTTCGTCTTTATTATCACTCATTGTGAATCTCTTAATGTTGCGCCCTATTTTATAAATATAATCTTCATTGAATAGTATTTATCCTCAGATAAAGGATGGTTGACTGTTGGCTAAAATATAAAGCCTATATGGTCACTACTATATTCAATGCAGAGGCATCATAAACGCTTGCGTATTATCAAGCAAGGGACATGAATAGGTTAAAAAATAATACTACGATCAGCAATTTAATAGAGCTAACCGTCTAATTTTATAAAGTTAATCATTGAGTTTTATTTTTGCCCTTATAATACCATGATCAGTGACTCTATCGGCATAGTCCCACTTCAAATGATCATTAAAATAATCAACTCGTTCGACATAACCGAGCGAAAATTTACTATCGGGCAAAAACTCTTCTGAGACAAATAACTGGTCGATAACTTCTGGCATACCTTGATATATATGGGTATAGGCAACATCCTTCATCCAGCCATATCGTGCTTGAATACGAGCAGCATCAAAAAGTGCAACATCACGCATACTTTTATCGTAATTAACCTCCCCAGTTTCTGTCATCAACTGAGTAGTCACGCTACCTGTGACATCATTCATATCACCCAATAGAATCAATGGTTCACGGGTATGTTGCAATCGCTCTATGATAGACATACGGATAGAGGCCGCTTCTGCCGCGCGCATACATAAACTACGAAGCTTAGCGCGAACTCGAATATTTGGATCGTCCATGTCTTCTAATAGGTCACCATTTTCATCACGTAAGAAAAAAGCACGTTTGCTTTTTAGATGCGCTGTAATAATTGTAATGGGCTGCCCGTACGCGTCAACACGTAGCACTAATGGAGGACGGTTGAAGCGTTGATAAGGACCGATATCAGGTACATCAATAATGGCTTTTGGTGCTATATCTTCTAGCAAACTGGTTTCTAACTGCTCAAATCGGCTGATAATACCGACAGCAGGTGTATTCTGTGCACCCATGCCTTTGGTGTATATACTCGCGCTATCGTTACTGGCAAGTGGAATGACCGCATGCTCGGACTGAAAACCTAGTGAAACAGCCAGCGCTTCTAATGCATCACTATCCCAAACCTCTTGTACTGCGATAATGTCAGCATGCGCTTTAGCCAATAAATCTGTAAGACCTCGCAGCTTATGTTCGTAAGCTTTATCATTATAAGCTGGCGCATTTTCATAATAAGTTCGATTAGGGTTCGCAAAGTTCAGCAGGTTGGCCGTTGCGATATAAAACTGTTTATTGCCTTCAGTGTTGTTACTCATATATTCCCCATCGTTCTCATTATTATAGTACATAATATTCACGTATGTGTATACGCTGCAAATTTTATGCCTAAAAAAACTCCCAAAGTTAAACTTTGGAAGTTTTAAAATAGCATAGATGTTGATAAGTAGATTTACTAATAGAACTGGACATACAATTAATCTATTTTAAGTAATGGTATAGCAATCCCTGATACTAGCTAATTACTAAATACACTAGTTGTCAGGATATTTGACTAATCGTTCTATTAGTTATTTAACCTGTCTTATGATACGCGGTTCCATGCATCACGTGATGCTTGACGCGCTTCGTTCCATTCCATACGAGACTCACCTTTTACTTCGTGCCATGAACGCTCTAAATCTGCTTCATGATCTTCAAAACGAGCATCTACTGGATAACGAGCACGGTTCGCATAGCCTACCGCATATGCTGGATGCAAGTCACGGTCGAAATCGTATTCTTCTCTATGATAATCTGCATTTGCATACTCTGCACGCCAGTACGCTTCTTCGTGAGTTGGGTCAATGGCTTCAGCTGCTGCATGTCCTGCACCACCACCGACGACTGCACCAATAGCACCACCAATCAACGTACCCAATGGACCTGCCATCGTACCGATAGCTGCGCCTGCCGCTGCACCGCCTACACCGCCAATACCTGTCCCTACTGGATGTGAACCTGGCTCACCGGTAATGATGTCTGCGTTTAAATCTTCTTTTGTCTCTTTTGACATATGTTTTACTTCACTGCGATCGATAGCATCGTGGTTACTCATAGTATTGTCCTTAAATTATTTATTATTTATTTGCTAATTATTAGCAGTCTTACTAAATCCAATTGAAGTATAAAAATTTATAGGTAAGGACAGATAGGCCGATTATGTAAACTGTGTCCGTATTGCGATTATCTTGCGTTACAGCCTGTATCTTTATCACATCTGTGTACGGCAGCCTCATACTTTGAGTAATCATAAATGTACGATCACAATAAACTTACTAAGTAAATCAATCTTATAACGGCATTAGAGACCTTTTGATAGCCTGCTGCCATTTAGCAAGATGTCGCTCACGAGCATCAGTCGACATACTTGGTTCAAACACGCGATCTACCTGCCATGAAGCTTTCATTGTCGATTCATCATATAACCCAGTCTTTAAACCTGCGAGTAGTGCCGCGCCCTTCGCTGTAATCTCTGTATCTCTAGGACGTAATACCGGAACACCCAACAAATCTGCTTGGAACTGCATCAGTAAATCATTATTTGCAGCGCCGCCATCTACCCTCAGCTCAGTCAAAGGATGAGGACTGTCCTTTTGCATAGCGATAAGCACATCATAGGTTTGATAAGCAACAGCCTCCAATGCAGCGCGAGCAATATGGGCCTTAGTAGTACCGCGGCTCATACCAGTGATGCTAGCACTAATATCCGAACGCCAATAAGGCGCGCCCATTCCAGTAAAAGCAGGTAATAGAACAACATCTTCGCTACTGTCTACTTGACGGGCTAGGTCCTCGACATCACTACTCTGCTGAATCATACCCAAATTATCACGCAGCCATTGAACGATAGCCCCCGCCATAAAGACACTGCCCTCTAGAGCATAAGTGACTTCCTTTTTAGGTGGCTGTAGCATGCGTTTGCCTGACTGTACAATTTGATCAAATGACAAATTATCAGGACGAATTGGTGAGGTTTTACGTTGCCACGCGATGGTGGTTAGCAGCTTATGCTCACTCAACTTTGGCTGCTGCCCAATATTCATTAGCATAAAGCAGCCTGTACCATAAGTGTTTTTGGCCATACCTGCATCAAGACAACCTTGTCCAAAGAGCGCTGCTTGCTGATCACCCAATACTGCTTGAATGGGTATTTGCTTTGCAAACAGGCCTTTTTTAGTTTTGCCAAAATCACCGTCGGATGGTAGTACTTTAGGCAATATATTCATAGGTATAGCAAAACGGTCACAAAGTGTCTCTGACCATTCCAGCTTATGAATATCGAATAACAATGTGCGAGAAGCATTGGTCACATCGATGACATGCTCCCCGCCTGTGAGCTTATAAATCAGCCAACTATCAATCGTACCGACCGCTATCTCACCTTTGCTGGCTCGTACACTCAGCTTCGGATTGTTTTCGAGCAGCCAAGCAATCTTACTGGCACTAAAATACGGATCTAAACGCAGGCCTGTAATACGCTGAACTTCGTGTGCCATATTGACGCTATCAATGCCCGGATGCACAGGGTCATTCATACTATTGCTAGCGCTTTCAGTAGCGAGTGTCTTGCAGTAATTTGCGGTACGCCTATCCTGCCAAATGATGGCGGGAGCCAGTGGCTTACCAGTTTGCTTATCCCACATCACAATCGACTCACGCTGATTGGTAATCGCGATACTGGTAACGTCAGTGGCAAGCAGCCCTGCCCGATTAATAACATCGTGTGCACAGCTAATCTGAGTTTGCCAAATTTGCTGTGCATCTTGCTCAACGAATCCAGCTCTTGGTGTTTGCAGCGTCGTTGGCTGTTGTACCATTTTGATAGGACGCGCATGATCATCGTACAATATCGCGCGACTTGACGTGGTCCCTTGATCCAACGCTAAAATATATCCTGCCATGACACACCCTCTGCTAATATTGTTTATTCTGTTTGATAGCCATTTAGTGACTATTCATTGACTGCTACTTATTAATTGCTACTGATTGACTGATGCTTATTGAGCGCTTTCTATTCGTTAATTACTGCCTAAATGCTTTAACAATAAAATTAAAAACAAAATCTATTTAAAAATAAATTGCTTGAATTGAAAACGTCTTGTTGGCTATGTTGTTACTTATAAACAGATATTTAAAAATTAAATCAATCCTCTATCATACCGCTACTGGTCGCACAATAGAAAACGGCAAAATACTGAGCATTGACCCGTCACCATTGTGGCTCTACAGTGTACCTCTTATGACGAATGACCGCTTGTTAGCACTTTTAATATAGACGTATTTTTATATTAGAATAAGAATGATTTATTTAAGCATCATTTTTTCGCTAGCTGGCAAATAGTCTATAATAGTTCAGCGACTTTATATCCTGAGCAATGAAACCTATCGGTGCTGTTCCTTATTTTATAATACCTTACATTCTAATTAATGGCTTATGTGACTTATGAAATTCATTTTATCAGCGCTACCGACTGCTATGATGACAGTTGCAGTCATGAGCGTGCCTGTCATGACTTACGCGAGCACTGACGCTAACAGTATGGAAGTATCAGATGATGTTACACCAGTGGCTGTGACACAAATCATAGATGCTGATAGTCCAACTGATAATGATAAACCAGCTGTAGCGCCTTTTCATACAGTACCAAACCCTAATAATGCTAAATCGCAGGCACTGTCTACGCTTGTTGACCCTATCACACATAAAGCAGTCGATAACAGCTACGCACTAGACGTCTCAAGCTTCTTGAGCTTAGAGCAAGCGCAAAAGCTGCTAGTACAAGTATCACCTAAAATTGCTGCCAATCAAGCAGCGATTGCCGCTAGCAAATACCAAACTGACGCACTCAGAACTATCGACAATCCGCTCGTATTTGCTCGAGTATCTGCCAGCGCTTATCATTTAGATGAGGATATAGATTTATCTTCTCTCAGAAGCGGTATCGTCAACGAAGTAAACAATGGCGTAGATAACATAGTCCCTCCTACAGCGGACTTACCAGACTTTGGTGAGCTGGTCGGTGAGCGTATTCCTGACTCTTATAACCTTAAGCGCTCAGGCTCTACATCGGGTGCAGGTCTTGGAGTCGTTTGGCCTATTTATACTGCTGGGCGCACAGATGCATTGACTGGCGCCTCGGATGCACGTACGCAAGAAGCGATGGCTGATAGCGTACTGGATAAAAATGAGCTTTATAATACGTTGATTGAACGTTATTTTAAGGCACAGCTAGCGATTATCGCCGCTTACTTACGAGAAGATGCTTACGATACATTGCAGCAGACCGATCATATGGCAGAGCGTCTGTTTGAAGAAGGTTTTATCTCACGTGTCGATAGACTAGAAGCACAGTCTGCGCTTGCGGATGCCAAGAGTGAATCCGTCAATGCCAATAATGACGCGCGCCTAGCTATGATTGCGCTACAGCGTCTACTACGTACCGACTACCGTATCAAACCAACCACACCTTTGTTTGTCTCTAGTCGCCCTCTACCAGATGTGAGCTACTTTCAGGACTTGGCACTAAATAACCATCCTGGACTGCAAAAAGTTGCCGCCAAGCGGGCACAGGCTCAGCAGTTACATGCGCTATCAGATACAGGCTATAAGCCTACGGTATTACTATACGGTTATGGTCAGGTAGAGAAAGATCCAAGCTGGGTCGCTGGTATATCTGCCAGTTGGAAACTATGGGGCGGACTCGATAAAGCCGCATCACTAGCATCCAGTAGTGCCAAAATACGTCAGGCCGATCTCTCTGAGATTGAAGTCAGTGACAATTTATTGCTACTGGTAGAAAAAAACTGGCACGATGTCAATAATGCTCAATCACGCTATCAGGCATTGCAAAGCAATGTTGATTTGGCAGCAGAAGTATTACGACTACGACGCTTAGGATTACAAGAAGGTGTAAATACCACGGTTGACGTGGTGCAAGCGCAGACGCAATCGCTTAAGGCACGTACCGAGCAAGCACAAGCTGCTAATGACTATGTACAGTCACTGGCTGCCCTTATGCAAAGCTGCGGTACACCACTTGCTTTTAATGCTTATCTGAATGCCGCTGACATTCAATTGCCTACTTTATATACTGAAAAATGATATAACGTGAGCAGCCATAAGTCATGATGATAAAGGCTTTGTATTACTCTGAAATCGACATCGAAAATACTATTACCAACCCTATTACGAACAGCTGCTTTTATGAAAAAATTGACCTCTACATCGATAAAAAACTGGCTACAGACGTTACTAGAAACGTGGCGTATTGCCAATAATTCTAACGTTTGGGCGCATTGCGCAAGCGTAGGTTTCTTTGGATTCTTATCAATTTTTCCAGTGATGGCTGTGTTTGTACTGCTTTATGGTCTTGCGTTTTCTCCTGCCGAGATGCAAGAGCAAATCTCGCTTTTGAGTCAATTTATACCTGATACAGTATATGAAGTGCTTAACTCCCGTCTGAGCGAGTTGGTTTCTACGACTACGTCTGCTCTGACTTTCAGCCTGCTTATATCGTCCTTGCTCGCACTTTATGCGGGCTCTAAAGGTATCAAGTCTTTAATTATTCTTATCAACCTTGCGTTTCATATCACTCAGGAGCGTAGTTTTGTACAAAGCACGATCCGCGCAGTTGGCTTAACCTTTGCAGCAGTAATCGTATTGATTATCGCAGTCTCCTCTATCGCGATTATCCCTTTGGGAGCCGCCTACTTCCCTTTCCCTCAGATAGCTAAGACGATTGCGCTTTGGAGCAGGTGGCCAATATTGACAAGTATCATATTCTTAAGCTTTTTGGGCCTTTATCGTCTAGCCCCAAATCGTGATGCCGTCGCCCTCAAAAAATTAATGCCAGGCGCTGCGCTGGCAACGGTTTTATGGATTATATTGTCCATCTTGTTTTCAATTTATGTGCAAAATTTTAATAACTATAGTGCTGAGTTTGGCGCGCTTTCAGCTGCCGTGGTCATTATGCTATGGCTATATTATTCAGCATTTATCGTCGCTCTTGGTGCTATTTTTAATGCTGAAACTATAGACAACGCCAAACCTTATGCGTTTCGAGTGTACTAGTAATAAACCCTTTATTTTCAACTTTGTTGCTTTAGGAATCTCATTGTCATGACAGAATTACCACGCGAATCAGACGACTCAAATAAATCAGCTGATGCAACCGAGTCAGTGACCTCTCAAGATACACAAAATTCAGTCGATCCTGTAGAAGGCGTGTCTGATATTGAACCAGAGCAACCGACACCTGCTTATAATCGTGACGCCTCTAAAACTGACAAATCTGCACGTATAAAAAAAGCATTACTTGCACTATTCATACTGATTGTCCTCGGTACGATTGCGTATGGCCTATACAAAAGTAATGTGCATAGCGAGCCAGAAGTTATTACGCTACAAGGGCAAATGCAAATGCAGCAAACGTCTATCGCTGCAAAAGTGCCAGGGCGTATTGCCCAAATTATGGTAACAGAGGGTGATACGGTAACGACAGGTCAGCAACTGGTTGAGATGGATTCGCCTGAGATTAATGCCAAGATTAATCAAGCACGTGCTGGGAAACAAATCGCACAAAGTCAATTAGATAAAGCAGAAAATGGTGCGCGCCCGCAAGAAATCGCCCAAGCAAAAGCCGCTTGGCAAGCCAATAAAGCCGCGTCTGACTTGGCAGAAAACACCTATCAGCGTGTCAATCGCCTTTACGAAGAAGGTTTGATGGCCCGACAAAAGCGCGATGAGGCGTATGCTCAATATCTTGCTACTCAAGACCAAACCGAAGCAGCTCGCTTGCAGTATGATCTGGCCTTAGAAGGTGCACGTACTGAAGATAAGTCAGCGGCTACTGCACAAGTCGCACAGGTCGATGCAAAACTCGATGAAGCGCTAGTAGCAAAAGAGGAAGCAAACCTAAGAAGTCCTATCGCTGGTATCGTCGACAATGTCATCGTGAGTGCTGGAGAAGTCATCGGTCAAGGAGTTCCGCTTTTAACGTTAGTGGATACCAATGACCAATGGGTGGTACTTAACGTCACTGAGTCTTACTTAAATCAATTTGCTATTGGTCAAACATTTACCGGTACTATTCCAGCGCTGTCATCAACGGATAAACCTTATACGAAACAGTTTACCGTCTATGCGACATCGACCTTATCAGACTTTGCCACTTGGCGTCCGACCAATAATGATGATGGTTTTGATGTGCGTACTTTTGAGGTAAAGGCACGACCGTCTAAGCCCGATGCTCGTATCCGCTCGGGTATGAGTGTGGTCGTACGTATCAATCCTACTCCTGTCAATCAGAACCAAGAGTAAGCCATGCACTTGACTAAGTTAAGTGAGGCTTTTTTACGCAGTGCAGCCTACGAGCGCCGTTTTTTGGCAAAAAATCACTGGGACTTTAGCATGGTGGTATGGATACCACTGGCAACGGTGCTGCTAATATGGTGGATATTTTCACAGACTCAAATTACCGATTTGCCTATCGGAGTCATCGATCAAGACAATAGCGCTGTTGCCAATACTGCCGTCCGTTACTTAGAGGCCAGTCCTACTTTGACAGTCAGACAGCTTTATTACTCCCAAGCGGATGCAGAGGCTGCTATTTTACAGCGCGACATTTATGCTGTTGTCATTATTCCAGAGGACTTTTCTCGTAATATATTATCGAGCCAGCCTGCTCCGTTGACTCTACAAGTCAATGCACAGTACGGTACGCACTCTGGTATTATTCAGGCAGGTGTCCAAGCGGTCGCTAGTACATTATCCGCAGGCGTAGAGATCAAGCGATTGGTTAAACAAGGCGTAGCACCATCACAAGCGATGACGGCTTACGCGCCTATCAGTGTTCAGCGTATTAGCTTATTCAATGCTGCAAACAACTACCAACAATTTTTAGCATCGACCGTTATACCTGCCTTATTACATATACTAGCGATGGTCATTGGCGCAACGACTATTGGTCGCGAGTTACGTGATAAAAATATCGGTCGCTGGTACCGTTTTATTGATACAGGAAAGCCTAATTTAACCTTATCTAGAACTTCAGAAACGGCATCTTCACTATCAACCAAAAAAGATAGCAGCGATAACAAAGCATCATCGAATGCAAAAATGCCCAGTTCGGTCAGCCTATCAGTTTTGGTCTCTGGCTTGTTAGGCAAATACTTTTGGCCAATACTGGCATATAGCTTGTGGTCAGCGCTGATATTGTGGCTAGCAACGTCCAATCAGAACATCAATGTTACGTCTCTCTTTGCAGTCTATGCTGGGTTTTTGTGCTTAATGACATTGTCATTTTGGCTAGGTGCTATTTTTACTTTGAATTCTTTTTCATTACGTATGGGTCTATCGACTACTGGATTTATTTCAGCGCCTTCTTACGCTTTTGCCGGTGTTACGTTTCCATATATTGCGATTAGTGATAGCGCGCAATATTGGTCAAATGCCCTACCGCTAACGCATTATCTAAAGCTCCATATTGCACAGTTACAAATGCAAGCCCCGATCGCCATATCTTTACCTATCGTCTATGGCCTCATGCTTGCAGCTATAATAGCGCTACTATTTGCAGCACTATTGACTAAACGCGCATTGGCGCATCCTGAACGTTGGGGAGCACGCTGATGTCTGCACAATCAAACAATACATACTCAAAAACCAAATCAACAGTCACCCCCGCCCCACAAGGTTTTTGGAACAGCTTTATTCAAACTTTCAAAGACGTCTTTGGCGATAAAGGCGTACTTTTGATGTTGATTATTGCTCCTATTATCTATGGGTTTTTCTATCCTTGGCCTTACTCATCTGAGGTAGTCAACCATGTGCCAGTAGGTATCATTGATCATGACAACAGCAACTTATCGGGTACTCTCGTTCGCTATGCGAGCGCTAGCCCATATTTAGATACTGAACGATTTATCAATGAGCAGGCTGCCAAAGAAGCCATATGGTCAGATCAAATTGCAGGATATATGGTGATCCCAGCTGGTCTCGAAGAGCAAGTTCAGTCTGGAGAGCAAGCGCACGTCAGCGTACTGGGTAACGGCGGTTATTTTATTTTAAATAAAAACGTCCAACTGGGGTTCTCTCAAGCAGTGGGTACGGTATCGGCTGGTATTAAGGTACAGAAAAGCATTGCGAAAGGCGCTTATGCATCTACCGCAGCGCAGAACACGCAAGCTGTACCGCTACGGATTATGCCACTGTATAACCAAACCGAAGGCTATGGTGCCTATGTCGTACCTGCTGTCTCTGTTATTATCTTACAGCAGACACTTTTAATGGCGACTGCGATGCTGATTGGCACATGGTATGAGCAGCGCCGTCATAGTACCCGTATACGTGGCTGGCTAGGACGTATTGGGGCTTTGAGCTCGCTTAGCTTTATCGTTGGCTGCTTTTATTATGGGTGGGCGTTTGAGCTACATCATTATCCACGCGGACAAAACATGCTTGGTACGCTGCTGTTTTTGGCACTATTCTGTCCGACAGTCGCAACGCTCGGCTGCGTGCTCGGATTATGGTTCCGGCAGCGTGAGCGCAGTATGCAAATATTAATTTTTATCTCCTTACCGATATTTTTCTTAAGCGGCTATCCTTGGCCAGTTGACCAATTGCCCCAAGTATTACAAGTAATACGTTGGCTGGTACCGACTACCC
Organism: Psychrobacter immobilis; assembly: GCF_904846235.1. Classification (GTDB taxonomy): domain Bacteria; phylum Pseudomonadota; class Gammaproteobacteria; order Pseudomonadales; family Moraxellaceae; genus Psychrobacter; species Psychrobacter immobilis_C. The sequence continues at coordinate 108,945 of NZ_CAJGZN010000006.1, forward strand.
CTGCAATCAATACCTCTGTTCAGCTTAACCAAATGGGTGCCAGTGTTTCTCAAGTCGCTATAGGATTTTACGCGTTAGCTGGCTTATGGTTGCTCTATTTTGTTTTATTGCTATTTTTACGCAAGCGTATTCCACAGCGAAAAGCCTACTTATAAATCCTCAAATTAATTAAACCTATGAGCATAAAAAAAGCGCCTGCTAATATTAGTAGGCGCTTTTTTATTTATACGATATAAATAGCGGTGGTTTAAAACACTCGGTTCAAACCATTCAATGCTGCCACACGATATGCTTCTGCCATCGTTGGATAGTTGAAAGTCGTATTTACAAAGTACTCAAGCGTATTGTTGCTCTTACACTTCATCACAGCTTGACCGATATGGATAATCTCTGAAGCGTGGTTACCGTAGCAATGGATACCTAGAATTTCTAACGTATCACGATGGAATAATATCTTTAATACGCCTGAACGTTCACCAATGATTTGAGCACGTGCCAGATGTTTAAAGAATGCCTGACCCACTTCATACGGCACTTTTTCATCCGTGAGCTCTTGCTCTGTCTTACCGATACAAGAGATTTCAGGAATCGTATAGATACCAGTCGGTACACTAGATACTGGCTCAGCATCACTATCACCAACCATAAAGGCAGCGGCACAGCGACCTTGGTCATAGGCAGCAGAAGCTAGTGATGGCCAACCGATTACGTCACCAGCAGCATAGATATTGTCGACGTCCGTACAGTAAGTATCATCTACTTTTAGCTGACCACGTCCGTTTGCTTTTAACCCAATGGCTTCTAAATTCAGGCCTTCTGTATTACCTGAGCGACCATTTGACCAAAGAATGGCATCAGATTTGATGCGCTTGCCGCTCTTTAAATGCAAGACCACATAATCATCATGAGTCTCAAGATGATCAATCTCTTCATTACTACGGATAAGCACACCGAACTGTCTAAAGTCATGCGCGATGGCATCACTGATTTCGCTGTCTAAGTAGTTGAGCAATTGATCTTGGTTATTGATTAGATCAACTTTGTAGCCAAGACCAGTAAAGATAGACGCGTACTCACAGCCAATCACCCCTGCACCATAAATGATGATTTTTTTGACCACATAATCCATTTGCAAGATTTTGTCAGAGTCAAAAACGCGTGGATGGTTAAAGTCTAAAATCTCAGGACGGTAAGGACGGCTACCGACAGTGATGATGGCTTTATTGAAAGTGATGGTTTCGTACACATTTTCATCGACTTCAATACGTAGCGTATGAGCGTCAATGAAACTTGCCCAGCCTTGGATGACTTCGATACGGTTGCGCTCATAAAAACGTGTGTGGGTACTGACTTGACGACGGATAACTTGACGCGCCTTGGCCAGTACTTCATTTAGCGGTACTTGCTTATATTCCATCGCCTTGGTAAACATTGGATCGCGGCGGAAGTTAATCAAGTTGAATACAGATTGGCGCAGTGCTTTACTTGGAATCGTACCGACGTGAGTAGAGTTACCCCCTACTTGATCACGCGGATCGACGACGACAACTCTTTTACCAGACTTAGTCAATTTCATAGCAGCGGCTTCACCAGCAGGTCCCGCCCCCAAAACAACGGCATCATACTCATATTCGTGATCGTCACTTTTTAGACGGCGAGAGTCTTTGGTAAAACCAGATTTAATATCGATTCGTGTGTCATCAAGCGGATTTACTAGGTCAGGATGATGCATGATATCTTCAGTAACTTGCTCATGGGTTTGCTCAATTTTTGCTTTTTTAGTTTTGCCTTCAGTATGCTCAGGGTTCGGCGCGCGGCCGCTTTCTTTATTAGACACCTCGGTATGAATGTCTTTACCAGTATCGTTGGTCTCGTCGCTTGCACTTTTACTTACCATGATGTCCTCTTTATATTTATTTATCGAGTAAATGTTTGAGATATAAATGAATCAATATGTAGATGAGTTTGTATCATGTAGATAAATGAATACCACCCTACTAAGGCATGCCCACCATACGTTGTGACAGTATGTTTTGCAATGTCCAGTGACCAGTGGTGCTCTGTTGTCCTTCATCAATCTGCGGGCGGGCGCTAATAATGTACTCTGTACCAAGGGTTGGCTTAAAATCGTCGATCCAGTCATAAGGAATCTGGAATACGCTACCGTCTTTAGACTTAGCAAGTAGGCACTGCATTGGCAATTCTGAAGCACAAGCCACACGGTTTGGCATAACGGTCAGTGTCTGTGCTTCTCCCAATACGATACTTGGAATATAGCGCGGCTCAGGTACTGGATCCTTTGCAAATGGTGATGTTTGACAAGCACTCAGTAAAGTCGCTGCACTGATTAAACCTGCCATTAACAACGATGGCTTTATAGATTGATAGGCTGAAATCATAATATTCTCTATATGATAATTATCTAGGATGAAATGATGTATGTTTATTAGTGTTTTTTGCGCATTTATTAAAGCTGCCTGAACACTTATTGATACCGATTGAACAGAGACTGTTTAAGCTGACATTCATTATCCAATACGGCGTTTGAGACCTGTCATCTGCAAAATACGCGTGGCAATCTCTTCAACAGACATCTCTGATACATCTAAGCTTGGGATACCGTGCGTGATATAAATACCCTGAATCGCGCGCTGCTCTTGCTGGCATTGCTGATAGCTAGAATAACGACTGCCTGCACGGCGCTCTTGACGGATTTTTACTAAGCGATCAGTATCGATGAGCAAACCAAACAGCTTGTCTTTGTGCTCACGTAATGCTTTTGGCAACTGATTGTCGTACAAGTCATCTTCAGTCAAAGGATAGTTAGCCGCTCGAATACCGAATTGTAATGCTAAGTATAAAGAAGTCGGCGTCTTACCAGAGCGCGACACACCCACCAGAATAATATCGGCTGCATTGTAGTGACGAGTACGCGCGCCATCGTCATTGTCTAAAGCAAAATGAACTGCATCGATACGCTCTTTATAGGTCTCAGAGTCGACATCATCATGCGCATGCCCTGAATGACCATCTGGCTCTACACCAGTCTCTTCTGCAACACGGCCAATCAGACCTTCATACATATCTAAATTACAACTATGCGCTGAGTTAATCTTTTCGCGAATCTCAGGATTGACGATCGTATCGAAAACCAATGGCAACGACCCATCGCGCTGATACGCCATATTGATTTGTTCAACCGCATCTTCCGCACGCTCTAAGCTATCGACGTATGGCAATACTCTTGTCTCAAAGGGAACTGAGGCAAACTGACTTAAAATAGCGCGTCCAAGTGTCTCAGCCGTAATAGCTGTGCCATCTGAGATAAAAAACGCCGTTCTAATGGCTTGTGAGCTGTCCAGGTTTAGCGCGTGGCGATTTTGGACAGTGGACTTAACTTGTTCAGATGGATTGCTTGAGTACATATCGTTGACACCTCGGTTGAAAACTCAATAGTGACCTTCATTTAGTTTTTGGTATAGATCTTAGTAATAATTCAGACTTGGCAATCGTTTATCAGTTATTGACTATTAATAGTATTGCTTTGACCATCTGACAGCGTGACTTTTACTTGGCTTCTTATAGTCGCCTTTATAACTCGTATAACTAGGCTTTATAACCGCCTTCTTAAAACGAGCCTTTTTCAGTACCTATACTGCACATTTACCATGCAATGTGCATCAACTATCTATGCGCTACATTATACGCATATTAGCCTCTTAATAGAAATCAATGTTACAGGCGTATACTTAGCACCAACATTGTTTTTCATCTTGTCACCATAGTTAATTCACCTTTCATTGAGGTATTTTTTTATGCTTCTTCTATTATGCTTTGTTTATACAGATACATAAGATTGAAACATAACTTATAGAAATACTCTAAATATGGCTCGTTTGAATACGTCTATTTTATGCAGTAATTGGCTTCTGTAAGCGCATAACATCGTCACTAGCAATGAGATTTTTTATCTGAGTAAATACGAAACTTGATTAGACTGGCCCTGATTTATGTAGCAAACCCCACAATTTGTATATTTTTAACAAGTTTTTTGGTGAAAACCCTCGAAATTGTCCTAATATGGCGGTATAATTCACCGTTATAATCTTTACTAAATAACCTTATTTTCTGGAGTTATCATGGCAGCGCAATCTACAGCACTTGTAATCAATCTTGATCAGCTAGGAAAAGACGACATCGAAATGGTTGGTGGTAAGAACGCTTCGCTTGGCGAAATGATCAGCCATCTTTCTGATTTAGGCGTTAGTGTTCCAGGCGGCTTTGCCACCACTTCAAATGCATTCAACCGCTTTTTGACGGAAACGGGCTTGCTTGACAAAATCAACAGCGAGCTAAAAACACTAGACGTAAATGATGTTAATAAGCTTGCGGCTACTGGTAAAAAGATTCGTACTTGGATTATTGAACAAGAACTGCCAAAAGATCTTGAGCAAGAAGTACGTCAATCATTTGAAACCATGAGTGGCGGCGAAGATATCGCTGTTGCTGTCCGTTCTTCTGCCACTGCTGAAGATTTGCCAGATGCGTCATTTGCCGGTCAACAAGAAACTTTCTTGAACATTCGCGGTATTGATAACGTCCTAATTGCTATTAAAGAAGTATTTGCCTCTCTATACAACGACCGTGCAATCTCTTACCGTGTACACAAAGGTTTTGAGCACGAAGGCGTTGCATTATCTGCTGCCGTACAACGTATGGTACGTTCAGAAACTGGTGCTGCTGGTGTTATGTTCACGCTAGATACCGAAAGTGGCTTTGATCAAGTGGTATTCATCACCTCAAGCTATGGCCTAGGTGAAATGGTTGTACAGGGTGCGGTTAACCCAGATGAGTTCTACATCTCTAAGAAATTGCTAGCCAATGGCAAACCGTCAGTTATTCGTCGTAACCTAGGTAGCAAGCATAAGAAAATGGTTTATGGTGATGAAGGCAGTACGGCTAAATCAGTTAAAACCGTTGATGTTGAAAAACAAGATCGCATGCAATTCTCTCTATCGACTGAAGAGCTAACCTCACTTGCCAAGCAAGCGGTAACGATTGAACAGCATTATGGCCAAGCGATGGATATCGAGTGGGCAAAAGATGGCGATACTAACGAGATTTTCATCGTTCAAGCACGTCCTGAGACTGTTAAGAGCCGTCAAGACAGCAACGTAATGGAACGTTATGTCATCGACACGACTGGCGCAAAAGTATTGTGTGAAGGTCGTTCAATCGGTCAGCGTATCGGTTCAGGTAAAGTGCGTATCGTTAGCAACCTAAACGAGATGGACAAAGTAGAAGAAGGCGACGTACTCGTATCAGACATGACTGATCCGGATTGGGAGCCAGTTATGAAGCGCGCTTCTGCTATCATCACCAACCGTGGTGGTCGTACTTGTCACGCTGCGATTATCGCGCGTGAGCTAGGTGTGCCAGCTATCGTTGGCTGTGGTAACGCAACTGAGCTATTAGTTGATGGTCAAGACGTAACTGCTTCTTGTGCGGAAGGCGACACTGGTTTCATTTATGAAAGCCAGATTGATTTTGAAGTCCAGACTAACTCTGTTGAATCTATGCCAGAGCTAGCATTCAAAGTGATGATGAACGTTGGTAACCCAGATCGCGCATTCTCATTCACCCAAATGCCAAACGAAGGTATCGGTCTTGCACGTCTAGAGTTCATCATCAACCGTATGATTGGTGTGCATCCAAAAGCCTTGCTAAACATGAACAGCTTGCCACGTGAAATTGCGCAAGCAATCCAAGAGCGCATCGCAGGCTATGCGTCACCTGTTGACTTTTATGTTGATAAATTGGTCGAAGGTATCTCAACGCTAGCTGTTGCCTTTATGGATCAGCCAGTGATCGTTCGTATGTCAGATTTCAAATCAAACGAATACGCTAACCTGCTTGGTGGTAAATTATACGAGCCATCAGAAGAAAACCCAATGCTTGGTTTCCGCGGTGCTAGCCGTTATGTGTCTGATAACTTCCGCGACTGTTTTGAGCTTGAGTGTAAAGCACTAAAACGTGTACGTGATGACATGGGCTTGACCAATGTTGAGATCATGATTCCATTCGTACGTACTGTTGGCGAAGCCAAAGAAGTCATCGAGTTACTTGAGAAAAACGGTCTAAAACGTGGCGAAAATGGTCTACGCGTCATCATGATGTGTGAGCTACCAACCAACGCCCTATTAGCAGAAGAGTTCCTAGAACATTTCGATGGTTTCTCAATCGGTTCTAACGATTTGACTCAGTTAACGCTTGGTCTTGACCGTGACTCAGGTATCGTCTCACATCTATTTGATGAGCGTGATCCTGCTGTTAAGAAACTATTATCTATGGCTATCGAAGCTTGCCGTAAGCAAAACAAATACGTCGGTATCTGTGGTCAAGGCCCATCAGACCATCCAGATCTAGCATTTTGGTTAATGGAGCAAGGTATCAGCTCAGTGTCATTGAACCCTGACTCAGTACTAGATACTTGGTTCTTCTTAGCTGGTGAAGAAGCAAAGTAAACCGCTACCTTTAGTCACAGCGGTCATTCACACAGTCATTAAAGATACCACTATTAGGGTCTATTTGATTTTTTCAAATAGACCCTAATATAATGTCCTAAGACATGACTAACTATGCAGGCAATTATGCAGATTTTCCTTGCTCGAAATAACGTACAAGCTGGCCCATATCAGTTGGAGCAGCTGAATATCATGCTGGCATCTGGTGAAGTATTGCTTGATGATTTGATGTGGCATGAAGGCTTAGCTCAGTGGCAGCGCGTAGGTGATCTTACCAATAACCAAACGGTTTATCGCCCGACCAGTGCTAACACGCCTGAAGTAAACGACTCTATCATCAATAACGTGACCGTCTTCCCTGAAGATACCAACAAAGCGAAAGATGATAAGTCAGTATCGTTAGACAGACTATATGGCAAGCCTGAACGTCCTAAAAACGTGAAAGCCGACATGACGACCAATCGTCATCAAACGCCGCACAACAATGTCTCATTAAACAAGTCTATTCTCAAAAAGGCTGTTGAAGGCAACGATAAAGTCGTCGGCAACGTGGTACTTGCGCCAATCATGTCACGCGTATTGGCGACTGCATTAAATGGCTTGCTTTATATATTGGCCATTTTGCCATTATTCATGGCGTTGAATAAGCTAGACGTGGATTACACCAAGTTTCAGAACATTCAAGATATGGATGTAGCTTATCAATACTTAATGACGCTGATGGAAAGCCTTCCTAGTAGCACATTGATGATGTCACAAGTGATGGTCTTTGGGCTATTTGCCTTACAATTGGTATTTATTACCATGCGTGGTCAATCGCTAGGCAAGCTGATCACTGGTATTCGTGTTGTGGACCAAACCACGCATCGCCTACCTTCATTTATCAAGCTTATCGGTACACGTACGTTATTGTTATTTATTATCTATAACTTACTGTTTTCGTTTACTAGCTTTTTAGGCTTTGTGATTATCGCTATTCATTATTACATGGCATCTAAAAGCCCTGAAAACATTGGTTGGCATGACAAACTTGCCAAAACCTTAGTGGTTAAAGCAGACAGTAGCCAACTGGTAAAAAAGTCAAAATCTGAATAACAGTATTTTGATTTGATTATTGGTTTTATAGCTCGTTATACTTAAAAAAGCTGCGTACTATCGCGGCTTTTTTATTTAGCAAAGCTTATTTAGCCTCTTTTTATATTTTATTGGCAGTAGCTTGGTGATTAACCTTTGTGTTAGTTGCCGAGTACTGTTATAATACGGCGCTTTATAAACTAAGCTTATTCTTGATTGTTTTTTATAAAATATGACTAGAATTGGGCTTACCTTATAAATCTCCTTGCTATTAACATAGGGTTAATAGCTACTAATCCGTAAGGAGTCATAATGCGACATTACGAACTGGTGTTACTTGTACACCCAGACCAAAGCGACCAAGTGGTCGGCATGGTTGAGCGCTACATCAAGTTAGTTCAAGACAACAACGGTGTTATCCATCGTCTAGAAGATTGGGGCCGTCGTCAACTGGCTTATCCAATCAACAAGATTCACAAAGCTCATTACGTTCTTTTCAACATTGAAACTGACGGTGAAACTTTAGCTGAACTTGAAGAATTATTCCGTTATAACGACGCGATCATTCGTAGTCTAGTTATGCGCCGTGACGAAGCTGTCACTGAAGAGTCGCAGTTAGCCAAGAATGCCGATGAAAAACGCGCACGCAAAGCAACTACTCGTCGTCCAGACAATCGTGAAAACGATAATGACGACAACGACAACAGTGAAGACTAATTAAAGGAGAATACTCATGGCACGTTTCTATCGCCGTCGCAAATTCTGCCGTTTCACTGCTGAAGGCATCACTCACATCGACTATAAAGATGTTGAATTGCTAAAACAGTACATTAGTGATAATGGTAAAATCGTACCAAGCCGTATTACTGGTACATCTACTAAATATCAGCGTCAATTAGCGACTGCTATCAAGCAAGCTCGTTACTTATCGCTACTTCCATACACTGATAACCATCAAGGTTAACCGCTAACTAGGAATGACTCATGCAAATTATTTTGTTACAGCGTATCGTCAACCTTGGTAAACTCGGTGAAACTGTCGATGTAAAACCAGGTTACGGACGTAACTTTCTTATCCCTCAGGGCAAAGCGCTACCTGCTACTAAAGCTAACATTGAAAAGTTCGAAGCACGTCGTGCTGAACTTGAAGCTGAAGAAGCAAAAGAGATCGCTGTTGCTCAAGAGCGTGCTGATGCATTGACTGACGTTAATGTTATCATGCGTGCTAAATCAGGTGACGAAGGCAAGCTATTCGGCTCTATCGGTACTCGCGATATCGCTGAAGCATTGACTAACTCAGGTCTAGAAGTAGACCGTGCTGAAATCAAGCTACCTGAAGGCACTCTACGTCAAGTTGGCGAATACAATGTTGATATTCAGCTACACCATGACGTTACTGCTAGCATCTTAGTTACTATTCTTTCTGAAGATGGTAACAACGAAGATTCAGCTGAAGAAGAAGCTGCTGAAGAAGACTATTCTGAAGAGTAATCTTCTATATAGTTAGACTCAGTCTGCAAAAAGCCAGCAACTTAGGTTGCTGGCTTTTTTACGTGCGTCCTTTTTGACATTAGAGTTTATATATTTAGACAATTTATAACGCTAACTTGCACTCCTTTATCTCGACAAATTAGGATTTTATATATTCCTAAACAGCTTAGGATTCTCAAAAAATCTATTGCTATGATAGCGGTGTTATCTATGCAATATTGTAGTAACTAAATGCAACAATTGCCTTAAAAACGCTATACCAAACAACAAGATACTGCCTATATAATCATCTTTATTACTATTAGCAGAATTGATAATCTACTGCTATCTAATGTACTAATAGGGCGCAAGAACATGAAAGAAAATCATAACATTCATACCAATGACAAGCTTATCTGTACTCAAGGTAATGCATACTACTCCGAAGGTGAGGTGTATACAGTTGGCAGAATAGTCAATGACAAATACTTTCAGCTGCTGACCAGTGGCAATGATGATCATTGGTATGCCACGTTGGATGATCAAGGCATTTACGTCAGCTTTGATACTGCAACTGCTACCAATAACAAAGCTTTTTTTGATAAGATTGCCTAACTGTCAATCAGGGCACTCCTTAGAATACCTATTCTAAAAATAATCATTACTCAGGTAGGTAAATATTGTTTAGACAAAAACTGGTCATTATAGATGGCCAGTTTTTTTTGGTTTGAAGTATTAGCAATTGCTAGTTATACAAGTATTTCCACACACGTCTTCGACGTTTTCTTACTGATTTCCGTCATTTTAAAATTAAGTATCTCTCAATTTTTTGTCAACAGCGCCAACTATTTAACGAATCTATTTCCTAGCGGCGTCTATTTGCTATAAAATATGCCCCTTTAAAATTTCGTATCGTTAGTGATGCAGATAGTTGGTCCAATATCGTTTAAATGTAGATATGGTAAAAGCACTTGCAAGCACTACGCAAAGTAGAATTAGCAAGCTATATACCGTATTTAATCTCGATATAATTGGCTGTATTGCATTGGTAATCAATTAAGATATAAACCATATTGAGACAGTGATGATTGTATTTTGGCTTGTGCTGACCATTCTTTTTATTATTTTCGCTACCGCAAAATTAAAGTGGCATCCCTTTTTAGTATTGATTCTCTCTGCTTTTTTGGTCGCGCTATTTTATCAAGTACCGCTTAATACTGTCGCCAAAACGATTTCTGATGGTTTCGGTGGTATCTTAGGCTATATCGGTCTTGTTATCGTATTTGGTACGATTATTGGCTTAATCCTCGAAAAAACTGGGGCTGCTATCGTAATGGCAGAGTCGGTTATCAAAGTATTGGGACCACGCTTCCCTACTTTAACGATGTCTATCGTTGGCGCAGTCGTTTCTATACCTGTGTTTTGTGACTCTGGCTATATTATTTTAAACTCTCTAAAAGAGTCCTTAGCTGAGCGCTTACATGTATCAAGTGTCGCGATGAGTATTGCGTTGGCCACTGGTCTATATGCCACCCACACCTTTGTCCCGCCTACGCCAGGCCCAATCGCAGCGGCAGGTAACTTAGGTCTAGAGTCAAACTTAGGTTTGGTCATCATGGTCGGTGTGGTCGTGACAGCAGTTGCGGTACTGGCTGGCTGGTGGTGGTCTAATCGCTTCCTTAACGCTACGCCTGACAATATCAATGCGGCAGATGCTCCAGCAGCAATGCCTGAAGGAATGAAAACTCGTGACGATTACAGTCACTTGCCTTCAGCAACAATTGCGTTTTTACCAATCATCGTTCCTATCATATTAATCTGCTTATCTTCTGTTGCTAACTTTCCAAGCGCACCATTTGGCAGTAGCATGGTAGCGGAGATTTTGATATTCATTGGTAATCCGCTTACTGCACTACTTATCGGTTTGTTCTTATCGTTTTTCTTGATTAAATCAAGCCAAAAAACGCAAGAAATCAGCGACAGTATCTCGCAAGGTTTGGTAGTAGCAGCCCCTATCCTATTGATTACTGGTGCTGGTGGCGCGTTTGGTGCCATGCTAAAAGTGACACCGATTGGCGACTACCTAGGTTCGACGCTATCGGCCTTGGGTTTAGGCATCTTCATGCCATTCATCGTCTCTGCTGCGCTAAAAACAGCACAAGGCTCAACCACAGTCGCATTGGTTACTACTTCTGCTATGGTTGCCCCACTATTGAGTCAGATCGGCCTAGACAGCGAACTTGGACGCGTGTTCTGCGTGATGGCAATCGGTGCTGGTGCCATGACCATCTCACATGCCAATGACAGCTTCTTTTGGATTGTTAGCCAGTTTAGTCGTATGAGCGTTGCGCAGGCGTACAAAGCTCATTCAATGGCCACTGGTATCCAAGGTGTGACTAGCATCGTATTTATTTGGTTATTGACCCTAGTGTTTATCTAGTTCATAAAATTGGGTATTTCTACATACGTTTATTTGATGATTGTTAAATAAACATTTTAAAACATGACACTATCGCAATGATCGTGTCATTAAGATATTCAAAGAGAGCCGTATGAAAGTTTTGATTGCCCCTGACTCGTTTAAAGAAAGTTTAGAAGCACTGGACGTGTGCCACGCTATTCAATCTGGCTTTAGTCAAGTGTTTCCAGATGCTGACTATAAGCTGTTGCCAATGGCCGATGGCGGTGAAGGTACCTCTGCGGTATTGTCTTATGTATTGGGCGGGCGCTGGAAAGAAGTCAGAGTACATGACCCATTGATGAGACCGATTACGGCAAAGTATCTGTTATTGCCTGACGCGACCGCTGTTATCGAAGTGGCTCAAGCGTGCGGATTGCATCTACTAACAGCCGATGAGCGTAATCCTGTTATTGCGAGTAGTTATGGTGTTGGGGAGCTGATCGAAGATGCGTTAGAAGAAGGTGCTAAGCGTATCGTTATCGGTCTAGGTGGTAGCGCAACCAATGATGCAGGCCTTGGCATGCTAATGGCGTTGGGCATAACATTTCATGACATCAATGATAGCCTGCTCACTCATGGTGGTGGCGCACTTGCCAGCTTACATAAGCTCGATAATACTAGCCTGCATGCAAAAATATCAGACACGATATTTGAAGTTGCTTGTGATGTGACCAATCCATTATGCGGTCTGCTAGGTGCAAGCGCAGTATTTGGCCCACAAAAAGGTGCTTGCCCAGAGCAAGTTAATACCTTGGACAAGGCACTCAGTCACTTTGCTACCATATGTGAACATCATGGCTATGAAGACTGTCAATACGTTGAAGGCGCTGGCGCTGCTGGCGGTCTTGGCTATGCGATGATGACGTTCTTTCAAGCTCAGCTAAAGTCAGGCTTTGATACGGTTGCTGAAGTGGCTCACCTGTCACAGCATATCACAGAGGCTGATCTCGTCATCACTGGCGAAGGTAAGCTCGATGCACAAACAGCCATGGGTAAAGTGGCAGGCGGTATCAGCCAAATCGCTAAGGCTAGCCGTACACCTGTTATCGCTATCTGCGGCAGTGTCGATGGACTAAAACCTGCTCAGACCAGTCAGTTTGATGTGGTCATGCCGAGTATCCAAAAAGTAGACACGATCGATAATGTGTTAGGCTCTGCTTATAACAATATTGAGACTACTGCTGCTAATATTGCCGCAAGTATCAAACTTGGGCAGACTTTAAGATAGACGCAATCTTTTATAGTCGCAATCTATCAATGAACCTCTTCTGTTAAATGCGCAGCTATTGAACTTTCGATTAACCCTTCGTTAGCTGTGCATGTATCATTCACTCTCAACATATCTATAGCCATTCTTTTACTTCATCAATGACCGTATGCATTCTATTAGAGAGTACCTGCTGTCTTCTGACTGCCAGATATAGGGTTTCGCTAACAGCAACTGGCAGATAATGACTGTTAATCAGCTCAGGCTTCGGATAAGCGGCCACGGCATGGGCTGGCAAAACAGTAAAGCCTATTCCTCTGCTGACTGGCTCTAAAATTAACCCTATCTGATTCGAAAAGCCCTTTTTCTCGAAATTATTGATATGCTGGAATTGCTCATAATTAGCGGTCAGTAGCATGCCTGCATGATGGGCGCCATCTGGATGATCGATAAATCCAAGTGCCATAAGCTGCTCCCAGCTAGGCTTTAGTGTAGCCGCAGGGGTTACTAGTATCAATGCTTCTTGCGCTATAGGCCTGCAGCTAACCGTCTCATCGTCTGAGATATTTGTCATAAAGCCAATATCAATCTCGTGATTTGCCAGCGCCCGCTCAATATCAGAATTGGGTGCAAAACGGTAATCAATCACTAGTTTTGGATGCTGCTGCTGTAGTGTCAAAAGCTGTGAATATAGCTTAAGTCCCACACTACCTGGTGACATCAACCGTACCAATCCTTCATAAGACGGATCTTCACCGATGCGCTGTTCTAAATTTGATAAGCGCTGCAATATCTCGCCTGCTTCTTTATAGAGCTGCTCACCTGCATTGGTCAATGAGAACTGCTTTCCTTGACGAATCAACAAGTCCGTATCTAGTTGCTCCTCTAACTTACTTATATGTTGGCTCACACCGGACTGCGTCATATATAGACGTTCAGCTGTGCGGGTAAAGTGCCCAACTTCAGCAAGCGTACAGAAAGTTCGTAACCATGTAATATTAATCATTACGTTTTATACTTATTTATATAATATTTGATAATTTTACATAATGAATATGCGTTTGTATACTGGCCTCACGTTAAACAAGAGTACAGCAAACAGGAGCACAAGCTATGAACAACGTTTATCCAAGAAGCTTTTCGCACATCGGTCTTTCAGTCCCTGACCTAGATGCAGCCGTAAAATTTTATACTGAAGTGATGGGTTGGTACACCATTATGGAACCAACTGAGATTGTCGAAGATGACAGCCCGATTGGTGAGATGTGTACTGAAGTATTCGGTGCAGGTTGGGGCAGCTTCCGTATCGCTCACCTATCTACTGGTGACCGTATCGGTGTTGAGATTTTTGAATTCAAAAATCAAGAAAACCCTGAAAACAACTTTGAATATTGGAAAACAGGCATCTTTCACTTCTGCGTTCAAGATCCAAACGTTGAAGAGTTGGCTGAGCGTATGGTTGCAGCAGGCGGCAAAAAGCGTATGGAAAAACCACGCTACTACTACCCTGGCGAAAAACCTTATCGCATGATCTATATGGAAGACCCGTTCGGCAACATCGTTGAGATATACAGCCACAGCTACGAGCTTATCTATAGCGAAGGCGCATACTAATCTCAAGATACATACAGCTTAGTATAAATTTAAGTTAGTATAGATTTAGATTATATCTGATTGAAAAACCAATAGCGTACTCATCATCTGAGTGCGCTATTTTTTTCGTGAGCTTTCTATGTGCTTCATCTATTGTATAGAATATGAGCCATGCTACTATTTACAACGCTTTGTATAACTTTATATAGCTTTATATAGCTTTATATAGCTTTATAAATAGTAGCATTTGCCAAATCAAACAATCGATTATCAAGGATGATAAATGACTCAATCTGACGTTACTTTAGACATAGATGACCTTTTGGTTATTAGAGAAGACACTAAAGACAGTGGCGTCGTCACGCTCGCCTTAAACCAACCCAAGCAATTCAATGCGTTGTCCGTTGAAGTACTGTCTGCCATGCAAGCAGAGCTGGACAATATCGCTCAAGACGATACGATCAGAGTCGTGGTTATTCAAGCGACAGGCAAGGCGTTCTGTGCGGGTCATAATCTAAAACAAATGCGCGCCCACGACGATGAAGCATTTCACCGTACCCTATTCCAGCAATGTAGCAAAATGATGCTTACCATCAACCGTATGCCGCAAGTCGTCATTGCAAAAGTACAAGGCATTGCTACCGCTGCAGGATGTCAACTGGTCGCCGCTTGTGATTTGGCCATTGCCGCTGATAATGCAAAATTTGCTACTTCTGGGATAAACGTTGGACTTTTTTGCTCTACACCTGCTGTAGCCGTCAGCCGTAATCTACCTCGTAAGCAAGCATTTGAGATGCTAATTACAGGTGAATTTATCGATGCGCACACTGCCTTGCAATATGGATTGATCAATCGAGTAGCAGCATCGGAGCAACTCGATCAGACACTACAATCACTGATAACGGCGATTACTACCAAGTCTCCGGTAGCAGTAAGAACTGGCAAAAATATGTTTTATAAGCAGCTGAGCATGAACATCGAAGATGCGTATGATTATGCCAGTGAAGTAATGACGGGCAATATGATGGCAGATGATGTGGGTGAAGGGATTGATGCATTTATTGAAAAACGCCAAGCGGTATGGAAAGGGTGCTAGTACCTATGACACTAATCACTGTCTCGCCTAGTTGATATCATATAGCGTAGGCTTTATCTAGTAAGCTAGCACGCCCTTTTTTAATAATTAAATTTGCTTATTACCAAGCATAAAAAAGGCCACGATATCATTATCACGGCCTTTTTTATTTCTATTTGATACCGATACTATAGGTACTATGAGCAGTCTTTACTCAGCAGCGATGGCGATCATCTCAACCAATAGCTCAGGACGTGCTAAAGCTGACTCACCACAAGCGCGAGCTGGTGGCTGAATACCTTCAAACCACTGGTCATAAACTTCATTCATAGCAGCAAAGTCAGCCATGTCTTTGATCCACACCGTGACTGATAGTAGCTTTGATTTGTCGCTACCAACTTCTTCTAGCAACGTTTGGATTTTTTCTAGACAAGTCAATGTTTGCGCTTTGATATCGTCTTCTGCATTACCTACCTGACCACACAAATAGATAGTTTGGTTATGGATTACGGTTTTGCTCATACGTTGATTGCTGTGTAGTTTCTTAATCATGTCTATACCTTTCATTTATTAATTTAAGTCTGTGCTAATTACAGTCAATCCACTATAAAAGCGTTACAGCGTTAACCTCGCTTGAAGTATGACATATACATCTGCACTCGGTTGCCTTGTACCGCTCTTAAACTGGACCAACTATATATCAGATGCGCGCTTAGTTAGAAAAACGCTGGGCACTAAATGGTGCAAGATCGACCAATGTAGGCTTATCGTGAATCATCTCTTCAATCAGACGACCTGTCATTGGCCCTAAGGTAAAGCCTTGATGACTGTGACCAAATGCGAACCATAGTTTGTCATGCTTGTCAGCAGGACCGATTACTGGCTTCATATCAGGCATACAAGGACGAGAGCCCGCCCATGCTTCACTCTCAACCGCATCTTCTAATGGCAAGATTTTTTTAGCAAGCTTCAATACGGTTTTTAACTGACCAAAGTTCTTTGGCGCATTCATCGTGGTCATCTCAGCACCAGTGGTGATACGGATACCCTGCTGCATTGGCCCCATCACAAAGCCTTTGTCCATATCAAACATACTGTGATTGATGGTGTTCTTTTCTGTCACTTTGAAATGCTGATGATAGCCGCGCATTGGGAACAATGGCAAGTTATAGCCAAGTGGTCTGATCAAATCATTAGACCATGGGCCTGCTGCGATAACCAATTTGTCACTATAGTAGGTATCGTTATCAGTGATAACTTTCCAGCCTTCGCCATCTTGAACGATTTCTTTTACATCATTTTCTTTGATCGTACCCTGCATGTCTTGGAAGTTTTTTGCATAAGCTTTCACGAGTGAGCTTGGGTTCGATACTTGCCAAGAATTTTTCCAATGAATTGCGCCAACAAAACCTTCGAAATTGGCACTAGGCTCCATTGCTTTGAGCGCTTCAAGGTTTAGTACGTTATGCTCAACACCTTGGTTACGCGCGTCGATAGCTGATACTTGCGCTTCTTTGAACGTCTCTTCTGAGCGATGCAATTGCAACCAACCATCACGAGTAATGAGCTCGTCAGCACCAGAAGCGCTAATCATGGTTTGATGCTCACTGGTACAATGCTCAATCAACGTTTGCCACTCTGATTCGATTTTTTTGACTGAAGCCGGCGTAGAGTATTTCCAGTACTGAAGCAGTGCTTGGTGATAACGCAAAATGGCCGGAATACGATAGCGAATATCGGTACCTTGGTTTGGCAACACTCTGATCATTTCTGTCAGCTGACGAGGAAAAGGATGTGTATGAATGGCTTCGCGCTGAATCAATCCTGCATTGCCGTATGAGGTCTCTGACCCTGGCAATTTTTTGTCTAACAATAATACATTTGAGTTATTTTTTTGTAGATGCCACGCGATTGACGTGCCAACCATACCTGCACCAATAACGATAACTTCGTAGCGCATAACCTATCCTTTTCTTAGGGTGTTAATACAGAGTATCAAATATAAGGGTCTAACAGAATTAGGTGGTAATAGTAACGCATTAGGATAAATTTGAAACCCTTATCTGAGAAATATTTTCGCGTCACATACTTTTGGTTATGGGGTTTTTGAGAAGGTATTTTTGATAGGAATAATACTGGCCTTGAGCAATAATCTAGCAACAATTTTAGTGAAAATAGCGTCAAATTATCCAATGTTTTTAGTTATAAAACGTTCAAGTATTTGACAGCTCACTTGTCTATATTACTGCATAGCCTTATTAGCTTATGTTTAATTGATTGGATAATCAACTAAACATGAAGTATTACCACCATATTGGGTCATCGTCTTCTATCATGGTCCGCCTTGTCGTTTCAACCGTTACCTCATCCGCAGATAGCTCAGCGATAAAACGTGACGGCTTGTCAAAGTATCCAGAATAACTGGAAAAATAATTCGGCGCGGTCAGATACAGCTGAGTTTTTGCACGACTACAGGCAACATAAAACAGCTTACGCTCTTCTTCTAATGCTTCAAAGTCATCCAAAGAACGATGATGCGGCGTGATGCCATCTACTAAAGAATTCACAAATACTACTGGCCATTCAAGCCCTTTAGCACTATGAATGGTCGAGATAGTGACTTTGTCATTGCTACTGTCTTGCCCGTTATCCGAATTGCCCATCACAGCAACCGAATCATTAGGTGGGTCTAAAGCGAGATTTTCTAAAAAACTATCAAGGCTTGTGTGCTCTGTCGCTAAGTTCTTTAGCACCCGAAAATCTTCGGTACGCTCACGCCAATTTTCTTCAATCAGCTTTAACACTGGAATATAAAACTCAAGAATATGCTCAATAGCTGTCTCGACCGATTCAGCTTGCTGTGCTTTGGTAAGCGCATGATATAGAGGTTCTAGCTGATTGCTCTTTTTTGCAAAAGGCGCGGCCAGTAAGGATTCAAATGCATTATTGTCAGCAGTAATGGCTTGGGTTAAGCGCGTCGCCGTCACTGCACCCACCCCTTTGAACAAGGTCAAAATACGATGCCAAGCAATTGTGTCATTTGGGTTGTAGAGTATTTTGACAAAGGCCAATACGTCTTTGATATGACGTCTTTCAATGAACTTGATACCGCCCACCACGATAAAGGGAATGTTGCGCGCCATAAACTCTAGCTGTACGTAATTGGACTGAAATGACGTACGGCATAATACCGCAAAGTCGTTGTAGTCATACTCTGGCTTTAGCGCGATGATCTTATCAGTGATATAGCCCGCTTCTTTTGGCTCATCACTGAGTCGTCGAAATACTGGTTTATGTCCTTCTATCGGCGCATCAGAATACAGCTGCTTTTGATAGCCTAGCGTGATTTGCGCGGACAACACGTTGATATAGTTTAAAACGGATGGCGAGCTGCGATAATTTTGCTCAAGCTTAATAAGCTTGGCTTGAGGATAGGTCTCACCGAATAGTAAAATGTTTTCGTAATTGGCACCGCGAAACGCGTAAATACTTTGATTGTCGTCACCGACCACCATCAGCGATACCGACTCAGGCTCACATATTAAGTCGATTAGCTGCTTTTGCGGAATATTGGTGTCTTGGTATTCATCAACCATAATGTAACGATATTGGCTTTGCAGCAGCTGTCGAAAGGTATCATTGGTCTTCAAATGACGCACTACTTGGCTGATGATGTCATCAAAATCATATAAGTGATTGGCGCGCTTGTACTCATGAAAGTCAACTGCCAGCTGCTCGATGATAGGAATATGCACGGCAATATCTGGGTAGTTACTTTCGATTAAGTCACGAATATGTATACGTCTGTTTCTAGACGTCGATATGATATTTTGCAGCGTTTTTTTGCGCGGAAAGGCTTGTGACTTAGTTTGAGCAGGGTACTTCTTTTCTTTATGTACCAAGTCGATAGCATCCTCACTATCACCCGTATCCAAAATGGTAAACCTTGGATTGATACCGAGCAGCCCTGAATATTGACGCAGTAACATATTACAAAACGAGTGAAAAGTACCACTAGTGATGCTATTTAATGCTTTATCAGTTGGCAGCTTATCCTCAGCCAGCTCTTCATCTGATAGTTCTTGATTTGAAAGACTGCTAGCCAGCAAGGACTTAGCTCGATCTTTTATCTCATTCGCGGCTTTACGGGTAAAGGTCAGTAGCAAAATCTCTTTAGGCGACACCCCGTTTTCTAATAGATAACTGGTCCGATAGGTCAAGGTTTTGGTCTTGCCTGAGCCAGCTCCAGCAATGACCAATACTTTGCCATCGATCGTAGTCGCTGCCATTAGCTGATCGGGATTTAGCTCACTGGCATAATCGACCTTTAACCCCAACCCGCTATCTAGTCTCTGCTTTAATAACTTAAGGTTTGTCGGCTCAGCCGTATCAATTAAATTTGCCTCTAGTTTTTTAATAGCCTGCTCAAGTCGAGACAGTTTAGGCTTCATCTCAAGGAAGTTTTGCGGGTATTTATAGTGGCGTGTGTCAAAAATCGAGGTTGTCATTGTCTAAAATTGCCTTACATTTTATTTTGGCGATATTATCAGCTTATGTCTGACTGTTTATAGCTTTAGGATAAGTATGATTTGCTAAAATTGACAGAGTATATGTGCTGAATTTACGTGAAGTTCAAGCCCTTATCTATGCGTGACAGTTTACCATATTAAAAAATAGGGTTTATCAGCCCACATAAACTACTTATCACTCGTATTGATTCGCCTTATTCATTTTCAAGCCTCAAATATGACCTGCTTTCATCATCAATCTGCATATCATTATCAGGTAAAAACCTGAGCATATACCGTAACAACCTCACCCCTATTCAGGTAAATTTGCTACAATATGCCCAATTTTGATTTATCATTTAACCAAACTTTATACCAACTGATTTTATTAATACATTGAGAGAATGTTATGGGTTTTAATTGCGGCATCGTCGGCCTACCAAACGTGGGTAAATCCACCTTGTTTAATGCGTTGACCAAAGCGGGTATCGCCGCTGAAAACTTTCCATTTTGTACCAAAGATCCCAACACAGGTATCGTGCCAGTACCAGATCCACGCCTAAAGCAACTGGCTGATATCGTCAATCCTGAACGCGTATTACCAACGACGATGGAGTTTGTCGATATCGCAGGTTTGGTCGCAGGCGCGTCAAAAGGCGAAGGCATGGGTAACCAGTTCCTAGCCAATATTCGTGAGACCGATGCGATTGCTCACGTTGTACGCTGTTTTGATGATGACAATGTGGTGCACGTTGATGGCCGCGTTAGCCCGATTGATGATATCGAAACCATCAACACTGAACTGGCACTTGCTGATTTAGAAGCTGTTGAACGCGCGGTATTTAACTTGACCAAAAAAGCCAAAGGTGGTGATAAAGACGCTGCGGCCATGCTTGATGTGTTCAAAAAGATTGAGCCATTATTAGCAGAAGGTAAAGCAGCACGGGCGGCTACTCTAGATGCTGATGAGAAGAAACTGATCAGAAGCTACGGTTTAATCACCCTAAAGCCAACCATGTATATCGCTAACGTCGCTGAGGATGGTTTTGAAAATAATCCATATCTTGACGCAGTGCGCGACTATGCCACTGGTGAAGACTCTATCGTCATCGCCCTATGCAACCAAATCGAATCTGAAATCGCACAGCTCGATGAAGATGATAAGAAAGACTTCCTAGCTGAAATGGACATGGAAGAAGCCGGTCTTGATCAAGTAATCCGCGGTGGTTATGATTTGCTTGATATGCAGACTTACTTTACCGCTGGTGTCAAAGAAGTTCGCGCATGGACTGTCGCTGTTGGTGCAACTGCACCGCAAGCAGCTGGCGTGATTCATACTGATTTTGAGCGTGGTTTTATTCGCGCTGAGGTCATTGCATATGATGACTTTATCGAATACAACGGCGAAAAAGGCGCTGCTGCTGCTGGTAAATCGCGTCTAGAAGGTAAAACTTACATCGTGCAGGATGGCGACGTGATGCACTTTAGATTTAACGTGTAACTTTAAATAGTATAGCTTGTTTAAAGTTAATTAGCCGATGTTGGAAATTCTCCATCATCGGCTTTATTTTATCTCTATATTGTTATATTATAACATATCTTTATTTTACTTATTTGAGGGTTCATACTGTGACTAACTATTTTTCTAAACTTGCAGGTATTACTATACTAGGTAGTGTGATGGCAGGTTCCCTATTGGGCTGTCAACCAAACAACGATACCGATGCAGTGGTATCTGAAGAGGTACCAGTAGATAATCACGCCGAACATGAACAAGATCATAAAATGCATGATGATAAAGAGCATGAAGATCACAGTCATGAAAGTCATAGCCACGATCATGCAGCCCATGCCAGCAACAGCAATCCTTTCTCTTGTGAGCCTACTGCTACTATCGGCGTTTCTTATCATAGCGACAGTACACCACAGACAGCGCATTTGCTCATTGATGGTATCGAGTACGATTTGACAGCTGCCGCTGATAGTGAAACTGATGCTGATAAAGGCATCTATACCAGTGATATCGGATTAGACGATACCCACGGCATCATATGGCAAGTAAATGGAGACAAAGCGACATTGCTCAAGAAGACACTGGACAGCGATGTAGCTATCGACAAAGAAGACGTACTTTTTAACTGTCAAAAGTCTTAATATAGTCGTTTCAATATAATTTGGATACAAGCAAGGCGAGTGAAATTACTACAAATAGTAGGCTAAGCGAAACTGGCACCGTATACAATTTATAGGGCATTAACTCTAGTCAAAGAAGTCTAAAATGAGTACAAGGCAGCCGACTACAGATTGTACAAATAGCACCTTTAAGGAGGGGAACGCCGTAGTCGTTTAGTAGTTCTCTGACTATATAGCTGAACCAAGGGCGCTATTTTGCTATGCTAGAGGCTCCCTTGGTTCCGGATGTTTAATATGCTAAATAAACCAACTTCTTTGTCGTCCCCTACCACACAATGGTCACATCTTCTTAATTCACAGCGTCTTGGTGCTTCCAAAAAATTTAACGCCAATACCAGTACTCGTTCTCAGTTTCACAAAGACTATGACAGACTGGTATTTTCTCACTCTTTTCGCCAGCTAAATCAAAAAACCCAAGTCCATCCATTGACCAATCAGCTCGGTATTCATACGCGCCTGACTCACTCGCTAGAAGTTTCTTCTATTGGTCGCTCTTTGGGAATGATGGCTGCCGAAAAAATTCATGATGCACTAGGTAGCAGCCTGCCAGCAGGAGTTTCACCTGCAGATGTCGGTGTGATCGTACAAGCAGCTTGTCTCGCTCATGACATTGGCAATCCGCCTTTTGGCCACGCTGGAGAGTATGCGATTCGTGATTGGTTTGGGCAGCCTGAACCGCAAGCAATTTTGGAAAATTTAAGCAGCAACGAGCGATTAGACTTACTGGCATACGAGGGTAATGCTCAAGGGTTTCGCCTATTGGCACGTAATGAGCATCATCCTGACAAGGGTGGTATGCGGCTCACCTGTGCCACGCTAGGCGCCTTTATGAAGTATCCGTGGTTGGCAACTCACAGTAACGATGTCAATGAAAACCATTATAATGTGCAGAAATTTGGCTGCTTTTATAGTGAGGCCTCTCAACTAGAAGAATTAGCGGCATGCTTGCATTTACCACGCTCGGAGCAACATGATGGCTTTGCGCGCCATCCATTGGCTTATCTGCTAGAAGCGGCAGATGATATCTGTTATGCGCTAATCGATTTAGAAGATGGCATCAATCTGAATATGCTAACCTATAGCGAAGTGGCTACGATATTTTATGAGCTGATTGGTGAACGTCCGAGTAGCGTAAACTTGCCAGCGCATATGTCTGTCAGACAAAGTCTCGCCTCCCTGCGGGCACGAGCCATGATGCGTTTGGTCAATACCGTCACCGATGCCTTTGTAGCCAACAGTGATGCATTGCTAGCTGGCACGTTGCAAGGCAGCCTATTTGCCCATTGCGATACCAGCGTACAAAATGGTATCAATCAAGCTAAGCAACTAGCACGTGAAAAAATATTTAATCATCCGAGCAAAGTAAGAATGGAGCTGATGGCCAATCAGTGCTTGCATAGCCTATTGAATGCCTTTATGCCACTCGCTTGGACAGGGTCGCAATCTGCTACTATGCAGCCGCCGATGTCTTTTGAGCAGCAACGTCTGTTAAGATTACTACAGCCCCATCTTGACGAACATCGCCGCATCTTGTCTGACGATATCTATCATAATGTCTTAAATATTTTGGATTTTATTACAGGTATGAATGATCATGAAGCTTATCGACTGGCGCAAGAATTGCAGGGTCATTGGGGCACAGTGGTTTAAAAGACCAGTACAGGTTTAGTAAATTAACACGAATGACGTATTTCAGTCGTATTTATGCGTTGAAATGAGTATGATAAACACCTACCGGACAATTTTGAAATATTATGAGCAGTCGCGAACAAAAAAAACTTCAAACTCGGCACGCCTTTTTTAATGCTGTGCTCGATTTATGTATGACAGGGCAATCTTTTAGCTCTATCAGTCTCAGACAAGTAACACGCGAGGTTGGCGTTGTGCCGACTGCGTTTTATCGCCATTTTGATGATATGGAGTCACTCGGGCGCGCTTTGGTCATTGAGGAATTGGGCGGTACGTTAGCCACGTTAAGTGATAGCCTGCAGATTGGGCGCAAACGTAGCTTTGATCGTCAAATCGCAAAAAGTATTCAGCTATTCTTGTATATGGTCAGCGATCAGCCTTATTACTGGCAGTTCTTGGTCAGTGAGCGTTATGGTGGGTCAGAAGCAGTACGAAAAGCCATCAATGAGTTGATTAAGATACATGCTCAAGGGTTGGCCGACGACTTAGCGTTGCAGCCAGCGTTTACCCATATCAATGCTTATGACCGTCGCCTATTAGCTGAGGCTGGCGTAAATATGTTCTTCTCTTGGATTATTGATTGGCTAGAGCTGACCTATACAGAAGATCATGATGATGAGATTGATCTAAACGAAATCGAAGAAAACAAGCAGCTAATGCTACATAACTGTACTCGTCAAGCACAGATGCTTTTTTACGGGGCTTATAATTGGAAGTCTAGCGAAGAAACACGCCTAAAAGACTAAATGTTGCTCTCAATACCATCCGCTAAAAGCTCGGACGAAATGCCCATAGTCGCTGTGTTACTACTTTGACTTCCTTGGGCATTTTACCGTCTACCCCACTACTATTACTCGCCTGATTATTATTAGCTGTCTGACTACTATTAACTGCCTGATTATTATCAACGACGGTTTTACTAATCAAAACAGTGGCAAAACGCTCTCTAGCCTGACCGACAGTTGCATTATCAGTCGCTGTGATAAGTGCCATAAATGCTTGGCTATCAACGGCGAGCATGGGTGTTAAAGCCTTTCGCTGCTCATCATTTACACTGCCAAATATCGGTAATTGCCATACTGCATCAATAGACGTCAGCGCCTGCTGTGCGCGCATATCTACCAGTGATTGCATCTGTTGACTGTTAGCACCATCCATTAGTGCGGCTAACAATACAGGACTGGCAGTATTGATATTAATCGGCACATAATAAGGCACCGCGGTAAGATAAGGCCGTAGTACTGCTAGAGTTTCAGCGCTCACCCCTGTCACTTCTAGTAGCTGATCGATACTGACAAAAGGCTGATTTGGCAGAGCATCTGTTGCTACAGCGTTTGACTGCTGCGCATATACCGTACTTTCATCACCACCATCTTGATATACCTCGCCGTCTGCATCTTGCCAATCAAGTATAGCAATAGCGATATCAGGCTCTAGATTTAGTTGCGTGAGTAGTCGTTGGAATACTGCTAAAGCAGTGGTATTGGCCGACCCATCTTGATACAAGTTATTAATGTTAAAACGACCAGACTCATCGCGTAGCTCGACGCTGACACTGTGACTAGCCAATGCATAAGGTGGTATGGGCTGCGCCCAGATATCTTGCGCACTATCAGTATCATTGATGTTGCTATCAGCGCGAATCATCGTCAATGCCAACTGTTGACCTGCATCGATATCTTGCAGCAACTGATTTTGATCGAACAACAAACCACTACGCCTAATTGCAATTTTTTGGCTAGCAAGCATCGATCCTGCAACCACAGTAATACTCACTACCAGTAATAAGATAGTCAGCAGTGCAACACCGCGTTGAGAGTTCGCAGTCATCGACATACATAGCCTTTGTTGTTGAGCAATTGATGCATTTTAACTACTACCTTCTCAATTATTCGTTCCCGCACTACTATTATTGTCATTACCATCACTACCGCTGTTGTCATTATTAGCATTATCATTGCTGCTACTATCTGTGTTATTGACTGTGCTTTGACTATTGCTATGCGATATCGGTTGCGGGGCGAGTGCCCATTGCCAAGTGATTGGCATATCTTGGTATGTAAAACTAACCGCGACTCCTTTCGGTAATAAAACAGCTGTTGGCTTAGGACTCGCTGTATTCGCTGATTGTCTCACCGCTTTATTCGTACTACTGCCACTGTTAGCATCATCGCTCGGAAACTTGGTACTTAGCTCTGGTAGATAAGCTTGCCAGCTTCCTGCTGTGACACCTTCGAGCAATACGCTGTCTAGGCTGACGCTGTCACGCCCGCCTTCCATACTGGTATACTGGCGACGTATCAAACGCTCATCCGCAAAAATATATTCGATATGTTGGATACTATTGCTACTCTGATATCGTGGATCAGGATCGGCAAAGCGTACAAAGCTGATATGCTCGCCATCTAAACTCATAAAGGGCTCAGGCGCTATTTCGTTCATTTGCTCGCTTGATTGGGAGCTAGTGTTCGCGTTAGTACTATCGCTTGGACTGTTATTCGCCGCACTGACACTTTGAGTAGTCGGCGCTTGATAAGGGATAATTTGACCCATGTCTTGCTGTAACTGTAAATAAGCGTACTGCAGAACAGCCAGATTGTCAGCATGAAATTGCGCGCGCTCACGAGCACGGTTGACCCCATCAAATACCTGCCAGCCTGCAACGGCTAGCATCGCAAATATTGCCATCGCAACCATTAGCTCAAGCAGTGTAAAACCACGCTGATGCCTCACAGACCGCCCTCTGCTTGCCCGCTATCACCTGTTGTGCTTAGACCACTTAAATCCAAACTGCCCGTATCTTGCTCAGCATTACTTAGCATCACAGTGATATCAGTGACCGATGTGCGTGTCTGTCCATCTATAATAGGCGCAACTGCGATATTTACTTCTTTTAGGGCAGGTGTGATGGCGTCGCCGACTGTCATTGATATTTGCCAATCACGCCCTTGAGCGTTCACGGTTTGGGTGCGGTTGGCTGTCAGCCACGTCTCTTGAATACGCAAATCAGCGGCGGCATTTTGAGCGACGAAGTGAGCAAGCGTACGAGTACGCAATATATCAACTGAGCTCAGATATGCACTACTGGCACGGCTCGCCGCGACTGCTACCACTGCCAAAATAGCCAGAGCAACCATCACTTCGATAAGGGTAAAGCCGCTCTCGCGCCTAGACTTGAGTGATATAGATCTTGGTGACATAGGCTGACTTGTCATAGGAGGTTTATATAATTTAGTCACTATAACCCCTGTCCGATTCGCATGCTACCATCTGGCATTATCGTAATCACCTCGCCCACTAAACGCGAATCGTGAAGCACTTCAATGGTGACGGGCGTTGCTTGTCCTGTACCAAACCACAATACCTGCGGTACATTTTGATCGCTAAACCAAGGCTGTAACGTTTGGGTTCGTCCCGTACTCTGTAAACCGCTAGAATCCAAACTTTGAACTCTAATACTCACGCCAGTGGGCAGTTCAGGCAAATTGATATCCGACTCGACTTCCCAACTTGGCGTTGGTTTTTGCTCATCAGTAGAGCCTGATAGACCAGCAACCTCTGCCGACAGCTCCATAGCATTCTTAGGCTGACTGTCGGCGCTATCTGACATCATCTCTGTTGTCTGGTACGCGACATATGGATTTGATAATGTAACGATGACCGGCTCTACCTGCCCCTGCTTATCTGCCTGCATACGCAAACCCATCGGCTGCATACGTTCAGCCGACAATAGGCGAACGTAACTCAATGAATCGGTCAGATGCTCATAAAAAGCGCGGTTTTTGCGGGATTCACTGCTACCGACAGACAAACTCATTATGCCAGCAAATATAGACAAGATAACCACTACCACCACGATTTCCACCAATGTAAAACCAGCCTGTGGCCGACTGTTTAACGATGAGACTGATGATAAGTGATAAGCATCACTTGATATGGAGACGCAGCTGCGACAATGGTCTGTAGGTCTTGTATCTAAGCAGCTTGACTGAGACGTTTGACTAATTAGAGTAAAAGAGCAAGTAGCCGCTGAACTGGACTGCGTCTTAACACTGACCGGCATATTGCACCTATAAGCCCAATTTTAATTGTCGCAGAATGAGAAAGGGTTTTGAAGAATATTAGAAGATATATGAATTCGTGCTGCAATAGTAAGCATTACAACACGGTTTATTAAAGTTAAGAAAGGTTCACAACCCAAAAATTACTTGCTACTTTACCAATAACTACTTTAGTAGTTGGTATTGCGGTGCTCTTCTGATTCAGTATCGATTTGCTCTACCAGTTCTTGCATATCCTCATCCATGACCTCTTCATCATCAGCAGGATAATGGCTTGGCAACTCTAGCACTTGCTGAACAAAGGCATAACGCAGCGTATCACGGCGACCTAAGTAACGTTGGTAAAAGCTGGAATTCAATAGTCCTGCACCGCCCTGACCAATTGCCCAAATAGATGATAGATAATCACGAGTACTCAAGTTACTGTGCTCATCTTTTAGGTATGCGCTAATAATATCAATCAAACGCTTCATGCGCTGGCGACGGATATCATATAATTCACCAAACAAACGATTGAGACCAGTCACTGATGCTGCCAAACGCTCTTCGATTTGGTTCAACAGCATGGCTTTTTGCGGGTTGAATAACTGCTGAAAAATCATGCGGGCAACGCCTGCCGACGGGCAGTCATCAATACGGTTAATCTCAAACAATTGCTCTTCGTAACGAATAATAATACGCAGATAAAGCTCATCTTTACTGGAGAAATGCTTGTACAGGGTGCCTTTAGCCAAATCGAGCTGATCTGCCAAACTGTCTAAAGTGATATCACCATCGCCTGACTCAAGTAGCAATTGTTCTGCCATCGCTAAGATGTTCTCTTCTCGTGCCTTGAACTGGTGCTGACGACTCATAATCTCTCCTAAAACATGACAAGATTAAGCATATGACCATCAATTATGTGCGTACATTTGGCAATGAGCGTATAAAACTATACAAGAACTGCTGAAATACCATAAAAGGGATATGCTTATATTTACAAATAGTCATTGATAATCATATAGTTACATTTAGTAAATTAAATACTAAAGGGGATTAAACTATGAGACCATCACATAAATGACTGACTGGTCATAGCATAACCATTTTAGCGATACTGTGCCAGTAAATTTTCAAAGTTTTTTGCGGTTAATGCTCCGACCTCGTTACTATCACAACCATACATATCTGCGATAAAGCTTGCGACGTAGGGTACGTAGGCGGGCTCATTGGGACGACCACGCTTAGGCACAGGCGCCAAATATGGACTGTCGGTCTCAATCAAGATTCTGTCTTTAGGCATTTGTCGTGCAGCGTCTTGTATATTTTGGGCACTTTTAAAACTGACAATGCCTGAGAAAGAGATATAAAATCCCAAATCTAAAGCACGTTTTGCGGTCTCCCAGTCTTCAGTGAAACAATGGATAATACCATGCTCAGCACCTTCACTCTTTAAGACATCGATCGTATCTTCTTTTGCATCGCGCATGTGTATGACAAGCGGTTTTTTTAGTTGCTGACTTGCATGGATATGACGTGCAAGACTGGCTTGCTGCTCTTTTTTATTTTCTGTAGACCAGTAGTAATCTAGCCCTGTCTCGCCTATTGCCCATACATGGTCTTTATCAGCAGTCTCGATTAGACGCTCAACCGTCGCTGATTTCAGTATATCGATATCCTCACAAGGATGAATCCCTACACTCATCCCTAGATTTAGGGTCTCGTCACCATAGGTGCTCACAATATTGGCAATCTCGTCGTATTCTGCAAAATCACACATAATCGCCATCGCACGGGTAACATTAGCAGTTTTCATAGCGTCAATCGCGCCAGATAATTTACCATCGTATTTCGTCAAATCTAAACGGTTAAGGTGACAATGAGTGTCTGTAAACATAAATAATCTCGTTATTAAAACTTTCTCAATTAAAAGTCTGGGAATTAAAAATTTGAATCTTGTTTGCATTGATTGCTGTGAAGGAAGCTGTTTTCAAGTATTGTTTAACGGTACACTACCTTAAATGGCTATCAAAAATACTCTAAATAGAATTTATTCTAAATAAATGGATGATACGAACTTAGTCGATACATCATAACAATCTTTTAAAAGCCGAAGCTTCAAAACCTTTATTACCTCTCATAAGTGCCATACTATGAACCATAAAAAAACTATCACTCTACCCCATATCTTCAAAACATTGTTGCCCAAGCAACTGTATAAACAACGGTTTTTATTACAAGATAAAGGCCATAGTAATTACATTGAAATAGCTAACGACGTACGTATCATTGGCAACTCCACAATTACTATTCGTAAAGGTGATAACAATCGAATTACCATTGGTAGTCATGGGAAACTTAATAAACTAAAAATCGACATTAATGGTAATCACAATCAAGTCACTATCGCAGAACATGTTAAATTCTCTGGTCAATTATTAGTCGTTGGTAATCATTTACGCATTCATATTGGTGAGTATACCACTGCCATTGACTGCTATATCTTGGCACGTGATAAGAGTGTGACTATTGGTAAGTCTTGCATGATATCGCGTGGTATTGAAATTCGCGCTACCGATGTGCATAAGGTCTACGATATAGATACTAACGTACGAGTGAACAAAGCACATTCTGATGTCATTCTAGGAGATCATATTTGGATTGCGGCTAATGTGACTATTTCAAAAAACGTCTCTATCGCTGATGGATGTATCATCGCAGCAGGTGCCTTCGTCAATAAACCAGTCACTATACCAAACTGTATGGTAGCAGGCACACCAGCAAAAATCATTCGCCAAAACGTACGTTGGGAACGCTAAACACGACTTCAAATACATGAGACTAATTAAGAGGCACGACTCGCATCACCTCTTCTATGGTTGTCACGCCTTCACTAATACGTTTTGCGCCTGATAAACGTAATGGCTGTAGACCTTCGCGATAAGCTTGTTGTTTGAGTACATCTAAGTTTGTATCGGCTGCGACCAGTTTTTTTAATTCGTTAGACAACGGCATAATCTCGTATAGGCCGACTCGTCCCTGATAACCAGTATGTCGACAATGCTCGCAGCCTTGAGCCATATAAATTTGTGCTGGGGCAGGCGCACGCCAAGGTTGTACCAACTCCTGCCATTGAATGGCAACCTCGCTGTCTGGCACAACGTCTACCGCTTTTTTGCAATGCGGGCATAGTGTACGTAATAAACGCTGTGCCATTACGCCTAAGATAGTCGCTGATGTCAAAAACGGTTGAATACCCAAATCATGCAAGCGAGTGATTGAACTTGGCGCATCGTTAGTATGTAGTGTCGAGAGCACTAAATGCCCTGTCAATGAGGCTTGTACTGCCATATTGGCTGTTTCAGCATCACGAATCTCCCCCACCATAATAATATCAGGATCTTGACGCATCAAAGAGCGAATGCCGTCAGCAAAGTTTAAATCGACACCTGGATTCACTTGCATTTGGTTAAATGCAGGTTCAATCATTTCAATAGGATCTTCAATGGTACAGACATTGACTTGTTCAGTCGCTAACTGCTTGAGAGTACTATACAAGGTCGTGGTTTTACCTGAACCTGTAGGCCCAGTGACCAAAATAATCCCGTTTGGATGAGCCGTCAATTCATGCCACGTTTCAAGCTGCTTGCCGGATAGACCAAGCTGAGCAAAGGAGCGCACCAGTACTTCAGGATCAAATACCCGCATGACCAACTTTTCACCAAACGCAGTTGGCATAGTCGATAAACGAAGCTCTGTCTCTAACCCCTTTGGCGTTCGCGTCTTTAAACGACCGTCTTGTGGTTTACGCTTTTCTGCCACGTTTAGTCGACCTAGAATTTTGATACGTGCGGTCACCGCGACGATGATTGCCAATGGCATCTCATACACCGTATGGAGCACACCATCAATTCGGAAGCGAACCTTACCTGTCTCACGACGTGGCTCTAAATGGATATCACTAGCTCGTTGCTCAAAGGCATATTGCAACAGCCAATCAACGACTCTGACAATATGCTGATCATTGGCATCGGGATTAGTATTGTCACCCAATTGCAATAATGCTTCGACATTGGTCACATCGGCAGCTGCACGCTTATGGACACTATTTGCGCCTGCGATCGCTTGGGTGACTTGATAGAACTCCTGTCGGTAGCGTTTGATCTGCTCAGGATTGATATAGACCGTACGATAGCTTTTTGATTTGATCAATTTTTCAATACTTGAGTGCCAGTCAGTATAAAAAGGCTGATCTGTTCCGATAACCACTTCGTCTACAGCGACCTCAATCGGTAAAATATGCTGTGAACGTGCATATTCAAATGACATCAATTGTGTGACTGCAGGGACATCAACTTTTAGAGGATCAATACGAACGAGAGACATATCTGCTTTAGCCGCCAACCACTGGTTGAGCCAAGCCAAAGTTAATTTATTTTCAGCGCTACTGTCCGTCGCATGGCCATTCGGCAAACCAAATTCACTAATCGTTAATAGAGGATGCTGCGTTTTGTCGCGGAGGCTAGTAATGACTAGGTTATAGCCGCGTTGGTCAATCACTTTATCTGCCAATAGCTCATCTAAACA
Source organism: Psychrobacter immobilis (assembly GCF_904846235.1). GTDB lineage: Bacteria > Pseudomonadota > Gammaproteobacteria > Pseudomonadales > Moraxellaceae > Psychrobacter > Psychrobacter immobilis_C. The sequence continues at coordinate 141,366 of NZ_CAJGZN010000006.1, forward strand.
CCAACGCAAATCAATCACTATCGAGTACTGTTGAGCAGACATATCTCTCTTCTTCTATTATTTTAAAATGTGTTGTCAAAAACGCTATCGATGCAAGCCAGTTAGATTGCAGCTACGGCAGTTATCTGTAGCTGTCCTGATTCTATCAACTGAAAACTCACATCAACGGATTTATAACGCATAACAAATGGCGTGGCTATCTCTATCCGTCGATAAGCTGGACGCGGGTCTTGGGCAATTAATTCTTTAATAATGCTCATATCTGAGGTTATCAATTGATTTTGTATACGATGAATCGTAGACGCAACTGTCGCACTATTCGATCCAGTGTTTGCGTCTTTAATACTTGTATCATTGTTATTAGCATCACTAGGCTCGCCTGCGCTTACTAGCATCATAAACTGTTCGTTAGCAGCATCGGTCACGGTCACGTTTAATAATTCTGGAGCAGTTGGTGCAAAACCATTTTCCGTCTGAATCAGCGCATCACTATAGGCCACATACGGCTTTATATCGATGATTGGCGTGCCGTCTATCATATCAGCACCTTTGATAATCAATAATACACGACCTTGAACTATTTTGACTTGTTCGAGCTTGACGACAGATAGGCCTAGCCCTGAAGGCCGATACATACTGCGACTGGCAAACACCCCTATTTTTTGATTACCACCCAATCTTGGTGGGCGTACTTGAGCGCGAAAGTCACTACTGGCTTCATTGTTGTTTTTATATCGATAATTATGATGAAACTGCCAACTCACCCATATATGGCTAAACTTATCCAAACCATCAAATGCAGCTGGCGTATCATATGGCGCTAACATCTCAATGACACTAGTCAGAGCGACCAGGTTTGGCTGGCGTGGCGCACCGAATTTTTGTGACAGCGGGGCACGATGATAGCCAATAACAGGAGCTTGATGGTAGTTATCTAACAGGGGATTCTCATCAAGCATAGACCAACTCCAGTAATACAAAACTGCCCTGATAAGGCAGTTTTGCCAAATGATACAAAATTACTCACTAACGATATTCCATTTTATCATGCTAGACAATCACTGCTAGACGGATTTTTATTTTAAAGTTTGGTATTATGAGCAAGAAATTTGATGAGAGTCATTTACATTTGGGCGATATGACCGGTAATGCTGTCATCGTTGACGCAAATTTACTATGTCTAATGACGTAATAGCTGGCTATATATAAGCTGATAAACTAGTTATATTGCGCTTACTCATCATTTACTCGTTCATAAAAATAGCAGTTTCGATAACGATTAAAAGACTGATACGTTTTTATAATGTTCAATTTAACATTGAAAATTCTGATTTAATACCTATTCAAACTTAACACACAAATAACAACTTATTAACGAGGACTTTATGTCAAAACTTCGCACCGAAACGGTCACAGAGGTTCATCACTGGAATGACTCTCTATTTAGTATCAAAACCACTCGTGACGATGGCTTGCGCTTTCGTAATGGCGAATTTGCGATGATTGGACTTGTTGTTGATGGCAAGCCACTACTACGCGCTTATTCAATTGCCAGCCCTAACTATGAAGATCATTTAGAATTCTTCTCTATTAAAGTTCAAGATGGTCCGTTAACTTCACGCTTACAGCATATCAAAGTAGGTGACGAGCTGTTAGTCAGTAAAAAACCAACGGGCACACTAGTATTGGACGATCTGCTACCAGGTAAGAACCTGTACATGCTCTCTACTGGTACTGGCCTTGCTCCCTTCTTGTCACTAGCACGTGACCCTGAAGTGTATGAGCGTTTTGACAAAATCATCTTAGTACATGGCGTACGTCACGTTCATGATTTGGCTTATCGTGAAATGTTTGAAAATGAGCTGCCTAATGACGAAATCTTTGGTGAATGGTATCGCGAAAAATTCATCTATTATCCAACCGTTACACGTGAAGAGTTTAGAAACCAAGGACGTGTCACTGATTTGATGAAATCAGGCAAATTGTTCGAAGATATTGGTTTACCGCCAATGAATAAAGACGACGACCGCGTCATGCTTTGTGGCAGCATGCCATTTAACGCTGAGGTTTCTGCTATTTTAGATGACTTCGGCCTGACTGTTTCACCGCGCATGGGTGTGCAAGCAGATTACGCAGTTGAACGTGCCTTTGTTGGTTAGAATGATGCCATTTAGCACCAGTAGAATAAATAAAAAATTGTATAAAATAATACTTGACGCAAGTAAATAGGCTGCTATAATACGCAGCCTATACAGTCAACACTGTAGCCCAATTAGATAATATTTAGTCAATAATTATTATCACCTAACATGCCAGTGTGATGGAATTGGTAGACATGACGGATTCAAAATCCGTTGCCTTTAAAAGCGTGTCGGTTCGAGTCCGACCACTGGTACCAATATTTAGTACAAACTAGCCTCCTTTATCGGAGGTTTTTTTGTGCTTATTATATTCGCCCTATCAAACTCTTAATTTATTTATATCGATACTTCAAATGGCATAACAGCGCTTATCTTAATCGGTACTGCATAACTCCATGGCATGCCAGCGCTACAATAAAAATATCCATCATTAAACGATACGATATAAGCGGTAAAATCATTACCACACTGATCCATCATCGCTTGTTCATCGCTTTCATCACAAACCGCACACCATATATTTTCATCACCGCGCGCTAACATTGCTCTTGTCAAATCGCTCCCTTTTAATTCATGACTCATCATCAGCTCCTTAATTATCTTGAACTTTCTCATTAATATTTTTAGAAAGTTAATTTACCAGTATTCAATTCATAAGTTTGGTATCAGCTATAAACAATGTCTTATCAGGTAAATACAATTCCTATAAAAGACCATTTATTACTTTCATAACTATTGATTATCGTGGTTAATATATTGTAAAGCGATAGCATTAGAACTGTAACATATAACTATAATATTCATGATGGAAGGCGATAATATTCAGACAGGCGGTATAGAAAATCTATAATATTTAATGTATGCATATTTTAGAATATATGCAGTTAACATACGTTCACTAAGGTGTATTTGTCAACATCTAATTGCTGTCTATTCTTCAACTATTAACCTTACACTATATTTAGTTATTGATATATAAATTATTCGTATATTGCCATATTTTATGGTTCTATATTCGAAAAACCCCTTTACCGCTTAATAATCGATACTGAAATAAAAGTATTGAGTGATGTAAAATATTAATCATGAAAACTCCTACAGCATCCAATCCACGTAAAATCATTCATATAGATATGGATGCGTTTTATGCCAGTGTAGAACAACGTGACTTCCCAGAGTTACGGGGCAAGCCATTAGTTGTTGGTGGAGATCCAAATGGTCGCGGTGTTGTAGCAGCAGCTAGCTATGAGGTACGTCAGTTTGGGGTGCGCTCAGCTATGTCTTGTTATGAGGCTCGCAAACGTTGTCCAGAAGTCATATTTGTCAGACCACGTTTTGAAGTATATCGAGCTGTTAGCAGCGATATTCGCAATATCATGTACAGCTTAACGCCTCATGTTGAGCCATTATCGCTAGATGAGGCTTATCTTGATGTCACTGGTCTCACGGTACATAAAGGCTCAGCGACATTGATGGCCAATTGGTTAAGAACACAAATATTGCAACATACAGGATTGACTGCTTCTGCTGGCGTGTCCTTCAACAAAATGTTGGCCAAGATTGCCTCTGACATCAATAAGCCTAACGGCACCGCTATTATCACACCAGAAGACGCTGATGCTTTTATTAGTACACTACCTATTGAACGATTTCATGGAATAGGTAAAGCAACGGCAAGACGATTACATGCGATGGGCGTGACTAACGGTGCTGATCTACGCCGTATGTCAGCCGAAGTATTGATTAATGAGTTTGGTAAGCGAGGACAGTTTTATCATGATATCGCTCATGGTCGCGATGAACGCGCTGTCAAGTCTGAGCGCCTGCATAAGTCTGTTGGTTCGGAGACTACTTTTAGAGAAAACCTAAACGATGACACGGCGTTACGTGTACAAATCTATGAACAAAATGCGGATGCCTTCGCGCAACTGCACAAAAAAAATCTCATCGCTCATACTATAACGCTCAAGGTTAAGTATGCCGACTTTACTCAGATTACCCGTACGCACACGCTGACTACCGCTTTTAGTAGTGCTGAATCTGCTCATTACTGGTTAGACAAATTATTCTTAGATATTCCGCGCCAGCTCCCTATCCGATTAGTCGGGGTCACTTTTTCGTCATTGACACCTGCAGCCCAACTATTGCCTCAATTAAATTTATTTGAGTAAAATAAACAAAGACTAACGTAATAAACATGAGAACAGTTAAAAACTATTACTTTTGCTTAGGCTATTCAAATATGTTTTGTGCACGGTGACTACTTAGTAAAGCAACCTTTTATAGCAGTATTTCTGCTACAATTATGCCAAAATTTCTATCCATTTAAAGACTAATTATGACCAACACTCACACTGCATCTTCCGATTCTAATGCCCCACTTACTACCAATAACAACAGTGACGTCTTAGATTATCTAAGCGTGGAAGATTACGACTATGACCTACCAGATCGTTTGATTGCGCGATATCCATTAGCGCAGCGTTCTGCTTCAAGACTTTTGTACTTGCCTGCTCACACTGACACAAATGCTACGCCTGTAGAAGACTGTTTGTTTTCTAAGTTGCCTGATTTATTAGATGCTGGAGACCTGATTGTATTTAATGATACAAAGGTGATGAAGGCACGCCTATTTGGTCAAAAAGATACTGGCGGTAAACTTGAGGTTTTGATTGAGCGATTGGTTACTGTCTCAGACTTAGATATAACGACACTGCATTTAGAAGATTCAAATAATGAATCAGTCAACCAAGGACATATTGCCCTTTGCCATGTAAAAGCCAGCAAAGCACTGAAACTTGGTCAACGTTTTCAACTGGCCGATAGTCATATGAGTGGCGCGATGATTGGTCGTCAGGACAACTTGTTTATTTTAGCCTTTGATGCGCCAATTTTGCCTGATTTAGAACTTTACGGCGAGCTACCTATCCCGCCTTACTTTGAACGTCAGGCCGATGACACTGATAATACTCGTTATCAAACGGTGTTTCATGATCCCGCTAAGCTTGCAAGTGTCGCTGCACCGACAGCAAGTTTGCATTTCGATGACTTGGTTCTCAATAAATTGGCAGAAAAAGGCATCAATACTGCTTTTGTGACATTGCATGTTGGCGCTGGTACCTTTGCGCCAGTTAAAACAGACAACCTACTCAATCATACTATGCACAGTGAGTATGCACATCTGCCACAAGCAACTGCTGAGCTAATTAATCAAACGCATGCAAATGGTAATAAGGTCATCGCGATTGGTACTACGGTGACTCGCGTCCTTGAAACGGCTTATCAAAAAACAGCTATCAATGGGCAAGCACTTTCTAGTTGGTCAGGGGACACGGACATTTTTATTTATCCAGGGTTTAAATTCGGTGTCATTGATCGACTGTTAACAAACTTTCATTTACCCAAATCGACGTTGCTAATGTTGGTATCAGCTTTTTCTGGCAAAGCAGCGATTGAACATGCCTATCAACATGCTATTGAAAAAGAATATCGATTCTTTAGCTATGGCGATGCTATGTTACTTGACAAGAAAATAAGCTGAACATTAAATAAACATTTATGCATTGGACGCAACAGTTGTGAAATAAACTGGTAAACTAAACCGTACTTTGTTATAACAGCAAAGATAACTTATTTTGTAAAGGACTGCTCATGTCTTGTCATTTATCTCGTCGCTTGACTCCTGTACATCGCGCGGTATCGATGGCATTACTTTATTCTGTAGGTTTGGCCGCTATTATTCCAAGCGCACAAGCGGCAACTATCGGTAAGACAGTGGTTAGCTCAGCCCAGCATGAACCTTTAAACGCAAGTATTGTGGTTACCAACATACGAGCGGCTGACTTTTCAGCGAGCTTGGCCAATCCAGTTATCTATCAACAGATGGGATTGACGCCAACTGATTCAATGCAGGTGCGCTTTCAAGCAACTTCAGCGACCAGCGGTCAGGTATTAATCAGCACATCACAGCCTGTGTCAAAGCCTTTCGCTGATTTGGTTTTGTCGATCAATGATAATGGGCAGCAAAATGTCGTACCAAAAACATTATTGATGCCGTTAAATGATAGTCTACCGATTAATAATGCTTCCAAGAACAGTGTTAAAGGCACTCAGAAACTCAATTTACCAAGTGTTTCTGCAAGCGCTGCAAAACCGTTAACCGTAAGAAAAGGTGCACCGCCGCCCCTAATATCAGTATCTAACGCTGCTGCAAATAAACCAGCTCTAGCAAACATAGCAACAGTTGACTCTTCTATTTCTAGATCAGTGTCTAACATACAAGCTCCGATAGTGACAGCTACTTCGCAGACTAGCAATCTTACTTACGCACCTAGTCGGCTTGATAATGGGCGTTTAAATAGTGATTCTGATATAAAAAACACTATCAGTAATGCAAAGAATACTGATAACGGCTTTAGTTCATCGAACCGTTTAGATAGCAGTGCTTTGAGTGCGAATAACAGCACTGAACCTACGAAAGTTGTTGCCAATGATAACGCCAAAGCAAGTATTAAAAACACTCCAATCTTAGATAAAGTATTGATTGATAAACCACTCGATACTCTAAATATTCAAGTCACACGGCAGATACAGCCGAGTCGTAAAAAAACAGATGCTGACACATCACCCGTATCTACTCCGACTACTAGCATCATCGCAAGCAATACTGAGAAAAATGATACTAGCGTCTTGGCGGCTTCTATTGACAATACAACGTCGAGAACTCCTAACAGCGCTACCAATAATGTACCTTCAAATGATAGAGCAACAGATAGCTCGACAATCAATCAATACCAAGTACAACGTAACGATAGCCTATGGATTATTGCTCAGCAGATCGCGCAAGAAAACAATCTAGATACTTCCATCGTGATGAAGCAAATTCAATCACAAAACCCTGATGCTTTTATCAATAAAGACGCAGATCAATTAAAAGCAGATGCTAAGCTTATTTTGCCTAGTTATGATGTTATACCATCACAGAAAAATCTAGAAGCGGCCATCGATGCACAAAGACAGTATATTCGCAGAGCAAATACAGCGGCGGTGCAAAAAACAGCTCAAAGACCTTTTAAAAAACCTTCTATAAGTACGCAAGCGGCCAAACGCCCTGAAAAAGCCACGACAACTAAAACACAAACCTTATCAAAAGCACAATTTTCTGTGCTTGCGCCCGGGCGAGATGGCAATGCAGATGGCACTCAAGCAAAAGCGGCATCAAACACAGGGAATGGTTTGAGTACAGATATATTAGCGACACTCAAAGCATCGCGGCAACAAGCAGCATCACAGGCCCAACGTTTATCAAGTACCAGTAGCACTCTTAGTAGTTATACTAAAAAAATTCAATTACAAAACCAAAAATTGGCTGAGCTGCAGGCTCGTCTCGAAAAATTACGCAATCAATAATTGCCTAACTGATTCATACATTAGATTGTGATCACAGGCGTAGGAATAACTATGGACAATATGCTATATATCATCGCCGGATTGGCGCTTATTCTGTTAGTGGCTGCTTTATTCTTGCGCAAAAATAAGGCGCAGAAATCGTCATCACCTTCGCCTATTAATGCAAGAAAAGATACGCCTACTCCATCACCAAAAGTAGACTATGATACTCCTACCCACACTAATGTCAGCAATAGCCATAAATTTGACCATATCACTATTGCTCAGCGTTTTATGGATCAGCAGCGCTATGACAAGGCGATCGAAACCATTAAACGTGGTCTAAGTGAAAAACCTCATAACAGTGCATTGTCTCTTAAACTACTCAGCATATACGCGACGATAAATCAGCCAGAAGATTTTAATAATATTTATGAGTCTATAAGAAATCATAACGACAGTCAGACTATCGCTCAAGCAGACGAGATAAGAAATCTATCGTTTGATGAATTAGAACCTGCCGCTGCGCAAACACTGGCAACGGACAATGCCAAAGATGATTTTGACGCTATCGACTTCGATTTGCCTATTAGTCAGAATGATAGTACTAATACAGTAGATCACCAGTCAATTGAAGAAAGTAATAACGATACTGCAATAAATGAACCTATCGACAGCTTAGAGTTATCAGACAAAGTCGATAATGTTAGTTCTATTACCGAAAATCCGAATGATAGCTTTGATCTGACTCTCAGCGATTTAGAGAACGATTTCGCTGCGCCTAATATGACAAGTGAAACGCCTGTCATACCGTTAGACAATGTAGATAACGACGTTTTAGAGAGCTCTGCTAACGATAATGTTAGTAATAACGAAGATAACGATCTTAGTGACTTTGAGTTTGACTTTGACTTTGATTCATTTGATGATACTTCGAATGAATCATCTATAGACACTAACCTCTCACATAATGACAATGAGAAAGCAGCACTAGAAGAAGATTTTATCTTAGACTTCGATGATTTAGCAGCCAATGCAGACAAAGACAACGTCGTCACTAATGACGTATCTACGAATTCAGAACAACACTCTGTTGATGCTCTTCAAAACGGTGAAGATGACTTTGCTTTATCTTTGGGCAACCTAGATACATTAGATGACATCGATACTGTTTCTAATGACGACCTATCTACGACTGAAAACGACAGTGGTTTTGATAATTTCATTCTAGAAAATACTGATTGTGGAAACAATACTTCTGAGAGCATAACCCTTGAAGAAGACAACTTTGCAAATATTAATCTCGAGGAACCATTATTCAATGATAATATCGAGGTTAATGATGTTAGCGATGTCGAAGAATCGAATGTCGTACCTGATGAACCATTGGTCTTCGACGATAGTAAACTAATAGACGATAATTTTGATATTGATGATACCAACTCTCTATTTGATTTTCCATCGGACACTGACCCAGTGTCTACTGCTGCACCAGTTGAGGCCGAAAGCCCTGTCCCAACTCAAGATACTGAATCAGCCGAAGAATTCTCATCACGGTTCGCAGCAGATTTTGATTTTGTAAAGTCATTAGATAGTAATCAAGTCACGTTAGATTTGGCAGGGCAATATCTACAACTGGGTGAATACGACAGTGCAAAGCGTCTACTCAATGAGGTGATAGCTCAAGGTAACAGTGAACAGAAACAGCAAGCACAGTTACTACTTGAACGTACTGCGTAGTTAATCGTCTAGTCTCTCATCAGCAAGTACTTCCTAATCACGGGATGCTTGCTGATTTTTTTTGCATTTAACTCTAATACTATCTATTATTAAACCCTTTAGCCATCGTTGCTCAATTCTCCAGTACCTCTTTTCTTCCATACTTGTTTACTGTGTTGATACTATGCCATCTTCTGTTATGCTCAAAAATCTATCCGATCCTATTCAACTGATTTATGCTGGTGGTACCTTTGGTAGCTATGGCAGACCTTTAGCGCCATTATCAGCAGAAGTGTTTTTGCCTACTCTACAAAAACTTTTATCTGCCCAAGACAGTACGAATAACTTACCGACAGTCTCATGGTTAGAAAACACCCTGATCAAAGACAGCAGCCAGCTTACTCCTAGTGATTTTACGCATTTCTATCAACTACTACTAAATACTTATGCCAAAGGTGATAGACGCTTTGTTCTCATCACTGGCACGGATACGTTGAGTTACTTAGGCGCATTTTTAGCAGAAGCTTTTGCAGGTAGTGATATTTGTATTGTTCTGACCGCAAGTATGCGTCCATTATTAGACAGTGAAATATTGCACTCCTATAACATCGATGAACATAGCGATGCTTGGGGCAATCTCACCGACTCATTAAAACTAGCCGCTGCTGGTGAATCAGGTGTGAAGGTTAGTTTTGGCGGCGAATCATGGCCTGCTCAAACGGTACAGAAAATTCACAGTCATGATCTGATGGCATTTACTGGTCATTCTCGCGCCGCTTATCCAGCCAATAGCTATATAAAAAATCTACCTGACACGCGTAGGCAACATTGGCTTGATGATCAACAAGACTTGCTATCCAGTATTAAAACACGCGCTGAAAACGCGAGTGTTCATGCGCTATATTGCCTACCTAACGATGTTTCGATGATAAACAACCAGCTACAAGCTTTATTGTCGCAGCCACCATGTGGCATTATTCTATTGGGATTTGGCGCCGGTAACATCCCTTATTCAGCTGCACTAGCAGAGACACTGACCCTTGCTCATGAACATGGACATATGGTGATATCAGCCAGTCAATGTCCGTTTGGCGGCGTCAGCGACAGCTATGCGGCGGGCAGTTGGCAGTACGAGCATCATGTCATTGCTGGTGGGCGTTTGACCATACCTGCTATTTATGCCCGATTACTATGGTTGTTACTTCGCTATGATAGTCCAGCAAGACGCAGACAGCGTTGGTTAAATAACGTCAATCAAACTGGCACTAGCATCAAAAAGCGATAAGCACCTTTTAATTAATTCCCATTTTATAAGTTTAGAAACCCTAATGTCTGAGACTGAAATTATCGAAACTGAATCAACCTACACTTTAGCGATTGCTATTGAGTTCTTAGGAACTCATTATCATGGCTGGCAACGACAACGAGAGGTTTTGGGCGTACAAGAAGCCTTAGAAACAGCTATCGGCAAAGTGGCCAATGAGCCTGTAGAAGTCATCGCAGCTGGGCGTACTGATGCCAGTGTACATGCTAGCAATATGATTGCCCATTTTACAACTCATGCGTATCGCCCTACTCATAATTGGTTGCGTGGTGTAAACAGCTTACTTCCCGATGATATTGCTCTACGCTGGGTACAACCCATGCCAGCTGATTTTCATGCGCGTTTTGGTGCTATTGCTCGTCGCTATCGTTATATTACGCTCAATCAAGTGCAGCGCCCTGCCATACTAAATCATCAAGTAACTCATATCTATGATCCGCTTGATTTAGAAGCCATGCAGCAAGCAGCAGCCGATATCGTCGGTACACACGATTTTAGCAGTTACCGTGCTGCGGCCTGTCAATCCAATCAACCGGTGCGTACGATTAGCCATGCCAACCTTTTTGCTCATGGTCAATTTATCGTTTTTGATATACAAGCAGATGGATTTTTACATCATATGGTTCGCAATTTGATGGGTACATTATATGCCATTGGTAGACATGAGCTAGAACCAGCAGATTTTTTGAATATTTTGCACAAAAAAGATCGAACGATTGCACCACCTACCGCTTCAGGTGATGGACTATATTTTATCAATGCCTATTATCCTGAACGTTTTCAAAGCTTATTACCAGATGCACCACTAACGCCTGTCTGGTTAAATCTACCTGACTAAATCGATATAATTTGACATACATATCACTCACATGCTGTCAAGTAAAAAGCAGGTTCGTATTGCTTTAATACGCTAACTTACGTATAATATGGGCTTATTTTTTAATTGATTGATACAAATTATGGCAAAAGACGATATTATTGAATTTGAAGGCGAAGTCATTGATACCCTTCCTAATACTTTGTTCAAAGTTCGTTTAGAAAACGGGCACGAAATCATTGCGCATATCTCTGGTAAGATGCGTAAGCATTATATTCGTATCTTGACAGGTGATAAGGTTAAAGTTGAAATGACACCTTATGACCTATCTAAAGGCCGCATTACCTACCGTGGTAAAAACTAAATACTTACTAATCAATATGGTTGTGGAAGTATTGACGCTGGTAAAAGGCAGTCAACAATCAAATGGCTACGTTATCGCTGATAGCTGATATAGACGCTTGAGTGGTTTAACTGATAATAATAATGAAAACGCTAATCTGCTCATTATTGCCTATCACTGTTTTAGTCATTTAGTATGGACTGTTTGTTTTACCATAAAAAATACCGCTAAATTCAGCGGTATTTTTTTGTTTCGCCTTTATGAATTACTTGAACTCAACAGTGGCACCTTTCTTTATAACACCGAGTAGGCTAAGCGCGTCCCAATTGGTGAGGCGAACACAGCCTGCTGATGCCTGACGGCTAATACGTTCAGGATCTGGTGATCCATGAATGCCATACGAGGGTTTACTCAGACCGATCCATACCAAGCCAACAGGATTATTAGGACCTGTAGGGATAATAGATTTTTCGCCATTATCGCCAGTGTAAGTATAATTAGGCTCATGAATTTTGACTTTTACCTGATGCGTACCCGTTGGTGAAGGCGTGGCTGTGCTACCTACTGTAGTCGGATAACTGGCAACTAGGTTATTACTGTCGTCGTACGCATAGAGGGTTTGCGTGCTTTTATCAGCGACCACGCGGCTCACTGGTGTAGTGTTAGGATTGCCTGGATTGTATACCGTGATAGTCTCACCAGCCGTAAAATTGGCAGTAGGATTAAGCGATTTGAGATAGTCACGACTGATATGAAACTTCTCTCCCAAGGCTTCAAGGACGCTTTCATAATACATACCCTCTAGCTTGGCTTTGGCTTCAGCACTAGCAGGAATTTGGGTAGTTTTGATATTCACATCAGTATCTGTCAGCTGATAACTGACTAATACAGGCTGTGAAGTAAGCGTGGAATTCTTATTCAATGCTTGCCACGTTTCTTCATTGACCGCTTCGGTTACTGGTAATCCTTGAGCCTTTTGAAAAGCTTGCATGGCTTTACGCGTGTTTTTCCCCCAGTACCCATCAACTGCACCAACGCCACTATGATTCCAGTTCAGTAGCGCTTGCAGTTTAGTCCCGACATTGCGATCAATTTTAGTGTCAGCTGTCCATGTCGCTTGATTCACTTTTTTAGCGGTATCTGACAGCTCTTTTGTACTGTATGTAATCTTAGGTAGTAATTCATTGAGCGAATCTGCTGCTTTGCTATTACCATCTATTTGCTGACTAACACCGTTGGTTACTGGACTGATGTCGTTACTATCAGTCATCCTGCTGTCCATCGTATCAGCATCGATACTGTTACTAGTAGATTGATTGCTACTAGTATTCATCTCTGCTTCGGTGCCTGCATTGTTATTATGATCTGTCATGCCACTATTGGATGACTTGCTCTCATTAGTCGTTTGTACGCTATTTTCAGCATTATTAGCATTGCTGCTACAACCCACTAATAATGCAGACGTTGTACCCATCACTATAACAAGGCTGCCAACCTTAAGTAGTTGAGACATAAAAAAACTCCCTAAATAATTACCATGTATCGAAAAATATCGAAAAATTTATCATAGAAATATATTGCCATAGCCCTACCACTATTCCCTAACAGCTTTATGTTAATAACTAACTATTCCTACTATGCATTTGTTAATAGAGTGAACGAATACAAGATTTTATTTACAGTGAGGCATGGTTGTATACCACATAGTATAAAAAACCCATAAAGTGCTCAGCAATTTATGGGTATAAAACATATGGGATTAGACTATGGAAAATATTATATAGGAACGGCCTTCAAACTTGGGCTAAGTTATATAAGTTTGGCCAAGACCGCTTGACCCATTTCCTTACAGCCTACTTGCTTAAGTCCAGCTTCGCTGCTATCTAAAATATCTAGCGTACGTAAACCATCATCAAGCACATCACTAACTGCCTGCTCGATTGCTTGTGCTGCATCTTCTTGCTTGAACGTATAACGCAGCATCATAGCAACAGACAAGATAGTCGCTAATGGATTGGCTTTATCCTGTCCTGCGATATCAGGTGCTGAACCATGACACGGCTCATACATACCCTTACCTGACTCATCTAAGCTCGCTGATGGCAACATACCGATAGAGCCTGTCAACATCGCAGCTTCATCAGATAGGATATCGCCAAACATATTACCTGTCACCATAACATCGAACTGCTTAGGATCTTTAATCAACTGCATGCAAGCATTGTCAGCATACATGTGTGATAACGCCACGTCGCTATAGTTAGCTTGTTGCATCTCGATCATCGTCTGTTTCCACAGCTCGGTGACTTCTAATACATTGGCCTTATCAACTGAACATACCTTAGCTGCTGTACCTGCTGCTTGCGCACGCGTTTTTGCCAATTCAAAGGCAACTTTACCAATACGCTGAATCTCACTTGTGCTATACACCATCGTGTTATAGCCTTGCTGCTCACCATTTTCTAGTGTGCGGATACCACGAGGCTCACCAAAATAGATACCGCCTGTCAGCTCACGGACGATCAATAGATCTAGACCTGAGATAATTTCCGGTTTGATACTTGAGGCATTAGCCAACTGTGGATAGAGCTTGGCTACGCGTAGATTAGCAAATAAACCAAGCTCACCGCGGATTTTCAACAGACCGCGCTCAGGGCGTTTACTACGCTCGATTGCATCCCATTTAGGACCACCGACCGCACCTAGCAATACCGCATCTGCGGCACGAGCACGGGCCAATGTCTCATCTGGCAAAGGCTCACCAGTTGCATCAATAGCCACACCGCCAATCAATCCAGACTCAAGCGTTAAATCAAGTGAAAACTTATCATTGACAGCTTTGAGCACGTCAATGGCTTGGGTCATGATTTCAGGGCCAATACCATCACCCGCTAATGTTAAAATCGTTGCCATACTGATCCTTTTGGAAATATTTTTATTGGTTAATTATATTGTCGAGCTTTTTATACTCATATTTTATGCTGCCATTTTTTTGGCTTTAGGTGCTGATGTTACTGCTTTGGCCATACCAGTCTCTACAAACTCACCTTGATGCTCAGCGTCTAGTTGCTTACAGAATCGGCGCTGTACTTGAGTGCCTTGCAATAGCTCAATACATAAAGGCTCAGGTGATGCTGTGTCCAATAGACTACCTGATTTTTCACTGCTTTTCTTTTGATAAGCACGTAACTGATAGGTACCTGCTTCAGTGAAATCATGGATCATCGCAAAGCGTTCAACATAACCCATGTTATTTTCTGGATAGAAATTAACATGAACCTCGTGTTTGGCAGGCATGACTCGTGCATAGTAGTTGGTCAATCCTGGCATACTAGAAGGCGCTAACGGCACAACTTTTATGGCATTTTTATTGACGAGTGGTGTCATATCCATATTCATCGATGTTTTCGCCATACCTTCTTGACGTGGTAAGGATGTCATAATCTGAGGATTGATTGGCTCGTGACTGTTGGGCGCGATAATGAGTGTTTTATCTATCTGCACAATTTCGCAATGATATGTACCCACACATGCAATATTTACTTCACCAGCGATAGGTTTAATTTTACCCACCCATGCCTCGGCATTCTCTGCTTCATCTATTTTTTGATAGCCCGTCAATAGCTGACAGCCTGACAATAATAAGCTTGCAGCAACAATGGTACTTGTCCATAGAGCATAACGTTTTGTATTCATAATGGCGGCTACTATTCAAGAGAGATAATAAAATGTAGTGAAAAACTATTCTTCATTTTAGACAGTTCACCGCCATAACTCAACGCTGCGTTGCGACTACTCATATTTTATTAGCAGTAGATTATAGAATGACCCTCTACGCTCTTACGTCGTTAAATATCCACGGTGTTTTTTGCATCATTTGTTGCTCATAATCTTTGATAGCATCACTTTGCTGCAAGGTTAGACCAATATCATCCAGTCCGTTTAACAAGCAATGTTTGCGAAAGGCATCTACTTCAAAGGCATACTCTTCACCAGTTGGTGTGATAACGACCTGACGTTCAAGATCCGCGGTCAACTCATAGCCTTCGTTATCAAAAGTTGCCTTCATTAACGTATCTACAATCGCTTCATCCAACACAATTGGTAACATGCCATTTTTGAAACAGTTATTGTAGAAAATATCTGCAAAACTTGGCGCAATTACCGTACGGAAACCATACTCTGATAACGCCCAAGGTGCATGCTCACGACTAGAGCCACAACCAAAGTTTCTACGTGCTAGCAAGATAGTAGCACCTTGATAACGTGGTTTGTTTAATACAAATTCTGGATTGATGACTCGTGTACTGTTGTCTTGACCAGGGTAGCCTTCGTCAAGATAGCGCCAATCGTCAAATAGATTTACGCCAAAACCTGTACGTTTAATAGATTTCAAAAACTGTTTTGCAATAATTTGGTCGGTATCGACGTTTGCGCGATCTAACGGGCAAACGATACCTGTTTGGGTGTTATAAGCTTGCATAAAATTTCCTATCAATTATATTTTTGCTGGCTGATGATCTTGATAAGCGTATTAGACAGTAAATAATTTTTTACCATTTTGACACCATGCTCATATATTTATCGTTCATACAAGCATGATGTCAGCTACTTATTATCAGTCTTAAAATGTACGAACATCCACGAAATGACCTGCCAACGCGGCGGCGGCTGCCATTGCTGGGCTTACCAAATGCGTACGACCACCATTACCCTGACGACCTTCAAAATTACGATTAGACGTTGAGGCACAGTGCTCTTGCGGCTCAAGCTTGTCTGCATTCATCGCAAGACACATTGAGCAGCCCGGCTCACGCCATTCAAAACCAGCTTCGGTAAATAACGTATCCAAGCCTTCTGCTTCTGCTTGCAGTTTCACTTGTCCAGAGCCTGCAACAACGATCGCTTCCTTTACGTTATCAGCAACTTTGCGACCTTTGATTACCGCTGCCGCATCACGTAAATCTTCGATACGTGAATTGGTACATGAACCAATAAATATACGGTCAAGTTGAATATCCGTAATTTTCTGACCAGCTTCTAGCCCCATATAAGTATAAGCGCGTAACCAGCCTTCTTCTTGAGCTTCATCAATGGCTTGATCTGGTGTCGGTACAGATTGCGTGATATCTACCACCATCTCAGGCGATGTACCCCAAGATACTTGCGGTGCGATCTGACTACCGTCGATTTCCACCACAGTATCAAATACCGCGTCATCGTCTGAATATAGTGTACGCCAGTAGGCTTCCGCTTGTTCCCATTGTGCTTCGCTTGGCGCATATGGACGACCTTTAACATAGTCAATCGTCGTTTCATCGACCGCAACCATACCGACACGCGCGCCTGCTTCAATCGCCATGTTACAGACGGTCATGCGACCTTCCATACTCATGTCTTCGAACACTTGACCTGCAAATTCAATCGCGTGTCCTGTTCCACCTGCTGTACCGATTTTTGCAATAATAGCTAACACCACATCTTTTGAAGTGACACCAGCACCAAGTTGACCAGTGACACGGATCTGCATATTTTTTGATTTCTTTTGAATCAAACACTGCGTTGCCAATACATGCTCAACTTCGGAGGTTCCGATACCGTGAGCCAAGCAACCAAGTGCTCCGTGGGTCGCTGTATGCGAATCACCGCAAACAACCGTCATACCCGGCAAGACCAAACCTTGCTCTGGACCGACCACGTGCAAAATTCCCTGACGCGCATCATTTATAGTAAATTCAGCAATATCAAACTTGGTGCAGTTATCGTCCAACGTGACAACCTGCAAGCGTGATACTTTGTCTTTAATCCCCGGTACTCCTTCTAAGCGCTCTTTTGTGACGGTCGGCACATTGTGATCTGGACTGGCAATGTTAGCCGATAGACGCCATGGCGCTCTATTTGCCAACTCCAACCCTTCAAATGCTTGTGGACTCGTCACTTCGTGCAACAGGTGGCGGTCGATATAAATCAGGCTCGAACCATCGTCGCGCTTAGTGATTTCGTGAGCGTTCCAAAGTTTGTCATATAACGTTTGACCAGCCATGTTGCTATCCTTTATAGGTTACTAATTACTTAATTTTTACTTATTTGCACATTGCCAAGCTAAGATTCTATGTAAATGCTATGTCTATCTATAATGTTTAATAATTACTGTCGTATCTAAAATTTAAATATTATTTCTTTATGAGACCCAACATATGACTAAAATTAACGCTTAAAATACGTTTTAAAAGGTAAATAGCCAATTTTTTAGAATAAATATGTCACAATACGCCTCGATGTCTTGTGATTATAGCAGGCAAATCCTATAATAATAATTGATGATTTTTAACCAGACGCAAACTTTTATTTCTAATACGTTGTGATTGGGTCAGCCAACTTTTATTTATAGCTCCTAGAGTAGCTAAGGACATTCGTTTGAACACCACAAACTTGACGACATTCGTTACCGTTATGCACACTGGCAGTATCTCAGGCGCTGCAGAAAAGCTGTTTATCACTCAGCCTGCTGTCAGTAAACGTATCAAAAACTTAGAAGACGAGTTTAACATTACCTTGTTTGATACGGTAGGACGTGGAATTGTACCTACTCAAGCGGCTAGTGAAATGCTACCTCATGCCAAGCGTTGGCTGGAAGATTATGAGAACTTTAAAATCAACTTACAGCATTCTCAGCATATCGTCTCTGGCAAGTTAGTCATTGGTACTAGCCATCATATTGGCCTACATCATTTAGCACCTGTCCTTAAACACTTTATTCAAGCTTATCCAGCTGTTCAGTTAGAAGTACACTTCGTAGATTCTGAAAAAGCTCATAAAGCAGTACTAGATGGTGATTTGTCTTTGGCCTTTGTAACTCTACCTCCTGTATATGATAAGCGCTTAACTTATCACACGCTCTGGTCAGACCCTCTTTATTTTATGACGGGTACGCTATCACCTTTGGCTACTAAATCTAATGTGACGTTGGAGCAGTTAGCGCGCTATCCTGCCATTTTGCCTTCTGCCAATACCTTTACCAGTCAAATTACCTTGGCTGAGTTTGCCAAGCACAATCTGAAGCCTTATGCCACGATGAGCACCAACCCGCTTGAGTCTATTCGTATGCTAGTCTCTGTCGGTCTTGGCTGGTCAGTACTACCTCAAACGATGGTCAGCCAAGATTTGGAACGTATTGATATGGCAGACAATATTGAGCTACAGCGTTATCTAGGTGTGGTCATTAATCCAAAGCTTACACAATCTAGCAGTGTCACTGCACTCTTAGATTTACTGGCGCCTATTGAATAAGACTCGCTGGATATAATAATATATAAATTCTGCCTATTCGCATTTGTATCTCTCATGCGTTATAATACGCTTGACGTTGTTTTTATAACAAAAATTTACCACAAGGACACTGATAGTCATATATTGAATACTTCTAGTAAGATATGATGGTTAACAGTAGGTTTAATGGTTTAGATTGATGATGTAGGTTGCTAATACTCATATATAAATAGCAGATGCGAGCAATAACAATAGATAAGTGGAATGCGATGTTCCCGTTGTTCTCTATCTCTATATGAGTGCTAGCCATAGAACAACATCAATCATATAAAACTACAGAAGATACTGAAAAAAGCCATTATGTCTCAATTAATGGCTTTTTTTGTCTTTAAATATTGTTTTGAACATCGCCTTGTAGGACAGAACTTTTATAGTTAAAAAATAATTACAGCCAACGATGTTGGTTAAGGACAACTTATATGAACGGAGTTTCTAGTGGCGTGCTGATATCACTCGGCGCCTATTTCTTAGTGATGATTGGGATTGGTGTTTACGCTTATTTTAAGCAAGCCAATGATACTGAAGGCTATATGTTAGGGGGTCGTAACTTAGGCCCAGCAGTAACCGCACTTTCTGCAGGTGCATCAGATATGTCAGGTTGGTTACTACTTGGCTTACCTGGTTATATGTTTGCCGATGGTGTTGTCAGTATTTGGATTGCCCTTGGTTTGACATTAGGTGCATTATTAAACTATCTCATCGTAGCACCTCGCCTTCGTGTTTATACCGAAGTGGCTGACAACGCTATCACCCTACCCGATTATTTTGCCAACCGCTTTGAAGACAAGTCGCACATGCTACGCGTCATCTCAGCCGTGGTCATCATTCTATTCTTTACCGTCTATACCGCTGCAAGTCTTGTAGGTGGTGGTAAACTCTTCGAAAGCTCACTAAATCTATCGTATAGTACTGGCCTATGGGTTACTGCTGGTGTGGTTGTGGCTTATACGCTATTCGGTGGTTTCTTAGCAGTATCTATGACCGATTTCGTACAGGGTGTCATCATGCTGTTTGCCATGGTAATCGTACCTGTCGTTGCCTTTACTGATCTTGGTGGTATTTCAGCCACTACAGAAGCCGTCAGAAATATCGACCCTACCCTTTTAGACGTTACTAGCGGTATGAGTGTCATCGGTATTATTTCGTTAATGGCATGGGGTTTAGGTTACTTTGGCCAACCGCATATTATCGTACGTTTTATGGCGATTCGTTCAGTGAGAGATGTACCGACTGCACGTAATATCGGTATGAGCTGGATGGTTGTGAGTCTTATTGGTTCACTAATGACTGGTTTTGCTGGTCGTGCCTACGTACAAAAAACTGCGATGACGTTGGATGATCCTGAGACTATCTTCTTAGTATTCACTCAGTTCTTGTTCCACCCATTGGTTTCAGGTTTCCTATTAGCAGCTATTTTAGCGGCAATTATGAGTACTATCTCATCACAGCTATTGGTTGTATCTAGCTCTCTAACCAAAGATGTATACAAACTATTCTTTGATAAAGATGCACCAGAAGCTCGCCAAGTATTGGTTGGTCGTATCTCAGTTATCATCGTTGCTATTGTTGCCATTATGCTAGCGTCTAACCCAGATAGCTCAGTATTGAACTTAGTTTCTAATGCATGGGCAGGATTCGGTGCAGCGTTTGGTCCATTGGTTATCTTCAGCCTTACATGGCGTGGTATGAACCGTAATGGTGCTGTTGCTGGTATGGTTGTTGGTGCGTTGACTGTTATCCTATGGATTTATGGTCCTTTCCAAGTAGATGGTATGGCACTAAATAGCTGGTTATATGCTATCGTTCCAGGCTTTATCTTAAGTACTATCGCTATCTTTGCCGTTAGTATCATGACTGGTGGCCCAAGACCTTCAGTTTCTGCTAAGTACAAAGAGATGGAGTTAAACTTAAACAAATAAGTTTACGTAATATCTTAAGATTATTGTTATAAAAAAACCTCGTCATTATTGGCGAGGTTTTTTTATGAGTAACGATTTAGTATATTTAACCTACTACAGTATTAAACAAAGAGAACTTATGATCAATGAGACAGTAGTATGGATAGCTCTGTGATGGATATACTAAGCCAGATTGTCCTAGCCTATTTGGCATTCCAACTGCTGCTCACTTTTACGAAGTAAGCCTTTATCAACAATACTTCTTTTCTTAATATCACATTTGATTATCTATTTAGATCTTTTCCTTGTGTACCTCAAGTATGCTACGTTATTAACAACTCATTCGGTAAGGTACGAGTGCGTATAGGTTCTTAAATGCAAGGGTATTTGCTGTATATGGACACTAAGCTAAACTAGGCAAATAAAATGTAGTCGTGCTATATGAATTAATACTATAAAGATTATATTTGCTGTTCTATCTATATTTGAGAACTTACGGTCAAATAGGTAATAGAAAGCCCATAAAAAAGCGACCCATCATAGGTCGCTTTTTTATTGTTTAGCAGTTATATAGAAAGATTATTTCCCTTGATAAGAAAGCTTCACACCAGCGATATAGCCATCATTATCTTGAAAATCACCAACGATTTTATCACTAGGTAACTGACCTTTTGCATCACCGAACCATAAGTACTTACCACCAGCCGATACTGCCCAGTTTTCCGTGACGTTATATTTGGCACCAAGACCAACACTATAGTAGCCTTCAACTGGGCCCAACGATGTAGTTGGGTCACCAGCGCCACTGTCCCAACCAATGGTACCGCTAATAGCAAGTGCTGGTGCTACGCGTTTCGCTAAGCCAAGCTCTACCATCCACTGGTCGTCTTTATATTCCACCAAGTTCAGTCCATCAGGGCCATAACTGATTTTACTAGTATCATTATAAAGTGGTGGTGTAATAATAAAATCACTCCACGGTACCCAGCGTACTTTTGCCGTTGCTAATGTTGTAGGGTTGATACCTGTTTGAAAATCAAAGTTGACTGATTTAGGAGTAGTAATTTCGTATTTGCTGTTTCTATTTGCTGCTGCAGCTGCTTGTTCTGGAGTAGCTCCTGCTGCTATAGCTCTAATAGCTACTAACGGATACGACTCGGATATTTGTATATCATGATCGATTTCAGAACGGTAAGTTAAAGCAGCTTTTAATGCAATTTCCGGCTTACTATAAGCAATACCTGCTATATAACCATAGTCCATATCAGGATTACTGTTTGAAGTATAACCGCTAGCAGGTCCATAAGCTAAACCGCGTAATTTTGTTTCAGATTGAGTACGCTGTGCAACTGGACCACCATAAATTTGGAAATTTTTGTTGGCACCAAACTTCATGCCCAAAATCCCTGTTAGGCTTTGGCTACGAACTTCTACATTAGTATTCTCACCCGCGGTACTTGCTTCAGCTTGTGCTACTGCCACTGCTCCACGCAAACTATCTAACTGAGCTTGCTGCTCTTCAGGTAAAGAACCATCGAATGGGGCAAGACTATCAATTGCACCCTCTGCAGCTGCAAGACTTGGCACTAATCCATTGGTAATAGAAGCAATAGAGGCGTCAACATCTCCTTGTGAGACGAAGTTACTTTGAGTATATTCAGCAGCTGCACCGAAAGGCTCATCGTATAATAGGCCGATACTAAAGGTATCGTTAATGTCAGCTTTTACGCCATAGCGGAAAAAGTCATAAGACTCAGCGATATCACCTGTCTTATCACCACGTACGTAGTCATTCTGAGAAGGGTTAGTGTTAGCACTATCATAACCACTTACATCAGCATCAATATAAGTATAGACGGCTTCTGCATAGGTACCATCTTGAAAGAAAGCAGTGACATCTTGGCCTGAACGATCAAGACCAGCAGCATTAGTCATGCTAGCGACAGAAAGAGTAGCGATTGCTACTGCAAGGGTTTTCAAGTGAAAGGTAGTGCGCATTGTGTATCTCCAACGGTCCTTGTTGTATTACTACTTTGATAAACAATATATAGCATTGCTGCGCTTAACATTGAAATTATCAAAGTCGTGTCCTAAGTTGAATACTAATGCCTTTTTGACACTAAAACAACAATTAAAGTGCTTTATTTCTCAATTATGACTGAACAGTACAAATAAGATATAAATCAAACAATGTCGTTTACTTCTACTTTTAAATGTGAATTTTCTAAAAAAGTATTTGTTAATAGGAAAGTTTTTCCTCGAGATAAAACGGGTTCATTATGACTATAATAATGCCTACAAAAAAAGCGACCCTTAAAGGATCGCTTTTAATATTAATGGTAAATAACATCACATAATTTATTTGTGATTTACTGAGCTTGGTAAGATACCTTTACACCTAGTACAAAGCCATCGTTACTTTCGAAATCACTAACGATCGTTTTAGTTGGGATTTGACCTTTGGCATCACCGAACCATAAGTATTTACCACCAGCAGATACTGCCCAGTTCTCGGTCACATTATATTTCGCACCAAGACCGGCGCTATAATAGCCTTCGATAGGACCTAACGAAGTGACAGGGTTGCCTGCACCACTGTCCCAACCAACAGTACCACTGATAGCAAGTGCTGGCGCAACGCGCTTAGCCAATCCTAGCTCTACTTGCCATTGGTCGTCATCATAGCTAACTAACGCTAATCCCTTATCATCCCGAGTCGAAACCTTGCTAACGTCATTATATAGTGATGGTACGATAGCAAAATCACTCCATGGTACCCAGCGTACTTTGGCAGTTGCTAGGGTTGTAGGGTTGATACCCGTTTGAAAATCAAAGTTCACTGACTTAGGCGTAGTGATTTCAATACTATCATTTCTCTGTGTTGAAAGACCTAATGCAGATTCGATGGGAGCTGGTATAGCGCCAGTACCTACAATAGGATAGATTTCAGATGATTGCGCGTTGTGTTCAATTTCTGAGCGATATGTCAAGGCAGCTTTCAACGCGATTTCAGGCTTACTATAAGCTACGCCTGCGATATAACCGTAATCTTGATCGGGGCTAATATGTGTCGTATAGCCGTTAGCAGCACTATAAGCAGTACCACGTAACTTTACATCAGCTTGTACACGTTGGGCCACTGGACCGCCGTATACTTGAAAGTTTTTATTTTCACCGAATTTTGCACCTATGATACCCGTAATACTTTCAGTTCTTACTTCTACGTTAGTACCTTCACCGTTTGCATCTACAAAGTTATTGTCACCACTATAATCAGCTGCTGCACCGAAAGGCTCGTCATATAAGACGCCGACACTAAACGTGTCGTTAATGTCTGTTTTCACGCCATAACGAAAAAAGTCATAAGATTCTGCGATATCATCAATCTTATTACCTGAAGTATCTTCACCCGTCACGTCCGCATCAATATAGGTATAGACAGCTTCAGCATAAGTGCCATCTTGTAGGAATGCAGTGATATCTTGACCTGAGCGATCAAGACCGGCAGCACTAGCGGCGCTAGCGACAGACAGAGCAGCAATAGCTACTGCAAGAGTTTTTAAGTGAAAGGTGGCGCGCATTTTACATCTCCAAACATCCGCATTGTTTTACTGTTTTACTTAATTTTCTTAAGTAAACAGCATCCGAGGTGGAAGATAGTAAAGATTTTTAAACACTAAAACAACTACCAAAATACATTATTTCCATATTATGACTATTAAGTCACCAAAAAGTATCTTTATCTAAAAATACACATATTGCGATCATTCACTACTGGTTATCTTACTTACTATTATTTTTTAATAATGTGGTGGTCTATCCGCCATCACATCAAATGGGGCTATACCACTCTCTGTGTCTTGATTTTCTATCTGCTTATAAATCAGCTGTAGCTGACGTTGCAATGTCTGAATATCTTTATCTTGACGTGTGATCACCTCATCAAGTCTATCTACTGTGATCTCAAGGTGGGCTACGTTCATTTGAAGATCAATTACTTGAGTTTGTAAGTCATCTTGCATGCTCGCAGCAGCATCTTTGTTATTGGATTGATTCATATTTTTCTCTAAAGTATCGTAAATATAAGGCTGAAAGGTTTAGCAAGTAAAATAGGTGGCAAAACCTAGGTGACATTGTTAAATCCATCATGCTAATCAAAAAATAGCCACTATGAATAAAAGCCATAAATAGTACTGATAAAACTATTTACTCGCACTACAGTTGCGCGGTGGCATGTTATACTGCTGGCAATTTTGCAACAACCCCTACCTCACTATTATATAAGCTTAAGATACTCTATGGCACTGATTCATTTAAAAGATATTCACTTAGCGTTTGGCGTCGCGCCTGTTCTTGATGGTATTGATTTTTCTATCAATTCAGGCGAGCGTGTGTGTTTGATTGGCCGCAACGGCGAAGGTAAATCTACTTTGTTTAAACTGATCAATGGCTCATTGCAGCCTGACAGTGGCGAGATTATTACCAACAGTAGCATGCGTGTAGCGATGCTAGAGCAAGACGTTCCTGAGACCAGCGGTCGCATATTAGACATCGTTATGGGCGGCAGTCGTCGCACAGCTGATTTGCTCATTAACTATAATAAGCAAGTCGATATGTGCGCGAATGGCGATATGGATGCCTGTGAGCATATGGCGACCCTACAGCATGATATCGATGCGGTACATGGTTGGGACTTAGAACGCGATGCCATGCGTCTGATTACGACCATGGGCCTTAATCCAGAAGACGACTTATCATCTCTATCTGGTGGTCGTAAACGCCGCGTGTTACTTGCTCGTGCGCTAGTTACTAAGCCTGATGTGCTACTACTAGATGAGCCAACCAACCATTTGGATGTCGAAAGTATCGAATGGTTAGAGCGCTTTTTGCTTGACTGGCAAGGTTTGACGTTGTTGTTCGTGACTCATGATAGAGCATTCGTCAATAAACTATCGACTCGCATTATTGAGCTTGACCGTGGCCAATTGACCAGTTATGACGTAACACAAGGTGAAGGTGGTTACGCGCGCTATCAAGAGCTAAAAGAGCTGCAGTTGCAAGCTGAAGAAAAGAACAATGCCAACTTTGATAAAAAACTGGCACAAGAAGAAGTTTGGATTCGCCAAGGTATCAAAGCCCGTCGCACCCGTAATGAGGGCCGTGTACGTGAACTAAAAGCCTTACGTGAAGAGCGTAGCGATCGCCGTGAGCAAGTGGGCAATGTAAACATCACCATGGGCCAAGGCGAGAAAAGCGGTAAGCTTGTCTGTAAAGTTAAAAACTTACATCTTGAGTATGATGGCAATGTCTTGGTAGATGATTTTACGACCACTATTATGCGTGGCGATAAGATTGGTATTGTCGGCCCTAACGGTGCTGGTAAAACTACGCTTATTAAAGCCCTACTCGATATGTCTGATGACGAAGTCACTAAGTCTGGTAGTGTCGAATTAGGTACTAATCTGAAAATCGCCTTTTTCGATCAGCTGCGTGATCAGTTAGATCTTGAAGCAAGCGTTGCGCAAAACGTTTCGGAAGGTTCTGACTTTGTCGAAGTTGGCGGTCGCAAGACGCACATCATGAGCTACTTGCAAGATTTCTTATTTGCACCAGAGCGCGCACGTACACCTGTCAAAGCCTTGTCTGGTGGTGAGCGTAACCGAGTACTACTTGCCAAACAACTATTAAAACCTGCCAATATTTTGGTACTCGATGAGCCGACTAACGATTTGGATATGGCAACACTTGAGCTATTAGAAGAGTCAGTCGCCAGCTTTGGTGGTACGATTTTGCTAATCAGTCATGATCGCTCATTCATGGACAACGTCGTTACCTCTACGTGGGTGTTTGGCGAAGATGAAGATGGCAAAGGCACTGTTAGTGAGTATGTAGGTGGTTATCAAGAGTACCTCGTACAAAAGAACCGCGAAGAAGCATCTCGTGCTGCAAAAGCACCTGCCAACAATGCAGCAAGCAATAAAGCGACAAACAAGTCTGGCACAGCAGCGAAACCAAATAAGGCAGCCAAAAAGCTAAATTATAATGATCAACGCGAACTGGATAACTTGCCAAAAGAAATCGCTGCACTCGAAGCCGAACAAATTCAGTTGCAAGAAAAGCTGGCCGATGGCTCTTGGTTTAATACTGACTTTGATGCGGCGACAGCTGCTAGTGAGCGTCTCTTAACCATTGAAGATGAGATGATGCACAAGCTTGAACGCTGGAGCGAGCTTGAAGGCTAGTATTGGCAACTCTCTAGCTGAGTTTATTGGAATATCGCATATGTACTTTGCATTGCGTATTTCGATAAATAAGTTCCTGATAGTTTGACAAAACATTATTAATCATTATGAAGACATCACCACTTTATTATATAGAGTGGTGATATTTGTTTTACAGCAACTTACAAAGTAGTTAGATGGTGAAAGTTAGTGAACATTACCTTAATTTCAAGTATCATTCGCTATTGCTGAAAATCCTTATTATTTATAAGGTCATCACATCATAATCCTTGTTAAAGCAAAGTTAGCGTTAAGCGTTGATAATCCAACTGTTTTGGTTTGATTATCATATTCAACCTTCTAATATGTCCTATTGAGGTTGCTTTATTTTTAACGCAATAATTTATTTTATCACCGAAATAGCTTAGAATAGCAACAATTAGCAAAATTAGGCACAGCTAAAGTGGCTTGATATTGTATATTTTCTAAGCCACAAACCCAGTGTGGGATAATCCCATTTCATTCACCTGGAGGAAGTATTAATGAGCCAAGCCGAAGGCGTTAATGTACAACGCCGTAGAGTTCTTATTGCCTCAACTGCCGCGATTGGTGCAGCTGGGGTAGCTGCCGTGGCGACACCTTTTGTCCGTTCTTGGTACCCAAGCGCTAAAGCTGAGGCTGCAGGGGCTGCAGTGACCCAAGATATTGGTTCTATCGAAGATGGACAAATGATCGTCGTCAAATACCGTGGTAAACCTATTTATGTGGTTAAGCGCACCGAAGACATGGTTGCAGGACTAGAGTCAGTTAAACCTCTATTATCTGATCCTGAGTCTGATGCGTCTCTACAACCTGAATATTGCAAAAATCCCACTCGCTCTTTAGATCCAACCGTATTGGTGGTCGAAGGCGTTTGCACACATTTGGGCTGTGCACCAAACTACCGTCCTGATGTGGGCGCGGTGGATTTAGGTGGTAATGATTGGTACGGCGGATTTTTCTGTCCGTGTCACGGGTCAAAATATGACTTAGCAGGTCGCGTATATAGCGGCGTTCCTGCACCACTTAATTTACCCGTTCCAGAATATGGTATGGATGGTACCATCTTGACGGTTGGGGAGGCTTAATATGAGTATGGGTAAAAAGTTAATGCATTGGGTGGACGCGCGTTTTCCAGCGACCGAAACCTATGAATACCATATGTCAAAGTACTACGCACCAAAGAACTTTAACTTTTGGTACTTCTTTGGCGTGCTATCAATGATCGTACTGGTCAACCAATTGGTGACTGGTATATGGCTTACGATGATGTACAACCCAAGTGCCGAAGGGGCATTTGCGTCTGTTGAATATATCATGCGTGACGTAAAAGGTGGTTGGCTCATTCGCTATATGCACTCAACCGGCGCATCTGCGTTTTTCGTCGTTGTATACCTGCATATGTTTAGAGCCTTGCTATACGGTTCATACCAAAAACCTCGTGAGCTTATTTGGCTCATCGGTATGGGTATCTACCTAGCACTTATGGCAGAGGGTTTCTTTGGATACCTACTACCTTGGGGCAACATGTCATTCTGGGGTGCTCAGGTTATCTTGAACTTACCTGCGGCATTACCTGTTATTGGTGATGGCCTTGCTGAATGGGTACGTGGTGACTATATCATCTCTGGTATTACCCTAAACCGTTTCTTTGCTCTACACGTTGTTGCTATTCCATTAGTACTCGTGGGTCTAGTATTTATGCATATTGTAGCGTTGCACCATGTGGGTTCGAACAACCCTGATGGTATCGACATCAAAAAGCTAAAAGACAAAAATGGTGTGCCATTAGACGGTATCGAATTCCATCCGTACTACACTGTGCATGACATGGTTGGTATCGTAGTATTCTTTATCTGTTTCTTTGCAGTGGTATTCTTCTTCCCAGAAGGCGGCGGTTTCTTCCTTGAGCCACCAAACTTTGAGACAGCGAACTCACTGAAAACACCAGCGCATATTGCACCAGTATGGTACTACACGCCTTTCTACGCTATCCTGCGTGCTGTTCCTGATAAGCTTGGTGGTGTGATCGCAATGGGTGCTGCAATTGCCGTATTGTTCTTGATTCCATGGCTTGATAGGTCGCCTGTACGTTCTATACGTTACAAAGGTATCTTATCTAAAATCGCGCTTACTGTATTTGCTATTAGCTTTATTGTATTGGGTTACTTGGGTGCGACACCTGCTACCCCGACGGCAACTATCATGGCTCGTGTATTCACGATTCTATATTTCTTGTTCTTCTTACTGATGCCGTTCTACACTGCCATTGAGAAGTGTAAACAGCCACCAGAACGCGTTACCGGAGGTCACTAATGAACACGCTAATTAAATCCCTAGCTGGTCTAGGCTTAGGCGCGGCATTGACGTTGACTGCTGGTACGGCAATGGCGGCTGGTGGTGGTGGATGTGGTACGTTTACCAACGCTGAAGGTGTTGACGAGCATTTGGCTTGTAGTACTGCTCCTATTGATTTTACCAATAAGGGCTCGCTACAAAACGGTGCAAAAATCTTTATGAACTACTGTGCTGGGTGTCACTCAGCCAAGTATGTTCGTCACTCACGCATTGCGAAAGATTTAGAGATACCTCCTGAGTTGGTTGAAAAGTATTTGATGGTTACTACCGATCAAATCGGTGACCACATTACTGCTGAGATCGATCCTGAGATTCAAGCGTCTTGGTTTGGCGCAGCGCCTCCTGATCTATCACTTGAGACACGTCTGCGTGGCGACGACTGGGTATATACTTACCTACTATCGTTCTATGAAGATCCAAGCCGTCCTTGGGGCGCGAATAACTTAGTACTGGCCAATGCAGCGATGCCTCACGTATTGCATAACATGCAAGAAGAGTTGAGCCAAGAAGAGTTTGAATCTGAAGTTGGTGACTTGGTTAACTTTATGGCGTGGATGGGTGAACCTGCTCGTCACGACCGTCAAGTAATTGGTTTCTTCGTCATTCTATTCTTATTAGTACTGCTCATACCAGTTTACTTATTAAATAAAGAGTTCTGGAAAGATGTCAAATAAGTCATAGTCAGCAGATAGTTCTTCGAATTAAAAAAGGCACTACTTCGGTAGTGCTTTTTTCTGCCTTGATATAGAGCATAAATACTAAATAAGCTGAGAAATAAGTCGCTCAGGGCTAATGTTTACGTACACTACCTTGATAAACGTTGCGAGTTTGTTTACGATGACAACCTTCACTATTAACATTAGGCTTTCATGATTGATGCGAATGACATTCCAAGTAGTCAGCTAATTTTGTATGCTGATGACGGCTACGACAGTCATGTGGTACGCCTATTACTTGAAGAAAAAAAGCTCGCTTACTATTTGTCTCGCTTACATTCTGAGCGCCCTGAAGATTTGACTGAGCTAAACCCCTATCATACCTTGCCTGTATTACAGCAGCGTGAGATTGCGCTTTATGAGATTAACGTTATTTTTGAGTACCTTGAAGAGCGTTATCACACAAATAAATTGCTCCCTGAAACACCGCAAGAGCGTGCACAGTTTCGCCAACTGGCTTGGCGCATTCAGCGTGATTGGTTAGTACTTGGTAAGCGCTTGTTGACGCATCCAGATAGCTTTAATAAATCACAAGCCGCCGTTGCCAAAAAACAGCTCAGTGACTCGTTGATTACTCTGTCACCGCTGTTCGCTCATAAGCCTTATTTTATGGCTGATGAGTTTGGTTGGTGTGACGTGTTATTAGCGCCACTATTATGGCGATTAGACGAGATGGGTATTGAGCTGCCACGCGCCATTAGCCGTCCATTGTTTGAATACCAAACGAGAGTGTTTGAGCGCAGTAGCTTCCAAAAAAGCGTGCGTTGATTAGACAAGTATCAAAAGCTGTCCTAAAATAAAGTATAAATAAGACAGACGTTAATTAGCATTTGTTATCTGATAAATTGCTGAACGAGATATTTTTCAATTATTAAAAATTACTAGTATAGGAAATCATTAGATGAGCGAAACTACCTCTATTACCCCAACTCGTCCTTACATGGTGCGGGCGCTATATGAATGGATAGAAGATAACGCCTTGACACCTTATCTGATGGTCGATGCTAATGCCGATAACGTACAGATACCGACAGAGCATGTGCAAGACGGTCGTATTGTACTTAATATTGCTAGTCGTGCTACTGGTAATATGAGCATGGAAAATGAGTACATACATTTCAGCGCGCGTTTTGGTGGCGTCTCACAAGAGATTTGGGTACCGCTTACTGCTGTAATGGGTATCTATGCTAAAGAGAACTCACAAGGAATGTTCTTTGATCCAAAAGAGTATGATAATTATGTACCAGAAGACGACTCAGCGCAAATTTCTAACAATAGCCCTGCTAAAGCACCTAAACCAAAGCGTGATAATAAAGCGGGTTTAAAGGTCTTAAAATAAAAATTCTTGAAATAAATAGAACCTTAGACAAATTCTATTTGAGACAATAAAAAAGCTAGCCATATTTAATATGACTAGCTTTTTTATTAACTATTTAAAGGCTTATTAACTTTCTATAACTGATAAGCTTTTAAACGGACGCTTACTGACTAGGTTCTTGGCAGTGTTACACCGCGCTGACCTTGGTATTTGCCACCGCGATCTTTATAACTGGTCTCACAGACATCATCGGCATCGCTTTGGAAGAACAGCATTTGCGCCACGCCTTCACCAGCGTAGATACGTGCTGGCAGATTGGTTGTATTACTAAACTCTAAAGTAACGTGCCCTTCCCACTCAGGCTCAAGCGGCGTTACGTTGACAATAATACCACAGCGCGCGTAAGTTGACTTACCTAGGCAGATAGTCAATACATCACGCGGAATACGGAAATACTCCATAGTACGAGCTAAAGCAAACGAATTAGGTGGAATGATACACTCGTCACCAACGATATCGATAAAGCTTTTATCATCGAAGTTCTTAGGATCAACGACCACTGAATGTACATTGGTAAAAACTTTAAATTCAGGAGCACAGCGCACATCATAACCGTAGCTTGAGGTGCCGTAGCTAACCAAACGCTCGCCTGCATCATTAAAACGTACTTGACCCGGCTCGTATGGCTCAATCATGCCGTGCTCTTCGGCCATTTTACGAATCCAGCGGTCAGACTTAATAGACATTGTTGTTCCTTAGCAAATATTTAATAGCGACGATTATACGGAAGTGATGGCAAAATTTATAGCGTGATGGCTGTTTTATCCTACTTGCTTTTTTATCCCACATTGACTTCAGGATATTCAAACCACCATCACCTTATATCATTTTTATTCTTTACAGCTATTGTTATCAATACTCGCTAAAAAATCCGCTTGTCATCAATAGGTTTGGCAAATTTGTTAATATTGGCTTCGATATTTTTTGCAATGCTCACATAGTAGCTCGCAAACTCATCATCAGCCAAGACACTCGGTATGCCTTTATCTACTTGCGCACGAATACCACTCGCAAGTGGCAACTGACCCAGTAGTGGCACCTGATACTGCTCAGCGATAAACTCACCGCCGCCAGACCCAAAGATCGCTTCGGTATGGTTACAGTTGCTACAGGTATGTAGCGCCATGTTTTCAACCACACCCAGCACAGGAATGTTGGTTTTGTTAAACATCTCAACGCCTTTTTGTGCATCAAGCAGGGCAACATGCTGCGGTGTCGTGATAATGACAGCACCTGTGACTGGAATACGCTGCGCCAATGTCAACTGTATATCACCCGTACCAGGCGGCATATCAATTACTAAATAGTCTAGCTGCGGCCAGTTGGTTTGATTATATAGCTGCATCAATGCACCCGTGGCTTTTGGTCCACGCCATGCAACCGGCGTATTATCTCCATCGAGCAAACTACCGATAGAGAGCATTGCCATACCGTGCGCATCGACCGGTACGAATTGCTCGTTTTCTAACTGCGGTTTTACGTCAGCAACGCCTAACATGGTTGGCATACTAGGGCCGTAAATGTCAGCATCAAGCACACCAACACGATTACCAAGCTTTTGCAATGCCAACGCGATATTGACTGTCGTTGTCGATTTACCAACACCGCCTTTGCCTGATGCTACCACGATGATATGACGAATACGAGGATGCGCTGCTAATGAGGCTTGTGTTGGTGCTGCTTTAGTGATTGTTGGCTCAGCATCGGTATTGTTAGCACTGCTATCAACGTTCGATGATGGTTTAGATTGAGACACCATCGCGTCAGTCGTTTTTGGCATTGCCTTTGGTAAGCTTGAACCTGAGCCTTTTTCTGGCGCTGGCAGACGCACATTCATATGAATCGTGGTAATGCCATGCGGATGTAGCAACTGTCCCAGCTCCTGTTGGATAGCTTCAGGATTACTATCTTTCGGCAGACGCAAGTCTAACGTGAGTGCATCGCCTTTACGCTCAAGGCCGGTGACCATGGTGGCAATACTGACCGAGTTTATCTCGTAACCCAGCAATACCTTATCGACAGCGCTGTCTCGTTCCGCTTGCAACTGCGGCGTTTCTTCTGTGGGCTTTTTTT
This sequence comes from Psychrobacter immobilis, assembly GCF_904846235.1. GTDB lineage: Bacteria > Pseudomonadota > Gammaproteobacteria > Pseudomonadales > Moraxellaceae > Psychrobacter > Psychrobacter immobilis_C. The sequence continues at coordinate 175,110 of NZ_CAJGZN010000006.1, forward strand.
TCATAAAATTAAACATAGCGACTATTGTTGCCTATACAAGTGGATAGGTGTGGCAAACTGCTTAAGGCATATCGCAGCATATCTAACACATGCTGGTGGTGAGCCGATAGAGCCATTTAGCCAAACCTTTTATCGTGCTAGTGTAGCTGAATTGAACGCATAAAAAAACCACAACGCCAGTAGGTCTGACTTTGTGGTTTTTAGCATTTACATATATCGCTTAATTCATAAACCAACCATGGCTGGCCACGATAGATTGTCCGGTAAATACGTTGGTTGGAAAAGCGGCTAAAAATAGTGCCAATTGGGCAATGTCTTCCACCGTGGTAAATTCTTTATCTACTGTGTTCACCAGCATAATATCGTTGATCACTGACTCTTCACTGATGCCCTTTTCAGCTGCCTGCTCGGGGATTTGCTTTTCTACCAAAGGTGTTTTGACAAAGCCTGGACAAATCACATGCGAACGTACTTTGTGTGCTGCACCTTCTTTGGCGAGTACACGACACAGACCTAGTAATCCGTGCTTGGCGGTAACATAAGGCGCTTTATATAATGAAGCCTCATATGAATGAGCAGAACCCATATAAATGACCGTGCCACCTTTATCGCCTTTATACATGTGCTTAATCGCGGCTTTAGTGGTCAAAAATGCACCATCCAAATGGATGTTAAGCATTTTTTTCCAATCGCTAAATGCCATCTTATCGATAGGATCAATGATCTGAATACCGGCATTCGAAACCAAAATATCAATGCCACCAAAAGTATCAACTAGCTGCTGTACACCGTCATTTACCGCATCTTCTGACGTCACATCCATGGCAATCGCGAGAGCACGTCCACCAGCAGCTTCAATCGCATCAACGGTTTTCTGAGCTGCTTCAAGATTGATATCAGCAATACCAACTGCCGCGCCTGCTTTGGCATAAGTCTCAGCGATGTCACGTCCGATACCACTTGCAGAGCCAGTGACCAATGCTACTTTGCCTGTCAAATCTTGTTGTAATTGAGTCGCCATACATATTCCTTATAATGGTCTAAAATACTATTAATTTTTATAAAAATAGAACTGAATGAATACGCCACTATAATTATAGTGGCGTATTTATCTGCGGGATGAAGCTCATTGATTTTAAGGCAATCACATTACTGGATAATGTTGACGGGCGTTTTTTCTTGTAACTCATCAAAGCTCACACCATCTGCCAGCTCAACCAATTTTAACCCGCTGTCAGTAACGTCTAATACGGCAAGCTCAGTGATGATACGATCAACCACGCCTTTACCCGTCAATGGTAGTTCGCAATTGGCCAGAATTTTTGGGTCGCCGTGTTTATTGACTTGTTCCATTAGGACAATCACGCGCTGTACGCCTGCAACCAAGTCCATCGCACCACCCATGCCTTTGACCATCTTTTTGGGAATCATCCAGTTAGCAAGATCGCCTTTTTCTGAGACTTCCATTGCGCCCAATATTGCCAAGTTGACATGACCGCCGCGAATCATCGAAAAGGACTCTGAACTACTAAAATAACTGGCCCCTGCTTCTGCGGTCACGGTTTGCTTGCCCGCATTAATCAGATCGGCATCGACGGCATCTAATGTAGGGAACTCACCAATACCCAGCAAGCCGTTCTCTGATTGTAGCCATACGTCTACGCCTTCAGGAATATAGTTAGCGACTAGCGTTGGTAGACCAATGCCTAAGTTGACATAATAGCCATCTTGTAGCTCTTTTGCAGCGCGTTGCGCCATTTGCTCTCTTGTCCATGCCATGCTGATTTCCTTATTTTTTACGATATTCTATTTTTACTTATCTAAACGATGAGCTATCTAAACTGTCATGAATATAAAAACTGATTATTAGTTTCAAACATAGTTAAGCTTTAGTCGTGGTTTTTTCGATGCGTTTTTCAGGGCTATTATTCAATACAATACGTTGAACAAAGATACCCGGTAGATGCACTTCATCTGGATCAAATGTGCCCGTCTCTACAATCTCTTCAACTTCGACAATCGTGATTTTACCCGCCATTGCACAGTCTGGGTTAAAGTTACGAGCGGTTTTGTTAAAGATTAGATTGCCCGCTTTATCTGCTTTTTGCGCTTTGATCAATGCCACATCAGCACGTAGTGTATGCTCTAATACATAAGTGCGACCATCGAAATCACGTGTCTCTTTACCTTCAGCAACAAGTGTACCAACACCCGTTGCGGTATAAAATGCAGGAATACCTGCACCACCTGAGCGTAATTTTTCAGCCAATGTACCTTGCGGGGTCAACTCAACTTCTAACTCACCAGCCAAATATTGACGCTCAAATTCTTTGTTTTCACCCACGTATGATGAAATCATTTTTTTGATCTGGCGAGTCTGCAGTAACAGGCCAAGACCGAAGTCATCGACACCAGCATTGTTACTGATACAGGTCAGCTCTTTAACTTTGCTATCACGCAGCGCTTCGATTAATGCTTCTGGAATGCCGCATAGACCAAAACCGCCGATAGCAAGTGTTTGCCCGTCACTAACGACGCCTTTTAGCGCTTCTTCAGCACTGTTATATACTTTTGACTGACTCATGCTTGTCTCCTATGACTGTTATTTATATTTTTAATCCGTGCATAACCTAATGCTGAATTAAGTATTTCAATTATCCATTTGCTTGTTGCTTTTAATGAAACCTAACAACGAAAACTCATCATGCTTATTTTTCTTTTGAGCGTTATAACGCCATATAGTCGATTCAATTTAAAAATAGTACAAGGCAACCGAGTGTAGATGTATATTAAATACTTCAAGCGAGGTTAGCCCAGTAATACTTTTATAGTGGAATGACTATACCAATAGCCAAAACACGCTCATGATAATGGCACCAGATACTGCTAGTACGATCAGGCAATAACCCATGATGGCTCGCGCATCCAAACCTGCGATACCCAACAATGGCAAAGCCCAAAATGGCTGAATCATGTTGGTCCACGCATCACCCCATGCAATCGCCATGGCAGTAACGGCTGGATTGACGCCCAGTTCAATACCAGCTGGAATCATAACAGGACCCTGTACGGCAAACTGCCCACCACCTGACGGCACAAAGACATTGATCAAACCTGCACTCAAAAATGCAAAAATCGGAAAACTGTCGGCAGAAGCTGAATTGACAAAAAACTCCGTAACCTGCGTACTGATAGAGATACCATCAGCGTTTGCACCTGTCATGATGCCCATGATACCGCCATAGAACGGGAACAATAACACAATACCTGTGATGCCACCGATACCTGAATGTACGGCACGATAATAACGCTCTAACGTGCCATGCGATAGCAAACCTATAAACAAGAATAACCCAATGACAATATTTAGCCCCAAGTTAAACCCGTTGGTGCCAAACTCGCTAATATAGTACATCAGTGCCAATGCTAGCAAGATAACAGCGATAATACGGCTATCATCTAGCTTTTGTGCAGGCGTGTCTCTTTGAGGTGCGACGTAAATCTCTTCTTTGATGAGCTTAGGATCAATGACGGTAGGATTTTTTGGATGCATAAAGCGATTGACGAGGGGCAAAATGACAATAAGCAGACCCACTAGCAGTAAGTTATAACCTGCAAATACCGTCTGTGACAGAGGCACCGCTTCCGTCATGGTATTGCCTGATAACGTCAACAGTGTCTCACCGCCAGAGCTGAGCGTCAGTGGTATCGAACCTGAAAAACCGCCATGCCAAATCACAAAGCCTGAATACGCGGCAGCGACCAATAGCGGATAGTCGACGTTGGCGACTTTCTTTGCTAAGGCTTTAGCAAAAATAGCCCCGATAATCAGACCAAAACCCCAGTTTATCCACGAACTGACCAACCCAACTAGGGTCGATACGATAATGGCGGTCGTAGGAGAATGAACTCTGCTGGCAAGATTGTCCAATAACCGTTGAATAAAGGGTGCACTGGCAAACGCGTAACCTGTGACCAAAATCAGCGCCATTTGCATCGCAAAGCTATGTAACGACCACAGTCCATTACCCCAGTGCCCTGCCATCGCAATCATATCTTGACCAGTAATAGCCAAGCCAACCGCGAACGCAATGAGGGTTAAAACAATTGAAAAGACAAACGGAGATGGTAGATAGCGATTGACCAGCTGTACGCTCACGTTAGTGATGGCACTAAACATATTCACATTCCTTGTAAATTTGCTGTTTGTGATGAGATTTATGACCAGTTTTTATGGTTAGCGCTTATTATCAATAAACTTCCTTTTAATAAGCGCGGCTCATATTAAACATTATACTTAATATTTTTATTTATAATAATACATATTATATCGGTATATCATGTATAAAATACTTATGCTAACTTAACATATTATTTTCGTAGCGCCTAGTTGCTTAGTGATTAGAAAATAATCCCAAGAGCACGCGAGTCAACAAAGTATTCCTTATCCTTCTATAACATCTCGACTGGATTTATGTTTAAAAAAATATAATAAATAAGGTTTTTTGATTAATTTTATTGACCTATATCGATAAGCACGGCATACTCGCTGCCTTAATTTTTTGCCAAGGAGGGCCGTCATGTTTAGTACACTTGCTATTGTCATTACCCTATTATTACTCATGTTTTTTGCTTATCGCGGTTACTCTGTGTTGATCTTAGCACCGATTATGGCGACGCTAGCTGTCCTATTATCAGGTGATTTCTTAAGTACCATTCCCGCCTATACCGATGTCTTTATGGGCGCGTTAAGTGGATTCTTACTCAAATTCTTTCCAATATTCTTGCTAGGCGCCCTATTTGGACGCTTAATGGCAGACTCTGGCGCAGCAACCGCCATTGCCAATACGGTCGTCGAAAAGCTTGGCGCAAGTAAAGCCATACTTGCTGTGATTTTGGTCTGTGCTATTTTGACTTATGGCGGCGTATCGTTGTTCGTTGTGGCTTTTGCTATCTATCCAATCGCCAAAGACTTGTTTAGAGCCGCAGATATCCCAAAACGTTTGATTCCAGCAGCGATTGCTCTAGGGTCATTTACGTTTACCATGACTGCACTGCCAGGTACGCCAGCCATTCAGAATGCTATTCCAATTCCTTACTACAACACCAACGTATTTGCCGCCCCTATTTTGGGTATTATCGGTGGTACGATTATGTTTATTTGTGGTTGGATGTGGTTACAATCACGCGCCAGAAAAGCCAATGCAGCGGGCGAAGGCTATGGTCAGCATGATGAAGAGGATGTGGGCGGGCTTGGTGCAGACACACAGGAAGCTGAAGCATTAAATACGCATCACACCTCGTTTACCATTGCAATGATTCCACTCGTATTGGTCATTGGCTTGAACGCTTTGTTGACCTATGTGGTTTTCCCGTCGATAGATTTTACTAGTCTAAAAACTCAATTCCCAGATGGGTTTTTTATGGCTGGTTTATGACCATCAACATGCGGTGTAAACCTATCGTTCATGGCTAATAAATGCTTGCCAAATGAGAAGTAATTACCAAGGAATATCACAAAATTATCTGAATTACGGTATCATAGGCACACTTTTTGATTTTTTATTATTTTTAGAAGTTTTTAGCATTAACGATGTCGCATCGATGAGCGATGAGCCGCTTAAGATGTTCGATAACTAACCCGTTTATATAAAAATATAGGTGATTTTGTGCGTGAGATTCTAGTAACCAGTGCGCTGCCCTACGCCAATGGCTATATCCATTTGGGGCATCTTGTAGAATATATTCAGACCGACATTTGGGTACGTGCGATGAAAGCGCAAGGCCATCAGGTCACCTATGTCTGCGCGGATGACGCACACGGTACGGCAATCATGCTAAAAGCAGAAGCCAATGGCGTCACGCCAGAAGAGCAAATTGCCTCAGTCAAAGCCTCACACGAAGCGGATTTTTCAAAGTTCCTGATCAATTTTGATAATTATCACAGCACTCATTCAGAAGAAAACAAACAGTTCTCTGAGCTGATTTATCGTCGTCTCAATGAGGCTGGTCATATCAGCACAAAAGATGTCGAGCAGCTATTTGATCCTGAAAAGCAATTGTTTTTAGCCGATCGTTTTGTCAAAGGCACTTGCCCTGAGTGTGACTCACCAGATCAATATGGTGATAACTGCGAAGTATGCGGCACCACTTACGATGCAACAGATCTAAAGGACCCGCATTCAACATTGTCTAATGCAACGCCTGTGCTCAAAACTTCTAAGCATTATTTCTTTGATTTGCCAGAGTTTGAGCAGTTCTTACAGGACTGGACGCGCAGTGACAATCGTTTGCAAACCTCAGTCGCCAACAAGCTACAAGAATGGTTTGAGGCAGGACTTGCCAGCTGGGATATCTCACGCGATGCGCCCTACTTCGGCTTCCAAATTCCAGATACCCCAAGTGATGAGCCAGACAAATACTTTTACGTATGGCTAGATGCACCAGTTGGCTACATGGCAAGCTTTAAAAACCTATGTGATAAGCGTGCAGGGACAGACCAAGCACTTGATTTTGACCGCTACTGGGCACAAGAAAACGAGCATAAAACCGAGGTTTATCACTTCATCGGTAAAGACATTGTTTACTTCCATGCCTTGTTTTGGCCAGCCATGCTAGCTGGTAGCGAATACCGTACACCGACTGGCGTCTTTGCCCATGGTTTCTTGATGGTCAATGGCGAGAAAATGAGTAAGTCACGCGGTACTTTTATCAAGGCCGAGACGTACGCTGAGCACTTACATCCTGAATACCTGCGTTATTATTTCGCCAGTAAACTGTCTGATAAAGTTGAAGACATCAACTTAGATTTAGAAGATTTTATGCAAAAGGTCAACTCTGACTTGGTTGGTAAAGTCGTCAATATCGCCAGTCGTAGTGCAGGGTTCTTGGTTAAGAAGTACGACGGCATGCTGTCAGAAGTTTGCGTCGAGTCAGAGCTGTTAGAAGACATCACCAAAACGGGCGATGAGATTGCTGCTGCCTATGAGAATCGTGAATTCTCACGTGCTATGCGTTTAATTATGCAATGTGCGGACAAAGCCAACGAATACATCGATGCCAAAAAACCATGGTCATTAGCGAAATTGGAAGGTACTGAGCAAGAGGTTCAAGACGTCTGCTCAGTCGCTATCAATATCTTCCGTCAATTAATGGTTTATCTTGCGCCAGTGCTACCTGAATTGACTAATAATGCCAAAGTGTTTTTGAACCTTGATGACTTAAGTTTTGCCAGTCGTAATGAGTGGTTACTAGGTCATAAAATCAATAAGTTCAAACCATTAATGCAACGTATCGAAGAAAAAGATATCGAAGCAATGGTAGAAGATTCTAAAGCATCCTTAACTCAAGCAGACGCTCCTGCTGCGACTGACAATAGTAAGCCTGCCGCAAAAGACAAAACACCTGCAACAAATGCAGGTGCTGAGCAAACTGACTATATTGGTATCGAAGACTTTGCCAAAGTTGAGATGAAAGTCGCACACGTTTTAGAGTGTAACCATGTGGAAGGTGCTGATAAGTTACTACAGTTCACGCTAGATGTTGGCGAAGATAAGCCACGTAACGTATTTAGCGGTATTCGCAAGTTTTATGAGCCTGAGCAATTGATTAATAGGAAAGTGATTTGCGTGACCAACCTTGCCCCGCGCAAGATGAAATTTGGCGTATCAGAAGGTATGGTATTGTCAACTGGCGAGCCAAAGACAGGCTTAACCGTCGTTACCTTACCGGATGCTTGTGTTGTTGGCGACGTACTGGCCTAATACTAGAAGGATGTAAACTTGTCAAAGTTCTATACAGTTGATCGCTCAAATAATATAGATCAAAATATGGTCTTTTCGCTTCAAAAAAACTATTCTGACCATAAAATATGGACTGTTCAAGATATATATGATGAAGAAGATGCAATCGCTAGAATAGAACAGCTTTACCCTGAAGGTTTATCATTTCATGGTATACAATATTTAATCAAAGAGTGTCTAGTTATTTTTAAAAATATGACAAGGGAACCTTTACCATTAGCTCCCACAACACCGATGATTGAAGCCGTATTTGAGCTTGTCCGTCGAAATGAGTTTCCTCAACTTCCTTCTCGCCTGCAGTCAATGTTTGCATGGTGTAACTTAGATGATGCAAGAGAATTTAATTCGTCTTTAGGCGACAAACATTCTATATTCGAGGTAGAAATCAAAAATGCTTTTATAGCAGATCAAAAACTACTTTACTTAGGCGGCTCTGTTATTGGTACGTATGAAATGGCTCGTAAATACTGGTCAGGTGACAGAAGCAATAACTGTAAACTAGAAGCTGTTATACCTTTGCCTGCAGTTATTGGTAACAAAGTCTAGATATTATCATTAACATCATTTAAAAAAAGATGCCCTAAGTGGCATCTTTTTTTATGGCTGATTTAGCAAATGACTAAAAACCAAGCCTTGTATTTATCTACTCAAAATATCGATAATCTGCAACGTATCATTAATCACCGTCACAATATTATTTTCTGGCGTACGAATACGAACGTAACGGTCATCATAACGGTCTAAAACGACAGAGCGATCATAATCCCTTCTATCAATCTTGCCGACTACTCTATAACCGTATCTATCAAGATCACGCTTAAATGAGGCGTTCGGGCTAGCATTACGATAAGCGTTAATACTTGGGTGGGCATTGCCATTATGCTTATAGTTTTTACTGAGATGGGCAGAGTTACCTTTGCTATTACCATGTCCATTACCGTGCCCGTTTCCATGACCATCTTTTGCCATAGCAGGCAATCCAATCAAAGAAGTGGCTGTTATACCGGCGATGGTTAATAATTTAAGATTAGCAGTGTTCATAATATTATCCTTAAAATGGTCATTCGAAAAAGTTAGATAAGTTATAAGGACTACTTCGTATCCACTATGGCAGTACAATGTCAACAAAATGACTGGATTATCTTTAAAATTATCATGTTTCTCGTATGAAAATTAGCTTACGTTAATTATGAAGTGAGTACGTAATAGATGCGTTGCTAGGATGTAAGCGTTTTGCATATGGTTTGAGCAAACAAAAGTACCCTAGCGGCATCCGTTATATTCAGATCTACATAAGAGCTTCAATGCATCACGCGTCTTAATAAGATAAAAAGAAGTGATGATTTTTTTATTATCCATCACCATGACCGCTACACATTAATTTCTTATTGCGATAACTTACATTACTGTCATAATATGAACATAATAATCGATGGAACGATTACTGTATTTAGTTGTTAGCCTGCTATCTCAGCATCAACATAGCATTGACTTGGCTAATCTGCATTCTTCAATATCATGGTGAAAAACCAAAGTACACCAAACAGATGAGTAAAATTACTACTATATAAGTTAGTAGGCTCAGTCAGTCTGGCCGTATCTACTTGGTTTTTGGGATTGATATAACCTATGAGTTAACCTAATAATGACTATCGCTTCTACTCTACGCTTAAGCCTATATGGCGTTGCTCTTAGTGCCATTAGCACACTTGGACTAATCGGCTGCTCAAACTCCTCTACCGAGACCTCAGCGACTGCTGAAAATAGCACGGCTACAGACAAACCTGCCAAATCTATTGCCATTACTCAAATCGTTGAGCATCCATCATTAGATGATATGCGCCGTGGTATTATTGATGAGTTGGCAGATAGTGGTTATGTCGAAGGTCAAAACCTAACTGTTAACTTTCAAAGTGCGCAAGGAAACACAGCGACTGCAGGACAGATTGCCAAGCAATTTGCAGGAGACAATCCTGACGCGATCGTAGCAATCTCAACGCCTTCTGCGCAGTCAGTGGTAGCCGCGACCACCACTATCCCTATTATCTACACCGCTGTGTCAGATCCGCTAGGTGCCAAACTCATCACAGCCGATGGCAAGCCTTTTCAAAGCAATTTGACTGGACTATCAAGCCAGTTACCACTAGAGCCGCAGTTGGATTTATTACAGCAGATAAAACCTGACTTAAAAACCATCGGTTATGTCTATAGCCCAGGTGAAGCAAACTCAGTGTCATTGCGTGAAAATCTAAAACAAGCTTTGCCAGCACGAGGTCTGTCACTATTAGACATTCCTGCCAATCGTCCAACGGATATCGGTATGGCGACGCGCAGCTTGCAAGGACGTGCAGATATCATCTATACCTCATTTGACAACAATGTTGCGTCTGCCTTTGAGGCCATGACTCAAGCAGCAAATGAGCTAAAGTTACCGATTATTGCGTCTGATGAATTCAGTGTAAAACGCGGCGCGACTGCTGCGCTTGGTGTTAATGACTATGACTTTGGTCGTACCACTGGCAAGATGGTATATCGCGTGTTAAATGGCGAAGCGGTCAACACCATCAAACCTGAAGTCATGAATGATCTGACCCTATATGTCAGTCCTAAGCACGCCAAAACACAGGGTGTCAGCTTGCCAACAGAGTTACTAAAAAACGCCATCAATGTTGATATTGATGCTGAAACCAAATAAAAAGTAGTAAGCTATCTATTAGCTCGTCAATTATTTATATAGTGTACGGACACACTATTATTTTAGGAGTAAGACCCATGTTGTCTCAAAATCGTTTTGGTCGTTTTAATTTCGGTAAGGCTTTATTATTAGGCAGTGTATGTACTGCTATCTTGACTGGTTGTAACCAATCAGCGCAAAATGATGGCTCCACGGATGCTGCCGCTAGTGGTGATGCAGCGACGGCTATGAAGACCGTTGCTATTACCGCTATCGTAGAACATCCAGCGCTTGATGATGTACGTAAAGGTGTCATCGACGAGCTAAACGAAGCAGGCTTCAAGGACGGTGAAAACTTAACCGTTAACTTCCAAAGCGCACAAGGAAACACTGCTACTGCTGGTCAGATTGCCAAGCAATTTGTCGCTGATGCGCCAGATGTTATCGTCGCTATTGCAACACCCTCTGCGCAGTCTGTTGCCGCTTCTACTAGCAGCATTCCATTGGTATTCTCAGCAGTTACTGACCCAGTAGCCGCAAAACTGGTACCTAAGCTAGATGGTTCTGGCACCAACGTGACAGGCGCATCAGATGCCCTACCGTATGAGCCACAGATTGATTTGATGCGTCAAATCATTCCATCATTAAAGAACGTCGGTTATGTCTATAGCCCAGGTGAAGTCAACTCAACGATTATCTTGAAAAATCTTAAAGAGAAGCTAACACCGCTCGGCATCAATGTACTCGAAGCACCAGCACAGCGTAGTAATGACATCGCGATGGCAGCCCGTAGTCTTGAAGGCAAAGTCGACATGATCTATACATCGACTGATAACAACGTGGTATCCGCTTACGAGTCACTCTATCAAATTGCTAAAGAAAGTAAGATCCCTCTTATCGCATCAGACACGAGCTCAGTTGAGCGCGGTGCGGTTGCAGCATTAGGCGTAGATTATTATGAGCTTGGCCGTGAAACGGGTAAAATCGTTGTTCGTATCTTGAATGGTGAAAAAGCAGGCGCTATCCCTGTTTACACCCCACAAGCGCTTAACCTGTATGTCAGCCCAAAACATGCTGAAGAAGAAGGCATTACTTTGTCACAAGCAGTTATCGATAAAGCAAAAGAAGTGGTAGAATAACGCACCTTTTTATTTGGCTTACCATAGCAGCCATGAGCAAAATCATAGTATAAATCAGTGATTGCGCTTTTGTGCTGTCATGCTAAATGTTTGACAAGAAACCCAGCTATGAGTCAGTAAGCTGGGCTTCTTGTTTCAGCAGAACCCATTTAAATAGCTTGTTTCATATATTGCTGTAGTTAGCTTATGGCTTATCTGCTATTTGTTAAGTAAAATACATTTTTGCTGCATTAAATATTGCCATGGCTCGAACTATAGCTTTAAACCAAGGTAACTTATGATCGTTGTTAATCGTGACCTGTTTTGGTTTACCCTAACCGCAGATTGCTTAATCTGTTAAATTCACCGCTTAGCTGTTTAGCATGTAGAAGGTTTTGGTTACTGCCATCTACCCTCTTGTTTCCATACGCTAAACACTGGGTTATGACTTACTGATCTCTTATGTCTTTAATTGCTTTTTTTGGTGCGCTTGAAAGTGGTCTGATTTATGGCCTCGTCGCACTCGGTGTGCTGATCTCATTTCGTACACTCGACTTCCCTGACTTGACAGCGGACGGTAGCTTTCCGTTAGGTGGCGCGGTCGCTGGTATCTCTATCGTTGCTGGGATTAATCCTTGGCTCGCTTGTGCTTTTGGCATGTTAGCAGGGTCAGTCGCTGGTATCGTCACCGCATGGCTGCATGTCAAACTTGGCATCTTACAGCTGCTTGCCAGTATCTTGGTGATGGTGGCCCTATATTCTGTCAACTTACGTATCATGGGCGCTCCAAACCTACCGCTACTTGGTGAGACGACAGTATTTAGCACCTTAGTGACGAATGGCAATGGCTATTGGATGCGCTGTCTGATTATCGGTGTGGTCGTGGCGATTGCTATGTTATTTTTGAATTGGTTCTATAGCACCGAGACTGGTCTGTCGATGCGTGCGACAGGCTCAAATCTCAGAATGGCACAGGCGCAAGGTATCAATACCTCATGGATGACCATCATCGGTATGGCGATCTCTAACGGCTTGATTGCCTTAGCGGGTGCGCTATTTGTACAAACCCAAGGCGGCGCTGATATTTCTATCGGTATCGGCACCATCGTCATCGGTCTAGCAGCAGTCATCATTGGTGAGACCATCATTCCTGCCAAGCGTATTTGGTTAATTACCTTTGCGGTTGTGGTCGGTGCAGTATTGTACAAGCTGTTTATTCAGGTCGCACTATCGAGCAATACGCTGCGTAGTATCGGCTTTGGTCCGCAAGATTTGAACTTAATTACCGCGTTACTCGTGGTACTGGCTTTGGTCTTACCAAAAGCGAAAACGAAGTTTTTATCACGCAAAGTTCGCGCCTAATGACAGTTTAAGCAAGTACCAACAGCACTTGCTTTGCCCGAAGAGATAATAAGGAATAACGATTATGATGCAAGCCACCGATTTACAGTTGACCTTTAATCCAGGCACACCTATCGAAAACCCTGCCCTACGTGGTATTAGTTTGAATATCGCTGATGGTGAGTTCGTCACTGTTATTGGTACCAATGGTGCAGGTAAATCGACTTTTTTGAACGCAGTAAGCGGTACCACGCGCGTCGATAGTGGTTCAATCTTGCTAAATGGCATTGATGTCACCAAAAAATCCGCCCATCAACGTGCACACTGGGTCGCTCGTGTCTTTCAGGATCCGATGGCAGGTACTTGTGAAGCGCTGACGATCGAAGAAAACATGGCACTGGCCTACAAACGTGGCGGCAAGCGCGGCTTGAAGTTTGCACTAAATCAAAACAACCGTGACTTGTTCCGTGAAAAACTGTCTGTGTTAAAACTGGGACTAGAAAATCGCCTGACAGACCGTATGGGGTTGCTCTCTGGTGGTCAACGTCAAGCGGTGAGCCTGCTGATGGCATCGCTACAGCCCTCTAAGATTTTATTGCTCGATGAGCATACTGCTGCCCTTGATCCAAAAACTGCCGCCTTTGTTTTAGAATTGACAGATAAAATTGTCACAGACAATAAGCTCACCACCATGATGGTGACCCACTCTATGCAACAAGCATTGGCACATGGTACGCGCACCGTGATGCTACACCAAGGGCAAGTGGTCTTGGACGTGTCTGGAGACATTCGTAAAGGCATGACCGTACACGATTTGTTAGATATGTTCGAGCAAACACGCGGCGAAAAGGTCGAAGACGATAGCTTAATTTTAAGCTAATATTTTCCAACTTATGAATTTTATGTAGCAGATATAACTGTTTTAGCTGCTCCTAAAACCTTCAAGAAAATTGGATTTTTCTTGAAGGTTTTTTGTTATCTATAGTTAATGATCATATGAAGTTTCTGTTGACCATTATATAGTTGTTGTCTATCAATGCTTCGCTATTGTCATCTATCTATGAGGTCTGTCATGCGCAAAATTCCTATCTACTCCCACCCTGCTGCTGGTTGGCCTGCGCTGATCTCCTCGACTCAAAAGCTGATGGACTATCAGACATTTTTGCGAGGCGGTCTTAGCGTGCTCAAAAGCAATCAACCTCAGGGCGGATTTGACTGCCCTGGCTGTGCATGGCCTGACCATAAATCACACAAGATCATTGATGTCTGTGAGAACGGCATCAAAGTCATCGCCAGCGAAACCATGACACACAAAGCAGACGCTGATTTTTTTGCAAGGCATACCGTGACCGAGTTACAAGGATGGTCTGGCTATGAGCTTGAACATAGTGGTCGTTTGTCAGAACCGATGTACTATGATGCCGCACAAGATCGCTACGTCCCTATTCCTTGGGAAGCGGCTTATGGCCTAATCGCTGAGCAGCTAGGACAGCTTGACTCACCCAATGAAGCACTATTTTATACCTCAGGGCGCGTGACCAACGAGCCAGCCTTCTTATATCAGTTATTTGTACGTTGTTTTGGCACTAATAATTTGCCTGATTGCTCAAATATGTGTCATGAACCAACGTCCGTCATGCTCAGCAAACAATTAGGTATCGGTAAAGCGACAGTCATGCTAGAAGACTTTGAGCAAGCCAAACTGATATTGATGTTTGGGCAAAATCCAGCGACTAACCATCCACGAATGCTCGAGATGCTCGCCCACGCGCATGAGCAAGGGTGCCGCATCCTCTCGATTAATCCGATGCGCGAGCAAGGCTTGAGTAGATTTAGAAATCCGCAAAAGCCCACGCATATGGCCGCGGGTCAAAGTGATGATATGGTCGATGATGTCATTCAAATTCAAATCGGCGGTGATGCAGCGCTATTGACTGGCATGGCCAAGTGGTTAATTGAAAACGATAAAATAAATCATGAGTTTATTACCACTCATACTTCAGGCTTTGAACCTCTAAAACAGTGGCTGACAGAGCAATCATGGACAGATATCACACTTGGCTGCGGTATTTCTCAGACAGATATTATTAATCTCGCTGAACTCGTGGCCGATAGTCCAGCAACGATTTGCACTTGGGGCATGGGCATTACTCAGCACGTACAGGGTGATGACAATGTCGCAATGATTACCAACTTGCTCCTGTTGATGGGCATGATTGGTATCGATGGCGCTGGTGCATCTCCAGTGCGTGGGCACTCCAACGTACAGGGCGATCGCACCATGGGTATCCATGAGCGTCCTAGCAAAAGCTTACTAGACAGTTTAGAGCGTGTGTTTAAGCACCCTATGCCACAAGAACATGGCTACGATGTCGTCACAGGTGCCAAGGCTCTTATCGCAGGTAAATTGAAAGTCTTTATGGGCATGGGTGGTAACTACGCAGTGGCGGCCCCTGATACCAGCGCTATTGAGCAAGCCTTAACCACTACTCAGCTTAATATATTTGTCGGTACTAAGCTCAATGAGACCATGCTATACCCCGGTGCTAATAATTTGATCCTACCTTGCTTAGGCCGTACCGAGCGTATTGTCACAACAAAGGGTGAGCAATTTGCCACTATCGAAGACTCTATGTGTCAGATCGTACCTACTCAAGGTAAGCTCAAACCTGTTAGTGATACTCTAAAATCTGAAGCGCAAATCGTAGCGGATATCGCGACTCATGTACTCGGCGCCGACTCGTCTATTCCTTGGCTGGCAATGAGTGAGGATTTCGATATTATTCGAGACTATATCGCTCAAGCGATTAACGGATTTGAAGACTTTAATCAGCGTATTCGCACCTCTGAGCGTGGCTTTCATTTGTATCATGCGGCGCGTCATCGTGTATGGAATACCGAGAGCGGCAAAGCTCAGTTTGAAGTACCGCAATATCCGATTACTTTTGTCGCAGCACAAATGGCAGCCGCAAACGATATCGATGAGCATGCAGATACAGCACAAAAAGTTTGGCAGTTGACCAGTGTCCGTAGCCATGACCAATTCAACACTATGATTTTTGGGTTTAAAGACCGCTATCGTCAGACGGATCGCCGTGATGTGCTATTCATGCACCCTGATGAAATAAGTCGTTTAGGTTGGCAAAAAGGTGACCGTGTTATGGTCACTCGCCAGCGTGCCAAAGACAGCCTAGAGCAACCGCGCGTATTAGGCCCATTGGTATTGAGCGAGATGGATATTGCCTCTAACGCTGTCGCTGCTTACTATCCTGAGTGCAACGACCTCTTTGATTTAGAGACACATGCGCCAGATTCTCATATCCCAGCGTACAAATCGACCACTGTCATTTTAGAGCGCGTAGAGGCAAATACGTCGATCGCTACGCCTGTGTAAATCATACTGCGGAGAGCCAATAATGATATTTTCATTGGCTCTCTAAATGACCATAAGCACGCCCCTACTTTTAGGCCATGATAAACCGTGATAACCATTGAATATAACGCTGAGCAAAGTGAGGCTATTATCGACCCTACTATGATAGATAACTCAACCGACATTAAGAGAGTTGTACCTAAATCACCTAACGATGATAGGTTGTCAGAGACACCACTTGCTCGTAGTCACTTAGCACAAAAGCATCATTACCCGTCAGTTATTAGCAACCCTAATAATGACTCTCACCTTCAAATCGAATCTCAGACCACCAGCTTAGCAGTCGAAGCTGCGGTCTCTATCATTATTAATGGGATTCATTATGCTGTGCTGATGGCTAGTCCTCATCAGTTAGAGTATTTGGCTGTTGGGTTCTTATTTAGCGAAGGATTAATTCAATACAGTCACGAGTTACTCGACTGGGAAGTGACTCACCTTGCAGATATCGCTAGCTACCAGCAGTTTGCTCAAGATTCGAGTGACGAATATCTTGACTCAGTATCAATTGAGCAAAGCTTAGAACGATTTCAAGATTACGATATCTATGTCGTGGAGTTGGTATTGAGCCAACGCTGCCATCAACGTATACAGGCACAAAAGCGGCAGCTCGCAGGGCGTACAGGCTGCGGTATGTGCGGTATTACTGGACTAACGCAAGCTTTGCCTGATTTAAGTACTTACTCACAAGACCATTTACACCATGAACATAACCGACAGACAGGTATAAATGGCATTCAAACGAGCGCACCAAGTCTTGACTCCCTATTGGCACTGCGTCAACAAGTGGATGCCGCGCAACATACGCATCAACTGACAGGTGCGGTACATGCCGCAGCGACGATACATAATCAGCAGCTACATTTATTTGAGGATGTAGGCCGCCATAATGCACTTGATAAACTCATCGGCTGGCAATTACGCCAAAAAGCAGACGTTAGCTGTGTGCTTATGACTTCGCGTCTCTCTATTGAACTGGTTCAAAAGTCTATTCGAAGTCAAATCCCATGGCTAGTTGGCATGTCAGCACCCACCAGTACAGCCGTGCGCGTGGCTGAGCGTTATGGTCTTGGATTGGCTGGATTTTTACGTGATAACCGAGTCACTTACTACACCAAACAAGATAATATATAAAAATTCACGTCTACTTGTTCATTGAGAGCACCCATCTATCGCCCATCATCTATTTCTTTCTAATGAAAGCTTCAGCTACTCATTCATGGTTATAACTTAGCTCATAGCGATATATCACTCAATGCTACTAATAATAAAACCTTATCTTTCAATGCTTTATTAAAAATCTTATTAAATCTCTTTAAATAAATACTTATATGTCATCTTCGGTCATTGTTTGGTAAATATCGGATAATGTTTGAGGTTAATGACATAATAGGTTACTCTTATCCCGCAAATATGTTACAGGCACTTAACAAATATGTAGTTTTATTTATTAATGCCGCTTAGTAACACATCAATCGCAATAGATGAGTAGAGATTTCTCAGCTATTGTTTATTACAGCTAATAAGGCTGTCTAAATCGAGTTCGGGTCATTTTATCATGGCTTAGTGCTTATTCGTAATTCCGCTATAGACACTCATCACATGAGTTTTCTTTAGCATGTAGCTACCTTTGTGTATGCCTATTAATAGCGTAATGGTTTACCCATTAACTGACGCCTATTGAAAGTAGTCCCTGTCTTTTTGATTTGACAGTATCTGTCTCATTAAGATTTGGGCGTAACACTTAGCATTTGCTTACCACTGCAGTTGGTATTTCCGCTATTTATATTAGCCACATACGTTCGGTATGAGGACTGTGTAGGCTATGCTGTATTCCTAATGGTTTGGTATCTTTCATTTTTGCTGAACTTTATTCATCAACTAACAATTGCGAGGTCTGAGTTTGAAAACTGAGTCATTGTTCCAATTTTCATCATTAACGATTATTTTATTATTATTAGCATTTTATGGCGGCACCTATTTACTGTCCTTATTAATCAAAAAAGATAAAGAGACAACTTCTGGATTTATGGTCGCAGGTCACGGTGTTGGCTTTGGTATGGGTGCAGCCAGCATGACCGCCACTTGGATTTGGGCAGCCTCATTTTACGCTGCGGCCACCTCTGGCTATAAGTACGGCGTATCAGGGCCGATACATTATGGCTTTTGGGGTGCATTGATGATTTTATTCATCTACCCTTTTGGTATGCGCTTTCGTGAACTGGCACCAGATGGTCATACACTAGGTGAACTTATTCACGCCCGTCACGGTTCATCAAGCCAATTAATCTTAGCCATATCCAACATTATGGGCAGTTTAATTAGCTTGATGGTCAACTTTACTGCTGCTGGAGCCTTGGTATCTGTTCTTTCGCCATTATCTTTCCAAACAGGGGTAATGATTGCAGGTATTGGTGTCCTAAGTTATACGCTAACATCAGGCTTTCGAGCATCCGTCTTTACGGATTTCGCCCAGTTGGTCGCTCTAATGGCCATTGGTATTGTCATTATCCCAGCGGTATTATTTGCTATGGGCGGCCCTGAAGTTATGGTTAGCGGCCTGTCAAACCTGACTTTGGAGCAACAGAATTTCTTTTCTTCTGAGGCATTCTTTCAACAAGGTGCGCCTTATTTTGTAGCGGTATTGGCATATGCTATTGGTAATCAAACCATCACTCAGCGCCTATTTGCTATTGATAAGACCAAAATCAAAGCAACGTTTGTCACTGCTACGGTTGGCTATGCGGGTATCGTCATCGGCCTTGGTATGATTGGATTAATGGCTGTGACTATTGGTGTTGAACCACTCGATGGCAATATGAATAACCTAATCCCTCAAATGGTTAGTACTTATCTACATCCAGTCTTTATTGCATTATTTTTTATTTTAGTGATTGGTTCATTGTCCTCAACTGCTGATTCAGATTTGTCAGCGCTATCAACTATTATGATGGCGGATGTCTACGGCAAGAATATTGCCAAAAAAGGTCATGTCAAACCTAAAACAATGATGCTAATTGGTCGCGGCACGATGATTGTTGCGACAGCAGCTGGACTAATTTTTGCGAGCTTTAAGCTTGATATTCTCGTCATGCTAGTATTTGTTGGTGCACTATGGGGGGCTATTGTCTTCCCTGTTATCGCCAGTGTGTTTTGGAATCGCGTCACCAATACTGCCTTTACCTCAGCAGTTATCGTCGGACTACTCTTATTTTGCGTTGCCCGTTTCGAATTACTCCCAATCACTGGTGTCACCGCCCTATTCTTTGAAATACTGGCCAGTGTCGGTGCAGCGGTTGTTATTGGGCTAATGGTCTTTGGATTCTTAGGTCGTAAGATTGGCATGGTCGCCGCAGTTATCACGCTAGTGCTGATGCTTATCTTCGCTACTGGCTTCTTACGTCAATATATGGTCCTGCTAGCCTCTCTAACAGCTTACGGCGCTAGTACCGTCGTCTGTGTGATTATCAGCCTGATGGGAGACGAACACTTCGACTTCGACTTAATTAAGCAGCGTGTGGGCAATTACGATAAAAAGTCGGAAATCCCATCGTCACTTAAATCTTAAATCAAAGTCGCTTTATCCAAGTGCCGATTGGCCAGAAGTATTTGGCTAATCGCTACTTACTTAGCGATATTATAAGGAGATATCATGGACAACGTTTTTATCTACGGCTTATATATCTTAATTTGGCCCGCCATCACTCTTGGCGTACTCGTATTAATTTGCACGGCCACTTATCGTGATGTGAAAAGTGCCAAACGTAACAATAAAGATATAGTTTAGCGCACTATATTTTAAACCATCATCATTAAACACTGGTTTACTAATAGTTTGAAAAAGCCTATTAACAGTATAAACGCTTCTAAATTGGGGCTAAATATAGATAAGATAATAAATAAGCTGTTTTTAATGAAAAAAGGACTTGTAATTTACTATATTTTTGCTAATATAGGCGACCTTGATTGGCTGGATGGCAGAGTGGTCATGCAGCGGACTGCAACTCCGTTAACGCCGGTTCGATTCCGACTCCAGCCTCCAATTATTTATTAACTTTACGTTAATTTTGGCTTGCATTATTATCACAACCGATTATAATAGCGACCACTTATCTAGTAACTAGATGGTCTATCAGCTAGTTTACATCTTAGATAAAACAAGTTTTGCCCGGGTGGTGAAATTGGTAGACACAAGGGATTTAAAATCCCTCGCTAGCAATAGCGTGCCGGTTCAAGTCCGGCTCCGGGTACCATTACATAGTCCTATACTATCTTATAGAACAGCTAAAGCCCCTGATATCAGGGGCTTTGTTGTATCTGGCGTTCTATACTGTCCTATGAATCTATCCTAATCCATGCACTTTGAGTATACTGTCAAGTATACCGAGTTTTGAGTCTACTCATAGAGATCTAGGATATGGAAAGAAAAGCGATCAGTTCAGACAGAAGCATCAGCAGCCATAAGCCTGAAGATAAGAAGTACTTCGTTGCTGTCAAAAATCATCCCAAACTATTCTTAATGGTACGTCCTACTGAGACTAAGTCATGGATGTACCGCTACTACCCTCCTTCAAATTCTAAGCAAAGTATTATATCCATTGGTATATATCCAAGTATCTCGTATGCACGTGCGTGTGAGGTTTGGCGTGAATATGAAGACCTGTTAAGCAAAGGTATTGACCCAAAATTTCATCGTGAAGAAATAAAGAAAATTATTATTAGTAAAACTAAAAACTCTTTTAATCATTTTGCTTGGGAGTATTTTGATAGCTTAGATCAGACTCAGAAAAGTAACACCCTCATTCGTAAGAAAGGTCGTCTTGATCTTATATGCAAATATATTGGTGACGAGCCAATCAGCGATATCACCTCACCTAAAATGCTTGAAGTGCTATTAGACATCCAAGCTAAGTCATTAAACAAGGATGGTAAGCCCACAGACAAGGCTGAACGCTGTGCTGGCATTGCCAGTGATGTGTTTGTCTATGCTGGGGCACGAGGTTTCTGTACGAGTGATCCTGCGGCGCTCATTAAGAGCCAATTAGCTAAGTCAAGTTATGGTCATCGTCCTGCGGTTACTAAACCAAAGGACTTGGCTAAATTACTTAACGCTATCGAAACAATAGAAGGTGACCCAAACACCATAAATTCCCTTAGGCTATTAGCGCTTCTGTTTGTTCGCAATGGTGATTTAAGACGTATGAGCTGGGCTGATCTAGACCTAGAAACTGGCAGATGGCGATTAAAGCCATTGAAGGGGCAAGGCAAGGTAAACATGGTCAAAGACATGGTCGTTCCCCTACCTCGTCAAGCCGTAGCTATATTGAGTGAACAACAAAAAATTAATGGTCATACTGAATACGTATTTTTTAGCCAGACGGCAAAAAAGCATCAGATCATCTCTGATGCGACAGCGAATAAGCGGTTAAAGGATTTAGGCTATAAAGATATACATTGTGCTCATGGCTTTAGAGCGACAGCGAAGACCATCCTACAAGAGCAGTTAAAGTATCCACTTGTGCTTGTAGAGATGGCATTGGGTCATACGACGAAAGATCCTAATGGAACCGCCTATGGTCGATTTGAATACATTGATGATCGTAGTAATATGATGCAGAAGTGGGCGGACTATTTAGATGCTTTGCGTGAAGGTAGAGATACGGCAGAATTTAGAGCAGATGCCCAAAACAAGTCTGATTCTACTACCCATCTGCAAGCGTTGATTGACCAGCTGGGAGAGGATAAGGTTTTAAGGATACTTCAAGCTGATGTAATGTGAATATAGGTAAAGCCAGCTGTATTATTAACATTAGTCAAATATATATTATTAATAGAAACACTTTTAATTCATGAATTATTTTGTTAGCTATAAAAGCTTTTGTAACACAGCCTTTAGACAGATTTGTATCTCATGATTATTTATGTGTAGTATATAAATATAAGTGTTTATAAATAGCGTGTAAAACTACCACATAACAATAATTTAAGAGAATTTATTATGATAGATAATTTGAACAAAAAGTCTTCAGCTAATAAAACTGGGGCAGGTAAGATTAAATTCGGCGGCATGAATGGTGGCGATTCTGTAATATCATCTTTAGCTAGAATAAGATATGAAGCTGGTATAATTCAACAAGCTACTTTACTTACGAGACCATCCCAGATTCTGTGTAACTGCCATTTAGATTAAATGCTTACTAATACGATCATCAAACATAATCATAAAGCGATTCAGAGCAGACGTCCAGTTACGAATAGGCATCGACCACTTTTTGGA
>NZ_CAJGZN010000007.1 GCF_904846235.1 Psychrobacter immobilis
ATTGGTACCCCTTGCATCGATAGCTATAACTGGCAAGGTAAAAAACGCACCAATGTTATTGGTGCCTTATATGAAAAAGCGTTATTTGCACTTGATTACTTCGAAAAGAATATCAATGGCGACATATTCTACAACTGGTGCAAAAACACGCTAATACCAAGTCTTAAAATAAAATGCGTAATCGTCATGGATAACGCCAGCTTTCATAAACGCGTTCAGAGATTACTCAACAGGCATGGTCATCGCTTGTTATTTCTACCGCCTTACAGCCCTGATTTAAACCCTATTGAAAAAAAATGGGCACAGGCTAAGTTTCTACGACAAGGGTGGATGGAGAATAATTTACCTAAGCTGTTTCATGATATGGGTTGTACCAATTTTATTCTGGATTGACTATATTAGATTAGTAGTTATAGTCTAATCCAAATAAAACCGATACAACCCTATTAACAATTGCATTTAATGAGATAAACGATGACTTATTCAATAGACTATCGCAAACAGGTACTTTCTAGCATCACTGATGGTATGACCATACGAGAAGCTGCGCTATTTTATGGACTTAGCACCAGCACCATTCACAGCTGGCAGAAGAAATTAGCGCCTAAAACAACCAGAAATAAAGCACCGACTAAAATACCTGATGACGCATTGATTGAAGACGTAAAAAGATACCCAGATGATTATAACTATGAAAGAGCTCGTCGCTTGAACTGTAGTAAAACGGGCATCTTTAATGCTTTAAAGCGTCTTGGTATCAGTCAAAAAGACCTTGGAACATCCAAAAGCGTGTCCAATAAAAAGAGCGGTATATAAGAATAAGCTTGATCATTTTAAGCAGCAAGGCTATCCCGTTGTCTATATGGATGAGAGTGGCTTTGAGGCTGAAACTATTCGTCCTTATGGCTATGCACCGATAGGTAAACCTTGTATTGATAGCTACAATTGGTAAGCTAAAAAACGTACCAATGTCATCGGTGCTCTCTATGAAAAAATGCTATTTGCGCTTGATTACTTTGAACACAATATTAACAGCAGCATATTCTACCACTGGTGCAAATACACGCTAATCCCAAGTCTTAAAACTAAATGCGTGATTGTCATGGATAACGCTCGGTTTCATAAAAGTAGACGCATTCAAAAACTACTCAACAGGCATGGCCATCGTATTTTATGGCTGCCGCCGTACAGCCCTGATCTGAACCCTATCGAGAAAAAATGGGCACAGGCTAAGTTTCTACGCCAAGGATGGATGGAGAATAATCTACCTAAACTGTTTCATGATATGGGCTGTATCGATTTTATAAAGACTTAACTATAGTATCATAAAGTATTAAATAATTGGGAAACAGAAACATTGTTCACCAAAAAAATACGTTGTTCTCAATTTAATCCTAGCTGAAATTTTAAAGTAGGTAATAAAAAACCGTATCTCGAAACCAAGATACGGTCATAAAAACATTGAGCCTTTGTTATCATTCAATAGATTAACTATCAATCACTTCAAAGCTAAGACCAGAATGCGCTTCTAAGCGAGTTATTAGCTTATCTCCCATCGCAGATGCTGGTGTCCAGAACCCACCGCCAACGTCCTCTTTGCTGATATCTTGTGCCAGACATAATGCCGCCTGCGAAATCATGCGAGAAGTACTGCCGTAACCAGGATCTCGATCACCTGTTACTTTAACGGTAATAGTGTCATTTTTGGCCGTTTGTCCAAAATGACGAATATCAAAGTAGCCGTTCTCTTGCTCGTCTTTAGAAGGGCCTGAGCCAGCTTTTGGTAAGACGTGCTTGGATAGTAACTCGCGACTTGGTTTAATCATCATCGCAGTGGCAAAGCCCAATAAACCTGCGCTCATGGCATAGCTAGACAGTTTTCCTTTGACGCCATCTTTCATCCACATTGCTTCGTCATATTTGAAATTGCGACCGTACTCATAGCTGAGTAATTGGTTAGTACGATGGACGATACGCGTATTGATGGTGGCCATGACGAAAGGTGCTAACCAGCGCTTATGATTACTGTCATATACTGGTTTGCTAACATTATCCTGACGTACGTTTGGTGCATCACTATCATCGTTTAACAGGTATGGATTGGCTACTTGTTTGCGACGTGCTTTGTCCTCACCAGCTTCTTCAAATATTGATGCCATCGATGCGATAGTACCGCCTGAGATACCACCTTTCGCTGCTTTGACACGCATATGGATGACATTACAGGTCTCGCCGAACTTCTCTTCTGCTTTAGCTTGGGTAAAGTACGCACCCAAATCTGACGGGATAGAGTCAAAACCACAAGAGTTAACAATACGGGCACCACTTTGCTTGGCAGTGTCTTGGTACTTGTCCATCATATCTTTGATAAAAATGGCCTCACCAGTAAGATCGACATAATCTGTACCGTTTTCAGCACAAGATTTAATCAGTGGCTCACCATATTTCAGATATGGGCCTACAGTAGAGATGATGACTTGAGTCTGTTTGGTCATCTTATCAAGGCTAGCAGCATCGTTACTGTTAGCAATAATAATGTCTACCTTACTCTCAAGTTTTGCCTGCAACTTATTGAGCTTGTTTTCATCGCGACCTGCGATTGCCCATGATACGTTTGAGCCATCTTCGTTCTTATTATTTGATAAAAAATTGGTTAAATAGTGGGCAGTGATCTGACCGACGAAGCTTGTCGCACCGTATAGAACAACTGCATAAGGGCGTATGTCGCCGCTGGTTTTTTGTGTAGGGTTTTCAGTATCCGTATTGGTATCCATATGTATTGTCCTTAATAGATTTGAGAATAGGTGGATAGTAAACTATAAACCAAGTCGTTTGATTAGGTTAGGGGTTTGTGAGGTCGCTACAGTTTATAGTTTGCAGCCAACCTTCCATACAACATCACATATAACGTGAGAAATTTAAAATAGTTCTGCCTGCAGTTAGAGGAATAGAGTTCAGTAAAAGAGCATCTAATAAAAGCACATTCAATTAAAAACTGCTTAGTTTAAGAACTGTCAGTTAAATAACGCTGCATTCAGAAATATAATTCTATTTTGAAAATATCATCTATTAAAGAAAAAGAGGTATGAGACATTAACAGTTACTACAAACTTTACATAACCTACCGATATTATTACTAAAATGAACGTTTTCTAGAGACGAACATTGCTAGTCTATAAGCGTAAACAGTAATACTTAGCATTAGATAAAAACAAGTTAAATAGATGCTATATAAATTCTAATATCTGTTTTTTACCATTATTTGAGGAGAAGATTATGTTTCGTTGGGCTATTATTTTTGCAGTAATCGCATTACTAGCGAGTTTCCTAGGTTTTGGCGGTGTCGCAGGACTGTCTGCTAATTTGGCATACATTTTCTTAGCAGTCGCTGTGATTTTGTTTATCGTTGCTTTTGTCAGTCGTAAGATGTAGACAAGGCTTATCGTTAGAAATACCTACTATAAAAAAGACCCTCAATTGAGGGTCTTTTTTTGTCTGCTTTAACTAGGGCAATCAATAGAGAACTCGGATAATCGGCATCAAGGCATACATTGTAAACTTGCTACTATAACCGTTTGGGCTGAATAATATGCTCCATGCGCTTGGCTAAACGAATATCCAGACTAGATATACCGCCTGTATCGTGGTTGGTTAAACGAACCTCCACGATATTGTAGGTATTACGCCATTCTGGATGGTGCTCAAGCGCTTCAGCATGAAATGCCGCTTGATTCATAAAGCTCATAGCCTCGATAAAATCGCTGAAATGATATGTCTTGACGATGCTATTGCCGTCACGCTGCCAACCAGCAAGCTCTTCTAGCTGTAGATTGATTTGTTTGTCAGATAAACTACTCATATTAATAACCTTTATTGTTATGTCGAATTGGTTTATTAAAAGTGGTGCTGGGGTATGTCTCCTATGCGAAATAAATATCTACATATTTTTCTGCTTCACCCGATATCACTTAATTAAGTCTAGTTAATAAATTAATTGAATCTAGTTACTTAGCCAATTAAATTAAATCTTGATACTCAGGATGTTTGCTAATGTATGACGCGACAAATGAGCATTGTGGTATCACTTTCTTGTCTTGCTCACGCGCATAATTCAATGCGTGCTTAACGAGTGCTGAACCAACACCGCGTCCACCCAACTGCTGCGGTACGATAGTATGATCGTAGACCAACTTGTCAGCACTTTCCTGATAGCTAATATAACCTGTCTGACCATCGATAGAGGTCTCAAAACGTTTTGCTGCTTGATTATGAACAATGTCTAGATTTGGTTTAGAGTTTTGGTTACTCATTAATATACTCCATTTCTTATTATCAAATTTTTATTATGAACTAAATATTTATTCATTTAATAGTGCCAGTTTAGTATGTAGTTTTGACGCTCAATTATCTAGACTCTTACCGTAATGGTTGATAGGACGACTGTTAACGTCATCTATATCTTCCGTCCTACCTTATCATGGCCGTATCTAGTTGCAAATCTGAATATGTCACCATGCATAGGATATGGCTTTACGAACGACTGGAGGTAAAAAACGAGCGAGACCGCCAGTATTCTCTATCGCTAATTTGTCTTCTAAATTGGCCGCTGACCTATCATCTTTATGAGTAGTACTATCTGCATTTTTCGTTGACTGCATATAGGCTTGCCATTCTTTTTCACTAGGTTTGCTAAAGTGATAAATACGTCCCAATACTTGCTTGAGTTGTGTGCCAAAGCGACCAGTGTTATAGCTTAAACCATACTTACGGGATATGGCTTGTACCTGCGGTGCAATCTTTGCATAGTGTCCAGCTGGCATATCAGGAAATATATGATGCTCAATTTGATGAGACAAGTTACCTGTCAAAAGATGGAACCATTTGCTGCCTTTGATATTGCTAGAGCCAAGGATTTGGCGTACATACCAGTCGCCTTTACTTTCATTGGCATCGAGATGGATATAGATATGCGCTTGCTCAGTGAAATGCCCGCAAAAAATGACTGCCCACGTCCATAGATTTCGGACAGTGTTGGCAGTCATGTTGCCGCTCAGCGTACTAAAGGCGCTACGACGACCTAGCGCCATCGCTACCACAGACGGCAGTGCGATATAGTCTTTGCCTATTTGTCGTCCAATTTTGGCAAATAACGCGCGAGACTTTTGCTGCATGATTTTGTGCAGATCAGGGGAGTCAGCGTATTCATCTGCACTGATTTGGATGTCATGAAAGGCTACCGCCCATTCAAAGCCAAATGCCAGCACCGCGGTACTAAACATATTGTAGCGATCTTCTGGCGTCCAAGGCTGCTCATCAGTCACTCGAATCAAGTGATAGCCTACGTCATGATCACGGCCAACAATATTGGTAAAAGTATGATGTAGATAATTATGAGAGTGTTGCCATAATGGAGCAGGGCAGACAATATCCCAGTCAAACTTTTGACTATTAAGGTGCGGGTGTTGCATCCAGTCATATTGACCATGCATGACGTTATGACCCAGCTCCATGTTGTTCAATATTTTGCTAAAGCTAAGTAAAGACGTACCTAGTAGCCAAGTAGCGACTAGACTGCGTTTCGATGGCATACGCCCAGCCGCTGCGAGTAAACCACGGGCGATAATTTCACTATATACCACGGTGGCATATATCCGCTGTATGTAGCGTGCATCCTTACTGCCTAGCGAGTCCATTACACCTTTATATAGCGCATTTAATTCTACTGCCAAGGCATCACTTTGAGGCTTTGATAAAGGGGCGTCAGTTACTGTTGGGTAGCGCGTCCGTGTTGATGTGTCTGGCTGACCGCTATTATTGATTGCTTCATCATTAAGCTGCGTATAAGGCGTTAGCGGCGTCAAAGGCAAAGGCGCGTTTTTTGCTAGCTTTGCATCGGATAGGGGCGTCAAGATAGGCACAGCAGATTGTGGCGTAGTAACGGGTGGTAGTAAGCGCATAAATAAGTCCTTAACCGAAACGGCATGAATAAACAGCACTGCATCCGGTTTGATAAGTCATCTGAGTTTTAGCCTATAAAGTAACGTTTGTCTTTCATTTCTCATAGGTTGTTTGGCATATGCTTTCTATTGAGCCGGTCGTTCTATTGAGCCAGTCATTAAACATCGAGAACCACATCAGTCATGGCAATACTAATGCAAGTCTGAATAGACTCGTAACCATCACCGCTCACTTTCCCTGTCTGGACGTTTTTGACCACGCCACTGACTTTATTACAGCGGCACAAGTGGCAAATGCCTTGCCGACAACCATGTGCTAGCCGTACATCTGCATTCTCAGCAGCAGTCAGTATGGTCGTGTCACTGCTAAACTGTCGTTGCCGTGACCGCAAATAGACAGTGTGTTCTTCTACAGGTACTGTTCTATCAAATGTTTGATTGCTGCCATTATCAACATCCGCTAGGGCATTACCAAAGTTCTCTACTATGATGTTATCGCGCAGCTGTTTGTCTGTAGAGAAAGTTATCTCTGCGGCGGTTTTATATAAGCCAGCTAATAACGCTGGTGAACCGTAAGCAAATATCTGCGTATCTGCTAGAGGTAAGTTTAGCGACAGCAGACTCTCTACACTTAAGTATCGTACGCCAGCCAAATAGGTAGTCGGCTCTTCAGTATGGATTAGATGATAAATAAAGTCTGGGTATATATCGCTCAGCTGTTGCCATTGATGTTGTAGCTTGGATGAAATAGTTCGACTGTAATGCAATAGCGTCACATGGTGCCCATTATTCAGGGCTTGAGTGATAAGTCCGAGCATAGGTGTGATACCGCTACCACCAGCGATGAATAGTAAAGGAATAGGTTTGTCATTCTCTGATGTTTCCTGCCTTAGTATCGAGGTCTGTTCTAAAGTAAAATGACCCAGTGGCAAGCTTGTATCAACGACGCTAGCCAGTGGCATTTGCTTGGTTAAATAGTCAGATACCAATCCTTGCGGTTTAATCGCGATAGTTACCGTATGGCGTTGGTCTGCCTTATGGCTCTCGGTATTATCGTCGAGCCACCAGAGGGGTTGATGCGCCAAACCTACTATCGAGTAGCTACGCTGGTGATAAACTCCATCGATACAAACGCGCAAATCGAGATATTGGCCGCCTTGCCAACCACCCATCATCTCAGAAGTCTGCTGTTTAAAGGCTCTATTGGTCTCAAAACGAAGTGCTATCAAATTATCACTTAATGTATAGCGTGCGATCAGGCGTAACTTAGGAGTCGTCAATGACCAAAACGGATGTAAGCGCGATCCGATAAAATCGACAAACGCACGTTGAATAATTTCAGGGCGATAGCCGTTGGCCATATTATCAGTACCTGTATGATGGCTATGAAAGTGAATGATGTAACGCATACAAAGTCAGTTCATAATTCATTCTAATAATCGAAAATGAAATCGAGCCGATAGACCTTGTTAAGCCACACTAATATGCTAACGGCTATTGATTAAATTTGCGAAAGTTTTGATGCTATTTTTTGTGGTCTTTATAAAACGCTAATGAATCAAAATGTTAAGTTAGTTCATTAAGATAAGACTCCTTGAGTTATTTTTTAAAGCGAGTTTTATAGCCAAAAGGCATAGCCTGCTGTCAAAACCTTATCAAAACAACTGGTAAAACAACCTGTCAGCTTGCAGGGTATGCGCCACAATGCGATAATGACCTATAATTTGTAACCCTGATTTTGAGGTACGGCACGCTTGGCATCATCGCTGAGTTGCATTTGCTGTTCTCTTCTATGCAGTCTATCGGAGTGTTAATGGCTCAATATATTTACACGATGAACAACGTGTCAAAACTTGTTCCCCCTAAGCGTGAAATCCTAAAAAATATCAACCTATCGTTTTTCCCTGGTGCCAAAATTGGTGTCTTGGGTATCAACGGTTCAGGTAAATCAACCTTGCTCCGTATCATGGCAGGTGTCGATACTGAGTTTAGTGGTGAAGCACGCGCGCAAGCAGGTACCAAAGTTGGCTATCTGCCACAGGAACCACAGCTAGATGACAGCAAAGACGTTCGTGGTAATGTCGAAGACGGTATGCGCGAAGCATTAGATGCGCTAGCACGTCTAGATGCGATCTATGCTGAATACGCTGAGCCTGATGCTGATTTTGATAAGCTTGCTGAAGAGCAAGGCAAGATGGAAGACATCATCCAGTCTTGGGATGCGCACAACTTAAATAACCAGCTAGAAAAAGCAGCCGATGCGCTACGTCTGCCACCATGGGATGCGGACGTTAGCAAACTATCAGGTGGTGAAAAACGCCGTGTGGCACTATGTCGTCTACTATTGTCTCGCCCTGACATGCTATTGCTTGACGAACCGACCAACCATTTGGACGCCGAGTCTGTTGCATGGCTAGAGCAGTTCTTGCAGAACTACAGCGGTACGATCGTTGCCATTACCCATGATCGCTATTTCTTGGATAATGTTGCTCAGTGGATCTTGGAGCTTGAC
Organism: Psychrobacter immobilis; assembly: GCF_904846235.1. Lineage (GTDB taxonomy): Bacteria > Pseudomonadota > Gammaproteobacteria > Pseudomonadales > Moraxellaceae > Psychrobacter > Psychrobacter immobilis_C. The sequence continues at coordinate 8,470 of NZ_CAJGZN010000007.1, forward strand.
CGTGGCCATGGCTATCCGTATGAAGGCAACTATACTGAGTGGCTAGAGCAAAAGAACACGCGTCTAGAGCAGCAAAATAAGCAAGAAGAATCATTTGCTAAAGCGCTGAAAAAAGAGCTTGAGTGGATTCGCAAAAACCAAAAAGGCCAACAGGCCAAGTCTAAATCTCGTGTACAGCGTTTTGAGGAGTTGAACTCAACTGAGTTCCAGAAACGTAATGAGACTTCTGAGATTTATATTCCACCTGGTCCACGTTTGGGTAACAAGGTTATTGAGATTAATGACATCTCTAAATCATTCGGCGATCGTCTGCTATATGAAAACCTAAGCTTTAACGTACCAGCTGGTGGTATCGTTGGTATTATCGGTCCAAATGGTGCGGGTAAAACCACTCTGTTTAACATGATTACTGAGCGCGATACGCCAGATACTGGTTCAGTCGATTTGGGTGAAAGTGTTAAAGTTGCCTATGTCGGTCAGGTACGTGATCATCTAGATGACAACAAAACCGTGTGGGAAGAAGTCTCTGATGGCCTTGATATCATTACTGTTGGCGACTACACCACGCCAAGCCGTGCCTATATCGGACGTTTTAACTTCAAAGGCTCAGATCAGCAAAAGCACGTCGGTCAATTATCAGGTGGTGAGCGTAACCGTCTGCAGTTAGCGAAAACGCTAAAGCAAGGCGCAAACGTATTGCTCCTCGATGAACCATCAAACGATTTGGATATAGAGACCTTACGTGCACTAGAGGATGCGATTCAAGTATTCCCAGGTACAGTAATGGTCGTATCGCATGATCGCTGGTTCCTTGATCGTATCGCGACTCATATCTTGGCATTCGAAGAAGAAGGCCCGGTTTGGTTCGACGGTAACTATACTGAGTTTGAAGCGTATCGTAAAAAGACAATGGGTGATGATGCCAGTCCTAAACGTGCTAAGTATAAGAAAATTACGAACTAATACGACTGTTTAATATAGTCGAATCCTAAAAAAAGACCGCTAATCGTTAGCGGTCTTTTTTTGTTTAGCGTAAAATTTCAAAGGGTGTGGGTAGTTGTTAAAATTAACGCTTACGCCCAAACTTACGCTGTTTTTTATTACTAATCTCAGTAATGGCGTGAGTGATTTCTTCTTCGTCCAAACTAGCGACTTGCTGCAAGATTTGCATCATATCAGGCGTTAGTACGTACTTAGCATGATGAGCGATATCATTAATACGATGATCGAAAGTCAGTATGCCTGTTTCATCGTCTTTTTGTAGATAGTCAAGACGAGTCAACGCACTAATGAAACTGGTAAACAGGGCGCGATCAAAGAAGTCAGGAATATCATCTGCATAAAGCACAGACAAACGCTGCCCAAGCAGGTGACATAAATCAACAACTTCATTTTCAGTCAAATTACCGGAGCCTTGCTGAGCAAGTAGGGCAAGCGTCATAAAGTAACGCTCAAGACTTTGACCAACTGGAGTTGCCAGTACTTGCAGCTGCTGATAGTGCTTGCTATTAGATTCAGGAACGCTGAGCGTATCATCACCCAAGTCAACGATGAGTCCATGAGACAGCAGGTTGTCAACTTTCTTATTAAGCGTATCAGCCAAGCCATGTGCTGGATAATATAAGAATAGCTCACTTTGTAAGAACGGATATAGCTGCTCAGCGATGCTATCAAGACGGCTGCGTTTGATACGTCCGTTGCGTGCGACTAGTGCAGACAGGAACGACAGCAAAATAAAGACATGTAAGATGTTATTACGGAAATAACTGAGTAATGCTGCTTGCTTGCCTGCGACCTGAATGATATCGCCCAAGATATGCGGCGTACGCTCAATAAGTTTTAGCTTAATACCATAATCAATGATTTGCTGCGGCGTCATATCAGTGATAACTGTATCATCCGAGTAGACCAGCTGCTGAGCCAGACCTTGGTACAGTGCGATTTGCTCACGGCAAATGTTTTCATCCAATGCCGCCTTCGGTGCCGATAGTAAAACTAATGACAATAGCGAGACAGGGGTTACGACCGCAGCTTTATTGATATGCTGCATGACTTTTACGCCGATGTTATCAACCATAGCGCTGGTCTTTTCATCAAGCGGTGAGTCAGTACGATCGGGTGGCAAGCTATTGGCTGGCACATCAAATTTTGTCATAAAGTCACTAAGGTGCAACGGTGTACCGAAGCTCAAATGCACATTACCGAAGATACGTTCAATTTTACGGCCAACTTTAAGCAGCCCGATTAAAGACTCTGACTCTTTCGGCTTACCTTTTAGCTCGCCGACATACGTGCCGCCTTCCATAATGCGCTCGTAACCAATATAAGTTGGAATAAATACTACAGGCTTATTGGTTTGGCGTAGCTGACTATGGACGGTCATCGCTAGCATACCCATTTTTGGCGGTAGCAAGCGACCTGAACGTGAGCGACCACCTTCGATAAAGTATTCAATCGGGGTGTTGCGTGTGATCAGGGTATGCATATATTCGCGCAGTACTGCAGTATATAGCGCGTTACCACGGAAGCTACGACGAATATAAAAAGCAACGGCACCGCGTAATAGTGGGCCTAATACAGGCACATCTAAGTTGTCACCTGCTGCGACATAAGGGATACTCAGGCCGCGTTTGTAGATGACATAAGACAGTAATAGATAGTCGACATGACTGCGATGACAAGGCACATAAATCAGCTCATAATCGGTCGCAAGGTCACGTACTCGCTCGAAATGATGAACTTCTACGCCGTCATATAACTGCGTCCATAACCATGTCAGAAATTTATAAAAACCACGGATGATAGAATGAGAGTAGTCATTGACCATCTCATTAGCATAGCCTCTAGCCTGACTACGAGCTTCTCGAACGCTGGTCCCTTTTTCTGCCGCTTCCATCTCGATTGCATGTTTGATCGCTGGCGAGTACACCAGTTTGTCTACCAAGTTACGTCTATCTGATAGATCTGGGCCGAGCATACTGGCGCGCTGCTTATCTAAATAAATTGACAGTTGCTGCTGCAACATACGAACCAGTTCACGATTACTATCGGCTGATGCGACTAGCGCATAGCTTGGTGTTTGCTCAGCGTCAGCTGCGGCATCAGTAGTAGTAGCGGCAGTTGAATCTGTATCGACTGAATCCGTCGCGGTTAAATCTGCTTTAAGAGCATCTGTAGCGACTGAGTCAAAGGTAGCAGGTCCTTCCACGTCGCCTTTGAGATTATCATTGATAATAGTACGTAAGTCTTGCGGTGGGTGAAACTGTACAAAAGTGTCGCGGCCCATCACCCCGATATTAAATAGTTGCTTGGTAATGCTAGGGTCTTGCCAGTTGTCGGCAGTTAGTAGCTTAAATAGCGAATCTTCTTTTTCAGGTGCGCGTCCCCACAGAATCGATACGGGCACTAGACGTACCTTTAACTCCGGATATTGCAACACAGCAGATACCAAGCGGGAAAGGCGAGGAGACAGCTGGCTGTCTTTAGCACTTGGGTGATTCAAAAATATGATGGCCGCATTTTCTTTAATATTATGGGCGGCATCATTTACTCCAACCAGTGCTGGCGGTAGATTGTGCTCTTGCGTCTGCAAGTCGATCAGAATACTGTTGGAACGAGAATAGTCCTGTAATACATAAAATCTTAGCGTCTGATCATCATTGTCGAACTCAGGTAGCTCGCCTAATAACTTAGGCTTTACGGCGATATCGAGCATCTGACCTGACAGCTTACGATACAGCTGATTGATCGGTGCATTAGAATAAGGCTTAGTAGCGATTGCATTGCCATCAGTTTTAGCAGTGCCATCAGTCGCGACTGGCGCTTTAAAAATCCGTTTTTTTAAGAACTTCGGTATCATAATCAGTATCAAAAATAATCAAATATGTTGCGCTTATGATGCCATAAAAGCCACCAAAGCGATATATAGTGTCTGTATATACTACCAATATTAATACGGTTTGGTTACGCTGTAGTGAGTGACGCATTATACAAAATACTCAAACATTTGAAAGTTAACATGTTTAGGGTAATAATATATTTTTATCACCGATGACTCATAAATATAGCGTCTACTTCTCTATTTCATTTTACTAAGCCTAAAACTTATGACTCCAGCTATCAATCTTGCCAAAAAACGTAACCTTGATTACCAATTACACGAATATACTCACGACAGCAATGCTGCTTCGTTTGGTTTAGAAGCCGCAGAAAAACTCGGTGTAGCGGTGACACAGGTATTCAAAACTTTAGTAGTGACCACCGATACTGGTGTACTCGCTGTGGCGATATTGCCAGTCGATAAAACACTTAATTTTAAAAAAATGGCTAAGGCGCTATCTTCTAACAAATTGCTATCTTGCAAAAAAGTACAGATGGCTGACCCCAAACAAGTAGAGCGTAGCACAGGCTATGTGTTGGGTGGTGTCAGTCCACTGGGTCAAAAGAAGCGACTAAAAACCGTGATAGATAGTACAGCTCAAGATCATGCCACTATCTATGTGAGTGGTGGTCGCCGCGGTCTAGAGATTGAATTGCCGCCTGCACAGTTGGCTGCAACGCTTGATGCTTGCTTTAGTGATATTACTGATAAGTAAAATGTTATACGGTGGCTATCATCTGCCTATTATAAATTCGCCATACCGACAATTTCGCTAAGCATATTTATGAGTAATCTATACTGGTTTTGCTTGTATTGAAGATATTTTGGCGCAAGATTGTTGTAGATTGACCATAGCGATAAGGCGTAGACTTATACGCCAGCTTATCTATTATTTTTATCTACATTTAAGGACATGCTCATGCCACATTTAACCATTCAAGTAACACCCAACGTCAGTATCGCTCACGAAGAATCACTGCTCAAATCGTTAAACAAAGCATTGTGGGATAGTGGTCAGTTTAAGCTGCCTACTGATATCAAAGCCCGTATTGTACCTATTAACTCATTTCTAGTAGGTGTTGAAGATGATGAACAGGCCAATGGATTTATTTACGTCCACCTAAAGCTGATGAGCGGACGTGATATGGCCACTCGTGACCAGTTGGCTGAGATGTTGGTTGCTACTATCGAGGAAAAAATAGGCGCAGAGCAGTCAGGACGTGCGGCATTGCAGATATGTGTAGAAGTTGAAGAGATAAGTGCGGTCTATCATAAAAAAATGCTTGGTGACTAACAGTACTCGCCTTAAATAGCTCGTTGCTTTTTATTATGTATAAGTATGTTTTTTAGTTAAGCATAAAAAAGCGCCTAAATGATAGGCGCTTTTTTATTGGTTATCGATGCTGTATTAGTTAATTTTAGTCTAAGAATGCAAAGTGATCGATGTCCATTGCTGTCATGCTTTCGCTTGGTGCAACCATCGCTTCTGCGTGACCAGACGTGCGTGGTAACAACTTATCAAAGTAGAATTCAGCAGTCTGAATTTTTGCTTTGTAGAACTCTGGTGCTTCTGTACCGCCATTTTCTAGCTTTTCGTAAGCTACTGCTGCCATACGCGCCCAATGATAACCCATCATCACGTAGCCTGAGTACATTAGGAAGTCATCTGACGCTGCTGAGATGATTTCACGATCTTTACGTGCCATCAGCATTAAGCGTACCGTCAAGGTATTCCACTCAGCACATAGCTTGGTCAGTGCCCAAACGAATTTACGCATTTCTTTATCGAGTGCGTACTCGCCACACCATTTCATGATACTTGACGTGTAGTCACGGATAATCTTACCTTTAGACTGCAAGATAACCTTACGGCCTAGTAGATCAAGTGCCTGTACGCCAGTGGTTCCTTCGTACATCGTTGCGATACGGGCATCACGAGCAATTTGTTCCATACCCCATTCTTTGATGTAACCGTGACCGCCATATACTTGCTGACCATGTTTAGCAGCTTCGATACCTAGCTCAGTCAAAAAGCCTTTTAGGATTGGCGTGTAGAAGCCTAATTTATCATCCCATTTTTCGAATTCTTCATCATCGCCATTGACGATACCCTGTGCCATTTTATCAGCGTAGCGTGCCGAATGATAAATCATTGAGCGACCACCTTCAGCAAAGGCTTTTTGCGTCAGTAGCATACGGCGTACGTCGGCATGATGGATAATAGCATCAGCTACTTTTTCAGGATCTTTAGTACCAGATAGTGTACGCATAGAACGGCGTTCTTTAGCATATGGCAAGGCGTTTTGGAAAGACAATTCAGTATGCGCCAGACCTTGGATACCAGTACCGATACGAGCCGTGTTCATGAATGTGAACATGGCTTTTAGGCCTTTATGCGGTTCGCCGATTAGATAGCCGACTGCGCCATCAAAGTTCAATACACATGTCGAAGATGCGCTGATGCCCATTTTGTGCTCAATTGAACCACAAACTACGGCATTGCGCTCGCCAGCTTCACCTTCAGCATTCGGGGTGAATTTTGGTACGATAAATAGTGAAATACCGCGCGTGCCTTCTGGTGCATTTGGTAGGCGTGCTAGGACGATATGGACGATGTTGTCTGTTAAGTCATGCTCACCGCTTGAGATAAAGATTTTGGTACCGCTGATTTTGTAGGTACCGTCATCTTGTGGAATGGCTTTTGATTTAACTTGACCCAAATCCGTACCACACTGTGGCTCAGTCAGACACATGGTACCTGCCCATGAGCCTTCGATCAGTTTAGGTAAATACAGTGCTTTTTGCTCGTCAGTACCGTACTGAAGCAGCGTGTTGATACAACCTGTTGATAGACCAGGATACATCGACCATGACCAGTTAGCAGTACCGATCATCTCAGATTTAATAAGGTTGATTGACGTTGGCAGATTCATGCCACCGAATTCTTCAGGATATGAGATACCTTGCCAGCCGCCTTCTACAAACTGGTCATAAGCCTCTTTGAAGCCTTTTGGCGTGGTCACGACGCCATCTTCAAAATGACAGCCTTCTTCACCACCTGATTGATAGAGCGGGGCAATGACGTTTTCAGCAAAATCAGCCATACCTTGTAGAATCATGTCTACAGTTTCAGGATCAGCGTTTTCGCCGTTGTCTAAGCTTTTATAATGCGTCTGATAGTCAAATACATCATTAATCAAAAATTTGATATCACGTAAGGGGGCTTTGTAAGTTAACATAATCGCTCTCTTTGGTTAGTTCGCTATCATAGACTTATGGCGCAATATTTGAGTCACAACTTATGTAAGCGATATTTACTTATGTTAGATGAGCTAGACGTTATATTAGTCATCAAGTGAATTATTAGTGGACAGCTTTCCAGTGTATTAGTTATTAGAACGTCTTTAGCGACGGACAGCTGTTATAGCGTTGATATGATTATAAATCTTAAACAGCGACAAATATACAACTAATAACTATTATTCATGATTAATTATGTTATTAATTCATTTTAGTTTGTATAGGTAAATTGTATCTTCGCTTGAAATTATTCTATAAAGGGCTATGTAGACTCATCTAAATTCAGAGACAAATGGACTTATCAAATAGGAAAGCCATTTATGAGCACCTCAAAAAAGCAACAGCGAGCCTCTTGGTTGAGCGCACTATTAACTCGTATTAAGGGGTTAATCGATGGTGAGCTGAATCACTTACTCACAGTCAATCGTAGTCACCGACCATGGCATATGCCAATCATCGCGGCGATTGCGATTAGCTTTCCGGTGTTTGTAGGGGCTTATTTTGGTGACTTGTCTTCAGGTATCAAAGCATCGCTAGGCTCGATGATTATTCTAAACCTACCATTTACAGGCGGGCTACCACATCGGCTAGTGACGGTCATGGCTTGGGGGTTTGCGATGATACTCAGCTTTGCACTGGGGCTGATCGCGCAGCTGATGCCAGTGTTGCGGCTGCCTGTGTTTATGCTGATTGGGATTAGCGTGGTGATGTTAGGTCGTTATTATCGGCAACCACCACCAGCGGGATTGTTTGTATTGATGGCGGGTGCGATTGCGCTATTTATCCCCGTGCCGATTGATCAAGTGCTCTCAGCGATAGGGCTTGTGATATTGGGTAGTGGCTCCTCGATGTTGCTAGCGCTACTCTATAGTTTGTTCTTATTGGCGGCCCGTCCTGTTGCTTCTGTACCTGTTTATGACTATCAGCCTGATATGATTAGCGATAGTCTGATCGTGGTAAGTTTCGTTAGTTTGGCGTTGGTCGTTGCTGTTCTGTTAGAGCTGCCTTATCCCTACTGGGCAGCGATGAGCTGCTTTATTATCATCCAAGGTATGCAGCTACGAACCATGTGGATCAAACAGTTACACCGTTTATTGGGTACGTTGGCCGGCATGGGCGTGGCGGGCTGGATGCTGTCTTGGGGACTATCAGGATGGGACATCGCTATAGCAATACTATGTATGATGTTTTTGATTGAATCGTTTGTCGATCGGCATTATGGACTGGCGGTGATATTTATCACGCCGCTGACGATATTTATCGCCGAGTATGGTAGTACGATGTCAGTGCCTCCCGTCGCTGGGGACGTTATCCAAGCGCGTATGATTGATACGGCGCTCGGCTGCGTGATTGGATTGAGCGGTGGTCTAGCGATACACTCTACGCGATTGCGTGTACCGCTGCGCCGTTTTGAAAATTGGCTATTACTGCGTTTTAGTTAATAGCGTATAGCTTTGCAAAGATTACTCTTTGATTAACTGTTTTTATTTAACGCTGTTGTTGCTTGTGCGACATCGATAGTATGCCCAGTCCAACGCTCAAAACTTAAAGCAGCCTGACCGATAAGCATACCGTAGCCTTCAGAGGTCTGTGCGCCACGGGCGGCAAAATGCTGCAAGAATGGCAGCGGACGACCATACATCATGTCATAAGCGTATTGACAGTTTAGAGCATCATCCAACGGCAACGTATCACCTGACAAGCCAATAGAAGTGGCATTAATGATAATGTCAAAAGCGCCACTGAGTTCATTGGTCGCACAAACCTCGATATTTTGGTCATCAATCACTGAGCTGGCCGCACTGAGCTCATTTACCAAATCAGCTGCCTTAGACACGGTGCGATTGGCAATCGTGAGAGAGTTAATACCGGCTTCAAATAATGGCAATATTACGCCACGCGCTGCACCGCCTGCACCTATTAGCGCCACACGAGCATCGGTCAGCGGCCAGTCCATACTCATAATGTGATTGATAAGTCCTTGCCCATCCGTATTATCACCGTAGAGTGCCTCTGTGATTGGTGCGCCGCTTTCTAATAGTGCTTTGTTCAACAGTAACGTATTGACCGCGCCTGCCGTCTTGGCATGTTCTGATAAACCACCACGCGCCGCGCAGCAGTCATAAGCAACTTGTTTAAAAGGAACCGTCACGTTAGCGCCCGCACCGCCACCGCAAAAAAACGCCTCAACGACAGCCGTAAAACTGGCGGCATCATCAGGGCAGTATTGACGCTGATAGCTAATATCAATCCCTGCTTGTACAGCAAACTGCTCATGAATCTCAGGAGATTTACTATGGGCGATTGGATTGCCAATAACGATAAAATGTTGGGTCATAAATAGTCCGCTGGCTAGAAAATAAAAATACTATCGAAGAAGCAATAAGTGGCGCTCAATCATCATAAGGGATAACGCTATGATTGACAAACCAAGAGGCCATCACCAATCAATGATTAGAAAGTGACAGCGTTAGTCAGAGGCTGCCTTATCGCTTTTGAAAATAAATTCTGACATTGAGGCAGACATACGTTAAACACGTGCAAGCAGCTTTCTATCTTCTACTAAAGAGCAGACAGTTTTGATACGTTATATATTTAACAAATCTGTACTCTTGGGGAGTACTCCGCGTAACGTAAAAGGTAGTCAAGTGCTGAGCAGTTGGGTAAACTATGAAATATGCTCTATATTGAAAGTTATTCGTTATCAGCGGCGTTCCTGCCAGCTCGTTAATACTATTTCGAGATTAATCTAAAAGTGTGAGTAAATTATCCATGTGGAATCCTAACCTACAATCCCTTCTAGTCGGTACGATAATGGCAGTTGGTGTGGCGCTCAGTGGCTGTGACAGCACCAAAGAAGATGCTCCAAACCCAGATGCTGAGGCCAGTGAGCAGGCAACAACGAATGAGCCAGTACAGGACAGCGCAAACAATCCTGACCTAGATGGTGCCACTGCTCAGCAAGGCACGCCAGTGAGATACGATGTCGCAGCATGGGGTACGGATAAGGTAGAGTCGCTCGCTGTAGATGAGTTAGATAGTATAAAATCGGTGTTTGGCGAAGTGATGAGCACGGACGAAAACAGCCTAGACTATGCCAGTAATCCAGCGGCAAAATATCGCTTTATGAAAACGGACGCGCCTTATCTAGATATCATCGACTCTGAAAAATATCTAGAGCTTGGCTGGTACTATGCCAATCCTACTGACACAGACAAAGAAAAAGAGCTGAGCCAAAACCACGCCAAAAAAGCCTATCAGCTATCACGTCAATTGATGGGTGATGATGGCGGAAAAATGGTTGCTGATATGCTCAATAGTCAAATCATCAAAAACAGAATCGTCGGTGGACAAAAGATAGAGCTAGCAAAATGTGAGTTCTACAGTTGCATGCTAGTTATAAATAAAGCCGCTGCTCAAACAGAAAATAGCTAAATCATGACCGATACGACGTCAGTGCCAAACGGTTGGGTGTGTCTGTACCCACAAGTCAGCAGTATGACCGATGATAGTAGTTTGACCAAAGACAGCAGTGTGACCGAAGAGGATAGGTCGACCAGCCAAACGGTAACCATGTCTCTAGATAATCGCGGACTGGCATATGCTGATGGCTTCTTTACCACCATGGGTGTCATTGATGGGTTAATACTATGGTCAGATTATCATTATCGGCGGCTTGTCTCTCATGCTGAAGCCTTGCAGCTCAATATAAATAGCGAAGAGCTATTAGCAGTACTGCAGCTGTATGCCCAGCAGTTAGAGCAGGGCATGCTAAAGCTAGTAGTCACTCGTGCTGCGCAGAATGTACGCGGTTATGGTTATACACCTAATACAAATGGTAGCAACTGTGAGATATGGCTAAAGGCTACTGCAATGAGAGTTTCTACTGCGCTGCAACTGTCTTTGCCTGATGTAAAATTGGTACCTATCCAACCTAATGCTTCGGCAATATGCTTGTCCTCTCAGATTGCTTGCTTACCGCCACCGCTGGCAGGTCTCAAAAGCCTTAATCGTTTAGACAATGTCCTCGCTAGTGGTGAGCTACAACGTATAAAAGCTGAGCCATTGGCATCAAAGCTTGCTTCAACACTTAGTGAAGGACTACTACGCGATATGAGCGGGCAGTGGGTCGAGGGCACGATGAGTAATGTATTCTATCAATTGGCAGAAGCACCACTATCAGAATCCAAAACTAGCTCTAGTATTCATAAAGATGATGAAGATTACCTAACCACTGGCCAATGGTACACGCCTTCTATGGCTCAATCAGGCGTTACTGGCGTCATGCGTCAGGTAATTATAGATGCACTATCCACAACACAGTATCCAGTCATAATCAGGTCGCTACGAGATGAAGATTTGCCTAAATTAACGCAGCTTTTCTTTTGCAATGCACTGCGCGGTATCATGCCAATGAGCAGTCTGACGTTGTTGTCAGGTGATGTTGTGGATTTTGAATCTGCCTAGTTGTTATTGAAAGATATTGAATTGGGTATCAATAAAATCATCTGGATATAAAACCACTTGCTCATTTCTATACATTTCTTGCGCTTTTAAAAGGGTACTTTGCTCATCTTCAGCGACAACATCCACGATAGTGCTTAATGTTTCGACAATTTCAACTTGAAAGGTTTGTGCTGCTTTTTTATCTTTTCTTATTATACTCACACTCGATTCTCATATATCACTTCAGTCATCAATACCAAGTAGATTAGCAAAAGCCATCAAAAGAAGTGATCGTCTTTTGTTACGCAGACTTGTGTCATAAAGCAAATCGATCAATGCTGCTTATCTAATAAGGAGATAAGCCAATGTACGAAGTTTATGAAGATGAAAGTATCCCACTACAAATCCGTCGTTTGATGGTGTTTGATGAAATCTGTAAATTAGCGAAGAAAGAACCTGATGAAATTATTCATTTATCAAAATTTACTCAGTTATCACTCGGAGTTATGTATCTAAAGGATTTCAAGAAATTTATAGCCTTTGGTGGTGTGTTTGAGTATGCACAAACACCCGAAGAAGTTATTGAGCAACGTATTCGCATTTTTCCTAACGACGAGCCAGTAAAGTGTGCGCTGACTGTTAATCTAAAGCAGTTTACTCGCCCAGCTAGTACACCTATACAATTAGTGTGGTATTGGAATAAATATGTAAAGAATAGAATGCATGCTTATGTTGACTATCGTGAAGAAGTTTTTTTTCGGATAAATGATGAAATTGATTCGGATTACCCACCGCATAAGTTTCATGACCGTCTAGTTGCGACAGCTCGTCTGCCACTATGGGATGATAGAGATGAGTTAATTGCAGACGTATACCGTGACAATCAAGGCGAACCTAGACCTGAACGTTATAATGAAAGGCGTCTGTTATAATTCGAAATAATTACCATGTTATACGAAACTCATAATTAAGTTACTACTTATAGTTATAGCTGCTAATAAATTTTAGCGGCTGTATATTATGATCTTGATACTGTGTTTATATGATGTATCAGCCTTCTTACATAAATCACCACTCGCCTTTGAGGCTCCGACAATCGAAGTTAATGCACTGGTATTTTCGCAAGAAGTCTATTGAGTGATGCATATCTCCAATAACGTTCTTCATAATTGATCGTCTTTTGTTAATGAGTATTGCGTACTGATGTTAATCGATCAATGATTGCATTCTATCCAATACTATCTAACAGGGGATAATAAATGCGTACTACCTATGAAGATCAACGAATTCCACTACAAGTTCGTAGATTGATGATATTTAATAAAGTTTGCTGTGCAGCGAAAAGAGACCCTGATGAAATAATTCACTTACCTTGTTATTCACAGATAGCATTTAGTATTGTTTATTCTAAGAAAGATAAAAAATACACAGCATTTGGGAGTGTGTTTAAGTATGCGCATACCCGTCAAGAAGTCATTGAACAAGGTTTAGATAAGCAGTTTCATGAAGATACTGTGATGTGTGCAATCACAACCGAAAGACAAGCCTTTACTAAAGCTTCTCGCACTCCGTTAGGGCTGTTAATGAGCTGGAATAAACAGGTAAAAAATCGAGCTTATACCTGTCTCGATGGCAATGTGAAACACTTTTTCAAGATAAATGATGAGCTCGAGCTAGATTACCCTCCTCATAAATTTTACGGTCGTTTGGTTGCTGCCAAAGGTTTACCATTATGGGATGATAAGTGTTCTTAGTATAACTTTCGATAATGACCACGGCTCACAAATTCAATGATGCCTTTATCTCGTAATACTTGTAACTGTTGGCGAATTTTATCTTTTACGTGGTTGTTTTCAGGATGTTTGAGCTGCAACTCGTCAGCAAAAGCATAAACTTGATTGAGAGAAAAACTGACATCGAGACGGTCGATACATTGCCAGACATCGAGTGTCCAACCGCGTGAAGCCATAGATTGCTTGCGTAAAAATAAAGTCTTTTGGAACTGTTGAGTAACATTTTCACGCGGTATAACTTGTTGGTCTTTGACCAAAAATACTTTGCCAGATTCGGGTACTTGGCGTAAGTCAATATTGCAACCAACCCAACCTGCTCGTTTTGCCGTCACTGATAAGGGTTTACGCTTAACAATAATATCGGGTGTAAAGAAATGCTTGGGAATAATCAGAAAATTATTGACGGTGTACTCTTTTGAGTAGGTTAAAAAGAAGAAACTGGGATTGTCCTTACTATTGATACGCTCAATCATCGTCTTATAAGCGCCATCATTGACAACATTGCTTAACTTGGCTTTTTTACTTTTTAGCTCATATTGCTCATTACAATTTTCGCAATAAAAATCAGCAACAGGTTTGTTATTAGCAAACTCAGCTAGCGACTGGGCGCTACAATTGGTGCAATAACTATTCTCTTTTACCCATGCTTCACTGAGTACACGAACTTTTTGAGATTCAGAGTGATAGTTTTTGGCAAGACTTTGGTTGAAATGTAGGTTCATAAGATATTTTCACGATTAATAGATAAGCTGAGAATACTGAAAAACACCTAAGTATTAAGCCATATAAACTACCATCAAGAGCAAGATAATTCATAAGCTAAGCAAATACCATTGAAAATCGCACGGTTCAATGCTAAATTCTAGCAAACATCTGCCTCGCGAGTTGCCATGAGCAAGCCTACACCCAATATACCACCTGAACGTCCCAATGAGTCGCCGTCAAACAAGCAAGATGGCACAGTCGAGGAGCGTGTCGATACCACGCTGCCGGACGCGCAACCAGTGGTAGATGAGGTGGAAGACACATCAGCAACGCCAGCAACCAACGTCTCGCTCATCAGCGGCAACAGTAAACCGCGCCAATATAAAGTCAATAACCCATCTTTTTTTATGCAACGCGGCTATCAAGTGCTGCTAGTGTTGGGGCTTATTGCTGCATTTTTCTTGGTCATGGTTTATCAGACGTTGTTTGGTCGTATCGAGCAGCCGCAGCAAATGGTCACGATTGAGCCAGGTCAGACCTATTATGGTCTACTACCGCAGTGGCAGCAGCAGATTCCGCTGTTTTCGGCAGGTGTGGCCAAGCTATATATCAAATCGCAAGTCAATGCACCGTTGCATGCTGGTACGTATCAATTACCCGAAAACCCGACTATCGCTGAGGCGTTACAAATACTAGGTCAAGGCGCAAAAGCGGCTATGGTCAAGGTGCAAATCATCGAAGGCAAGACATCTAAAGACCTTTACCAAGCACTGCGTGATAATGACAAAATCGAAAAAGAAGTACTGACTGCAGATAGTGACAATGCGAGTATTGCACAAGCATTGGATTTGACGGGTGTATTACCAGATAGTGTGGCTAATAGCAGTGACCCGATTGTTAACTATAATCTTGAAGGTTGGTTCGCGCCTGACACTTATTATTATGGTGAAGGAACCAGCGATAAAAAAGTACTGACTGACTTGTATAAGCGTCAGCAGCAGGTACTGACTGATGCGTGGGAAAATCGTGCGCCGAATCTGCCTTATAAGAGTCCATATGAAGCGCTAGTCATGGCGTCTATTATCGAAAAAGAGACCAGTGTTGCTGATGAACGTCCTTTAGTTTCTGCCGTATTTAGAAATCGCTTGAATAAAAACATGCGTATGCAGACGGACCCGACCATTATCTATGGTATGGGCAGTCGTTATGATGGCAATATCCGCCGCAAAGACATCAATGAAAAAACATCTTATAACACCTATCAAATTGATGGTTTGCCGCCAACGCCAATTGCGCTACCATCAGCGGCCTCTATCGAAGCGACCTTACATCCTGCTGATAGTGAAGCGTTGTATTTTGTGGCAACGGGCAATGGCGGGCACAAATTTACCAATAGCTTGGCTGAGCATAATCAAGCGGTAAAAGACTATCTCAGTGTCATGCGTGAGAAAAAATCTCAAACACCGCCGCAGTAATACTCCTTCTTAATCTTCTTAAAAAACTTATCGTTTATTGAGTGCTACAAAGTAGAGGTAGCGCTCATCAATGACATAAGGTCATATCATGTCAGTATCTATGCACACCAGCGCAACACCTTCACATAGCAGCATACCATCATCGAATCTACCTGAATCAAGTGCTTCAAATACGGAGACGGCACCGACGTTAGGCCGCTTTATTAGTTTTGAAGGGACCGAAGGCGTGGGCAAAACCACCGCGATTGAACAGTTATGCTTGCGCTTAGAAGCTAATGGAATTCCATATCTACGTACTCGTGAGCCGGGTGGCAGCCCATTTGCCGAGCAATTGCGTGACATACTATTGGACCCAGCGACTGATATCGAAGACGATACCGAGTTGCTACTATTGTTTGCGGCGCGCTGTGATCACATGCAGCAGGTCATCTTACCAGCGCTTCAAAATGGTACTTGGGTGATATGTGACAGGTTTACCGACTCTACTATCGCGTATCAGGGTTTTGGACGTGCGTATGGCGACGAGTTGGTACGCGGCAAAATCGATATGCTTATCAAACAATTTGTGACGCAGCTTCCTGAGCTAACATTGTGGTTGGATTTGCCAGTAGCAGAGGGCATGAAGCGTGCCAATAAGCGCAGTGCGGCAGATCGTTTTGAGCAGCAGGCTACCGAGTTTTTTACTTGGGTGCATACTGGTTTTAGCCAGCTTGCGAGCGAGTATCCTGAGCGTATACAGCGTATTGATGCATCGGGCAGTACGGATGATGTAAGTGCGCGTATATGGCAGACAGTTATGGACAGATTCGATATCAAGTAATTAAATTTTGCCAAGTAGATTTATAGGGCAGTTAGATGTATCGATAGTTAGTTAGACAGTCAGTTAGCACCAATAAAAAGCCCCAGCATATTGCTGGGGCTTTTTATTAAGGTAAATATTTTATCTTTAAATCAATAAAGCAGATAACTATGCACGTTATTTGTCATCTATTTTATCTACTTTTATACCCTCAGTAGTAGCGATAGAGGCGTCGTTATCTTGAGCAGAGTCAGGTAGACGGTTTGGGTCAAGCGCGCCTTTTTTGTTTTTAGGGGCACTACCATTGCCATTACTATTCGTAGAGGTTTTGGCCTTCGAAGTCGCTGTCGAATTTGCAGACATGACGCCTTTATTATCCACATTAGTAGCAGACGTTTTTGGCTCTTCTACTGGCTCACTTTTCTCTACAGTAGTGCTAGAAGGTGACTTAGTCTCGGTGTTACTGCTTTGGGTGGCTGATGACTGATTAGCAGTGTTTTGCTCATCATTTTTGTCACTATCTACCGAAGACTCTGGCGCTGCTGTCTGGCTATCGTCAGGGTTAGGTTCCTGCTCTTTACGCTTTTCAGGGGCTTTTGAGTTAGATTCAAAGTTAGCATCAGCTGCCATACGAGCCTGCTCTTGCTTAGGCGTTACATCGACTGGCTTCGGCTGTACTTCATCGTCTACCACTAGCGATATGAGCTTACGGTCACGAGGGACAGTACCGTCAAACTTATCGGTGATGACGTGCAGTTTGCCTTCTTTATCTACCGTATATAGCGGTACAAATTGCTTATTATCCGCTTTATACTGCTCAAAGCTATAGCTATCCGTGATGTTAGTAATCTTAATTCGAGCTTTTTTGGACAGCATACTGGCAAGCTTGGTATAGGTCACATCTTTGCCAAACAACCACTGTGAGTGGAAGTTCGATTGCTTGTCATCACGCTCGCTTTTGACTTTTTCATCACTGAATTTAAGACGGTATAGCTTACGCTCACCAAATTCATGACGATAATGAATCTCAGACAATGTATTCATTTCTTTGTCCATACTCATCGCAAACAAGCGACCAATACCGATCAGATCCAGATGATGATCTGCGTGATCAGAGATGGGATTACCAAAGTAAGTACGCAGACCGCTCATGCGTGCGCGTGCAATATTAGTGTAGTTATTGTGCGCAACGATGACGTCAAAGCCTTGATCTTTGAGAGAGGTAGCAATCAATAGCGTAATTGGGTTTGAGCCAACGATAAGGATACCGTTGGTCTCAGGCTCACGTACGCCTAGTAGATTACCGACGACCTTTGCACCCAGGCCCTGAATCATGACCGTACCGATAATGACCATAAATACCAGAGGTACAAGTAGCTCTACGCCTTGAATATCATACTCTTGCAAACGAATCGCAAACAGGGATGAGATAGCAGCAGCGACGATACCACGTGGCCCAATCCAGCTAATCATCAGCTTTTCATTGGTCTTAAGGTTCGAGCCGATAGCCGATGCCCAGACCGATAGTGGACGTGCGACAAACATTACAATCGCGAGGAGCACTAGCCCTGCAAAACCAACACTAAGCAAGCTTGCCAACTCTACACGCGCCGCCAGAATAATGAACAGCACTGAAATCAGCAAAATGGTCAACGACTCATTAAACTCTAAAATCGTCTCGCGTGGGAATTTTGGCCAGTTCGCCAATGCCACGCCCAGTACTGTGACGGTCAATAGACCAGATTCATGCTCTAGATGATTCGATATCGAAAATAACACCAGTACAAATGCTAAGGTAAAGACATTACGTAAGAATTCAGGAATCATATGACGGCGCATAAGGAATGCAAGTAGCCAAGCGCCCGCCATACCCATTGCAGTTGCCAATACGACAATTTTAGCAAACAGTAGAATACTACTGGCTTCGCCGCCTGAGATAATGTACTCATAGACCAATACCACAGCGATAGCGCCGATTGGGTCAATGATAATACCTTCCCACTTTAGGATGTTGGAAATGGTTTTGTTGGGGCGTACACTACGCAGCAGCGGCATAATGACTGTCGGACCCGTCACACAGACTAACGCACCGAAGAGTAGAGCAATCAATGGATCGACATCGAATAGTAAATAAGTCGATAGGGCCACGATCGCAATGGTAATCAGCACACCGACTGATACCAGCATCTGTACCACGGTACCATGTTGCTTAATTTCATCGAACTCTAGCGTTAGCGATCCTTCAAATAGGATAATTGCCACGCCCAAAGAGATGAAAGGAAACATCAGCTCGCCTAATACCAAATCTGGGTCAAATACACCCAGCACTGGGCCGACGATAATACCAATCAGTAATAAAAATAAAATGGATGGTTGCTTTAAATACCAAGCCAACCATTGGGCGGCAATGCCAATCCCAACCACGCCGGATAGCAAAAGGGCGGTATCCATAAATTAATCCTTTTATAATCTTGTCATATTTTATATCTATCGATAGCTGTTATAAGATAGTCGCTACCGTTTATTTAACAATAAGTTGTTATCCGTTTTTGTTGTAGCTAGGCCATCGCACTGATAGCCATCATGAATCACAACATAAGCTAGATATGATATAACTACTATAAAGTAGCAAAGACAAAAGCGCTTCTAGATAAATCACAATACGCTAGAAATGCAAAAGATGGAAAACAAGAGTGATGACAGCCAGTTTAATAAGGTCGTAATAAACAGTCTTATATATAAGCTAACTTTTGTTTGTTTAGTAAAATATTTGGTTTGACATCATACCATGATTTTATTTCAAGCTGATGTAAGCCGTACCTGCTAAAAAGCTATCTCACGGCCATAAAAGTATACGAAGCCCGTATGAAATAACGCTGCCTTGGGTTATCCTGCACTATGCAAAAGGCTTCAGCAAAATACTTCAAGTTTTTATTTATCATACAGTAGCTGCGTGGGGCATGCACGTCGCGCGCATAGGATAATAGTGTTGGCGCTATGAAATGTCATATACTGAACGTTGAAAGTATTTATTTTTATAAGACGCTATTAATCATGTTCTACACTATTAACCATCTTCTAAAGACAAGCGCTCTATAAGTATTCAAGTAGTGAGTAGTGATAAAAATAAGCGTAAAGTAACGGCTAAATAGCTATGACCATAAGTTCGAATAAAAGTGCTGTGCCGCATAAATAGACAAGATAAATAGATAAAAGAATATAGTTTCACCAAATAGTAACGAATAGGGGCATGCCGCTTGGTGTAGTCGCTATCGCTGACAATCATAACGTGGCTGTTAATAACAGCGATTACTCATATGGAGGACACAAAATGCCTATCAATATGTTCAAAGGACAGACCACTGCTAATATGCAGCGCTGGTTAAAACGTAGTGCGCTGGCACTTGCTGTTAGTACCGCGATGTTTGCTAGTATTAATGTCACGACGATAAACGGTGCTCAGGCTGCAGTCACTACGGCTGATTTCTCTGGTTTGGTGCAACAAGTCACGCCAGCAGTGGCACGCGTCAATGTCACCAAAACGATTAGTGAAGCCGAGCTCGCTAAGGCTCAGACTGCTGAAGTATTGCGTCAGTTCTTTGGTGATCGTCTACGTATTCCTGATCGAGTCGCGACGCCAGCGATTGAACATGCTTATGGTACGGCCTTTTTTATTACCTCTAATGGATATATGCTGACCAACCATCATGTCATCGCAGGTGCGGACAAAATCACTGTGACGCTCAATGATAGAACCGAGCTTGATGCAACCTTGGTCGGTAGTGACGAGCGCTCAGATGTGGCCGTGCTAAAAGTTGAGGGCAACCAATTTCCAGCCCTGCCTATTGGCGACTCCAGCGGTCTAAAAGTAGGGGAGCCAGTATTAGCAATTGGTTCGCCATTTGGTTTTGACTATTCAGCCTCTGCTGGTATTGTCAGTGCCAAGTCGCGTAGTTTTTCGCGTGAGACGAGCGTGCCATTTATCCAAACGGATGTAGCGCTAAACCCTGGTAACTCTGGCGGGCCACTATTTAACCAGCGCGGCGAAGTGATTGGAATCAATTCGCGCATTTTTAGTGGTACTGGCGGTTATATGGGACTGTCATTCTCTATCCCTATTGACGCTGCTATGGACATTTATGAGCAGCTAAAAAATGACGGTGAAGTGGCGCGTGCATATCTAGGAATCTATCCACAAGATATCGATCGCAATCTGGCCGAGGCTTATAATTTAGAGCGCCCTCAAGGTGCCTTACTGACTCGTGTATCACCAGATTCACCAGCACAAAAATCAGGCCTAAAACCTGGTGACATCATTTTGCAATACAATGACGTACAAATCATGGAGGCATCAGACTTGCTGAACTTGCTCAACCGAGCGCGTCCAAGCGACTCCTTCCGTGCACGGATTCAGCGCAACGGTAAGCAGATGGTAATTAACGGCAAGCTCGCTTATGCGCCCAATGATGTAAGAGCACAGAGCGGTAATGAGCAAAATGATGATGTACAGTTGGGCTTGCGTTTACGCGATTTGACGGCAGATGAACAAGCAGAAATCGCAGTCGATAATAAAACGGGCATATTGGTTACCACAGTGGATCCTACTGGATTGGCCGCGCGCTCAGGTATTCTGGCAGGTGATGTCATCACTAACTTTCATCAAAAGCCGATCGAAACAGTGGCAGATTTTTCAGGTGCTATCTCATCTCTTCCTAAAAAAGGCGTGGTCACTATAGAAGTTATACGCCAAGGCATTCCTGCTATTATTGGTCTGCGTATTGAGTAGGTGTCATGATTAAAGCGTGACTGTTAACGTCACTAATAATGTAATTTAGATTATGGTTCAGGGTATAAAGGCAGCGCGCACGTCAATAATTGTGCTTTCTATTTAGCTTATTAATAGAATATTGTATATTTATGAGCATCGGTACGAGAGGGTTGCCTTTTCGATTCTATCGACCTACTATCGATGTGTTGACGATTCGTTAATATTACATAAGAGACTTATCAGCGTACGTTGATTGAGCTAAAATGCTCCTTTAATGATGTAACTATTTATCTACAAGGTTTTAGGCCAAGCTTTATAATTTCAAGCAAAAAATCATATACGTTTTTTGGCACTAAATTTATGGGCTGACTGCCAATTGATTGATAGCGGTCAAATCAAAATATGCTACACTAACGAGCACTCTTATTATTATATTTCTGTCGGTTAGTAAGCAGGCCTTTACTCTTGGTAGTTTGCCATCACGATACTGATATCGTAGATATAATCATCTATGGTACAAACGCTATTATAGTAAGTAGAGACGCAGCATTAACATCAAGCAAGTTACGCCATCAGCGTTTATCAACGCACACAAAGCAATGGCCACTTGCAAACGACCTATCATGTGACAGCTTTAATAAAAGCTAGGATAATACAGTAAGGCACGGTTATGAGCACAGCATACGACGAGATCAAAACCCGACTACAAGGCTCAATGGTAGCCTTGGTAACGCCCATGCACCCTGACGGTAAGGTCGATTATAAACGTCTCGCAGATCTCATAGATTGGCAGATTGAGCAGGGCACACATTGTCTTGTGGCTGTTGGTACTACTGGCGAATCAGCGACCCTATCTATGCAAGAGCATAGCGATGTCATTCGCTATTTTGTCCAGCATGTCAAAGGTCGTGTACCGGTCATCGCGGGTACTGGTGCCAACAACACGATGGAAGCCATCAAGTTGACTCAGGATGCTGCCGATGCAGGCGCAGACTGTGCGTTGCTCGTTGCTCCTTACTACAATAAGCCGCCACAAGAAGGCTTATTTCAGCATTATCAAGCCATTGCTAAAGCCGTAAATATACCGCAAATGCTGTATAACGTGCCTGGACGTACAGTGGTTGATATCGCTCAAGAAACGGTAGAGCGTTTGTGTGATATCGATAATATCGTTGCTATCAAGGATGCGACAGGATCTGTCGGTCGCGGTGAGCAATTGATAAAAGCCGTTGGTGACAGAATGGTTGTACTATCTGGTGATGACGGTACTGCGCTTGATCTAATGAAAGTAGGCGGCAAAGGCAATATCTCAGTCACTGCTAACGTGGCGCCAAAAGCCATGAGCGAGACTTTTTCTGCGGGTTTAAGTGGTGATTTTGAAGCGGCTGGTAAAATCCATGACGTGGTCAAGCATCTGCACCGTGACCTATTCATCGAATCAAGCCCTATCCCAGCTAAGTACGCCTTGCATAAAATGGGCATTATCGATAAAGGGATCCGTCTGCCATTGGTTTGGCTCGCAGAGCAGCATCATGCAACTATCGACGAAGCATTGGTTCGAGCAAACATACTATAAATTGATATTCGGCGATTTAAGACTTGCTGCACATTAGATGAGTGCCATTCGAGCTAGCAGCAAGTCAACTTATCATGATAAGTCCATCGCCTACATGAGCAATAACTGCTAACTCAGAGAGACAACATGATGACAGTAACATCAAAGACAGCATCATCAACGACAAAATTATTTCCAGCAATGCTGACCTTGGTTTTGGGTAGCACTTTGGTATTAAGCGGCTGTCAAGCGACCAAAAACCTGCTTGGTAAACGTGATAACGGCAGCTTAGATTATCAACAAAGCAAAAAGCTTGCACCGATAGAGCTACCTGCTGCCCAAGAAACGGCACCTTTTGTGCCTTTGTATTCAACACCTAATGCTGGGGCAAACACGCTCCAACTACAAAATGAGTCAGGCAATCAGTATCAGCTGCCAAAACCTCAGCGTGCTGTTAGCAGCACTTCGAACTAAACTTATTCCCTTATCTATATCGCTGACTGTTGCGTTTTTTATCATAGCCGCAAGCCATGTATCTTACATCAGTCAGCGGTAGCTGCGCGTTTTTACCACATAAGCTTGAACGAACAGGAACCCCCATAATGCAAAAGCAACAACTGCTGTATAAAGGTAAAGCCAAATCTGTCTATGAAACAGAAGACAATGATCTTCTGATTTTGCACTTCCGTGATGATACCTCAGCGCTTGATGGTAAGCGTATCGAACAATTAGCACGTAAAGGTGTGGTTAATAACCGCTTTAATGCTTTTATCATGCAAAAATTGTCTGATGCTGGTATCGAAACACATTTCGAGAAGCAATTGTCTGATGACGAAGTATTAGTTAAACGCTTGGACATGATTCCTGTAGAGTGCGTGGTTCGTAACTTTGCAGCTGGTAGTTTGGTGCGTCGTTTAGGCTTAGAAGAAGGTCAGGCATTGACGCCGCCAACTTATGAGCTGTTTTATAAAGATGATGCGCTAGGTGATCCGATGGTTAACGAATCACTTTCTGTATCTCTTGGTTGGGCGACCAAAGAGCAATTGGCTAAGATGGAAGAGCTAACCTATCAAGTCAACGATGTACTAAAGGCATTGTTTGATGCGGGTGATTTGATTCTAGTTGATTTTAAACTAGAGTTTGGCGTATTCCATGACCGTATCGTGTTAGGTGACGAGTTCTCACCAGATGGCTGCCGTATCTGGGATAAGAACACTAAGAAGAAACTTGATAAAGACCGTTTCCGTCAGTCATTAGGTGATGTGATCGAAGCTTATGAAGAAGTCGCTGACCGTATTGGTGTACCATTAAAATAAGTATCTGATACTTAGCATAAAATAAAAAACTGAGCCATGTGCTCAGTTTTTTTATGGCATTATATTTATGATGGTACCCTAGTGAGGACTCGAAACTTGGGCTGTGAGCTATATATGCCAATAGATTAAATTATTAAGATAATGACGGTGTACTTAGCATACATACTCTATCTGTGATCAATGCGCTATACACTAATAGATATTGTATCGTAAGCATCTATAAATAAGTTTAGAGTAAGTAACAATAAAATTATTACAATTATGATTTGTGAAGGTAGCGGTCAATAATGAACAATATTAAAATTAAAGATTGTCTAGATATAGTTAGTATCCATGAAGATAGCATAGTTATAACTTTAAATAAAAAATACTCTTCTGGCAAAGATGTTGCTAGGGATATTGAAAGTCAGCTACCTAGTAACAATGATCTAGAGGTTGAAAACTGGGATTCTTTTTATGATAACTTATGCTCTTTGGATTACGAACTCGATAAAAGATTTAAAAGTTTAACTATAATTCATAGTTCGTATTTAGATGTACATGACGAATCAATGATCACTTATCTTCAAGCTATTATTGATGCTTGTAACAGTTATTATAGATCTGCTGATGCTAACAAGGGATTTAGTTTATATGCTGTTTTTCTATCTAAGCATATGGATATTTATAAAGAAGTAGAATCTTTAAATGTGCGATAGTTAAACCCACTGACTAAGTGAGTGACTATCTAAATAACTCAAGCTACTGATAAGAACCAGCGCGGAGTCGAAGGTTTATGTTCTGACTAGGGAAGCGAATCAGTGAAAGCACCTAATTAGTTCGCCATAAGCATACTTCAAAGGAACCAGCTAATTCACCCTTCAAACCTATTAACAGACCACTTAAAATAGACCACCATAATGGAACCACTTATAACAGACTGCAATTCCTATCTATTTATCAACCAGTATCACTCTTTAGGCACAGACTTATAGTTTAGCTCGTATAAAAAATCAAACATAGCGCCAACATTGTCCTCGATACCTTATCTTACTTTTATGCTAATTTGTTAGTACTTACTCATATCAATTAGACCATAGAAATAAGAAAAGGTTTCGCTAATGTCTACTGCCTCATCAACCGTTTTGGAGCCTGACTGGTTCACTCGTCCGACCTGTGTGGTCGCTGCTGACCTGATTGGTAAAGTCTTATGTCGACAGCTAACCGATAGTGATGGACAGCAAAAAACGCTACGTATGCGTATCTCTGAGACTGAGGCCTATATTGGTCAAGATGATCCCGCTTGCCACTCACATGCAGGCACTCGAACGGCACGCACAGAGATTATGTATGAGCAAGGCGGTGTGTTCTATGTCTATTTGACCTATGGCGTGCATCATATGCTAAATTTGATTAGCGGCTCTGTAGAGTCGCCTGAATCGGTATTGATCCGCGCTGGGTTTTTGACTGATGATAGTGATCGTCTGATTGAAGAGCAACAACTCAGTTCAGATAAGCAGTTTACTCACCCTAAGCAGTTTGCAGGCCCTGGCAAATTGACCAAACGCTTGCAAATTGATCGCGATTTATATGGCAAACCTGTTTCGCCGACATCAGACGTTTGGATAGAAGATGATAATTGCCAGCCACCTGTATCACTACGCCCACGTATTGGTATTGATTATGCCGGTGATGCCAAAGACTGGCTGCTACGTTATATATGGACCGAGCATCCTTCCTTATCTAAGAACTAGCAGATTGAGATTCAAAACTATTCTATGAGGTAAGCCTATGTACAAGTTGACTGTTTTTATTCCTGATGCAGCGTTAGACCAAGTAAAGTCTGCTTTGTTTGCTGCTGGCGCTGGGAAGATTGGAAACTATGAGCAATGCTGTTGGCAGGTACAAGGAAGCGGTCAGTTTATGCCATTATCAGGTAGTACGCCGCACATTGGCACACAGGATAGTTTAGAAATGGTCGATGAGTGGCGAGTGGAAATAGTGGTAGATGAAGCTTTTATCGATGCTACCATTGCCGCGTTAAAAGAAGCGCACCCCTATGAAACGCCAGCTTATGATGTGATAAAAGTTTTGGATTTCTAGTTTTATAAAGCAAGAATCTCAGCTTATAAAGTATAAGATTTCTTATAAAAAAACCCAATAAGCCACTTAATGACTTATTGGGTTCCAAAGGTTAAAAGGCTTTAATTGCCTATAGAAAAAGGGTGTGAACGCCTCAAAAGTAATCAGTGTTTTTTGAGCTTAATCACGTTGTAGCTTGGATAGCCCAGCTCGATTTTATAATCGTCGCGACCACGTTCGGCTTTTACCTTAATTTTACGATCGCCTTTCTTATATTTGACATCTTTGACATGGTATCCCATGCTGCGGACTTTATTGGTGGCTCGCTGCTCGACAGCAGAATCGTAATTGTGTTTATCGTGTTTATCGTTTTTTTTGTGCTTGCCTTTGTGCTTTTTATGCTCGTGACTGTCTTTATAAACATCTTCGTAAATATCGTCATATATATTGTAGCCACCAGGCGTAGTGACACAGCCAGTGGTTGCCGCTAGTAAGGCTGCGACCATACCAACAGATGCCACAGTTTTGAATGTTGAAAATGATAAATTTTTCATAATGATTTCCTAATAATATATCGTTGCTCAATATGGGTAAGAGTTAAACGTACCGAGGTAGTTAGCTAAAGTGCTGAAAGTGATCAATCTTTTCTGACTTTGATAACATCTAAATTTGGATAACTTAATAGTATCTCGTACTTCTGTGAACCGCGTTTAGCCTCAATCTCGAAGACGCCGCGCTTATTTTTTTCTTCAAGCTCGATATCTTCGACACGATAACCCATCGCTCTTACTTTGTTGATAGCACGGCGTTTGATAGCTGGGTAACGTGATTCTCTTTTAATAGTGTCTTCGACATCGCCTTTTTTAGAGCGCTGACCATTCTGATAATTATCTTTATGCTTGTTTTCTTTATAGCGGCCATTATTTTTTTGTGACTTATTATTATCCCCGTTATTTGGCCATGCTCTTTTGCTTGAGCTGATGAGTCTTAGGGTAGGGTAAGTATATTTTAGCTCGTAGGCTTGGTTGTTCTTTTTAGCATAAGCAGTAAGAGCTCGATCACCACG
The DNA here is from genome assembly GCF_904846235.1 of Psychrobacter immobilis. Taxonomy (GTDB): domain Bacteria; phylum Pseudomonadota; class Gammaproteobacteria; order Pseudomonadales; family Moraxellaceae; genus Psychrobacter; species Psychrobacter immobilis_C. The sequence continues at coordinate 35,634 of NZ_CAJGZN010000007.1, forward strand.
GTAACTATCAGCTCTGATGTCTATAACTTGATAGCCTTTACGGCGCAAGTCTTGTCGAAGCTGCTGACTTACGCGATTAAAGTTATTACTTTGGCTATTATTATCACCACGATATACGGGCTGATTGTCATATCCTGAACCTACAACCGCACAACCCACTGTCGTACCCAATAATGCAACGACAAGACCAGTAGATACAGTGGCCTTAATAGAGAAAGGTTTTATTGTTTTCATGAGGCAATATCCTATGATGGTATTAAGTAGGCAGTGTAGATTAGAAATATCTGCTATAACTACAAGATTTTAAAAGTATTTTGGTTCGTCAAGTTAGCTATCAGCTAACAAGTGTCTCTGGTAGTTTATTTTTCGAAATATTTCCTTACATTATCTATAATAGAGCACAAAACTTTGCGCTAGGTGTCATTTGCGTTAATAAGTTGTAATAATTGGGGCAAGTAAAATATATTGTTGTAAGCATATGCTTACACGTAATGACGTTTACGCGACTTAACATACGAGTGAGAGTTAGGCATTATAGTCACACGGCATTAGGGAATGTGACTCAAGGATTGAGTTGACCGCATTAAGGATAATGATTCGATAACTAGCGTCAGGATGACAATAGCGATTGAAGTAAGGACACATACCCTTTGCTGATAGCAGCAAGTAATACTGAAGCTGTAGTGTAGTAAAAAGGGCAGGATGCCCAGTATCACAATATACTGAATATTTGTGCAAGGATGCATGAAAAGCAGTCGTGATAGGTAACATGGATAGTTAACAATAAAACCGCATAACAATTGATTGCTATGCGGTTTTATCGTGTCTGGAGGATGGTAATTTATTTCTCCAACAGCTTATCTGTACAGTATAAATCTGCCATAAAAAAAACCGCATATATTTCTATGCGGTTTTTATGTTTGTTCGGTACATTAATTGTGCAACGAATATATTAATACTTGTTTTCTACACGCCAATCATCTACTTCACGCTCTGCGTCTTCTTTGGCATGACCATAGCGCTCTTGTACACGGCCTACTAGCTTGTCACGGCTACCTTCGATATGGGTAAGATCGTCGTCTGTTAGTTCAGCCCATTTTTGTTTAACTGAACCTTTCATTTGGTTCCATTCGCCTTTTAGAGTATGTTCGTTCATTGTATTCTTCCTTTTATTGAACTTATTGTGTTTGATTTATTTTTTAGTAACTATTTTGGTTCTTATTTCACGATATCGATTACTGATACTGCTATTTAATTTTTATTCTAATTGTATTGCACAAGGATAAATGATTGGTTACAAATATCTTGTGAGATTAAATATAGGACTTTTCAATTCAGCTGTCTGTATATGCTATGTTTATAGTGTTACCTAACTATAGTGAGCGTTTACTAAGTGTTATCTATAGGGTCGCTGTAGTAGTACCATGTAAATTGCGTCTACTATGCGTGAGAATAATTTATTCTATGAACTTGTTTTTTTATATGAATATTAAAAAAATATATTATTTATTCAAAAATACTTATGCAAATAAAAAAGCAGCTACTCAAAAATAGAGTAGCTGCTTTTTTATTGTCTTTGAAATTGATTGAAAGTTATTTCGTCGAATATTTATTCAAATACTGATGATAGCGTTTGGTGAGTTTTTTTATTCGTATACGATCAGCAATCAATGAGAAAACTGGCGAGGCAGTTGGTTTGGGCGATTTCCCTTGTCCCATGCGTTGTAATTGTCGCTTGATGACGGCCATTGTAGCAACCGCACTTAAGGTTTTATCTTTCCAGCGTACCACAGGATTGTGAGCACTAAGCGTACTATCACTTTTCCAGTCATTCGGTAGAGCAGGGTTCATGGCCAATGCGGTTCCCATACCAACCACGTCAATCCCTTGCGCCAGTACATCTTCTGCGACAGCCAATCGCCTAACGCCACCTGTCGTCATGATAGGCATGGTAGCAACTTGAGCAATCTCTTTTGCGAAATCTAAAAAGTAAGCTTCTCGTTGCAACGTGCGACCATCTGCTGTGCTGCCTTGCATGGCTGGGCTTTCGTAGCTGCCACCTGATAGTTCAACCAAATCTACGGCCAATTCATTCATCGCTGAAATAACCACTTTGGCATCATCTGCATCAAATCCTCCGCGCTGGAAATCGGCTGAGTTTATCTTCACAGCGACTGCAAAGGTAGGCGCAACTTGAGCACGAACGGCTTTGATTACTTCGATCAATAGTCGCATACGATTCTTAATCGAACCGCCGTATTTATCTTTACGTTTATTGGTAAGCGGTGATAAAAATTGAGAAATTAGATAGCCGTGGGCGGCATGAATTTGCACACCATCGAAGCCAGCTTGTTCTGCTTTTAGTGCACTATCGGCGAACCGCTGTATCAGTTGCTCGATATCTTGCTGCGTCATCGCACGCGGTTTGCTAAATAGATGGGAGTGCTTGCCTAGATCGATCGCCACGTCAGAAGGTGATAGCACATCGCCACCCATAGCAGCATATACTTGACGGCCAGGATGATTGAGCTGCATCCAAACCTGTGTATTGTTGTACTTGGCAGCATTTGCCCACGCTCTAAAAGGCGCTATCTTACTGTGTTTGTCTAATACGACACCGCCAGGTCCTGTCATAGCGCGGCCATCAACCATCACGTTTCCCGTGATTAACAGACCTGTCCCGCCTTCAGCCCAGTTCTTGTATAGACGGAGCAGAGTAGGGCCAGGGACTTGACCGACATCAGCCATGTTCTCTTCCATGGCAGCTTTCGCTAAGCGGTTGGGTAACGTAGCGCCACAAGGCAGAACTAAAGGGGTGAATACAGGTGATGTCATGATAGTGGCCTAGAAATGGTTATTTTGTGAAGCATGAGTTCTACTATGGGTTTGGCTATAGACATATGGTCTAAATGACTATAACCTTATAGCTAAGATATTCGCTGTCGGCAGTTGACCATTATCATCACATTTTTTTGGCACAATAGCACCTAAGGTAAATTACTGGTGTGTCGATATAATTATCTATTGAATAGGAATACCTCTGCATTGAACGTACTAACGCAAGATTTGACAGTCCCAGTAGAATCTAAACGTGAGCTGGCGAAAGCCAAGACTCGGCGTGCGTTATTAAAAAGTGCTTTGCGGTTGTACAGTTCGGAAGGTGCTCAGGGCATGAGCATGAATAAAGTTGCCAAAGGTGCAGGTATTGCCCAGCCCAGTTTTTACAATCATTTTGAGAGTCTAGAGGCGCTACAAAACGTACTGAGTGCCCAACTAAAAGACAATTATCTATCACCGATGCGACTGGCATGGGTCAATATGCTCAAAGATTATGATGTGTTGAGTAAAGATCAGTTTAATCAGCAATGTCGACAATGTCTGATTATGATCTTTGATTCTGCGTTTGAGAATGTCGCGCTGTTTCAGCATTTGTTAGAGGATCGCCCACGGTTTAGTGACAATATAGAAAACCAGTCTTCATTAAATAATGGACTGGGCAATCTGATTACCGAAATACAAGAAGAATGGACAGAGATATTTATTCAAGGATTGCAGTTATCCAATCGTTCTTGCGAGCGCAGTGCTGTTAATCTATGCGTCGATATGGCGGCGGCACAAGTACATGAGTTGATATTGGGCTGTCATCAGCAGCGTTACTCAAGACAACAAGCGATTGCCACCTTGAGTATCAGCTTTGATGCACTGTTCGCCAATTTTTTGCACGGAAGCAATACTAGTCAGTAGTGATAATAAGCAAAAATTATTGTCATGAAATCTAGAACAAAAAACACAACAGGGAGAGTGACTATGGCCACAACCACGGCTGCACCAACTTTAGGCGAAGCGCAAACGCATTTTAGAACTTGTACATTGTGCGAGGCAATGTGCGGCGTCGAAATAAAGCACGATGGCGAAAAAGTCTTGTCGATTAAAGGGGATAAAAACGATCCCTTTTCGCAAGGCTATATTTGTCCGAAAGCCACCGCTTTGCAAGATTTGCATGAAGATCCTGACCGTTTGCGTCAGCCTGTAGAGAGAACGGCAGACGGTTGGAAATCTATTAGTTGGCCAGAAGCGTTGGATAAAGTCGCCGCAGGTATTCAATCCATACAGCAAAAGTATGGTCAAAATGCGTTGGGTGTTTATCTAGGTAATCCTAACGTACATAACATGGGTGGTATGTTGACCATCAAACAACTGCTGACCAGCTTAAAGACGCGCAGTCGTTTTTCTGCCACCTCTATTGACCAACTGCCACATCATATTATTAGCATGCATCTGTTTGGTCACATGCTGCGTATTCCAGTTCCTGACGTCAATAACACACAATATATGCTGATCATCGGTGGCAATCCGTTGGCTTCTAACGGCAGTATCATGACTGCGCCCAACATGCGCCAAAAGCTAAAAGATATCAAAGCGCGCGATGGTAAGGTAGTAGTAGTTGATCCAAGACGTACCGAAACCGCCGACATCGCTAGCGAACACCACTTTATTCGTCCAGCGACGGACGTACTGCTGTTATTAGCTATGCTCAATGAAATCTACACGCAAGGCTATGCCAAGCTCGATACTAGAGTGGCAGCTTTGGCACCAGAGATCGATCGACTTGCTTTGTTTGCTGAACAATACACGCCTGAGTCAGTTGCAGACATCACGGGTATTACCGCAGCTGAAATCAAACGTATCGTTAAAGAGTTTTGTGAAGCAGAAAGCTCAGTTTGTTATGGTCGCATGGGCATCTCGGTGCAAGAGTTTGGTTTGCTCAGCCAATATTTATCTATGGTCATTAATATCGTCACAGGTCGTTTAGATGAGGTGGGTGGACTCATGTTCCCAAATCCTGCCGTCGATGTTGTGAACAGCTCAGGCCCAGGCTATCTGGGTAAACGTCATAGCCGTGTCAGCAACTTGCCAGATTTTAATGGTGAGTATCCAGTGGTTGCGATGGCAGATGAGATGTTGGTAGAAGGGGAAGGCCAGTTAAAGGGATTTGTTACGGTCGCTGGTAATCCGGTTCTGAGTACGCCAAATGGCGAAAAGTTAGATGAAGCACTATCTCAGTTAGAGTTTATGGTTTCGCTTGATTATTTTGTGACTGAGACCAGTCGCCATGCCAATATTATTCTGCCGCCTGTATCGCCATTAGAGCGCGACCACTATGACATTACTTTTAATGGTTTTGCCGTGCACAATGTCGCCAAATACTCGCCTGCCTTGTTTGATAAAACCGACGATACCAAGCATGACTGGGAGATTTATTTAGGATTGGCAGAGCGCTTAGACAAAGATGCGCCAGAAGCAACGCAAAAAGAACGTGCCGCGACTAAAGCCTTTGGTCCTAAGTTCTTGTTAGAGCAAGGTCTAAAGTATGGACCTCATAAAGACGTGACATTTGAAGCACTGGTCGAAAACCCACATGGTATTGATTTGGGTCCGTTGCATCGGATGTTGCCAGAGGCTATTAAACACGCTGATAAACAAATTCATCTTCATGTCGATTTTTATCAGTCAGATTTAGCCCGTGTTAAAGAGATGGTGCAACAGTACAACAGTAATGAGATTGTGCTAATCGGTCGTCGTCATGTACGTAGTAACAATTCATGGTTGCACAATAGCCATCGATTGGTAAAAGGTAAATCTCGCTGTACATTGATGTTGCATCCGCAAACGGCAGCGCAACATGGCATTGCAGACGGTCAAGATGTCAGAGTAACTTCTAGAGTGAGTAGCGTGGTCATTGCAGCAGAAGTGACGGATGAGCTGATGCCAGGAGTGGTCAGTATTCCGCACGGCTTTGGTCACGGACGCAAAGGCGTTAAGCAAAAGATTGCGCAAGCGCATGCAGGTGTCAGCGTTAATGATTTGACTGATGAAACCTTAATTGATCAGTTGAGTGGTAATGCCGCAGTCAACGGTGTGCCTGTACAATTAGAAGCATTGGATATGGGTGTAGATGGTTTATCTACTGCTACAGAGACTGTAGCAGAAGGTGCACTAGCATAAAGTTAATCGCAAGTTCATAGACATACAAAAAAGGCGTTCACGTAAAATGAGCGCCTTTTTCTGTTTGCAATCTGAATACATCGCTGATCCGATTAAACGCTCATACCGATAAAATCAAAATCGACGTTAGGGGTTTCGCCTTGGATTAACAAACTAAGGGCCTTTGCAGAGCCACAAGAGTGTGTCCACCCTAATGTACCATGTCCAGTGTTCAGCCATAAATTGTCAAAAGTTGCCGAAGCGTTATGACTACCATGTTTGACTTGACCACAGTGTGCGCGACCAATCAAAGGTACGTTCGATGGGGTCATCGGGCGCAGTCCTGTCCAATATTGCACCGAGTTTGCGATAATGCCTTTCGGGAATAATTGCTGTACACGGCGAGTGATGGCTTCACAGCGCGTAGCATTTAAATCTAGGTTATAGCCATTGAATTCTGCTGTACCAGCGACTCGCAATTTATCACCCAGTCGTGAGGTGACTAGCTTAAACTCATCATCAATCAGACTGACAAAAGGCGCTAAGTGCGGCGCGCGTGGATTCACCGTATAGGTAGCCGAATATCCCTTCGCAGGGAAAATAGGTACATGGATGCCCAATGGTTTTAGTAGAGGTACGCTATAGCTGCCAAGTGCGACCACATAACTATCAGCCGTAAAGGTCTGCGCGTTTTCGTTTTTTGGACGGATGGTAATACTGTGCACATGCGGACGGGCAGAGTCGGTATCAATATTGAGTGCTAAAATCTCGGTATCATATAAAAACTGTACACCAGCATCGATACAACGCTGCGCCAAGCGCTGGGTAAACAGATGGGCATTGCCAGACTCATCACGGCTGGTATAGGTTGCCCCAGTGAGCTTATGTGCAATTGGGTAGAGCGCTGGTTCTAAGTTGACAGCATTATTGATATCAATCACGTGGCGCTCACAACCAAGCGCCTGCATGCGTTCAGTTGGTTCGATAGCCGCATCAAACTCTGCCTGATTGGTATAAAAATGCATGATACCGCGGGTTTGCTGTTCGTAGTTGATGCCAATATCCGCGCGCAGCTGTTGTAAGGTATCTCTTGAATATAGACCTAGGCGCACCATTTGCACCAGATTGGCATCGGCTCTATCGGCGCGGCACTCTTGCAGAAACTGCATGGCCCATTTGAGCTGAGCTTTATCAGCGCGCAAACGATACAGTAGCGGAGCATCTTCTTTAAACAACCACTTGAGCGCTTTCATCGGGGTCGCAGGGTTGGCCCAAGGCGTGGCATGTGAGACAGATATTTGACCGCCGTTGGCAAATGATGTTTGCATACCTGCCGCTGACTCGCGTTCAATCACGGTCACATCATAGCCTGCCTGACGTAGATACCATGCGGTGGTCACGCCCACCACGCCTGCTCCGAGTACCGCAATATGTGTCATAGGATTCTCTATGCTCATGTTAGTCATGACGGTAACTCTTTATTGAACTACCGTCACCTTTGCTGCGTCGCTTGCCTGATTCGATGTGCTTTTATTTCGGACGCGCAACATCTACTTGTAGTGCAGCTGGCAAGTCCAATATGCTCAAATCACTCTCTGCCAATTGTTCAGGGCGTGCCACGACCAAAGCGGTAAAGCCATCATCATTTTTCATCGCATTGACTACTTGGATTTTATCGAGCTTGTCGCCTGCGCTTGGTGCTGCACCGGTGCCTTGTACATAGTGCAAAAATGCTTTGGGTGCAGATTTAAAGTAGATGCGAGCGATGACTTCTTGACCTAAGTAGCAGCCCTTATCATAGTCCATGCCGCCGCGCTGATGTAAACGCAGTTCTTGCGGTTGAAACTCACCCTGAGTTGCGGCCACAATCCAATAATTACCAGTAGCTAGGCTGCATGCCATCCAAGCCTGAGTATCCTCAGCAGTATTATGGTCGTCTTTATGGCTAAAAGTTGGCTCATCTGCTAGCACGCAAGGATAAATCGCTGCTGGTGCAATGGTTTTAAATTTAGAAAATGCCCCGTACTTATTAAGGTGTGCCTGAAAAGACTCAGCACAATCGCTACTTATGACCACATCATAATGTTTCTCTGCTTGTTTTTTGATCCAGATACCGAACTCAATACGACCTTTTAGGTTACCGATAGCGGCTGCCTGATAGCTAAGCCCGAGTTTGGTAACGTCACAAGTTAATTGCCCTTGCAAGAATTTTTCGGCATCTTCGCCTTGGATAGTTAATTGCGAAAACTGCGGTACGGCTGATAAATTTGAAGATTGAGTCATTGTTATTATCCTTCTGGTGAGAGCTTACTTATTAGGGCATATCCCTAATTCAAATGTTTATGACTAAATGGGCTAAAAATGGATATATCTTTAGCAAACGGCGTCAAATAGCTGGCCAATAGCTCGATATTACCCGCGCTATTTTCCTTGTTTACCTGCGATTTATCTCATTTTTATCGCCATTTTTAAAATAGGGACACGCCCTAATATAGAGGGTAAATCGAAGTGATAAAAATTATATGGGCGCTTTTATCATTGACAGTATTTGTACACATAAATCTAAATGTGGCTAAGAAGAGTACCACAAAAAACCCTGTCATAAAAAACGTCATCAATAAGCGATGAGTTAAGTGTTAAATTGGGCATAGCGTTTGATTTTCAAGCGTACAAATTGGTTAAAGATGGTGAGTTACGGTACAATATCAGCTCTATAATTAACCTAATGTACGATGGCTGCCGAGGAAATAATGAGCTTACCAAATTGCCCTAAATGTGATGCTGAATATACGTACGAAGATGGTGCGTTACTGGTATGTCCTATGTGTGCTCATGAATGGACGGCGACTGAGACTGATGCAGCGCAAGCTGAAGACCAAGACGCGGTTATACGTGATGCTGTTGGCAATGAGCTACAGGACGGCGATGCGGTGACGGTTATTAAAGACCTAAAAGTCAAAGGCTCTTCAATTGTGATTAAAGTAGGGACAAAAGCAAAAAGCATTCGCCTGTTGCCAGATGCTACTGACGGTCATGATATCGACTGTAAACTTGATGGCTACGGACCAATGAAGCTTAAATCTTCTGTGGTCAAAAAAGCTTAAATTGTAAAAACTTCTTGAAAGATTCAATAATAAACAAATATAAAATAGACGTTTAATCACAAAACATTGTCGTTATAAATGTCGCTATAAGTAGAGAAAATTATGAGTATTAAAAACGAACAGCTCTTTGCACAAGCACGTAAACATATCCCAGGTGGTGTTAACTCACCAGTTCGCGCCTTTGCAGGGGTCGGTGGTACGCCAATCTTTATGCACCGTGCCAATGGCAGCAAAATTTATGACACCGAAGACAACGCCTATATCGATTATGTTGGCTCTTGGGGCCCAATGATTTTGGGTCATGCGCACCCAAAAGTCATCGATGCGGTGAAAAAAGCCGCCGATGACGGTTTGAGCTTTGGTACACCAACGCCGTTTGAAACCACCGTTGCTGACAAGATTTGTGACATCGTGCCTAGCGTCGAAATGATTCGTATGACCAGCTCTGGTACAGAAGCGACCATGAGTGCGATTCGCTTGGCGCGTGGTTATACCCAGCGTGACAAAATCGTTAAGTTTGAAGGCTGCTACCATGGGCATTCAGACAGCCTGCTAGTAAAAGCTGGCTCTGGCATGCTTGATATTGGTGAGCCAACGTCAAAAGGTGTGCCTGCAGATTTTGCTAAGCATACGATTACGATTCCTTATAATGATCCGCAAGCGATTAAAGATTGTTTTGAGAAATGGGGCAAAGAAGTTGCTTGCGTTATCTTGGAGCCAATCGCTGGCAACATGAACATGGTTATTCCAACACAAGAGTTCCATGATACGTTGCGTGCCGAGTGTACTGCCAATGGCGCAGTATTAATCTTTGACGAAGTCATGACGGGCTTTCGCGTTGGCCTTGGTGGTGCACAGGCACACTTCGGCATCGATCCTGATTTAACCTGCTTTGGCAAAATCATCGGTGCAGGTCTACCTGTTGGCGCTTTCGGCGGTAAAAAAGAAGTCATGTCTTGCATCGCGCCACTTGGCGGTGTCTATCAAGCTGGCACGTTATCAGGCAATCCACTAGCGATGCGCGCTGGTATCGCTATGTTTGAGGACTTAACCGCAGAGGATTTCTATGACGAGTTAGCAGCGAAAGTTGATCGCCTAGTAGACGGTTTCCAAGCAGCAGCTGACAAACATGGTATTCATTTACGTACCAATAAGCTTGGCGGCATGTTTGGCATGTTCTTTGTCAAAGACAGCACAACTGAAACACCAAAGAATTTCGATGATGTGACAGAGTGCGATATGGACGTATTTAATACTTTCTTCCACGGTATGCTAGATCGCGGTATTTATTTGGCACCGTCAGCTTATGAAGCAGGCTTTATGTCTATCAAACATAGCGATGAAGATATTGATGCGTCAATCAAAGCAGCCGATGAGATATTTGCAGAAATGGCAAAAGCATAGTTTAGCCATGTAAGTTATTAGCTAACTAAAAAGTTAAAGCTTAAAAAACTAGCAAGGTCATCCCGTGATCTTTGCTGGTTTTTTTTGTTTATCGATATCTTATTTATAATCATATTGGAAATAATATAAAGTATTTTTGAAGATTGTTTGTATAGCCGTTAACGTGACTGATGCTTATACAGTTCTTGCCTGCGCATCCGAAAAACAGACAATAAGTTATGATATTCTGAGGTAAACCCAGACAATTAAGCAAGGATGCAAAAGAATGAGTATCAGTACTTCTAGCAATACCGCGCCACTATGGCAAGCCACTTACGACCAATACGGCCTAGACAATCATTTGAATGTATTGGAAGGTAAGCAAAATCTGATTGACTTACTGCAACCAAAGATTGAACAGCATAGTGAATTTCCAGCTTTTAGTATGGGTGCGGCGTCGCTCACTTTTAGGCAGCTAGATATTGCCAGTCGACGTTTTGCTACTTTTTTACAAGCGCAAGGTGTTGAGAAGGGCGATCGCATAGCGGTACAACTGCCAAATATCCTGCAGTATGCCGTGGTACTGTTGGGTTGCCTACGTGCAGGTGTGGTATTGGTCAATGTCAATCCCATGTATACCCAATATGAATTGGCACATCAGCTTACTGACGCTCAAGCTTGTGGTCTAATTGTGTTAGATGGTATGAGCACTGCTTATGAGCAATTAGATGACACAGTCAAAGCGCAGTTAAAATGGGTGGTCAGATGTTCCATAGATCCTAGCATTGCTGATAATGACATTGCCTTGCTCAGTCAAATTGGCACAGCACAATCTGCGAACACAGATGAGCAAACACATGCCTCGACCGAGTCATCAAATGAGTCATCACAGCACAACATAATGTTTGCACATATTATGCAGGCCTATGATGCAAAAGCGTTTAAAGCCGTTACGATTGTACGTGAAGATTTGGCCCTACTGCAATATACAGGTGGTACGACTGGCAAGCCAAAAGGCGCCATGCTCACTCATTATAATGTCATGGCCAATGTCTGCCAGTGCTACGCGATGTTTGGTAAAACGATTGAAGCCAATCGTAGCGAGCAGATTAAAATACTTAATCCCTTACCGCTTTATCATATTTTTTCGTTTACGGTCTGCGGCTTGCTAGGTCTTTATGGCGGCTGGGAAGATATATTGGTCACCAATCCACGTGATATCGATGGTCTAGTGAATACCATTGAACAGCACCGACCTCACGTTATACCTTCAGTGAATACATTATTCATTGGCATGCTGCATCATCCAAAATTCGCTAGTCTAGATTTTAGTCGTTTAGCCTTATCTATCGGTGGCGGCACAGCGATTATTAAAGCGGTCTCTGATCAATGGCAGCAAGTGACAGGTATGATTATTAGCGAAGGCTATGGAATGTCTGAGACGGCGCCTGTTATTTCTTTCAATCCGTCTGGCATTACAGAGTTCAATGGCAGCGTTGGACTGCCATTGGCTTTGACAGATATCCATATCATTGATGAGAATGGGAATACGTGCCCAACAGGTACAAGGGGTGAGGTCTGTATCAAAGGGCCTCAGGTCATGCGCGGTTATTGGCAGCGAGACAATGCAGATACTTTTACCCCAAATGGCTACTTTAGATCAGGTGATATCGGCGTTATGAATGATGAGGGGTTTTTGACACTCGTCGACCGTAAAAAGGACATGATACTGGTATCAGGATTTAACGTATATCCCAATGAAGTAGAGGCTGCGCTGACTGAACATCCCAAAGTGCTCGAAGTCGCTGTAGTCGGGGTGGCAGATGACCATAGCGGGGAAGTGCCAAAAGCGTTTGTGGTCAAAAAAGACGCGAATCTCACCGTAGAGGAGCTACAAGACTTTGCGAGCAAGCGTTTAACTGGTTATAAGCGCCCACAGTCCTATGAGTTTATCGATGAGCTACCTAAGACTGCTGTTGGCAAAATTTTGCGTAAAGAACTGCGATAAGTGAGCAGTGTATTTCACTTATAAGAGTGACATCGAGATAATTCTTAAAATAAACAAAAACAGGGCTGCTATTTTTAGCAGCCCTGTTTTTGTTTATTTAACCTATATGACGACTAAACGTTATCGTGCTTTATCAAACTTACGATCTCTCAAGCTCAGATTGCCTCGTAGCACATCGCTATACATACGAAAATCGCTGACAAAGCTTTTCAATGGAAACTTAAAAGAAGCAGGTTTGTTCTTTTCAAAGAAAAAGTGTCCAACCCATGCACAGGCATATCCAGCAGTAATGCCCTTTACCAAAGGTTTGGCTGAGCCAGTTTTGACAGACTTTGCGAGTCCTAATAAGCCAAAGCTACTGCCTGCGAAATGTAGACGGCGACAGGCCATGTTTTGATGCTCATCTAAGTAAAAATCATAAAATGCCTGTTTGGGCGAGTTTTCAGTTTTTACCATGTCTTTTTTAGCGCTACTGATAGGGGTTTCAGTAGTTTGGGTAGCGTCTTTTGTAGTGGTCTGATTCATGTGACTAGCTTCCTTGCTGGTGAGGTTGATAACTATTAATTGCAGATGGTTTTTAACCGATTAACTGGTGACTTTTGAAGTAAGTTGTACGGCTAAAAGAGCTGTAAATAACGGTTTTTTATCATGATATTGATAGCTTTCAATGTAGCAAACCGATATGTGTAACACAAGCGCTAGATGCTGAGCCGATACCTGTCAGCTGATAGGGTGGTCTTCGATGTCCCCGCTACAGTTTTGCATCGCTTGCGAGTGTTTGGCATAAATGCTTTAATGATAAAATTGCCCTGATTTTTGTGGTTACTACTTTTTTCTATACATGTGATTTTATAACTATATAGCACGTGATTTTGGCAAACTATCCACTCTCTCTAACACGGTGACGACTTGTCCTATGCCTATTGACTACCTTACGAATCCGCCAATTGGCGATGATGAAATGATGGCAGCCATCGATATTGGCTCCAACAGTTTCCATTTAGCTATTGCTCGTCTTGACCATGGGGAAGTGCGAAAAGTAGTCTCGATGTCTGAAAAGGTACAGCTCGCCGCCGGTCTGGACGAAAATAATATTCTAAGCGCAGCTGCTGAACAGCGTGGTCTTGATTGTTTAAGCCGCTTTGTGGCGCGCTTGGATTCAGTACCGCCAGAGCGTATACGTGTGGTGGCGACCAATGCGTTGCGTCAAGCCAAAAACGCCAACGACTTTATTTCCCGTGCCAATAAAATCCTGCCAAAACCTATTGAGATTATCGCGGGCCGCGAAGAGGCGCGATTGATTTATTTGGGCGTCTCGCATACCAACGAGAGTAGTGACAAACGCTTGGTTATGGATATTGGCGGCGGTTCGACAGAGTTCATTATTGGTCAAAATTTCGATCCATTATTGACTGAAAGTTTACAAATGGGCTGTGTTTCTTTTACCCAAAAATTCTTCGCTGATGGTCTGATTACCAAAGAAGCCTTCAATAATGCGATTTCAGGTGCGCGCAAAGAAGTCTTAGCCATTAATGGTCGCTATCAAAAGACAGGCTGGAGTAGCGTGGTTGGCTCAAGTGGCACCATCAAAGCGGTGCGCAATGTTTTAGTGTCAAAAGGTTGGGCCGATGAGCAAGAACGCATTACTTACAAAGGTGTCAAAAAATTAGAGAAATTGCTGATCAAAATTGGCAATATTGATGATATCGAGTTAGAAGGCGTCAAAGAACATCGTAAAGCTGTATTTCCTGCTGGCGTGGCAGTATTGCGCGCGGTGATGAAAGTGCTGGGCGTTGAGACCATTACCTACTCAGACGGTGCGTTACGCGAAGGCGTTATGTACGATATGCTCGGCCGTTTTGCTAGTGAAGATGTGCGTGACCGCAGTGTATTGGCGTTAATCAAGCGTTATTCAGGGGACAAAAAGCAAGCCAAGCAAGTGGTAAAAACCAGCCGTCATTTATTTGAACAAGTAAAAGACAAGCTTGCGCTGTCCAATGATGATTGCGACTTGCTCAGACGTGCTGCATTCTTGCATGAGATAGGGCTGGCAATCAGTCATAGTAGCTATCACAAGCATAGCGCATATTTGCTTGAATACTCTGATATTCCAGGGTTTTCGCAAGTCGATCAAAAACGCATGGCGCAGCTGATGCTTAATCATCGCCGCAAGCTTAAAGCCGATATGCTAGAGCAGACTTGTCAGATTGGTGGTGACCAGCTGGTTTATCTCTGCTTACTGTTGCGCCTCGCTGTATTGGCGCATCATAGCCGCAGTGACTATGCGCTACCAGAGTTAGAACTAAAGGTAGTCGCTGAAAACAGCTGGCAAATTACCTTGGCGGATAGCAGTGAGCATTACGCGTTCTTGCTGGCAGATTTGCGTACGGAGATTGACCAGTTTGCTAAGTGGGGCGTACAGCTTAGTGTGATTGAAGCTCCAGAGGCTGAGACTCAAGAGATTGAGCAGTTACCATTGTAAGTATTGAGTTAAAGATTAACGTAACAAAAGCGGTGTTGTCGATAATGTCATGCTATTTAAGATGTGCTACTATAGCTCCTATTGAGTTTACAACTGTACTTTCATTATCTGAACACGGATAACGATATTATTCTTAAACATAAATACATTAAGTATAATTATTAAAGGGAAGCGTCTATGAGCACTGTCTGGGATAGTGTGCAGCTTGCACGACATGCCAAGCGTCCATTATTTATGGACTATGTTAATCAGCTTTTTACCGAATTTGACGAATTGCATGGCGACCGTGCTTTTGCCGATGACAAAGCCATTTTGGGTGGCTTAGCTCGTTTTGATGGCCAGCCTGTGATGGTAATTGGTCAGCATCGTGGCCGCAGTACCCGTGAGCGTATTGCTCATAACTTTGGTATGGCCAATCCTGAAGGCTATCGCAAAGTGATTCGTTTGGTGAAAATGGCTGAGCGCTTTAATATTCCTGTGATGACCTTTGTGGATACCCAAGGTGCTTACCCTGGTATTGGTGCAGAAGAGCGCGGACAGGCGCAAGCGATTGCAGAGAGCATCGCTGTATTTTCTAGCCTTAAAGTGCCTGTGATTGTGACTATCATTGGTGAAGGCGGCTCAGGTGGCGCATTGGCGATTGGTGTTGGTGATAAAGTAAATATGCTACAAAACAGCATCTATTCGGTCATCTCTCCTGAAGGCTGTGCTTCTATCCTATGGAAAACGGCTGAAAAAGCACAAGACGCTAGTGAAGCACTTAAGCTGAATGCTATCAATCTATACCAGATGGGTCTGATTGATGCAGTCATCGAAGAAGGTGAAGGCGCACATATTCAGCCGCAGCCGGTAATGAATGCGCTAAAAGCATTGATTACTGAACAGCTTGATGAGATTAAAGATTTAGATCCTCAAGAGCGTTGTGAGCTACGTTATGAAAAGCTAAAGTCTTTCAATTCAGAAGTGATGTTGCCTGCTTAATTGGTTGTTATGGCACCTTTATTGTTAAGTCGCTATTATTAATGATAGTCTTTTCATATTAGAGTCTAAGTCTTAATGCTAAAATAAAAACGTGTCATTTAATGGCGCGTTTTTTTATGGCTGTTACTACATGAAGCATATAACGTAACTAAAAATAAGGCTGAATATGACCAGCAGCGCAATCATCTCACATCCTATTCAATCAATTGCCGATTTGCCAGTTGATGAGACACTGGCGACAGCTTTCTTGAGCAGTATGTCTGTGTATAGTGATCAGTTGCATGGTCGTCGTCTTTGGCTAGCATGTAGTGGTGGGCGTGATTCATTGGCACTTGCGGCACTGTGTGTGCAGCTCTACCGACAAGGTAAACTGCCATGTCTGCCGCAGCTGTTACATGTCGATCATGGCTTACAGTCGGATAGTCAGTACTGGGCCAAGCATGTTGCCAACTGGGCGCACGCGCAGCAGATACCTTGTTGCATTTTACAGGCACAAGTGAACGGACATGATGAGCAGGCCGCGCGGCAAGCACGCTATAACATCATGCGTGCTCATATCAACCAAGACGATGTATTGCTATTAGCGCATCATGCTGATGACCAAGCTGAAACCGTATTGATGCGATTGATTCAAGGCGCTGGCGTGAATGGTCTATCGAGCATGCAGCCGTGGCGCGTACAAAGACAAGGTGGGCAGCACAATATACTATGGCGGCCTTGGCTAACTATCCAGCGTGCCCGTATTAGTGCTTATGCTCAGCGTCTACAACTGCCTTATATAGATGATCCTACGAATGACAGCGGTGACAATGTGCGTAGTGGGCTACGACGCGACATTATGCCAATACTGGCTACATACAATCCTAATGTTATTGATAATATTGCTCGCAGCGCGCAGCTGTTAAGTGATGCACAGGATACAATCAATGCTCAAGCTATGCAGGATATGCAGCAAACAGAAAATACAGACCTGCAACTTTTACCTGCACAGCGCTCGCTAAATATCAATGCGTTGCAAAAGCTACCCATGTATCGTCAGCGGCAATTATTGCACTATTGGTTGGGTCAAGATGAGCCGTTACCACCTGCTAAGCAACTCGTCGATGATGTGCTAACTCTCAGCCAACGTGATGACCAAGACCACCAGACAGAACTGTTTTGGCAAGGTCGTAAGGCATCTTATACCATTCGCCGCTATCGTCATCAGCTCTATCGTATGAGCAGCGAGTGGCTGTCTTGGCTAAACGTACCGTTGACCGAGCAGGTGTTACCATTATCTAAACTGACTTTATCTAGTCATTCAGCTGATAATCTAACATCACTAATCGTACGTAGCAGTGATCGTTATATTTGGCAGTTACAAGTGAAGATAGATGTGCTGTTACGATTACTAGAAAATAGTGCGGGCGGTATAGCACAGCAGGTAACGTTAAAAATAGTGCCATTAAACCGTAAGCAACGGTTAAAAACCGTGATGGCTGCGCGCCCACAAGCAGGCAAAAAACTGTATCAGACGCTTGGGGTTCCATTATGGCTACGAGACAGCTTAATGGTAGTCAGCATTATCCTTACAAAAAAATCTGAAGATGGAAGTAATATACAAACTGATATTCCTCTATTACTAGCATCGCCATTTGAGAGTTGGCTTTTGAGTTCTGAGCAGACGGATAGCGATGCTAAAAGCAATCAATTAGTCGAGCACATCAAAAGTGAGCTTAGACTAGAATAGAAAGCGTCAAAATTTTAATATCCGTTGGCTGACTCATTGATTTTTATCAGGTTGATGTCAAGTGTGACATTTTGAATTTATCAAACGGTGGTAGTGGCAGTATGATAAACTGAGTGTCGTTTTACATATCAGTATGTTAAGTTGAATACCTTTGAATTTTGTGACTAGGAGACAAGTATGTCGGTATTAGATAATAAAAAAATCAGTTTTATTGGTGGCGGAAACATGGCACAAGCGCTCATTAGCGGGCTTGTGGGTTGCGGCATCAAACCAAATCTCATCACGGTCGCCGATCCTAGCAGCGATGCACGTGAGCAATTAGCTGCCAAAGGTCTAAATACTGTTGATCCAATGGCTGATCCAAAGTCTGCTGTGATCGGTGCGGATATTGTGGTACTCGCAGTAAAGCCACAAATGATGAAGGTGGTGGTAAGTGCTTTTGCTGATGTACTAGACACTCAGTTAGTCATTTCAGTAGCAGCAGGTTTGTCGACTGATCTTTTATCAAACATGTTGGGCGGCTATAGCAATATCGTCCGTGCAATGCCAAACACGCCTTCTATGATTCAGATGGGCGCGACTGGCCTCTACGGTAAAGACAATATCTCAGCGGAACAGAAGCAGCTAGCAACAGCCGTTATGGAAGCATCAGGTTTGGTCATGTGGGTCGATGACGAAGAGCATATGCATGCCGTTACAGCCGTATCAGGTTCAGCGCCAGCGTATATGTTTTACTTCATTGAATCGATGGTCGATGGGGCAGTTGCATTAGGACTAGATAAAGAACAAGCCTCAGCGCTTGCTATGCAGACCATGTTAGGTGCTGCAAAAATGGCGATGAATAGTGATGATGCACCAGCTGAGTTACGCCGTAAAGTCACTTCACCGAACGGTACTACTCAAGCAGCGGTTGAGTCAATGCAAGCCAATGAGATTGGTCGTCAAATCGGCGAGGCCATGCAAGCTTGCTATGATCGTAGCCAAGCGTTAAGTGAAGAAATGAGCAAGTAAACACTGACAAGGTGTGTTGTGAGTCACCACTGACGACACACCTTATGTAATCATCAGCATCTGATAATGACATTTGTCATCCTAGAATCTGTTAATAATGTCACATTGAGTAGCACTTCATGAACAACATGTTATTTCAAATTTTTGATTTGGTCACCACATTCGCTATGATGCTGGTGTTTATTCGTTTTATGTTGCAGTTTGCAGGAATGGATGCGAGCAATCCGATGATTGCACCTGCTTATAAAGCAACGCATATCGTCGATGTATTTGGGCGCATTTTCCCGACTGTCGCACAGGGTCGTATTAGCATTGCCGCTATCGTGTTGATGTTTTTGATTCGTCTAATCGATATCTCTGGAAAGGCCGCATTAACGCATAAAGGTATTGCCCCTGTACCGCTATTCTTTACGGGTACGACTAGCTTATTATTAGACTTTTTACGCATGTGTCGCTATCTGGTGATTGGTTCTATCATCGTTAGCTGGATTGTGGTGTTTACCAGATCTGAGCATCCGATTATTGGCATTATCATTAATTTGGCTGAGCCTATTTTGGCCCCGTTTCGTCGTATCACGCCGAATTTAGGTATGCTCGATTTATCGCCAATGGTTGCTTTCTTAGCATTCTATTTGCTGGAGATATTCATCGGTGGTTTGGCCGCGAGTGTGTTGCCAACCTTGGGTTAAACCTAATAGAATTACATTTAAAAACTGTCATAAAAAAGGCGCTCTATATTTTTATAGAGCGCCTTTTTTGCGTCTGCTACTTGGGAAATCTATAGCCTTGTAGGTATGCTAAAAACGAACAAAGCGATTTGGTATGAGCTGAGCTTGAGTATCATCAGGATGCGGTGCATCAGCTACCCGCAATGTCTGGGTAATCCAACTATCTGCCGCTTGTACTGCATCAATGAGAGCATCGCCTATTGCCAAGCGTCCAGCGATAAAGCTGGCGAGTGAACATCCTGAGCCATGGAACTCACCATCTAAGCGCGGCAAGGTGCTCTTATGCACCATTTCGCCCTGTATATATAAGTACTGCTCGATATCACCGCTATCAAAATCATGTGAGGTTTTTACCAGTACCGCATGAGTACCTTGAGTACATAGCTTCTTTGCCCCGACATGCAAGTCTTGCTCACCGCTAAGCGCTCGTAGTTCATGAGTGTTTGGAGTGATTAAAGTGGCGTAGGGCAGCAATTGTCTAAAGGCGCTAACCAGAGTTTTTTCATCGCCTAAGCTACCACCGCTATTCGCGACCAGTACAGGGTCTAAAACAAATGGCGTATCATCATCGATAACTTGATCAGCAAATAGTTCAGTCAACATTGCGATGTTATCAGTGGTGCCGAGCATACCTGACTTGATAGCACTAACAGGTAAGTCATCAAGCACCGCAGTAGCTTGAGCTTTTACCAATGATGCCGCACAAGCCTCAAAGCCAAATACCTGCTGCGAGCTTTGGATAGTGACCGCCGTACACGCGATGGCTGCATGTGCCCCTGACTGTCCAATGGCCTCGATATCCGCTTGTAATCCAGCACCGCCTGAAGGATCTAATCCTGAAAAACACAGTACGACAGGTCGCATAACAGCTCCTTTTAAGAGATTTTAAAGTAAGTGACAAACACTATAGCCACCTACTACTAAAAAATCTATCATAGTCTTATGCTTGTGGATGAGGTGCAAGACGGTAGAGTGAGTAGACCTAATATTAATAAGCAGTTTGGTTGTTATATTTAGCGATGATATGTCGCAATTTTCCGTATAAAAATGCAATATAAGTACTTATATCTATAATTTTGATAAAAGCCGCATTAAATCTGTAGACAACGCTTGCAATTCGTTTTGGCTTTGTTATAATACTCGCCCACGACATGAGACGTATTGTTAGCATCAATACTATGTTTATAGATTTTTTATAAATGTCTTGAATCGTTAGGTGAAGTGGGTGAGTGGCTGAAACCAGTTCCCTGCTAAGGAACCATACGTGTAAGCGTATCGAGGGTTCGAATCCCTCCTTCACCGCCATTTATTCAGTTGTTATTAGAGTAATAACGCAATATACTGCGTTAAACATTTTAATAATTAATTCAAAAAATAATTTGTTTTAATTAAAAAAGATGTTGACACAAGCGATATTATCTATATAATGACCAACCTAATTTACTGCAAAAGATATTATCTTCGCAGTGGATAAAGTGCAAAATACGCGCCTGTAGCTCAGTTGGATAGAGCACTTGGCTACGAACTAAGGGGTCGGGAGTTCGAATCTCTCCAGGCGCACCATTTGCATAATAGCTTAATTTAAGCTAAAAGTTATTAAAATAATCGCCTGTCTTATGACAATTGGCGGTTTTTTTATGTCTGTAACTTTTACCCTTCTACTTATTTATTCTACGACCATCTCTTATATGTAGCATGATTGGATAGCCAACTAATAATATTAAAGAGCCATCTATGATATTGGACAGTCATCTAGGATAATGTACGATAGCCCCACCATTTACGGTACAATAGCGTTACTATTCACTGCTTGCTATGAGCTTGTACCATGTCAAAAAGTCCATCTAAACGTCCGTCAAAAACGACTCGTAAATCAAAGCCTCAATCGAGTGCGCCTGTACAGCAAGATCCTAACGAAGAGCCAACCATCGCTAAGCCCATGATTCGTGTCGTGGCGATTCTCTATGATGGTATGCTGATTTTAGCGTTATTGTTTTTGGTAGGGACGATACTAACCGTCGTCGGTACGCTGTTGACTATGGAAACGGGTACTGAATCCTCACAGGCTCAGTCGCTACCGCTTTGGTATCAGAACGCCATTATGACGCCATCATTTGTACTGACGCTCGTGGCGTTCTATGGGATATTTTGGCGCCGTGGTGGTCAGACATTGGGTATGCAGACGTGGCGGTTAAAAACGATTAATGATGCAGGCCAATGGCTAACGTGGGGACAGTCGTTTAAGCGTATTTTGGCCGCTTGTTTGATGCCGCTGATTTTTGGCATTATTGGCAGTCTTATTGATGGGTCACGCGCCGCCTTATTGGCCAGCGCGTTTCTTGGTTTAGTATTCAACTATGTGTTCTGTCTGTTCAACCCTCGCGGTCTGGCAGTACAAGATATGTTGTCCAACACCATCACCCTAAAAATGCCGAAAGTGGCACATGAAGGGCTATGGCGCGGTTTTAAAAATCGTAAGAAAAAATCGTAGTCTGATTTGATTAACGTAATAACTTTTATTGACGTAGAATTTAGTCTTATCATTGCTCAGTTGCTTTAGCCTAAACAGTTACATACTAACGCTTTGAATCAGCCATGCGGTGTAGCCCATAAAGAACAGTATCAGCGTGGCACCTGACGTACGACCGAATTGGCGTTTTGTTTTAAAGGCAAACACGCATAGTGTCACTAGCAATATCGTCAAGACTCCCATCGCCATCACATCACGTGACAGAATCACTGGGTCGGCGGCGATAGGGGCAATAACGGTTGCCAAGCCGACAACTGCCAACGTATTGAAGATATTAGAGCCAATGATATTGCCGAGCGCCATATCATGCTCGCCTTTACGGGCAGCTGACAGGCTCGATACCAGTTCAGGCAATGAGGTCCCAACGGCGACAATCGTTAGACCAATGATAAGCTCACTAAGCCCCCATAGCGTTGCTAACTCGACAGCACCCCAAACGATAGCGCGTGAGCTAGCTACGAGCATCAGCATACCGATAATTAAACTGACAATACCACGTGTTACGCTTGGTTCTAGCTTTTCTAAGCTCTCTGAGTTATTTGAGTGCTCTAAGTTATTTGAGTGCTCTAAGTTATTTGAGTGCTCTGAGTCAGCATTAGCCACGACTACATCGTCTTCGTGCTCATGATATCCTTCGCGTATACTCATTATGATCTGTAGTCCTAAGACGGCGACCAATAGTATTAATAGTACGATACCATCAACTTGGCTTAATGTCCCATCACGTAGCTGCCAAGCGGCGATGACAGTAATCAGTAGCAGCAAGGGCAAGTCGCGCTTTACGATGCCTCTACGGATGATAATAGGGCTAATCAATACGGTTGCACCGAGTACCAATGCGATGTTGATGATATTTGAGCCATAAGCGTTACCTAGAGCCAGCTCAGGGCTGCCTTCTATCGCTGCTAGTACTGATACCACCATCTCAGGCGCTGACGTACCTATACCCAATATTAAGACACCAATTAAGAAGCTAGGCACACTAAATTTCTTTGCTAGTGCTGTCGCCCCATCAATGAAGACATCGGCACTCCAAACTAAAATTGCTAACCCAATCAGTATTGCAAGCGCTGCCAACCACATCGGTATGTTTCCTTATATATGATGAAAAATATGAGTTTAATAGAGAAAAATTGCATAAAAAAAGCCGAATCTTGATTTAGATTCAGCTTTCCCTTTAGCATCGAGATTTTTAGTAATAATAGCAGCTAATTCAAAGATGTAACTTTGTGTTTATCTTAAATTTACCAAAACCTTACCATCCTGTCATATTAAGCAACTTGTACAGGAATAATGTTTGCAGTGTCTTTTACAGTGTTGTCTTCGTTGCAATAGACAAGTTTTGGCTGATACGTTGACGCTTCAACTTCATCAAAATGCGCGTAAGCACAAATGATAACGATATCGCCCAAATCTGCCATATGAGCCGCAGCACCATTTAATGAGATAATACCAGAGCCCGCCTCAGCACGGATAGCATAGGTGCGAAAGCGCTTACCGTTGGTCACGTTATAGATATCAATAGATTCATTTTCGCGTAGACCAGCAAGATCTAATAGATCGCCGTCGATACCGCAAGAGCCTTCATAGTGAAGTTCAGCGTGGGTAACACGGGCACGGTGTAATTTGCATTTAAGCATATTAAGTAGCATAGGTTGGTTCCTTGGCGTAACTGATATTAATTAACTAAATCAAAAGGTTAATGGGGATAAAACTGCCAAAATAAAAGGTCATTATCATTGAACGACTATATTATTCTGGTAATTTAAAGCCATTAATTTGTGAACGTGCTTTTTCGACATCACCATCTAACAATAATGGGAGTGCTTCAAAAGCAGCTGTCAGCGCGCTATCAATCGCAATCTGCTCATCAGGAGATGCTTTAGAGAGAACGTGTCCACTAACTTTAGACTTGTGACCAGGATGGCCGATACCCACACGCAGGCGATGAAAATCATTGCCAATATGCGGCGTGATATCGCGTAGGCCGTTGTGACCACCATGTCCACCGTCTGTTTTGAGTTTGATACTACCAGCTGGAATATCGAGCTCATCATGAGCAATCAACAATTCATCATTTTTGATGCCATAGAAATTTACCATAGGCACCACTGACTGACCAGATTTATTCATAAACGTCAGCGGCATAAGTAAACGCACATCCGACCCATGAATCTGCCCACGCCCTGTCACTCCATGAAATTTCTTATCAGGGGAGAGCGTGATATTAAACTGCTGAGCCAAATGATGGACAAACCAAAATCCTGCATTATGACGCGTAAACATATACTGCTGACCAGGATTACCAAGACCGACAATAAGCTTTATGGCCATAAAAACACCCTGCTTGAATTTGATAAATAGGGGTAAGGTTTGAGGTACTGATAGACAGTTTATTTTCAAACCTTACTTACAAAAACAGCAGGAGATTTTAATCACCTGCTGTCTTATTGACTAAACGAATGTATCACTAACCAGCACAAAATAATGCACTAGTTAGAAACAGTTATTACTCGCTGTCTTTGTTTTCTTCAGTACCGTCGTTTTGCTCAGTTGCTGGTACTTCATCAGCATCAACGTCAGCATCAACTTCTTCTACTGTTGGTGGCTGCATGTTAACGATAGTACGGTCATGGCCGTCTTCTAGCTCAAGCTCATGAATAACAACGCCTTCAGGAAGTTTGATGTCTGATAGACGGAACAAATCACCGATTTCCATGCCTGATACATCTACTTCTAGGTATTCAGGAAGTTGTGATGGTAAGCAGATAACTTCGATATCAGATACTAGAGTAGATAGTACACCAGCAGCAGCAGTACCAGGCGCATCTTCACGACCAGTGAAATGAACAGGAACGTTCATGTGGATTTTCTGACCTTTTACAATGCGCTGGAAATCAGCATGCATTGGGAAGCCTTTAGCTGGATGGCGCTGCAAGTCTTTGATAACAGCTTGATGCTCTTCACCGTCAACGTTGATAGTCAAGATGTGTGAGAAAAACGCTTCGAATTCTAGTGATTTTACTAGTTCGTTAAGCTTGATAGAGATAGCTGTTGGCTCTTCGTTACCACCATAGATGATAGCAGGAACTAGGTTCTGCTTACGTAGGCGGCGGCTCGCACCTTTACCTTGTAGTTCAGCAGCACGATCAACGGCGTTTAGTTCAAAATGATTAATGCTCATGGATATAATCCTATAAAAAAAATGATGAAGTGTCTGGTCATAAAAAAGTGGATTTGCGACCAATCCACTAATACGTGATGATAGCTAATATTATCGTTACGAAGAAAACTCGCAATGTCTAAGCTTAGCCATTTGCTTATAGCAGCGCTCGCTACGATAATTACCATAACGGTAGTTGCTGTTAAGCATGATCAGCACTTTTGATAGTGCTAGCCTAATAAAAACAACGAAAAGGTCAGCACAGGCGCGCATTATACGTGATTCTGTAGCAATAATAAAGACCTACGCAAAACGCCTACACAAAACAAAGCGCCAAGTAAGGATACTTGACGCTCTATTTTTTAACTATTCAAGATGTCTTACTACAGTCATTGCTATTCGAAATTACTGCAATAGCTGTTGAAAAGGCAGTTGTATCAACTTAGGCATCAAACATCGCGCTAATAGATTCTTCGTTATTGATACGGCGTAAGCTTTCAGCCAGCATCGGTGCAATACTTACCTGACGGATTTTGCTACAGGCTTTGGCTTCAGCAGATAGTGGAATTGTATCGGTCACAACCACTTCATCTAATGCAGATTCGCTGATGTTTTTCAGTGCGTTACCTGATAGGACAGGGTGCGTGATGTAAGCCAAGACGCGACGGGCACCATTTTCTTTCAATGCTTCAGCTGCTTTACACAATGTACCTGCAGTATCGACCATATCATCAACGATAACGCAATCACGGTCACGAACATCACCAATGATATGCATTACTTGTGACTCATTGGCACGAGCACGGCGCTTATCAATAATTGCCATGTCGGTATCGCCTAACTGCTTTGCCATCGCACGTGCACGAACCACGCCGCCTACGTCAGGTGAAACAACCATGATATTGTCATAGTCTTGCTTTTGTAGGTCGTTTAGCAATACAGGTGTGCCGTAGATATTGTCTACAGGAATATCAAAGAAACCCTGAATCTGATCTGAGTGCAAATCAACAGTCATGACGCGATCGATACTAACGATGTTTAGCATGTCAGCGACCACTTTAGCCGAGATAGGTACACGAGCTGAGCGTGGACGACGATCCTGACGAGCATAACCAAAGTACGGCATAACAGCTGTGATACGGCCAGCACTAGAGCGACGCAAGGCGTCAGCCATCATCATGATTTCCATCAAGTTGTCGTTGGTCGGTGCACAAGTAGGCTGCATGATAAACACATCTTTACCACGTACGTGTTCTTTGATTTCCACGGCAATTTCGCCATCAGAAAAACGCGTGATGTCAGCTTTACCAAGAGGTATGTGAAGATGATCGGCTACGGTTTTTGCTAATTCTGGGTGGGCATTACCCGTAAAAATCGCCAAATAAGGCATGACAGAAGTCCTATTGATTGACTCAAGCAGCGACCGCTAAGCAGTGTCAAACTGCTCAAATTAAGAAAAGAGTGGTGAAGGTGTTGAAGTATACTATTACAGTAAAAAATGGCAGGGGTAGCTGGACTCGAACCAACGGATGTCAGGATCAAAACCTGATGCCTTACCAACTTGGCTATACCCCTGTAATGTCTAGGCTATGAACAACCGATATTTAATAGCGACTAAGTAGTCGTTCTTAATATAGTGTCATGACCTGTCAGTTATCTAAAAAACGGATAAACCGTTTAAAACATAACTTTTCCCTAGCGGTGTCCATTGCGAACTATACCGAAACTGGGATAACGTTGTCAATGACAATAAGATAAGTGGCTGTCTATAAACCGCTTATACTCGATGTATCTCTAACGCTTCGTACTAAAAAATGGCAGGGGTAGCTGGACTCGAACCAACGGATGTCAGGATCAAAACCTGATGCCTTACCAACTTGGCTATACCCCTATTGTGGCGACCTATTATAAGTAAATTTTCAGATTTTGCAAGTCATTTGCTGCTTTTTCTGGTATTTATTCATCATAGGTTACTGCTGGCGCTATTTTAGCAAATTAAAATCGGCAATCCTACCACTGTCATTATTTAGATGATAAGAAATCTAAAGGTTATATGTGCTATTTTAAGTTTCCAACGATATATGCCGTACAAGGCGCATCTGCAATCCACTTCGCCACAAGCTTTTCATTAGTAGCCACACTCGCATCCAACGGCAAAAACACGGCACTACCAGAGCCAGTCATTCGTGCTGTGCCGAGTGTTTGCGCTTCTAACCCCTGTAGATAACTTAAGGCATCTGCAACAGCAGGAGCAAGGTTCGTCACCACTGGAGTAAAGACATTATGATAAGGCGGAGTGAGCGTTTGTACATAGTCAGTGTATTGGTTTTTGATGGTTGCAACCGATAGGGGCGCGACATCTCGCTGTAGCTTGGGATGGGCGAATAGTTTAGCAGTATTTACATGAGCGTTAGGCGTCAGTACTAAATATTGCTGGTCAGGCAACTCAATCGTAGTCAGTTCTTCACCAATACCCATGGCAATAGCGTCTTGACCAAAGATAAATATAGGTACATCCGCACCTACAGTCGCGCCAATCTTTATAAGCTCATCACAGGTAAAATTAAGCTGCCAAATCTCATTGAGCACTAGTATAGCCGTTGCTGCATTAGATGAGCCACCGCCTAGACCCGCGCCCATTGGCAAGTGCTTATCTAAAGTGATATGCACTTTTGCCAACTGCTCAGGTAAAGTGTTTGACTGTATGGCAGATGCTAGCAGTGCGCGCGCTGATTTGAAAATTAAATTATCTTCTATATTAATAGTGATAGCCTCTGCACCATCTAATACTAGTAGCTGGTGACAGAGTTGATTAGCGCTTAATTCACGAGCTATAGTAGAAATTACGACATTGTTGCTAACCGAAAAATGCAAATAATCGCCCCAGTCGAGCAGGCGAAATACCGTTTGCAAATTATGATAGCCGTCGGTACGTTTACCAGTAATATGCAAAAATAGATTGAGTTTTGCGGGTGATAAACGGGTAATCGTAGAAGCAAATGATGCGGCTATATTTTCAGTCATATTTTTTTATCATAAGGTGCAGTTATAAACAGCTATCTTAATTAGCAATGATGGTTTTTAGCAGGCTTTCTGTTGTTAATAAAAGATGGATTAATGGTTAATCGTCATTACAACTTTGTTACCTTGTGGCTGTACAGCACTAATTTTACTAGGTAACTTATCCGTACCTTTATAAGTAAAGCTGGCTGTCCACTCACCATTGACTGAGCTAACTAAACGGTTCTGATCATCCAGTTGTGGTGCACTATCTGAAGGTGCCGGGCGACCAGAAATCCAGTAAGGCATTTGTGAAATTGGTGCTTGCCAACCAGTGGCTTTCTTTAGCAAGGTTTCAGGATCGTCAGCGGTCAATGTACCTGTCTTTTCGCTAACTAGAGTAGCGGTCTGACCATTGTATTCAATGTTGGTTTTGCCGATACCAAGTGCGCCAATCAGCTCAATGGCAAATCGGTCATTTTGCTGACCCCATGCATAGAACGCACTACCACCTTGAGTACCGGTCGAATCATTCGCAGGCGTCGTTACCCCAATTTTACCGGTGATATTGAAGCTCTCTAGCTTTTTAGGTTGCTCAGCGTTTTGACCTTGTACAGGGGTCGTTGGCTGGTTAGTCGCGTTAGCCGTTTTTAATGACTGACAACCAGAGGTAATGACCATTGCTGCAGTCATAGCAGTAAACAGAGCCAATTTATTTGGTTTATAAGAAGTGATTGATGCTGACATAATAGTTTCTCAAAATGGAAAAATGAACAAAGATATTAGCTTAAGCGTTATTTGTTGCTCGGTTATGCACGGCTGTTAGCTTCTTATAACGACCTTGTAATTTATAAATGCTTCGTTATTTATAAAAACCTTATCAACTATCATATCTCTGTGACTACAAAGCTCGAATAACATATCCAAAATCAGCGCTATTAATACAGCTGTATGCGGTCATTGATATTATGCTGTCCAAATGAGAAGCGCTGCTGCAAATCTGCGAGTAATGCTTCAACTTTGTCATTGTTACCTAAGCCTTGATAGGCGCGCAATAGCAGGGTGCCTGAGCGCAGAGTTGGCAGCACATCATAAGGTGTCTGTAGATAGTCGATGACCTGCTGATAGTCCTCTTTGGCCAATGCATTGCCCGCCAAGACATTTAGGGCTTGCAGATGTAGGTCGTTATCATAACGTGGGTCATCATAGCGAATCTGGATAATCGCGGTAGCTAGTGCCAGACCTTGCTCTGAGCTGCGCTCATTTGCCAGTAGTAACTGTGCATAGCTCAACTGATAGGACAAGTTGCTAGGATCTAATGCCTGCAAATGGTTGAGCAGGGTGCGCTTAACGACATAGTCTTCTTTATCATCTAACAGCTGAGCCCGTGCAAAGAGTAGCATTTCATTATCAGGATATTTACGAGCGGCACGGGTCAGTAAGCGCAGTGCTTCATCCGACTCGTTTTGTTGCCACAAGATATCGGCCTGCATGACAAAAGTGTCAGGCGCGAATACCGTGAAGTCTTTGCGCAGCTTCTCTAAAGTCGCGATTGCCCCATCGACGTCGTTATCGAGTAATTCAAACGCCACTACTTTTCTACGCGCTTCTAACACCAAGTCCTCTTGCATGACGCCATTGAGGTAGTATTTAGCTTGATCGAACAACTGCTGACGCTCAGCACTGATACCCAGATAATAATAGGCTTGATCAAGATAAGCTGGACTCTTAGCAAGCATATTGAGTAGCTCATCAGCACTAGCGTACTCTTCAATATCCAAGCTCACTAAGGCTGCGAGCAGAGTAATCTCAGAATCATCACTGAAGCGGCTATGCGCCTCAAGCAGTAACTTCCACGCTTGTTCGCTTTGCTTTAAATCTAATAGATAGCGAATCTCATATAGATATAAGCTTTTGCTATCAGGGTTGCGTAGACGAGCTTGACTGACATAATTGATGACGGTTTCTGCGGTCACGATTTTACGCAATATATCGGCTTTTAAGGTAATAAAGGGCACATAGTCTGGCTGACGCTCTAGCGCTCGATTGATATGAACAATAGCCACTTCAGGTTCGTTAAACTGATAGAGTAAACCTGCTTTTAACACTGACAATGAGGCATTTTGCTCGCTATCTAGCGGCTGCAACGCAGCAAGAAGTTCACGTTTGTCTTCATCATTATTTGGGTAAATACCTATGAGGATTTCGCTTAAGTCTGCGCGTGGATCATAGCGCAAGATGCGGTTTAAAGTTTCACCCGCTAATATGTAGTCGTGGGCACGTAAGGCCAAATGCGCGACATAAAACCAAGCAGGTACGTGGTCAGGGTTTTGGTCCTGCCATGTCTTGGCAAACTGTAATGAATCTTCAACCTTTTCATTACGCAAAGACAAGCTAAGCGCTCTCTCAAACACGGCTGTCGCATCTTCTTTAAAAGACTGTTGCTTATAAATAGAGACCGCGCGTCGTTTGTCATCGCGATCAGCAGCAAACTCGGCATCCAGTAGAGCGTACAAGCTTGGTTCACTAAGCTCAGGCTGCCATAGGCTGGCTGGCGCTAGGCCGTTAATGTTTTTTACGTTTTCTATGGTGAGCGTATCTTCATTATAAGGTGTATCAATCGCAGCACTATCATCATTTAGCTTATTGCCAGTTACCTTATTGTTAGCTGCTTTATTATCGGTAGCAACGGATACCTTAGGAATTTTTGCTTCTAGCAATACATCGGGATGGCTGGCATGAACAGGGGCTGCCAAACACAGGCACACAGCTAGAGACAACGCTAACTTATATCGTTGACACAGGCGCTCAATAGCGACACGCAATAAAGCACGGAAGCTAGAGTATTCGCTATAGGAATGTGGTGACCGAAGTAATGACCCAAAAAAAATCATAGATAGCCGTATTCGCCCATGGTTTACCTACACAGATAAGGCAAGTTTGTTTTAATCATTTTAAGTTAAATATTGGCAATATGTACCCATGACAAACATTATAAGAGTAGACCGATGAGATAAACAATAGCATCCGTGTTACTCAGATAGTGGCATGTCTGACTGTATGAATGTGCTACTAGTAGCGAGTACGTCGCCAAAGAACGATACTGCAGATGATTAAATGTAGATATGTCTGTCGAACTGAACATTATAGAAATATAACAAGTTAAGATAGAGTAAGCGAATGATTTAACGTTATATTATTGACCATAAGTCAAAACCCAGCTATTGATTTTATAAATCGTATGAGTAGTTGATTTGTTACATTTGCGACCAGATACAGAGATATGGTTATCATAGATGGGTGAGTGTTAATTAAAGCCCGCAATAATGATATAATAGGCGGTTTTTAGGGTCTTCCTTTTTAGCGCTGTCGTCAAAAACTGTCTTTTAAAAATAATAAGATAGCGTAAGGGGCAACTGAGCGTCATGTTTATGGTCTATCGATAATGAGATTAGTGGTCATTGGGGTCAATCACAAAACTGCACCAGTCGCTCTGCGAGAGCGCTTGGCGCTTGTGGGTGACGATGTAAATGTCGCACTCAAACAAATAGAAGCCTTTACTGATGGTAGCGTGATCGTCTCTACTTGTAACCGCACCGAAATCTATGCGCTAGTGCCGCACACTTCAACGTCGCATCATGCTAATAGCCAATTGTCTGACTCACAATCATCCGATATACAGGATGTCAAAGCTGCTGGCCATTCATCATCTAATAATGCTTTTAGTAGTAGCATGAATATCTCGTCTGCTGCGATTAGTGCGCATATTACCAAAATCAAAACGTGGCTGGCTGACTTCAAGCAATTGCCACTCGTTGATATTGATCCTTATCTCTATGTACATCGTGATACCCATGCATTGACTCATTGGTTAAGAGTAGCGGCTGGTCTCGATTCTATGATACTGGGCGAGCCGCAGATTCTCGGGCAAATCAAAAACTCTGTGCATCTGGCTCAAGACCAAAAAGTACTCAGCAATCAGCTCGGCTGGATCATCGATCAAGTATTCGCTGCTGCCAAACGAGTGCGTAATGAGACGCAGGTTGGCGCACAGGCTGTATCGCTTAGCTTTGCTGCCGCCAAATTGGTCACACAGATATTTGATGATTTACCTAGTCGTACTCTACTGGTCGTTGCAGCAGGTGAGATGAATCGCTTGGTTGCTACCCATATCGCAGGGTTAGGGGTCGGGCGCGTCATTATCTGTAACCGTAATCCCGAACGTGCCGAAGCGTTAGCGGCTGAACTACGTGGCCCTAATCGCCGCGTAGACGTTAGACCTTTACAGGAGTTGCCGCAAGTATTGGCAGAAGCCGATATCGTTAGCAGTTGTAGTGGCAGTATGGATTTGTTGATTGATAAGACAATGACCATACAAGCGCTAAAGCGTCGCCGTTATCAGCCAATGCTTATGATAGATCTGGCCGTACCGCGCGATATTGATTCTACCATTAGCCGTATTGATGACGTTTATCTGTACTCTGTCGATGATTTGCAGCATGTCATCGCAGGTAATATCGAACAGCGTCGCCAAGCCGCAGTGGATGCTGAGCTGCTAGTCAGTCAATTGGTGGTTGAGATAGATCGCCGCTTTCAGGTTCGCCAAGTTGGTAAAGATATTCAGCAATACCGCGCGTGTACTCAAGGTCAGGTGGATAAGCTGCTGCATGAATCTATTGCTAAGCTGCAACAGGACGATGTCAGTCCAGAAGATATCATCACTGAGCTATCGCGACGTTTGACTCAAACACTGACCCATGCACCATCGAAACTGATGCGCAAAGCCGCACGCGAAGGCGATAGTGAGTTGCTAGACTTCGTGGTGTCAGGACTACAAGATGCTCATCGAGGGCATTGATGCTTTCATCGTGGCTGTATAAGTCAAAACTTATCAACCAATACCTACCAATAAATGCTCGATAGCGCAAGTCATATCGTTGCCTGAGCGTATCGTTGTCAACCTTCAGTATCAGTGCTA
The DNA here is from genome assembly GCF_904846235.1 of Psychrobacter immobilis. Classification (GTDB taxonomy): domain Bacteria; phylum Pseudomonadota; class Gammaproteobacteria; order Pseudomonadales; family Moraxellaceae; genus Psychrobacter; species Psychrobacter immobilis_C. The sequence goes on from NZ_CAJGZN010000007.1 coordinate 68,716, forward strand.
ATATCAAGCTCTCATGGATGGCTTAGGTCAAGATATGTGCTGGTGTTTGCTCGTAATATGACTACAAATATATTAACTTAATGTTAGTAGACCTCATCAGTGTCCGTTGTTTTTTGTTCGTTTAAAGACAATGCATCTCTAGACAGCGCAAGACCTCACCATCGAATAATAGCACTTGATTATAGTGCTATCTGATCCATGTCGCATATTATCTAACCATACACTAGGAGTGTTCAATGCCTGCATTACGTCAAGATATCGATCCAAACGGCTTATTAGAGTATTCAGTGGTTTACACCGATCGTGCGCTGAACCATATGTCAAAAGACTTTCAGCAAGTGATGAACGACCTATCTAGTGACCTAAAATCTGTGTATAACGCGGACGCAGTGGTGATCGTTCCTGGTTCTGGTACTTATGGTATGGAAGCCGTCGCTCGCCAGTTGGCAAATGATGAAGACTGCCTAATCATTCGTAATGGTTGGTTCAGCTATCGTTGGACGCAAATTTTAGAAAAAGGCAAAATCGCTAAATCATCTATAGTCCTTACGGCCAATCGTGCCGATGATAGTGAGTCGCCAAAGCCGTTTGCTCCAGTTGATATCGACGTTGCCGTAGCCAAAATCAAAGAAGAAAAACCAGCAGTGGTATTTGCCCCGCATGTTGAAACCTCATCGGGCATCATCTTATCAGATGACTATATCAAAGCGTTGAGTGAGGCTGTGCATAGCGTTGGCGGACTGTTAGTCATTGATTGCATCGCCTCAGGCTGCGTATGGCTAGATATGAAAGCATTGGGTATCGATGTGCTGATTAGCGCACCGCAAAAAGGTTGGAGCAGTACACCGGGCGCTGGTTTGGTCATGCTAAGCGATGCTGCTGTCAAAAAAGTAGACAGCACTGAATCTGATAGCTTTAGTATCGACCTAAAGCAATGGTTGAATATCATGCGTGCTTACGAAAATGGCGGTCATGCGTACCATGCGACTATGCCGACAGACAGCTTACGTCAGTTCCGTGATGCCGTGAATGAAGCCAAAGCAATCGGTTTTGATAAATTGTGTGACGCGCAGTGGGCACTTGGCAAACGTATCCGTGAAGTATTAGAAGCCAAGGGCGTTGAGAGCGTCGCTGCCGAAGGTTTTAAAGCACCTGGTGTGGTCGTCTCTTATACCGATCGTGATGACATGCATAAAGGTAGCGCGTTTGCTGAAATCGGAGTGCAAATCGCTGCTGGCGTACCATTAAAAGTGGGCGAGCCCGATAACTTCAAAACTTTCCGTTTGGGTCTATTTGGCTTGGACAAATTAACTGATATCGATGGCACAGTAGCGCGTTTTGAAACGGCACTTGATAAAGTGTTGAGTCAGTAAAGATACCAAGTAAGATGGCTAATAAAAAATATTAATAGGATAGTTTATTAAGTCTTTTTCACTGCCCTTTTTAAAGCCTTTGCGGTACAGTCTTTACAGTTATAAAAAATACTGAACTATTAGCATTATGCTAGGTTCAGTATTTTTTTACCTTTTTATTATATTTTATAATATAATGTATTTTTATAAATTAATACTCAAGTACGTATTTAATAAACTTAATTAGGTAGTCCGTTATGAGCATACAAATAGACTGGCAAGCATTTACGCCGATCTCCTTAGTTGGGGGTCTGATGCTAGGCGTAGCGACGGTTATCTTACTGCTGGGTATTGGCCGTATAGCAGGTATCAGTGGTATTTTTTCAAGCCTACTAAAGCCCAAGCGTGTAGAGATGTGGCAGGTGCTGTTTATACTGGGTCTGGTCATCTCACCACTGCTATATCAGTTGGCAAGACCGCTACCTGAGGTAGCTATCAGTACTTCCGTGCCATTATTGATTGGTGCAGGGTTATTGGTCGGCTTCGGCACGCGTTTAGGTTCAGGATGCACGAGTGGGCATGGTATCTGTGGTAACGCACGGCTGTCTCCACGGTCATTGGCAGCGACTGTCACCTTTATGCTGTTTGGGATTGTGACCGTTTATATCGGTCGTCACGTACTAGGCCTACTATAGCGAACTCATGGCAGATTGCCAGATGAAGACTGATGGTCGGACTCATACGCGAACGACATATGATGGTTAATAAAAGATAATAATAGCGAGATACGACGATGCTAAAAAATATAATCGGATTGCTAGCAGGACTGCTGTTTGGACTGGGACTACTGGTGTCAGGTATGACTGATCCTATAAAGGTACAAGGGTTTTTGGACGTATTTGGTGCATGGGATATCTCCCTTGCTCTTGTGATGGGCGGTGGTCTGATTGTCGCTTTCTTCGGTGTACGATTAGCAAAGCGTCAACAAAGCAGCTGGATTGGTACACCGATTGATATGCCAAGCAAAACTGTCATTAATAAAAAATTGCTCATCGGTGCGATGTTGTTCGGTATCGGTTGGGGGTTGGTCGGTATTTGCCCAGGGCCAGGAATCGTCTTGCTCGGTACGGGGCAGTGGCAAGCCTATGTCTTTATTCCTGCCATGATTATAGGAATGCTGGTTTATCAATGGCTTGAGCCTAAGCTTGGCTGATATAGTTAGTTCTCTATAAATAGACGAGCGCTCAAAAAAAGGTCAGCTATATATATGTAGTTGACCTTTTTTATGAATATTAATTTGTGACAGGATTTAATATATTGTCAGATCATTTAGCACTGGCAGTTACTTTTGGCGTTTCGTGTGCCAATGATTTTGCTGCTTGGCGTAGCTCAAATTTTTGCACTTTACCGGTACTGGTCTTGGGTATTTCTGCAAAGACAATATATTTTGGCACTTTAAAACCTGCTAGGTGCTGACTACAATGCTCCATCACCGTATCACGTTGCAGCGTGCTACCAGCGTGAATTTCGATAAAGGCGACGGGCACTTCGCCCCATTTATCATGTGGTGCGGCGACGACGGCACAGCTTTCAATAGCAGGTAGTTTATACAAGACGTTTTCTACCTCGATACTAGAGATATTCTCACCGCCTGAGATGATGATATCTTTCAGTCTGTCCATGATTTTGATATAGCCATCAGGGTATTTAACACCCAGATCACCCGTGCGGAACCAGCCATCAGCGAATGCCTCTTCGGTAGCCTTGCGGCTTTTTAGATAGCCTTTCATCACCATATTGCCACGTAGCGCCAGCTCGCCCATCTCTTCCCCGTCAGCGGCGACTGGTTCAGTCGTACCTTGCTTAAATACTTCAAACCCTGCCATCAAGTGTGACGTTACGCCTTGACGTGATTTCTTTTGGGCACGGGTAGCTACATCAAGCTCATTCCATTCTTCCTGCTCAGCGCAGACCGTCACTGGCCCATATACTTCAGTGAGACCGTAGACATGCGAGATATGAAAGCCCATTGCTTCCATTGCAGCCAGCATGGTTTCAGACGGCGGTGCACCCGCGACCCAACCTTTGACCGTATGGGTGATAGCTTCTTTATACTCTGGTTTGCCGCCAGCAATCATATTGTGCACGACTGGCGCAGAGCAATAATGGCTAACTTGATGCTTGGCAATCAGCTGCAATATCAAATCAGCATCAATTTTTCGCAAGCATACATTGACCCCAGCACGCTCGGCGATGGTCCACGGAAAGCACCAACCGTTGCAGTGAAACAGTGGCAGCGTCCATAGATACATCGGGTGTTTGGGCATGTCCCAATCTAAAATATTAGAGATAGCATTGAGAGTTGCGCCGCGATGGTGATAGACCACGCCTTTGGGCTTGCCTGTCGTCCCAGAGGTATAATTTAGCGCAATGGCATCCCATTCATCTTTCGGCATCTCCCAATTATCCAAACTGTCTGAACTGGCTACCAATGCTTCATAACTCATATGCCCAAAGCGCTCGACATCGACAGCCTTGTCCGTTGAGTGAATGACGATTAAGTCTGGAAAAGTCTCATCGATGATTTCAGCGTGCTCAGCAAATTCGCTATCTAAAATTAAAACCTTGGCTTCGGAATGCTGCAAACAAAAGGTAAGTGCATTAATATCAAGGCGGGTGTTTAAGGTGCAGAGTACGCCACCTGACATAGGTACACCAAAGGCGCATTCGACCATGGCTGGCGTGTTCGGCAGCATCACGGCTACGGTGTCGTTTTTATCGATGCCCAATTTGCGCAGACCATCAGCCAGTTGGCGACAGCGGGTATAGGTCTGTTGCCATGTCTGAGTGAGGCCGTTTTGTTCTAGGTCGTCATAAATGATGGCAGTCTTATTGGGATAAACTTGAGCGCTGCGAATGATGAAGTCAATAGGGGTAAGTGGTTGATGGTTGGCGGCATTTTTACCGAGACCTGTATGGAAATCTGTCATGATGATAGTCCTTTATCGTATTTCTATAATGCGTCAGTACATTAACGTCAGGATATTGTTTAGTACAGTAATCTAGCATAGAAATTATAGGTATAAGTCGATATTTATCGATTTATATCTTAGTCTAATTTTTAGGTGACATTAAGCTAACGGTATATAATCTACCTCAAAAGTTGGCTAGGTTTTGTGGTGTTTGCTTAACCATATACCACAGTACCGCCTGATACACAGTCCTGCTCGTTATAGCAATTAATATAGTGCTCACTCATCAGTCGCTTGTCTGCATAGCTGACAATAATCGCGGTGTGTTACGATATCGATGATGCTAAACCCCTTAGGCCCACTAATTCTAAAAAGCCGTTTTTAAAAAGTAGCCTCATAAACTATTCATAAGGAAAATGATATGTCTGCCAGCCATAGTGCCAACACGATCCAAACCGCTAGCACCAATGAACACTATCCGCATCTATTTGAGCCGCTAGATTTGGGCTTTACTACGCTAAAAAACCGTCTGGTTATGGGCTCAATGCATACTGGGCTTGAAGACCGTTTTTATAATTATGGCAAGTTGGCGGCGTATTTTGCAGAACGTGCAAAGGGCGGCGTGGCAATGATGATTACTGGCGGTATCTCGCCTAACCGCGAAGGTTGGTTGTTGCCTGCTGGCGGAACGATGAATACCAAAGCTGACGTTATCAACCACCAGCGCGTTACTCGTGCTGTGCATAAGCATGACAGCAAAATCATCATGCAGATATTGCACAGTGGTCGCTATGGCTATCATCCTTTTGCCGTATCATCTAGCCCAATCAAGTCACCAATCTCACCGTTTAAACCGCGTAAGATGAGTATCAAAAACATCGAGCAGACGGTAAAAGACTATGCTCGCTCAGCCAAACTTGCCAAGCAAGCAGGCTATGATGGTATCGAAATCATGGGCTCTGAAGGTTATTTGCTCAACCAGTTTTTATCAAGCCATGTGAATAAGCGTAAAGACATTTATGGTGGTGATATTCATGGACGTATGAAGTTCGCTGTCGACGTGGTCAAAGCGGTACGTGAAGCGACTGGCGAAGATTTTATTATTTTATTCCGCTTATCAGTGATTGATTTGGTCAAAGACGGTAACGTCATGGATGAAGTCATCACCGTGGCTAAAGCGCTAGAAGAAGCGGGTGTGACTATCATGAACACTGGTATCGGCTGGCATGAAGCGCGTGTCCCGACTATCGTGACTAGCGTACCACGTGCCGCTTTTGTTGATTTCACCGCTGAAATCAAAAAGCATATTAGTATCCCGATGATGGCAGCCAACCGTATCAACATGCCAGAAACAGCAGAAGACATCGTTGCGACTGGTCAAGCAGACATGATTCAGATGGCGCGTCCATTCTTGGCTGATGCGCACTGGGTTAATAAAGCCAAAAACGGACAGACAGATCGTATTAACACCTGTATCGCTTGTAACCAAGCCTGCCTCGACCATACGTTTGAAAACAAACGCTCGACTTGTTTGGTCAATCCCCAAGCCTGTTATGAGACTGAATTGGTCTATAAGAAAACCAAAAAACCGAAAAAAGTCGCCGTCATCGGCGGCGGTGTTGCTGGTATGTCAGCGGCTCATGTGGCGGCCTTACGTGGTCATGACGTGACTCTGTTTGAAGCTAAAGACGTGCTTGGCGGACAGTTTAACTACGCTAAAGTCATCCCTGGTAAAGAAGAGTTCTTTGAAACTATTCGCTACTACATCAATGAGCTTGAGCATCTGGGTGTTGAGATTAAACTGAATACCAAAGTCGATAAGGACATGCTTGAAAAAGCTAAGTTCCATCATGTCATCGTGGCAACAGGTGTCGTACCTAGAAGTCTAGAAGGTAAGCTCGAAGGGGCTGAGCTGCCACAAGTAATGAGCTATGCTGAGCTACTGTCTGGCGAAAAAGCAGTGGGTAACACAGTCGCGGTCATCGGTGCTGGTGGTATCGGCTTTGATGTCAGTGAATATCTGACAGCCAATCATGGTAAGTCGCTGGATGAAATCGGCCCTGAGGGACTAAAAGATCCAAGCTATCGTCCTGAACCACAGTCAATCAATGAGTGGCGCGAAGAGTGGGGCGTGACCAACGATACCGACTATCAAAGTGATGGTGGTCTGGTCAGACCAGCAGTGATTAAACCAATTCGCCAAGTTTATCTCATGCAGCGTAGTAAAGGCCGTCTGGGTAGTGGTCTGAACAAAACTTCAGGCTGGGTACATCGTGCACATATCAAATCGCATGGTGTCATCCAAGTCGCTGGTGTGCAATATGAAAAAATCACCAACGAAGGTATCTGGGTAATTAACCCACAGGGTCAAAGCCAGTTATTACGTGTCGATAGCGTTGTTGTCTGTGCCGGTCAAGAGTCAGTCGTTGAGCTGATGCCAAATGTTGGCGATGCGCCAGACGCGCAATATCACTTAATTGGCGGTGCTAAGCTAGCAGCTGAACTAGATGCTAAACGCGCAATTCGTGATGGTGCTGAAGTCGCCGCTCAGATCTAAACTCTTTAGCATGAATGTTAAATAATGGACGGCGAGGGGATATCTCTTGCCGTTCTTTTTTATTTGGAATGAAAATTTGACTTATTAAATTGGATATTCAGTTCAGCTTATGTTTGTTCTGAGAGAATCGAGAGATTTTGTTCACTTACTCACGCTCTAATACTATACCGTCAAAATATCCTCGCATACCACAAAGCAGTCTTCTATATTGATCATCCATATCTCTTAATAGTAACTGAGTCTGGCCTTTATAAGTTGCTGGGTATAAACGCAGCTCAACAGTTTTATTTGGCTGATCATCATTGATGACCCAATGATTTTCTGACCATATGGCTTTACTCTCTTCTAAATCACAAGTATGAGCATTGGTAAAAATTAAAACGCCCTCGATGATAGAAAGATAAGGTTTATTAGCGACACTATGAATCGATACCGTATTTTTTGCCTCTCCTGTATCTTCCCAGCGCTGAGTACCTGAATTATATATTGAGATTTGAGAGGTTTGAGAAAACTTACCAAAGGCACTTTTACTCGGTAAATCAGAAGGACTTAACTCATCTGAAAAATTCCAAGCCACACCGTAATTGGTTTGCTCTTCGATATACTCTTTATACTCACGTATCAGACACTCTTCACTTTTACAGGTATTACGCTGAAAATTCAGCCATGTGCGTTGATTAGCAATGAACCTATCTTTAAAAGCTTTGCTGTCTTCATAGTCAGGAGCAGCGTCAAGATTGCTTTTATATTTTTTTGCCATTGTGTCATCAAGCTTAGAAAGCTCAGGACTGTCACAGACGGTTTTTTCTACCCAGCTAGCAGCTTTGTTGCAATCAAAACTTGCTGAATTTGCATAAGTGGAAAGTAGGCAGGTGCCTAAAATACCGATTGTGGTGATGCATAACTTTTTCATATTACCCTTATTTTTTAGAGCTTGATTGTATTTTAAGAAAGCTAAATTGTGATATACGTGTCATCATCACTTTCCGCAAAAAACGAATCAGTCCACCCATCCTAGCCCAACTAACCAGCCTCACTCACCTACCAACTGCCAATATTTTCCATCGAAATCCAAGGCTCAATAGGTTCTAAGTCTTCACCATTTTGTAGCAGCTCAATTGAGATATTATTAGGGTCTTTAACAAAAGCCATATGGCCATCTCTAGGTGGTCTTAATATCTCGATCCCTGCCTGTATAAAGGTGTCGCACTGCGCGTATATGTTGTCGACTCTAAAGGCAAAGTGCCCAAAATTATCGCCATTGGTATATTCTCTTTCATCCCAGTTGTGCGTCACCTCAATCTCCGGCGCACCCTCATGCGTTGCTAAAAAATATAAGCTGAATCTGCCTGATTCAGAGTCTCTCTTTCTTAGCAGTTGTAAGCCCATAAGGTCACAGTAGAAAGATAATGTTTCTTCTAGTTTATTGGTTCTAATCATTGCATGTAAGTACTTCATAAAAATACCTTAATATTGATTATTCATAAAAAATCGAGTAATGGCAGGGCGCTTGTTATGCATCATTAATATACAAAATCTCAGATGGCGTATGTATGATATCAATACCGTTAATTACATAAAGCGCATTTGTGTCAGTAACTTTTTATCAAGCAGTGCAAGCGACATACCCTGCAATACTTGCTAGATTAAATCTGACATCGCAAAATCTAACCCTCCATCTCACTAACTAACCACTGCTCAAAATCATTCACCTGCGCCGCTAGTTCAGGTTGTGCTTTTGCTAGTTCAGCGAGTGCATCTCTAATCTCGCTTTTGTTATATTTCACACCAGTCAATGTCTCTTTGAGCAAATCAATCAGCTCAACATTTAGCGCGTCAGAGAAAATAACAACCTCTGCAACCATGGCTTGCTTCACATCCATATGCACATCTATCATGCCCCAATCAAAGCGCGTCTCAATATGGTGGGTAAACTCAGGCGTCTTGCCAAAGCGCCAATCCCAGTCAGCCATCTGCTGATAGTAAGCGTTTAGCGTTGGCTGCTTGGCAAGGCTGGCTTCATCCAACTGCTCAACTGGCGCAGTCTCTCCATAGTATTCACAAAACGCCTCGATAATCGCCTCAGACAACGTCTCATGATTGATGGCATCATTGAACTCGACCAAGTTTGCTACGCGTGCGCGTACAGATTTGATGCCCTTTGCTTTAAGTTTTAATGGGTGTGGATTCAGATAGTCGCCAAGCTTTTGCATGTTGGCATTGACCAGTAATGTTCCGTGATGAAAACTGCGATCGGCGGCGTGTTTGAAAGCGCTGCCTGATATTTTTCTATCGCCCACTTGCATGTCATTACGACCAGATAAGGTGGCGTCTATGCCCAGTTTTTTCAGCGCATTGATGATGATGGTAAAGTTAGCCGTTTGGTCATACGCATGCTTGGGGGATAAAAAAGTAAAATTGGTATTGCCCAAATCATGAAATACCGCGCCGCCACCACTCTGACGCCGCGCCAAAAACACATCGTCTGCCGCCATTTTATCGGTCTCGCACTCGACCCATGGATTTTGTGAGCGTCCAATAACTACGGTCTCAGAGTTACGCCATAAAAATAGGGTATGAGAGTCGGGATTGAGCGTATTAAATATCCAATCCTCGGTGGCAAGATTAAACCAAGGATTGGTCACAGCAGACTTTAGGATGCGCAGTTTCATGTATTTGACTCTTTAATAAACTGGGTTGGTGAGTAGGTTTTATAAATAGGTAGCATCATTCTTACCGATGCAGGGTTGTAATTCAATGGCCGTCTGATAGGGAGGGTGGTTTTGACAGTGGTTTTGACAGTGGTTTTGACAGTGATTTTGTCAGTGGTGAAGACGTTGAGCATATAGAAACAACGGTGAAAAAATTTCATAGAAGAGGGTGCTAAGGTTGATGCTTCAGTTTTTAGCGGGCGGCAATAAAAGCCAAGCAAAACGCTCAGCTTTATTACACTATAAATTGCCAGAGTACTTTGTTCTATTTAGCACAAATCTCCCACTGCGATTTTGTACTAAGATAACATTGCATAACTGCTTTACCAGATTGCGCATAGGCATCACTGACGATACGCTGATTGGTTGGCAGACGATATCTGATGATCGCGGGCTCGTCATTGACGGTGGTCGTCCATCCAGTCACTTCATTACGGTCATTATAGTTTGCGCTGGTAGAGGTTGCCATTTTGCCAAACCCTGGCAGGTTATAGGAGACCTGTCTAAAACTATAACTCATCGCTGCACCCTCAGCGCCCTCATACTGACAGTTTAGCTTTTTTTGCAGTTTATCTTGCTTATAAACATAGCAAGTGGTCTCATCTGAGAACTGACCAACCCCGCAAAAACCTGCCGTTGCAACTGACATCATACCGATAAATAACGCTATCCTTTTCATAATTATTCCTCAATAATTTATAAATCCTACTAATGATGTTTGCCATCTATTTTTTGTATTGCCAAATACTAACCAATACCTTTTAGATAGTAGAAAATTAGTGAACAAATATCAACTAATATATTTTAAGAAAATCTTGAATTGATTTACCAGAGCTACTTTTAACAACAGTATTATTAAGAGTAGCTGTTATAGAGTAGTGCTATAAGCAGGATTTACTATGACCGTGAATCTGTTTTTATAGGTGTTGAACTTATGACTTACTTAAGGATGACTTTGGAGTTCTTTAGTATGTGAATAGAAAGGCGTTGGAATAGGCTAAAGTATAAGAAATATAGGATCAGCGCTGCTTGCTATATGCTGCTTAATAAAAAGGATTTGTCCAGATTTATAAATTATCAAAAGGGTGAAAACATTAAAACTGTACTAAAAAATTAATAAGTGGATAAAAACTCACTATAAATTTTATAAAAAATTACCCATCAAACAATTAAAAAGTTATCATCATGAGTTTTTAATCACATGATAATTTTTACAACGCATCAGACGCTTATGACCGACACGAGTTGGTAAACGCAGTCTAAGCGCTTAATAGGATTACCCAATGACCAACCGTGACCTCATCATCTTTGTGACGCTCTCTTTTATGTGGTCACTCTCTTTCGTCTTTTATCGTATCGGCGTACCTGAGTTTGGCTCATTGGCATTCGCCAGTTTGCGTGTGATATTCGCTGGATTGGTCATGTTGGTGTTTGTCTTGCTCAATAAGAAAAACAGAGTAGGCATCAAGGAGCATTGGAAAATGCTAGCGCTCGTTGGCTTGTTTTCAGCAGCGCTACCTTTTGTGTTATTCTCGTTTTCCGCGCAGTCAGTGAACGCAGGTGTGCTAGCCGTACTAAATGCTTCTGTACCGATGATGAGTGGTTTTATCGCTAGAGTCTTCTTCAAAGATAGATTATCAAAAAAACAAGCACTCGGTTTGGTGATTGGGGTGATAGGGGTAATCATACTGATGAGCGAAAGCTTATTTGGTGGCGGTGAGCCAGGCAAAGGATTGGTCGAAGGTCTATTACCGATGGGTTACGCGCTATTAGCTTGTGTAGGTTATGCGCTTGGGGCCAATATCACCAAAAACTATCTGTACGAAGTATCGCCAGTCGCTATCACTGCAGGCTCGCTCATTATCGGTAGTATCATTATGCTGCCTGTGGCTTTTAATGAGTTCCCTTATGGCAAAGATATCAGCATAAAGGCGTGGGTATCAGTGATCTGTATCGGGGTATTTTCGACCGCCATTGCCCTTATTTTTATGAACCAGCTGATTAAAAATATTGGCCCGACGCGCGCCACTAGTATTACTTTAGTCATTCCAATTTTTGCGATTATTTTGGGCTATCTATTGCTTGGCGAGGCGCTAAATATACAAGCCATCATTGGTTCGATTGTGATATTGATCGGCACGTATTTGTCATTAGAGCTGTCAATTAAGAAAATGCTAAAGCCAAAAGACAAGACTCAGATGAACAGTATTTAAGGCTTAGTAAACAGTCTTCGTAGTAAACGAGTACGAAGATTTGTATAGGTGAATATTGTTGTATCTGTTTGTAAATATTGCTTGGAATAATGAAATCTGTTCCCTATAAAGGTAGGCGCTAAACGTAGATTTACTAATGATATTATAAGTTTTTCTAAACAGAATTCGATAATAATTAGTATGATTGATGGTTGCTATAACTAAAGATCATAGATAGCAGCAATAACCAATAGGACAGATTATGGCACACGATATTTTATTTGAGCCTGTAAAAATGGGCAAACAAACGCTAAAAAATCGCATTATGATGGCCCCACTGACACGTCTGCGTGCCGTTGAGCCAGGCGATGTCCCTATCACATGGGCAGCAGAGTACTACTCGCAGCGTGCAGGGGCGGGCCTTGTCATCACTGAAGCGACGCAAGTATCGTTTCAAGCAAAAGGCTATGCAGGCGCACCAGGGCTACATACTCAAGATCAAGTCACTGCATGGAAAGCCATCGTTGACAATGTCCACGCTAAAGGTGGCAAGATCGTCGTCCAGCTATGGCACACAGGACTTGTCTCACATGAAAGCGTACAACCTGAACGCCGTGCGCCAATTTCAGCCTCAGATGTCGATGTAGGTATCCGTACCTCATTGCGTGATAGTGACAACCAAGCCATTCGCGCGGATGCCACGCCGCCGCGCCCAGCCAGTCTTGATGAGATTCAGCAAGTGGTTACTGACTTTGCGCATGCAACCAAGTGCGCGCAGGAAGCGGGGTTTGATGGTATTGAGATTCATGGCGCGCATGGTTATTTGCTGCATCAGTTTTGGGCCGAGCATACCAATCAGCGTGATGATGAGTACGGTGGCAGCCGCGAAAACCGCGCGCGTCTGACCTTAGATGTTATCGATGCATGTGTGGATGCTTGGGATGCAGATCATATTGGTATTCGTATCTCGCCACTGGGCACATTCAACAATGTTGAGGGAGGCTACGAAGAAGACGATAACATTTGGCTGATTGAACAAATCAATAAGCGTGGTCTAATGTATTTGCATCTGTCAGAGCCAGATTGGGCAGGTGGTACGCCGTATAGCGATGAGTTCCGTCAGCGTGTCCGTGATGCGTTCGATCAGACCATCATCGCGGCGGGTGGCTATGATGCGGACAAAGCTGAGAAGAACATCAAAGCAGGCTATATCGATGCGGTAGCATTCGGTCGTGATTATATTGCCAACCCTGATCTCGCTGAACGTATTCAAGAGGGCGCACCGCTCAACGAGCAGCATCCAGAGAGCTTCTATGGTGGCAGCACGGTTGGCTACACTGATTATCCGTTTATGAATGAAGTGTAAGCAATTATCCATCCGTCAGTATCACTGAATAGGCAGACAAACGCGTTATAAAAAAGCCCTTTGACTATCGATAGTTAGAGGGCTTTTTTTTACGCAGAGATTTTGATTATTTGCCGAAGTTGCCTGTTTGATAATCACGGAACGTTTGTCGTAGCTCATCTTGGGTATTCATCACAAAGGGGCCGTGACCTGCGATAGGTTCACCGATTGGCTCGCCGCTTAGCAGTAGCAGTTTGATAGGTGTGTCTTCATCGGTAGTTGCAGGGTAGGTCAATTCGATAGTATCAGTAGCAGGTAATGATGAATGTTCAGATTGAGTGCCTACATGATTTCGAATAGGCGCTGAAAATTCAATTAGGCTGCCTGCGCTGACGGCTGTACCGTTGACCAATATTTGACCTTCTTGTACCAGGAGTAGGGTATTGTGCGTTTTCGGTACTTGTAGCGTGGTTGTACCTGCTGTATGTAGCTCAATATCCCACATATTGACTGGCGTAAAGGTCGTTGCTGCTCCCGCTATCCCATGCCAGTCACCGGCAATAATGGCAGCTTGGCCAATGACAGTTTGCTCGTCGCTATTGTCTATCAGATCAACGATAGGCATATCAGCACGTTTGATAGATTGGTATTTTGGGTCGGTCAGTTTATGGGCGCTTGGCAAGTTGACCCATAACTGCACCATACTAAATATACCACCACGTTGCCCAAAGGCTTCAGAGTGGAACTCTTCGTGCAGAATACCGCGACCAGCAGTCATCCACTGTACATCACCTTCTAAAATATCACCGCGCCCACCTGTCGAATCTACATGACTAATCTCACCTGCATAAGCAATGGTGACAGTTTCAAAACCTTTATGTGGGTGTTGACCAACGCCATGTGGCTGCATTTTATAAGCGGGATTGGGTGAAAACGTTGTTGGCTTGGCATAGTCTAATAATAAGAAAGGATCAGTATGGCTATAGTTAAAATCAGGATTATTATCGAGATGATTGATTAGGGTTTTTACAAAAAACCCGTCACCTACCCAGTGCGACTCTTTTTCACCATGAATGTGTTTAATTGAACGCATGGGTCACCTCATTAGTCTAATTAGAATTACTATCAATAGAAAAGCTATTATTAAGTAATACTACTATGAATATAAGAGTGGATTGTATGAGTTTTTATTACTATTTCATTCCTAGTGCTGTCAGCAGCGATTAAGCAAATGTTAAACACTTATAAGTGTCCATGATTAGACGGTCTCACCACTCACAAAACCACTTGCCCATGCCCACTGAAAATTATAACCACCAAGCCAGCCGGTCACATCAAGCACTTCACCGATAAAGTATAATCCGTCTTGTAAATTGCTTTGCATCGTTTTTGAAGAAACCTCATCAGTTTTGACGCCGCCGCGTGTGACCTCAGCGGTTCGGTAACCTTCTGTACCCGAGGGTTTGAGCTTCCAGCCATTAAGGGTAATACCAAGCTCTGTGAGACGTTCGTCTTTAATATTAGCAAGCTCCGTATCTTTGATGTCTTCCCACAGATGCGTCTGTAGTGCTGCTAATAGCTTCTTGGGTAATGCATTATCTGTGTTTTCTGCCAATACGGTACGAATAAGCTGGCGTGGATGTGACTTTTTGCGACCAAGTAAAAGCTCAGTGACGTCTATTTCAGGCAACAGATTGATACTGATGGTTTCGCCAGTCTGCCAATAGTTGGAGAGCTGTAGCATGGCAGGGCCAGAGAGGCCACGATGGGTAAATAGCACGGGTAATTTAAAAGAAATACGCTCGTTACTGGCAATAACTGGCAGACTGATACCAGCCAAGGCACGGATAAGCTCGCCTGTTTTATCAGTGAAGGTAAACGGCACAAGACTGGCATTAGTAGGTACGAGCATATGCCCAAACTGCTGCGCCAACTCATAGCCGATACCACTTGCTCCCATGGTCGGGATAGATAGCCCACCAGTAGCGATGACTAAAGACTCACAGCTATAGCGTGTTTGCGCGGACTGAGTGCCGCTCGCAATGTCTTTTTTACCAAGCTTTTTGCTCGTCGTTAGATAAAAGCGCTCACCGTTATCATGAGCAGCAGTTTTAACGTGATCAATCTGAGCATTAAGCTTTACTTGTACGCCTACAGCCGTGCATTCATCTAGGAGCATAGACAAGATATCTTGTGCCGAGTCATCACAGAACAGCTGACCGTGTTCGCGTTCATGGTAGGCAATCTTATGCGACTCTACCATGCCGATAAACTCCCAACTTGGGTAACGACTCAGTGCTGATTTGCAGAAGTGGGGATTGGCACCAATAAAGTGCTCAGGCTCTACAAAGTAATTGGTGAAGTTGCAGCGACCACCACCTGACATCAAAATCTTTTTGCCAGCTTTATTGGCATGATCCAACACCAATACGCGGCGACCGCGCCGTCCGGCAGTCAGTGCACAGTACAACCCTGAAGCGCCAGCACCAATAATAACGACATCATAGTGAGTATGGTTTTGTGCATTGCGTTGATTAGTCATTGCGGTCTCGTAAAACGATGGGGTGAAAAAAGTATAACCAGGCCAAGCATTGTTTTTTATTAAAAACGCGGCTGACATTTTGTTAAATGAAGCAGTATGTTTAGGGTAGCTATTGTCCATATTTCACTAAAGGTTACAAGGATTAAATGCCCTAAGCCATACGCTGTTACCGTGTGATCACAACCAGCTGTCATTTTAGTACTATCTTTATGGTAGCTGCCCCTATAAATAGCACCATACGTACCAGTATAAGTACTAATATAATTATCTAAACATACAGATGTACAGTGAAATTGTTATGTTTGGCTTTTGATGTCTTGCAACGGTCACGCTTATTTGTCAAACTAACGATGAGTGTCACACATTATGGAAGATGACTCTTATTGCTTACATGGGGCGCGTCATAGACGAAGACCCATGTAGGTCATAATAATTAAAAGGGACCAAATACTATGACTCAGAAATCATTTCCTATCTCAGCCGAGTTTATGGCTGCTGCCAATACCACACCTGATAAGTACCTTACAGACTACCAGCAATCTATCGAGTCAGCCGAAGCAAGTGATGCTTTTTGGGCGAAGCGCGCTGAGCTAATCGATTGGATAAAGAAACCAACCAAAGTCAGTAATGTCAATTATGACTTAGACGATTTTAGCATTAAATGGTTTGAGGATGGTGAGCTGAATATTTCAGTCAACTGTCTCGACCGCCACCTCGAAGAAAACCCATACAAGCCTGCTATCATCTGGGAAGGCGATCACCCTTCGTTGCACAAAATCATCTCTTTTAAAGAATTGCATGAAGCTGTCTGCCGTTTGGGTAATTCATTGCGCAAGCTTGGCGTTGTAAAAGGCGATCGCGTCACCTTGTATATGCCGATGATACCGGAAGCCATGGTAGCGATGCTGGCATGTGCGCGTATCGGTGCGGTGCATTCAGTGGTATTTGGTGGTTTTTCTGCCGAGAGTTTGGGCAATCGCTTGATAGATAGCCGCTCAAAAGTTGTTATTACCGCTGATGAAGGTTTACGCGGCGGCAAGCACACACCGCTTAAAGCCAATGTCGATCACGCACTCGACATGGATGGCACTGAGAGTGTCGAAAAAGTCATCGTCGTTCATCGTACGGGTAACTCTATACCGATGAGTGGCCGCCGTGATGTGTGGTATCACAACTTGGTCGATGGTCAATCAGAGATCTGCGAGCCTGAAGTCATGAACGCCGAAGACCCGCTGTTCTTATTATACACTTCTGGCTCGACTGGTAAGCCAAAAGGTGTAGTGCATACTACAGGCGGCTATATCACCTATGCTATCTCAACGTTCCGTGATGTTTTTGATATCAAAGAAGATGACGTCTACTGGTGTACGGCAGATGTAGGCTGGATTACTGGCCACACGTACTCAACCTATGCACCATTGGCCAATGGCACGACAACGGTAATGTTTGAAGGTGTACCAGAGCATCCAACATGGGCACGTATCGGTCATATCATTGATAAGCATGACGTGACCATCCTATACACTGCACCGACAGCTATTCGCGCGATGATGAAAGAGGGCGATGCTTTTGTTCGAGAGTCGGACCGTTCTAGTTTGCGTCTGCTAGGTTCGGTCGGTGAGCCGATCAACCCAGAAGCGTGGGACTGGTACTACAATGTCGTCGGTGATGGTAAATGTCCTATCGTCGATACATGGTGGCAGACCGAGACTGGTGGCATCTTAATGGCACCAATACCAGGCACGGTCGATCTCAAACCGGGCGCGGCAATGACACCACTATATGGCGTCAAACCAGAAGTCGTCGATAGTGATGGTGCGATTTTAGAAGGCCCTGCAGAAGGCAATTTGGTGATCAGTAGCGGCTGGCCAGGGCAGATGCGTACTATCTACAATGACCATCCACGTTTCTTAAAGACCTACTTTAGCGATTATCCGGGTCATTATTTCACGGGTGATGGCGCTCAACGTGATGAAGATGGGCATTACTGGATTACTGGTCGTGTCGACGATGTACTCAACGTGGCAGGGCATCGCTTGGGCACAGCAGAGATCGAGAGCGCCGTGGTTGCGCACCCTGCAACTGCTGAAGCTGCGATTGTCGGTATGCCGCATGAGATACGCGGTACAGGTATCTGCGCATTTATCATTCTAAAGTCAGGTGAAGAAAAAACTGACGATCTAAAAGCAGAACTAAAACGTCATGTGCGTGCCGAGATTGGACCAATTGCGACGTTAGATGCCATCTATATGGTTGATGCACTACCAAAAACGCGCTCAGGAAAAATCATGCGCCGTATCTTGCGTAACCTTGCAGCAGGGCAATATGTGGGACTGGGCGACCTGTCTACGCTTGCCGATAGCTCGGTAATTAATGAATTGGTCGAAGAAGTCAAAGCAGGCCGTGGAGAGTAGGTTAGCCTGATAACGAACCTGTAGTATTAAGGATAGTGACTCAATACTAGCCATCAATATTTGCATATCAAAGTTAAATAAAAGCCATGTTATCAAGAATAGCATGGCTTTTTTACGTAGACGATATTGATATTGGCGCATTTTGAAGGTTCAATAATGCTAACAAGACAACATCGCTACCATTTTAATTGAGGATTAATTGACGAGCCACTCGGTACTTACTAGGCTAGATAATTAATATAGTAGCGACTCATAAATACTTTATAAGGTCTACTGTTATCATGACTGATCATGCTTCGTGCTCAACTGTTCTATCTGCCCCAAAAATCGCCATCATCGGTGGTGGCCTAACGGGATTGCTCACAGCAACACTATTAGAGCGTGCGTCAAACCAATCAAGCTCGTCATCTCAAATCACTATCTTTGAAAAATCACGTAGTGTAGGCCGTTTAGCGACCCGCTATCGCAGCGATAGTGAGACTGGTAAAAACTGGCAATGGTCTTTCGGTGCGCAGTTTTTTACTGCGAAAACTGTTGACTTTCAACAATTTATCGCGCCTTGGTTAGATACAGAGTTGCTACAACCGTGGTGTGCCGAAGTGGTTGAATTAACGCCAGTAGATGAAAATGGTCAGTCACCTAATATCCAAAGCAAAGAGAAATGGGACGCGGTGCATGCACGCTATATCAGCCTACCAAAAATGACCAGTTGGGGCCGTGAATTGGCCGCCGCGCTCAAGCATACGACCATAGTATTTAAGACGCGTGTCGCACCGCTTACTCAGTATTTGCAGTCTCAAAATCAGCAGCGGTCTCAGAACCAGACCCAAGCTCATAATCAAAACAGCAAGCAAACTGAGCTATTTGACGAAACTGGAGCCAGTCTTGGTTGGTTTGATTGGGTGATCTGCACAGCGCCAAATGGTCAGGCGGTAGAGCTGATGGCAGATAGCGGCTTTAGTCAACAAGACAAAATTAC
This sequence comes from Psychrobacter immobilis, assembly GCF_904846235.1. Lineage (GTDB taxonomy): Bacteria > Pseudomonadota > Gammaproteobacteria > Pseudomonadales > Moraxellaceae > Psychrobacter > Psychrobacter immobilis_C. The sequence continues at coordinate 87,780 of NZ_CAJGZN010000007.1, forward strand.
TAAACCGCAAATGCAAGCCTGCTATACGCTAATGCTTGGTTGGGATGATGTGCAAAAACTACCTGAAACATTAAAGGGTCAGCTAGCACCGCAATGGGATGTTGCTTATTTAAATAGCGTTATTCTTGATAGGATATTTATTGAGCATCAAAAACCTACTCATGGTGAACTACTACCAAGTGTCACCATTCATGCACGTAATGACTGGTCAGAAGCCCACGTCGATGATGATATTGAGTTGGTAAAAGAACAATTATTACAAGCGGCAAAACAAGCATTAAACTGGAATGAAGACAGCGCACCTAGCCAAACAGACTGCCATCGTTGGCGCTATGCAGCTACTATCGTAAATAAGGATACTGAAGAGTTGGGCATTTTAATCGATGCAACCAAACAATGGATCGTCAGTGGTGACTGGTGTGCGAAAGGTAATATAGAAAGCTGCTATCGAATGGCGCAGCAAACCATTAAGGCAATCATGCAAACGCAGTAAGCGTAATATCCATGCTCATTATTTTGCATCGTTTAACGATATTTGGGTTTAACAAAACTTAAGCAAAAAAAGGCCCACAGAGGAGGTACTGTGGGCTGAGGAAAACGGGTCATGTATTAGCTACACAGGCCGTGGTCAAGAGTTGTTGTAATTATTGGTGCTCTCTACTGTTATTTATAAGGGTAATAATTATCAATACAATAGGTGGAGATATTTACTTAGCTATTAATATTTACTGATTTAAGTGTACAAGTGTTCTGGTACAGTCGCTATGATAGCGCAATTGAGTGCTGTCTGGCGGTTTTGGTTACAGTATATTACGTTGTAAAAATCCAAAAGACGCAAAGACTGGTATGAAGCACTGATATTTAGAGTAAGTAGCGCAGCTCTATGATGAAATCATTCATAAAGGCTTCCAATAATTTCAATACGTTATGTCGATAGGAGGTCATCTAGTCGATCTTGATACCTTTCTTGATATATTTGATAACTCAATCGCTGCAGAGATGGCATGACGCCTTGTCCGAAAAATGCTAAGCTATCTGCCATTATTATGTTCATATTAAACTGGGTTTGCCATGACTGACAGCACGCATTTGCATACGCAGGAAGAACCGCCAAGTTCGCAAAATACCAAGAGTATTTTTAACTTGCCTAACAACCTTACGATTGCGCGTATCTTGATGATTCCGCTATTTGTCGCGATTGCCTATTGGCCGCCAGCCATGGGTATTGGTATGCCTGCGATTTCAGACAATGTCATTGCACGCGTTGGGATGAGCGAGTTTAGTGATAGCTTATTGCGCCATTTATTATTGACCGGCGTCTTTATTATTGCCGCAATTACCGATTGGCTTGATGGCTATTTTGCTCGTAAACTTAATGTCATGTCAGCCTTTGGTCGATTTTTAGACCCTGTTGCTGATAAGTTAATGGTAGCTGTAGCGCTCATCGTTCTGGTACAGTGGCATCCCAATATCATTATGGCGATAGCGGCTATCGTCATTATCTCGCGTGAAATCGCTGTATCTGCATTACGCGAATGGATGGCAGAGCTAGGTAAGAGCACTAGCGTCGCCGTATCTTATGTTGGCAAACTAAAAACCACGTTTCAGATGGTAGCGATTACCGTACTACTGCTTAACTGGCAGTCGCTTGAAACCATCGGTTATGTATTAATGGTTGCCGCTGTGATACTTACCTTATGGTCGATGATGATTTATCTAAAAGCTGCTTGGCCTTATTTAAAGCAAAGCGGTTAACTCCATAAGACAAAAGTAATCAGCGTAAAACTTAGACAATAAAAAACGCCAGTCGCATTAGCCACTGGCGTTTTTGTTTTTACTGATTATAAATCAGGCAGCTTATAGTGTCACTGAGTTGTTTTCACCCAAGTTAGTCGCTTTTTTACCATCCATTACTGCAGCAGTGGTCATCTTAAACATATTGACTACTGAGCTACCGCTTAACCAGTACTCGGCACCATGTGGGACGACTTTGATTAACTGGACGTTTGGATCTTCTTTACCTTGCTCATAAAACGCATTGTAAATTGGCGACCATAGTTCATCTAACTTTTCTTGGTCTTCTACCAATTCTGCTTTACCGTTAATTGAGACATAATCTTTTGAGTCTTGACTGACATAGGCCAAGTTTACTTGTGGGTCTTTTTCGATATCTTTGATGGTTTCGGTAGTCTTATCGCCAATGAACCAAATTTCTTTTGCGCCAATGCTTGTCTCGCTAGTGGTCATCGGGCAGGCATGTAAATGGCCTTCGTGAGTACGAGTGGTCATCATAGCAAATTTCACTTCTTTTACCAGTGCTTGTACTTTATCGATATGGTCTTGTCTACTCATAATAAATTTCCTTTTTTATAGTGTTTTAATTGAGCTTATATAGCGTTGTTTTAGTTAGCCGAATTGAACAGTTGGTTATTTATAGTAATTTTTCTTTAGGCTAGATATGTTTAACCCTTAAATATATATAAAAGTTAAACGTCATCGTCGCCTTAACAACTGAGACTAGAATACCGAGTTGTCACCATACATTTATATAGGTTCCCAGTAATGCGATGTGAGTGTTTGTAAGGAATATGAAGGTTAGGTAAAAATTGTGACAGCGTAGATTTGAGCGTTCTATTTTTCAATAGGTTAGTCAAAAATGGTTGGAGATTCGGCTTTTTTGAATTATCGATTAGTAAATGATAAGTAGTGATAGAACGCAACTTATCGGCAATTTATATCGGTTTAGACCTGCTTATTACAGGTCTTCTTGTTATAATACCCAGACCATTTACTTAGCATGGCAGAGATGCCTTGATCTTACGGATTATGCCTTTATGATGACCATCGCCGGACAACCGTTTCTTACCGATTTTCAGACGCAGCAACTCATCAGTCAGTTTCAGCAAAAAACCGAGCTAAATGTCAGTCAAATAAGTACACAGCAAGTGTATGTGCTATCACGAGAGCTATCTGGTGATGAACATAAAAAAGCGCTAGATTTACTGGCTGTTGACCAATCAGCAACGCTAGATGCGCCGCAAGACAACCAACTACAAGTCATCGTTGGGCCACGTTTTGGTACGATATCGCCATGGGCAAGTAAAGCGACAGATATTTTTAATAACTGTGAAATCGAGATCAATCGTGTTGAGCGTGTCGTCGTTTATACGTTAACCCTCGATGAAAAAATAGACGGTGACGCAGGCGAAAAACTACCAGTAGACGCCGAGCAGTTATTGTTTGACCGTATGACTCAGAGCTTGGTCTATGACTTGAGCGATGTCAGCAAATTATTTGACGATCAAGCGCCAGCCTCATTGAACCATGTTGATGTGATCGGACAAGGTCAGTCAGCACTAGAGTCGGCCAATACCGAGTTCGGCTTTGCGTTATCAAGTGAAGATATCGACTATCTGATGAATGCCTATGTTAATGAATTGAAACGCAACCCAACTGACGTTGAGCTGATGATGTTTGCACAGGCCAACTCAGAGCATTGCCGTCACAAGATTTTCAATGCCCAGTGGACAGTCGATGGCATTGTGGCGCCAAAGTCATTGTTCCAAATGATTAAAAACACGTACCAGTCGAATCCACAAGGTATCTTGTCAGCGTATAAAGACAATGCTGCGGTGATGGCAGGGTCTGATGGCATGCGTTTTTATCCTATTCCAACCGACGCGATGGATGCCAACTCAATCCACCTTTACGACTTTCATCAAGAACACATCGATATCTTAATGAAGGTTGAGACGCACAATCACCCAACAGCGATTGCCCCTTATTCTGGTGCGGCAACAGGTGCTGGCGGTGAGATTCGTGACGAAGGCGCGACTGGTCGCGGCGGTAAGCCAAAAGCAGGTCTAACAGGATTCCACGTGTCACATCTGCATATCCCAGAGCTTAGCGAAAAGTGGGAGCAGTCAGGTCAATTGAGCACGCAGGATTATGGCACGCCAGATCGTATGGCAACCAGCCTTGAGATCATGACCGAAGCGCCACTAGGTTCAGCTAATTTCTCAAACGAGTTTGGTCGTCCAAATCTATGCGGTTACTTCCGTAGTTTTCAGCTAGATACCTCTGCCGCAAAAGACGGTAGCGAGATGCGCGGCTATCATAAGCCAATTATGCTGGCAGGTGGTTACGGCAATATCAAACGCAACCTGATTGAAAAAAATGCAATCAAAAAAGGCGATTTGCTCATCGTCCTTGGTGGCCCTGCGATGCAAATCGGTCTGGGCGGCGGTGCCGCATCGTCGGTCGATAGTGGTGACCTTGATGAAGGCTTAGACTTTGCCTCAGTTCAGCGCGATAACGCTGAGATGGAGCGTCGTTGCCAAGAAGTCCTCGATCGCTGTTGGGCACTAGCGGGCGATGATGTCGATGTAAGCAATAACAGTAAAGACGGCAACCCAATTGTCTCACTACATGATGTAGGGGCAGGTGGTCTATCTAATGCGATGCCAGAACTGGTTAATGACCATGAAATGGGCGCGCATCTGAACTTGCGTAAGATTCCATCGTTAGAAGCTGGCATGTCGCCAATGGCTATCTGGTCAAACGAAGCGCAAGAGCGTTATGTGCTAGCGATTCGCCCAGAGAGCAAAGATCAGTTCGATGCCATCTGTGCCCGTGAGCGCTGCCCATATGCCATCTTGGGCGAGGCGACGGATATTCGTCAGCTAATCGTTGATGATGAGTTATTGAACGAGCAACCAGTCGATATGCCGATGCAAGTACTGCTCGGCGGTACACCAAAGATGCAACGCAGCTTTGAGCGTACCGAGAGCACATTGCCAGCATTAGAGCTTGGCGAAGTTAATCTAGCTGAATCAATCACTGATGTATTGCGTCACCCAACTGTGGCGAGCAAATCATTCTTGATTAGCATTGGTGACCGTTCTATCACGGGTATGGTCGTGCGTGATCAGTATGTCGGTCGCTATCAAGTGCCTGTATCAGATTGCGCAGTGACGGCTTCTGGCTTGGTGGCATTAGATGGTCAGCCAATGACTGGCGAAGCAATGAGTGTTGGCGAGCGTACGCCTGTTGCGCTTATCAGTCCAAAAGCCTCGGCGCGTCTAGCAGTCGGTGAAGCGATTACTAACATCGCTGGTGCGCGTATCGCTCAATTGTCTGATATCACCATGTCCGCGAACTGGATGGCCGCGTGTGGTGATGACGTAGAAGATGCTGCCTTGTTCGATGCCGTACATGCCGTTGGCGAAGAGCTATGCCCAGCACTGGGTATCGCTATCCCAGTCGGTAAAGACTCGCTATCGATGCGTGCTAACTGGACAGATGATGATAATGGTGAAAACCAAGACAAATCAGTTGTGTCGCCAATGAGTTTGGTCGTGACTGCGTTTGCCCCTGTCGTTGATGTCGCAAAAACGCTAACCCCTGAACTAATCAATGGCGACAGCGCGTTCTATCGTATTGACTTGTCGAAAGGTAAATTGCGTCTAGGTGGTTCAATCCTTGCGCAAACGCTTAGCCAGTTAGGCAACGACTGCCCAGATCTAGCACAGCCAAGCGACTTGATCGACTTCTTTAACTTTATCCAAGCAGGTAATGAGCAAGGCGTTATCAGCGCTTATCACGATATCGGTGATGGTGGTTTACTAGCGACCATCGCAGAGATGCAGTTCACTAGCCGTCAGGGTATCAAGCTGTCATTAAGTGACGACAACTTACTCGGTCAGCTGTTCAGTGAGGAGCTGGGTGCAGTTATCCAAGTATTGCCAGAAAACGTCGCTACCTTGATGGAGCTAGCAGATCAGCATAACGTGAGCGATATGCTAAGCCTTGTTGGTCAAAGCTCTGAAGAAGATAGCCTACTTATCCAAACGCCAACACTAATGGGTGATGACACTCTACGCTTTAGCCGTACTGAATTACAGCAAGCGTGGACGCAGGTCAGCTATCAAATCGCGCGTCGCCGCGATAATCCAGCGTGCGTACAGCAAGAGTATGACTTGATTAGCGACGCGAGCCATAAAGGTCTCATCGCTGCGCCAAACTTTGATCTGAATCAAAAGGTTGAAGAGCCATACTTGGCAAGCCGCGAGAATAAGCCAAGAGTCGCTATCTTGCGTGAGCAAGGCGTCAATGGTCAGACAGAGATGGCAGCAGGCTTTACCCAAGCTGGTTTTGAAGCAGTCGATGTACATATGAGCGATCTACTCAGTGGCCGTATTAATCTACGTGACTTCGACGGTCTGGTCGCTTGTGGTGGCTTTAGTTATGGTGATGTACTCGGCGCAGGCTCAGGCTGGGCGAACTCTATCTTGTTCCATGACGAGCTACGCATGCAGTTTGTCCGCTTCTTTGCCCGTCCTGATACCTTCTCACTAGGTGTCTGTAACGGCTGTCAGATGATGGCTCAGTTAAAAGACCTCATCCCAGGTGCAGAAAACTTCCCACGCTTCATCGCTAACAAATCAGCTCGTTTTGAAGCGCGTACGGTCAACGTAAAAGTTGAGCGTACCAAGTCGATCCTGTTCAAAGGCATGCAAGACAGTATCTTGCCAATCGCTGTGGCGCATGGTGAAGGCTATGCCACACTAGACAACAACGAAATCGACGGTATGGCAAAACACGGTCAGCTTGCGATGCGTTATGTCGACAGCCAAGGCCATCCAACTGAGACGTATCCGCTCAATCCAAACGGTTCGCTCGGCGGTGTCACGGGTCTGTGTAGCACTGATGGTCGCGTTACTATCATGATGCCGCATCCTGAGCGTAACCTAAAAGCCTATAACCACAGCTGGAAACCAAAAGAGTGGGACGAAGACGGTGCGTGGATGCGTATGTTCCGTAACGCCCGTGCTTGGTTTAGATAGGCTAAGTTGGTTTAGAATATTGTTGTAAGCATAAAAAAAGGTGGGCGTAATGCTCACCTTTTTTGTGTTTAATAGTTGAGTGTTTGGAGATAAGGGTTAGCGTTTATACCGTGTTTTCACAAGTATAGGTAATGACACCCATGCTAAAATTGTGGTGAACAAAGATTAAAATCAGGCAAAATCAGGCAAAATAAGGAAGAATAAAATGTCAGGAATTACAGATATCAATGAGCTATTGAGTTCGATGCAGCCAACATTGGTTGATGAATTATTTGTGTTTTGTACCGTAAAAGGGCAACTAGCAGAATACGTAAACCTAGCGCCAATCGCGACGTTTATGGAGACAGAAGGGCTGACTCTGGTTTTGACAAAAGACAAGGCTGATGAGGCAGGTTTACAGTATGAGGGCGTGTTTCGACAAATCACTCTGACGGTGCATTCAAGTTTAGAAGCGGTAGGTCTAACCGCAGCAATAGCAACCAAGCTGACCTCAAAGGGTATCAGTGCCAATGTGATCGCTGCCTATTATCATGACCATGTATTTGTGTCGGATGATAAGGCGGAGCAGGCGCTATCTGCGTTAAAAGAGCTGAGTAATATATAAGGTGTTTTAGCGTCTCAAATTGCTTCGTTATGATTAACTAAGTTAGTTTGGAATACTGTTCTATATCGCTGTTCTTTAAAATAAAAAGGCGAGCGCAAAGCTCACCTTTTTTATGTTTGGAGCTCAATGTTTTTGAAGGTGTGAGAGCTAACCCTGCTTTTCGCTACTATCTTGGTCGTCCACTGTGACGGTGGCTAAGGCTATAGGCGTTCCAGAATTTGAGCGACCACCTCTAACAAAGTCTGTGCAACCCAGTGAACAACCAAGTATATCCGCTGTAGTCAGGACTAAAATACGCTTCTGGTTAACCATTTTATGATAAATTAATCTGAACTTTAATTTTAGTGTCATTGATGCGCTAGGCGCATTCTAAAAACTAGATAGTGGTGTTCGTTTGATAATAGAGATATTGGGACTGGTAATAGAACTAAGCTATCAAAGCCGTGCAGCATCTTAGCCATCATTAAAATCAACGATAAAACCAAAGATGCAGGAAGCCAACGAGATGGTGCGAGCAGTGATACTATCTATAACCTTGTGAGCGGTGATTTTATCATTAGCCTATTGCAATAAATAGCCTAAATAGTCGGTAGATAGTCCTTCTTTTATAAAGTGATATAGTGCTGTTTAGTTGTAGTGTTGGTCTCATAGCGGCTTAGCTATGTCTCAAAACATAAGACATTAACTTGCGCATCTTTATATTCTTGATTGGTAAGTATTGATAAGTACTGTCTATCCAGTTATTCATCTTTGGGACGCTTCTGAGCCTCAGCGATCAACTCGTGAATCTTGGCACTTTCCTTTAGCACACAAGCATCATAGGCAGAAAGCGGCTCAGGTTCTTGCTCCTCTTTCTTTTTCTGCTCCTGTCTGGCTTTTTCTTCTAGATACTTTTGTAGGTCGTCTTGCTCATCTTTTTGAGAGTTATTCATATATTATGTTTCCTGATAGTCTGTATTCTTTAATAAAAATCATCCCGACCAGCATATTTCTTATTTAGCGCCTGCAATATCGCATAGGTCTCACTATCCATATTACCCGTTGGCTGCTGCGCTCTAAAGTGCAGCTGAAACGCATAGACGACATCGCGACTGGCCTTGTCCCACGTATCGGTATCGTTGATTTGATAGCCATATTTGCGAAACGCTTGCTTGATCTCAGGTATCGTGGCCGACGCAAATCCATCTTGATTCATAAAGAATTGCTTATCAAATTCATCATACCAAGCGCCGATACCGTAATCGAAATACAGTCGCTCCCACGGGAATTTGGCACCAGGGTCTATCTTGCGCGAGGGTGCCATATCCGAGTGACCGATGATATTCTTTGGTGAGATGTCATAGCGCGCGGCGATATCCTGCACCAGTTGTGCGACTTTTTTAATCTGCAATTCATTAAATGCCACATAATGCTCATAAGGATGATAGTCAAGCGTGCCATTTTTCAGCGCGTCTCGATATTCAGGCTTGATGCCGCTGTTGACGATTTCAATGCCGATAGAGGTATCATTTAATATCGTCCGTCCTGCAAAGCCGCCATCACCTGCATGCCATGCGCGCTCGCTCTCTGGTACTAGGTTATAGATTTTATTGTCGTCGTTGTCTAATACTAGATAGTGCGCGCTCACATTGCCCGTGGTCAATGTCTTTATCGAGCGCTCATTATCTGAGACCGTATAGTGCAAGACGATGGTTTTAATGCGTTCGCTTTTGCCAGTGGCTTGATAGGTTTTATTATCTACGATGTAGCTCTTGGTGGTCGCGACTGGGGAGGTCGTGGTCACGCAGCCAATCATGGGCAGTGTTAGGCTAAATGCTAAGAAAATGTTTTTTACCATGAAATGCTCTATATAGGAAGAGTTGCGGTTATAGCTTCGTTTGCGTTTGATGTTTATTGTGCCCAACTAGCAAATGCTATTTATGGTTAATTAACGTTAGGATTGACTGCGATTTTTTTATAGCCAATTGCCCCGAGCAGAATAAAGAATCCTAGCAAGACATAAGCATTGAATGACAGCGCCGCTGGTGAAAATGGTAGTAGCAATAGCGATATAAAGACCACACTGATTAATACAGAGAGATAATTTAGCAAACCTGCCTGTTTCTTTTTTCGCTCATTGATGAGATTGGCGGTCGTGACATAAGCGAAGCCAACGGTTATGCCCAAAGATGCCATTGTTACAATGTCGAGTAGATAATTTCTACCCAGCCAAGGAGAGAGTAGGCACACCAAACATATTAATATAACGGTCTTTTGCTTACTAAATTGGTTGTGTTTATCTGTAAATACGCTAGGCAATAACGACGTGTCGCCCATAGATTCTAAGAGCTTAACCGATGACAATATAAAGCCGTTGATACCGCTCATTATCGAGCCAATCATAGCGATCGATAACAGCCAGATACCGATGCTACCAATCCGATTGTCTATGCCTTCACCTGTCGCCCAGTGGCTGTCTTTGATCGCTTGATAGTCAAAGCTCATGTTTAGCGCGGTAAAGTAGTTGATTAAAAAGTAAAACAACACACCAGCGATGAGTGAAATTAGGATAATGCTTTTGGTCTTGGTTTTTGAGTCGCTAATCGCCTTCGAAATCTGCGGTGTGGTCTCAAAACCAACATACGCCCACGGCATAACGGCTAAGATAGGTAACCATGCCAGACTGGTGATAGAGCTGCTAGACATGTCAGTTGGCAAAAATGCTTGGCTCGTTGGTGTCATCCAAAGCGAGGCAAAAAACAGCGCGGTGACTGATAGAATCATAAAGAGGGCGATATAGAGTTGGATTTTTGCGCCGACTCGTACGCCTTTTAGATTGATATAACTGAATAAAATAATAGCCGCGCTGCATAGAAACACTTCACTGGCGTAGACTTCCCAACCAGCAATCGTATACAGATAGCCTAATTGTAAGCCGCTAGGTAACAGATAGCGCAGTAGCAAAGCGACGGCTGATATATTGAGCGCGATAATAGAGATATAGCCTATCGTGACGCCCCAACCATAGATATAGGCATGCTTGCGATTGATGTATTTTTCAATCCAATAGATACCGCCTGACTCGTTTTCTGGCGTTTGAGTCAGCAAATTAATATAGGCACGCGCAACCATATAGATGGCTAAAGTACCGATAATAATAGCAACAGAAGAGCCTAATAGCTGTGACTGTGGCAAAAACAAATCGCCTGGCATGACATACGCACCCCAGCCGATAATCGCACCGACGCTAATTGCTATCGCTTGTAAGTAGCTGATACTTTCTGTCTTTTCACTCATGGAGTGCTCCTTCACGATCAAAGATGGAGAAAGAGAAGGGGAGAGTGTTTGTTATGGAGCTGACATAGAACATGAAAAACCTTGTGACGCCATTACGCAGGGTATTGGCTATCTTTTATAAGTAGCAAAGTCATATTAAAGGTTTTTGTTGAGTGTTACCTTTTCAATCCTGTTGGATTTTTTTAGCCAACACTTTCTTCCAACTCTCTTCCAAACACTCAATCGCTAGCCATGGCTCAATCACATCAGCATCGTATTTCTCTTTAGAATTGGCCAGTTGCCATAAATTTTCAAGCGTCGCAAACGGATAAGGGCGCTCAATCAAATATACGGGTAAATCAGCTTCTATAATGCCATCACGGACGACTTGGAAATACCAGCCAGAGATACCTTGCTTGCTGACCCATGCCGCGATATTAGGTACTTTGGTAAATTGGCCAATTTGGTCGTTAATTTTGTAGCAGGGGCGGCGTGGTTGGACGATACGTAATTGAATGCTATCACCATCATTACTAGTGTCTTGACCGTTTTCAAAATGCCCACCGTATTGAAAAACATCGCCAATACAAACCATAGATTCGGTCATTTCAGGCAAACCATTGACGGCTTCAGTCGTAAGGTTTTCACCCAATGTACCGACGCGCACTTTCAGGCCAAACTCTGCATTGACTTTCTCATAAGTTGCAGGCGCTAGCTGATGCACGGCTTTGAGTGGGCCACCATGATGCTTACGGTCAGCCTGTTCATCAGTGGTTAAGCCCATAAAATTGACGGCGACAGGAGATTTGATAGGTGCTTTATCAATGGCGCTCATTTCTTCACGGGCGAATGGCATAGACTTGCCAGCGCGGACACAAGTGAGGGTAGCGATATGTAGGGGCAAGTCTTGGTTAAAGTCTGTTAGGGTTTGCTCAGACGATTTTGTTAAGGTTTGCTCAGGTGATGACGTGTTCGATTCTGCGCTCATATGGTTTCCTAATAGGTAGAATGGATAGGCTAAGGCGGTTTAACTTTAGTGGCTAATAAATAATATGAAATGAGCTTATCTGCACTCAATGATGTATCTGATTATACTGGTTCATCACCATAAAATTTACATAAAAAAAGACCAGAATAAGTATTCTGGTCTTTTTGATGGAGCGTTTCTTAATCTTGAACGAATATCGTCACTGACAAGCTTATTTGTTTTTGTTACGACGACCCGCAGTTTTCTTTTCGCGAGGGGTAGCAACTAGCTCAGCCAACTGCTCAGGTGATGACCATAGGCCTTCTAAGTCATAAAACTCACGTGCTTGCGGCGTCATCATGTGGACGACAACTGCGCCCAAATCAATCAACGTCCAGTCAGAGTCGATGCCACCTTCACGGCCAAGTGGCATAAAACCAGCTTGCTTAGCTTCAGCGCCGACGCTATCAGCCATCGCACGTACATGACGCTTTGAAGTACCATCAGCGATGATGATGCGCTCTGTTACGTCAGTCAACTCTTCTACATTCATTACAGTGATGTTCTTTGCTTTCATATCATCTAGAGCGCTTTGTACTAGGGTCAAGCATTCTGTTAGGCGTTCTGCAGTCATGGTGTTGGTCATAAATTTTAATCTCTTGAATCGTAAATATGTAAAATAAAGGGGTAAAACGTCAATTTGTCTTATCCGACTGATCATATGTCGTCAGTCACGCATAGAGACAGGATAGGCAAAATGACATAGATAAGGCGATTTTAACGGAATTGAACAGCAGAATATAGCTGATGGGCGATAATATATTGATAAACAGCAGGATTTAGCCATTTAGCTAATGGATTAGATTCAGTATTGCTAATGATATCATTTATTGATGCTATAGATGCGATTTGCCGTTGAGCGACTGGCATTTTATTTGTTTGATCGTCTAGTTTCAGTAGCTGCTCGCGTATTTGTGTGCTTGATACCGCAGTAATAGGTCGCGAATCTATATAAATGCGTCCTTGAATGGCGTTTTTCAAGTCAGTGTTATTTGAATTTAAGCTATTTGTCGAGTGTTGAATAGTTGGTGTTAGCAGCTCGATAGGTGAGTCTATTATATGGGGCTGCAATGACGATGGTAATTGCGTTTTTAAGAAAGCAATATCTTGTACGGTCGCTGTATTATTTTTAGAAGAGATAATACTGTCAGAAAATTTTTCGCTAACACCATCACTCACATCGGTACTGCTCTGACGATTAAACACCCATAGATTGACATGGTCAGTGAGACGCAAGCCATCTTTCCATTTATCCAAACTATGGGCGCTGTCCATACCCATGATAAATATCAAGCTGTCATTAGGGTATTGCTGTCTCAATGTGCGTACGCTGTTGATCGTATAGACGGGCGGCGCTTGCCACAGTTCCAGCTCATTTATCTGTATCGGCGTATTCTCTGTCGCTAGTTTTAGCATGTTTAAGCGATGGCTAGGGTCTGTACTTTGCGTCTTAAATGGCGAGCGCGCATTGGGTAATAAAGACACATGCAGCGTGCGCTGTAGCTGCGTTGCAATTGGTAGTAGGTGCTGATAGACAGACATCGCTACTTCTAAATGACCATTATGTACTGGATCGAACGAGCCACCAAGATAGGCACGAATGGCAGGTTCAGGTGTTTTTTCTTGAGGGCTGTTGCTCGTATTTGGCATAAATAAATGTATAAAAGTAGATAAGGCGCACGTGGTCCTTGATGCCCCTTGCTCTTTTACTGGCTGACCTTTTTAGATTAAATAATTTGATGATAGCGCTATTGTAGAGGGCAGACGAGCATCTGTCACCATTGTCTGTCACCAGAGCACCAATAAAAAACCGACCATCATAATGATAGTCGGCTTTGTATAGGACTTTAATTAGCGAGCCTTACAGCGATTAAATCAAATCGCTATAAGCTTGAATGGCAGTTAACGCGATGGTATAGACGATATCATCAACCAAGGCACCACGTGACAAATCATTCACGGGTTTATTCAGACCCTGTAGCATAGGGCCGACACTGACGACGTTGGCGCTACGCTGTACTGCTTTATAAGTGGTGTTACCAGTGTTGAGGTCAGGGAAGATAAAGACGTTGGCTTGTCCAGCGACAGGTGAGTCAGGCGCTTTTTGCTTACCGACGCTCATGACAGACGCCGCATCATACTGTAGCGGGCCGTCGACTTTGAGGTCTGGTGCACGCTCGCGAACGATTTGGGTCGCACGGGCAACTTTTTCGACATCCGCGCCTGCGCCTGATGAGCCAGTAGAGTAGCTGATCATTGCAACTTTTGGTTCGATACCAAAGGCAGCAGCAGACTGTGCTGATTGAATGGCAATCTCTGCCAGCTCTTCAGCGTTAGGATCTGGGTTGATCGCACAGTCACCATAGACGACCACTTGCTCAGGCAACAGCATGAAGAATACTGACGACACGAGTGAGTACTGCGGCGCGGTCTTAATCAACTGGAATGCTGGTCGTACTGTATTGGCAGTGGTATGAATCGCACCTGAGACCAGACCGTCGACTTCGTCTAGTTGGAGCATGATAGTACCTAAATAGACTGTGTCTTTTAGGTATTCAGCAGCGACTTCCGCAGTGGTTTTACCTTTGCGACGTTCTACGACAGCGGCGATATATTTGCTCATATCTAGGTTGTCAGGATCGATGATCTCTAGCCCTTCAGGCAGCGTTAGATCACGATTTTTGGCCACTTGCTCAACGTCACTACGTTTAGCAAGTAACACGCAGTTGGCGATACCGCGACTCTGACAGATACAGGCAGCTTCAACCGTACGTGGTTCAGCGCCTTCTGGCAGCACAATGCGTTTCTTAGCGTGCTGTGATTTTTTGACCAATTGATGACGAAATGCTGATGGTGACAGACGCGGTTCATGATTGCGGCTGAAGTATTCTTTAATCCAGCTTAGATCCAAATGCGCAGCCACATAACGAGCCACTTCATCAGCACGTTCTGTATCATCACTTGGAATCTCAGAACTCATATGCATCAGGCTCTGTACTGTCTCGTAGCTGTCGCTTTCGACACTCATGACAGGGATGCCAGTTTTGAGCGCTGATTGCCAAAGCTCAGCAACTGTATCGCTTGGAGTGATACCACCTGTCAACACCAGACCTGCCAATGGAATTCCATTGATACAGGCCAATCCAGCAGCCAACAGTAAGTCATCACGATCGCCAGGCACGACCATTAACGTACCACGCTTAAAGACTTCGTTGACGCGCGCCACTGAACGAGCGGTTAGGCTGATACGATTGATACGACGTGTCTTTGCTTCGCCAACATTTAGCCAAGTCGCATCAAGCTCCGTCGCGATATCCCACGTGCGTGGCACAGATAGGGAATCACTAAAAGGCACTACCCCGATAAGGCGGAACACTTCGGTATTAAACGAAGGCGATAGACGCTGAACCTCCTGTAGGAAGTTCGGATCTAAGCTGACAACGGCCTCACCCGGCGCGACAGGTTGATTGTCAAAGGTGTTCGGCACGTCTTGTACCCGCATCAATATCACACCGAGCGTCCGTGAATCGATGACCCCGCCAAACTCACGGGCATGGACATCCAGTTTGTCTGCTAAATAGGCAGGTTTACTGATGTCAGCAGTACTGACAAATATAATCTTGGCATCGAGCGCGTGGGCAAGTGCACGGTTGATTTGTGAAGCATAAGAGGTCTCAGTGGTTGGCACCAGACCTTCACAGATAATCACGTCATGACCATCATCGATCGTATGAAAATTGGCAATCACTTCTTCCATCAAGTCATCAAGATTGTCATCGCCTAGCATACGCTCAACGTGTTGACGGCTGATAGAGTCAGGCGGATTTAGTCCAAATGCGTGCATGGTCAATGCGCTTGAGCTGTCTAAGCTGTGCTGTTTGTCTAGCGTATCATCTTGCAAAAACGGCTTCATAAAGCCCGCTTTGATACCGTTATAATCAAAAGCACGGATTAGCCCTAGTGCGGCTGATGTCACACCGATACCGCGACTAATGGGAACAAGTAAAATGGTTTGCATAATGTGTCCTACAATTTATTTTATTTTAGACGTCGAGTCATTTTGAGTAGCATAAGAAATGCAGTATAAAAACACCAAGCGCTTTATCTTATTTATTCTCAGCTTTTTATAAGCGTCTAGAATGATAAGCACTAGGCTTTATACTCAATCGTCTTATACTAAGTTCAATGCTTGACGAGTCTCTTGAGCGATGCGGTATTCTTCATCTGTTGGTATAACCCACAGCTCGACACTGCTACCTTCTGCTTGGAAGCTGCCTTCTTGACCACCGTACAATCCAGCGTTCTTTTCAGCGTCCATCTTGATACCGAAATGACGCATGACGGCTAAAATACTTGCGCGAGTGGTGACAGAGTTTTCGCCGATACCACCAGTGAATACAATACCGGTAAACTCAGGCAGTGCACAGCTTAAGCTGGCGAGGTATTTACCAGCACGGTAGCAGAACATCTCGATAGCGAGCTGTGCATCTTTATGGCCTTCGCTCGCAGCTTGCTCAATAGTACGCAAATCATTCGATAGACCAGAAATACCAAGCAGACCGCTTTCACTATTTAGCATCTTATCCGTTTCTTCTAGACTAATACCGAGCTGACGTTTCAGATGCATATGTAAGCTTGGGTCGACATCGCCGCTACGTGTGCCCATCATCAGTCCCTCAAGCGGGGTCAGACCCATGCTGGTATCGAGACTCTTGCCATCGTATACGGCGGTTGCTGAGCAACCATTACCTAGATGCGCGGTTATCCAGCCATGAGGACCTTTCGCTTCAGTGATTTTGCTAGCACGTTCTGAGACATAAGCATGAGACGTACCATGGAAGCCATAACGACGGATTTTGTGCTCTTCGTATAGATATTTTGGCAACGCATAGCGAAAGGCAACGGGTGGCATGGTTTGGTGAAAGGCGGTATCAAATACCACAACTTGTGGAATGTCAGGGTAAATAGCTTGAACCGCTTCAATACCCAAAGCATTTGCAGGGTTATGTAGTGGAGCCAATATCTTTAGACGTTTCACTTCCTCTAACGCATGCTGATCAACGCGAACGGCTTGAGAGTATTCACGGCCGCCATGCACCACGCGGTGCCCGACTGCGATGAAATGATATTGCTCTAATAGCTCTAGGATTTTTTGCAGGGCAAGTTTGTGACTACCACCAGGGATAGAAATCTCTAACTTATCGCCATTTAGCGTGGTGTGTTTGATACGGGCTGTATCGAGACCTAAGTTTTCGGCAAGACCGGTGATACGAGTAGAATTGTCATCGCTAATCAACGCGTATTTGATAGAAGACGAACCGCAGTTGAGGACTAAAGTGGGGCTAGTTAGGGTTGATGTTTCGCTGTTCTTATCATCAAAAGTGGTACTTAGGTTGGCGCTCATACTCTATCCTTAGATTGGTTTTTATAAAGGGCAAATCAATTATATCGTTCGTTCGATACAAAAAAGACGTCTATTGCCACGTCCTGTTTTATTATCATCAAATGCTACATCGCTGATATCTCAAGTGCTGTAGTAAGGGTCACTGAGACATGATGTCATTATTATATGGAGTTGATGACGTTGATAACCGCCGAGTAAATAAAAATCAGCCATATCTATGCTGATCATATCAAGCAAGCATATTGGCGATTTTGTTTATACTTGGGCTACTGTTTCTGACAGTGCTATGCATCCATGCTTATGAGGTAATGCGTCTGCATCTCAGGCTAGCATCCTATTGCCGCCGCAAACTGGGAATATAATGTAACACATCTTTGTTTCTACACCACAACAGGGCCAAGGTTTAAAATGTGTAATTAATAAATAGCTAAATATAAAATAAATCAATTACATTCAGTGAGTTATAGAGCTGTAAGTGGATAACCTGTATGGACGGCATAACAGTGCTATTGCTCACGAAATTGTAAGAAATATTGTCGAGACACTCATATGTCATACATTCATATCTAAGCTCGCAGACGATATTACTATAAAAATTCGACTAATGTTCTAGAAAATATCCAACATCACGCAAATTTATTCACCAATCATATTCAGTATCCGTACAGCTTTATGTAATAATGCTATGATGAAAATGGTCATAACGGCAGTGCTTTCGCTGTCGGTTTGGCTGTCCATTTGTTTTTTATTTATCACGATTTACTATCGCCATTATGCCGTCGTAAGCTCACAGGTTATCTATTCTATGTCTACTATACACAGCCCCTTAGCAGCCAAGCATGCTCGCTCATTCGCTCGTACCAGTCGTCAGGCTCTCGCCACTTTATTTATTAGCAGTGTGGTTATGCTAGGATTGTCAGGCTGCGGGCAAAAAGGCGATCTATATCGGGCAGACTCTAGTAGTCAAACGATAGAGGGCAGTGCGTCTGTACTGGATAGTACTAGCCATCCACAAGATGCAGCCTTTGCCGGTATCGACGATGATAACTATCAAAAAAACCGCTACCTAGAAGAGCAAATGGTGCTACCTGAGCCCAGTACTGATCCCAACGACTATTAATTGCTAAGCCAATAACTGCTAGGCTAATAATCGTTAAACTGAGCCAATAGTTAGTGGTTAGGTGCTTGTTAATTAACAGTTTAATTGACTGCTTAACTAACCATCGATTCTGTTATGGCTAAATAGCTTTGCTACCTAAATTTAAATTTCACCCTTGATAATCTGATTATATTAGAGATGTTTATATGAGTCATTCTGAACTACCTGCTGACTTGACCGATTCTGCTACTGGCGAATCCGTTACTATCCAAACTGAGCAAGGGTTGTATGTTGACCCGAAAGCGTTGAGTGCTCACTTGCCAGCGCTAAGCTATCGCGGCGATGCGCTGTATATGGAGCAGGTCAGTATCGATGAGTTGGCAAAACAATATGGCACACCATGCTACGTGTATTCAAAGCAAGCAATATTGGACGTTTATCAAGCTTATACTGATAGCTTTGCCAGTCTGAATCATCAGGTATGCTATGCCGTAAAAGCAAACTCTAACCTTGCTGTGCTTGGTGTCTTGGCACAGGCAGGCGCTGGGTTTGATATTGTCTCTCGCGGTGAGTTGATGCGTGTGTTAGCGGCAGGTGGCGCAGCATCACGTGTAGTATTCTCAGGCGTTGGCAAAACGTACAGTGATATCGAATATGCGCTGACTCAAGGTATCGGCTGTTTTAATGTTGAGTCTATCAGCGAGCTGACTTTAATCAATGACGTGGCAAAGTCACTTGACAAGCCTGCGCCAATCTCGTTACGCGTTAATCCTAACGTCGATGCCAAAACCCATCCGTATATCTCGACAGGACTCAAAGACAACAAGTTTGGTATCACTCACGAAGACGCACTAGCGGTTTATCAGCAAGCGGCCGATTTATCACATATAGACATCGTTGGTATTGACTGTCATATTGGCTCGCAATTGACTGAGGTAGAACCATTTGTTGCAGCGTTAGATAAAGTTATTGAGCTGATACATAGCCTGCGTGACGCTGGTATTGAGTTGCAGCATGTTGATTTGGGTGGTGGTTTAGGTGTGCGCTATATTGATGAGACGCCTGTGTCTATCGATGAGTTTGCCCAAGCATTATTGCCAAAACTTAGCGAGCTTGGTTTGACTGTGTTCTTTGAGCCAGGTCGTAGTATCGTTGCCAATGCTGGCGTGCTATTGACTCAAGTTGACGTACTCAAGCCGACTGAGCATAAGAACTTTGCGATCGTTGATGCCGCGATGAATGACTTGATTCGTCCTGCTTTATATCAAGCTGAGATGGCGGTGATTCCAAGTGTGTTGCCTAGTGCTGGTATCGATACGGATGGTACGCAGCCGTGGGATATCGTTGGCGCAATTTGTGAGACAGGTGATTTCTTGGCAAAAGACCGCCTACTATCATTGGTCACAGGCGATGTACTGGCCATCACAGGTGCAGGTGCTTACGGCTTTACCATGAGCAGCAACTACAACTCACGCCCACGTGCTAGCGAAGTGATGGTGTCTGGTGATAGTCATCAGCTAATCCGCAAGCGCGAAACGATTGAAGCATTATATGCAGATGAAGCGTTGTGGCAGGGTGAATAGTACTATAAGCAGCGTAGATTGATGTTGATATGGTCATCGATGGCTGCTTTAATTAAATAGCTTTTTGCTCATAGCTTTGTTGATTAAAGAGAACCCACTGTGACGATAACAGTGGGTTTTTTGTGCTCAATGCTAAGTAAGTAGGTCAGTTGTGAGATATATATATAACTTGGTATTTGATAGTGGTGATAATTATGATTGTATCTGACAGCGTGCTAATATAAGGCATACATAAAAATAGGATAGGACATCAAAGATATGCTAATAGAGTTTACTAAAATGCATGGGTTGGGTAATGATTTCATGGTCATTGATTTAGTGACCCAGCGCTTAGATTTGACCAAGGATTTGGTGCAGTTATTGGGCGATCGTCACCTAGGCATTGGTTTTGATCAATTGCTCGTGGTCGAACCACCCATGCGCCCTGATGTCGATTTCAGTTATCGTATCTTTAATACTGATGGCACCGAAGTCGAACAGTGCGGCAATGGCGCACGTTGTTTTGCGCGTTTTGTACAAGCACGTAAACTGTCATTTAAGCAGCGTCTACGCGTTGAGACGGCCAGCGGTATTATTTCTTTGACTACTGATCGCTACGGTTGGGTAGATGTCGATATGGGCAAGCCTAAATTTGAGCCAGATGAGATTCCATTTAGCCCAAGAGCGACGACCAAAATCCAAAACACCTATCATCTTGATGTAAATGGTACGCCTGTGCAGCTGTACGTTGCCAATATGGGCAATCCGCATGCTGTGATAAAAGTCGATGACGTACTCGATGCCGAGGTTGAGACTCTAGGCAAGGCAATTGAGTCGCATCCTGCCTTTCCAGACCGCGTCAATGTAGGCTTTATGCAAGTGATGAATCAGCGCCATATTCGTCTACGTGTGTACGAGCGCGGAGTGGGTGAAACGCAAGCTTGTGGTACAGGCGCGTGTGCAGCAGTAGCCGTTGGTATACGTGAGGGTTGGCTCGATGAGGGTGAGGAAATTCGCGCACAGCTATATGGTGGCAGTATGATTATCAAGTGGCAGCCAGGCTATTCAGTTACGATGACGGGTCCGACCGCTTTCGTCTATGAAGGTGTATTTAGTCCAGATGGTCTGATGGCACAAGCGGGCCTTAAACTCAATGCTGAAGGCTGATAACTGTTGTTAGGCCGATCGTATAAATGCCAAGGATGGTTCTAATATGGTTATGTCTACAAATAAAGACACTCAGGCGGCGAGCTCAGCACCTTGGCTATCTACTGAGCTGGCCGCCACTATAGAGTCGGACGCTGCATTGCGAGAGTTACTCGCACCTGTGCATCGTTGGCTCAATACATTGTATGTGCGCAACCATTCGCCGCATACTCTGACCGCTTATTTCGCTGGTTTAAATCAACTGGCGTTGTTTTTGCGTGGTAAGCGTCTAACGTGGACACGCTGTGATAAACGGCAACTTGCCCAGCATATTAGTCAACGTCTTGATGAAGACAAGTTAGCGCTTGCCAGTGTCCAGCAAGAGTTGTCTGCGATTCGACATTTTTATGGTTGGATGATTGAAGAAGAGCTAGCACGTATCAACCCATCCACTGGCTATCAGCTGAAGCGTAGTCCTAGACCGCTGCCTTCTATCGCTGATGTCGATTTACTGACTCAGCTACTCGATCAAGAGATTCCTGATACACCAGAGCAAGCGCGCTTATGGTTGCGTGACAAGGCTATGTTTGAATTGCTCTATAGTAGTGGCTTGCGTGTTGGCGAGTTGGTTGCACTCGATATGGCAGATGTAGATTTGTCTGACTTACGGGTACGAGTCACAGGTAAAGGAAATAAAACACGGCTAGTACCATTAGGGATAAAGGCCGCAGAAGCGATTAGTCGCTACCTACCGCATCGTAACCTTTGGGTAGAGCAGATGGATAACGCATTATTCATCAGTGAAAAGCTCGGCACCAGACTATCAACACGGGCAGTGCAGCAGCGCTTAAAAGTCGCTGCTACTCGCGCAGGTATCGCACAGAATATGTATCCACATCTATTGCGGCATTGTTTTGCATCACATATGCTGTCAGGCAGTGGTGACTTGCGCGCCGTACAAGAGATGCTCGGGCATAGTGATATTAGCACCACGCAAATTTATACTCACGTTGATTTTGCAAAATTAACGCAGGTTTATGATCGCGCCCATCCACGAGCAACTCATGCTCAAAATGAAGAATTGCCTTAGCAATTAGGCACGAAATCCACTGAATTTCACAATCTACGCCAAACGATGGCAATCAAAGATAGGCAGTTTTTGGCGGCCTTGCTCTTGCTTGTCTAATAGCGCCATGACGATGGCATATTGTTTATCCAGTTCGCTATCGTCATAGCTTGCGATAACAGTACTATCAAACGCTGTAATAGCTGCATGCCCCCATGTCTGACGGGTACTACCATCTTGGTAGAGATGATCACCACCTTGCGCTGCGCCAATGACCATACATTGACTATCTAGAGCACGAGCACGTAACAACAACGACCAGTGCGCTTGTCCAGTCAAGTAAGTAAAGGCAGAAGGTGCACTCAATAGTTCAGCACCAGCTTGTCGCAGGCGCTGCGCCAATGCTGGGAAGCGCAAATCAAAACATACCATCATGCCGAGTTGGTAGATTGTATTGCCTACTGCTAGTGGCGCAATTACGGTCTGCGTACCCGGCTCAAAGGTCGCCGCTTCGTTATAGCTGCCATGCTTATCAGCCACAGTTGCGGTAAACAGATGAATCTTGTCGTAGCGTGCGACACGGGTACCATCTGGTGCAAACAGCTGGCTCACTTGGCGCAATCTACCATCAGGAACGATAGTGCCATCAGGGCGATAATGGCAGGGTAACGAGCCTGCTAGTACATGGATACCAGCGGTGCGGGCGTAGTCTGCTATCGTCGCTGATAAGTCATCAAAACGCTCGGCAGTAGCAGATTGCTGTCCCATACTACAGCAGTTCTCAGGCAATACAACAAGCTCAGCCCCTTGAGTTTGTGCATCTGTGATAGCGGCTTTGATATCTGCTAGATTATCCTCAACATTCTGCTGACTGTTCATTTGAATAGCAGCGACGTTAAGTTGATGGTTATTTGAATTCATGACAATATTCCTATTGGGTGTGAGCTGTATTGGTCATTCACCGTAATTTATTATAATATTTTCGCGGTAATGAGCAGACTGCTCGTATTTATGGGTTGCTCATCCTTGCCAAGATGTTAGTTTACTAGCGATAGCAAACCAAACGTATCCGGACAAAACATAAATTATCATAGCAAAATTGTGGCAAAAAATGCTATCGTCATGTCCTGATAAGATTTATGTCGTTACCTTTACTGACAGAATAAACACAATATCACTAAGATCGGAGTGCAATAAGCCGCCCATGAGTATGTCGTTCGGATTGGCGACCACGCTGAGCAACTCACAAAAGCTAACCCCGCAAATGCAGCAAGCCATAAAATTGCTGCAGCTCTCTAGTCTTGAGCTCGCACAAGAGGTTCAGGCAAAACTAGATAGTAATCCATTACTTGAACGTATCGAAAACGATGACGAATACGACAGTGGTGACGATGAAATAGAGGAGTGGAGCGAGCCGTTGACGCTTGATAGCTGGAATCGAAGTAGCAGTGACTCATTCGACTCAGTGCCTACTAGCGGTACAGAGTACAGCGGCGATAGTAGCGATAGCTTCAGTGATAGTTTGGATAAATTACAACAGCCTAATATCGATGATAGTGCAATAGATGTAGATAGCTATAGCAGTTCTGATGCCGATAGCTTTGACACGGGTAACTATGCCTCCACCGCCACGGGCTCTGGCAATAGTAGGGGTGATGAAGATTTTGATAGTTACCAAGGCGGTACTTCGTCCACCATTCAAGATCATGTGCGCTGGCAGCTGAACTTTAAGCGTCTATCAGAGGCCGATACGCTGATTGCAGAGTATTTAATAGACTCCATGGATGACATGGGCTTTATTCGAATTGATATAGATGAGCTGCTACAGAGCTTTGATACGATGGCAAGTTTCTATCAATGGGATGAGCGCGTTGAAAAAGAAGAAGTCTTGACGGTATTACGTATTATCCAGTCCTGTGATCCAGTTGGCGTAGGGGCGCGTCATTTAAGCGAGTGCTTATCGATTCAGCTATCTAAGCTAGATGCCCGCACCGAATACCTACAAGAAGCCCAAGCGCTGCTATCAGCGAGCGAGCATTTAGTCAGTAATAATATTAAAGCACTGACTGAACGCACAGGGCTTGCACCAGAATACATCACACCTGCACTTACACTACTACGTACCTTGAACGCTTCGCCAGGGCTGCTGTTTCAGTCTAGCCAGCCTGACTATGCTCAGCCGCCTGAGAGCTATGATATTCCAGATGTGTTGGTCACACCTATTAGAAACAATAAGGCGACAAGTAACTCTGAAGCAGAAGAAGATGGTTGGTATGTACGCCTCAATCCAGACACCCTACCAAAGCTACGCGTAAACCAAGAATATGCCAACTTGGTCAAGCGCGGCGATGACAGCCCTGACAATCAATATCTGCGCGAAAACCTTACCGATGCTCGACTGTTTATTCGTAGTATCGAAGAGCGCAATCAAAACTTACTCAAAGTAGCGACTAGCATTGTACGCTATCAACAAGAGTTCCTGCAGCATGGTGCAACCGCCATGCAACCCCTAATATTAAAGGCAATTGCTGAAGAAGTTGACTTGCATGAGTCGACAGTCTCACGCCTTACCACCAGTAAAACCATCTTGACGCCGCAAGGATTGTTTTCTTTGAAACACTTCTTCTCCTCTCACGTAAGTAGTGCTGATGGAGATATCTCATCGACCGCTATCAGTGCCATGATCAAAAAGCTCATCGCTGACGAAGATCCCAAAAAACCATTGTCAGATAGTCGTATCAAAGATGAGCTGTTAGCAGATGGTATCGATATAGCCAGAAGAACCGTCGCCAAATATCGTGAAGCAATGAATATTGGCTCGTCTACTCAGCGCAAACAGAAATACTAATTATCTAAGCTCATCTTTCTATAAGGTTAATGGCTACCTGTCTGTATAGTGTAATACAGATATAAAAAATAAAATTTTTTGATTATATAGAAACCAAGTAGAAATAATAGGTATTGTTACACTTAATTACAATTTAATGGCTTGCTACTGGGCGATTTTCATGACAAATTAGAGTCATACCAACAACGAAAACCAAGTGCCGATTTATAGTATTTATTTACAATTAATAAAGGAGACGATAAAAGGATACGTCGACACATTACTAGAGGCATTGGAGTAGTTATTGGTAAGGCAGGATGACAAAAGCAAGAATGCTACCTCATCTGTTGATTGTAAGTTACAAATAAAAGGACAACAATATGAATGTTTCTATCAGTGGTCATCATATCAGCGTTACAGAAGCTATGGACACAGCAGTACGCGAGAAGCTTGAAAAAGTAGAGCGTCACTTCGATCAGATACAAAGTATTCAAGTGATTTTATCGTTAGACAATAGCGGTACTAGTGACGGCGGTAAAAAGAGCCATAAAGCTGAAGCAATTATGCGTGTCTCGGGTCAAGAAATGTTTGTCCAAGCGTATGAAGATGATATGTATAAAGCCATTAATGAAATGGCAGACAAGCTAGATAGACAAGTACGTAAGTACAAAACCCGTCAAGAGCGCAAAAAGACTCAGGGTGCAGGACGCGATAGTCGCTATCAGGATCTAACCCCTGCAGAAGCAGTACCAGCAGCATAGTTCGAGTTTAAAAATTTGAACATTATCGTTACAAGCTAGTGAAAGTAGACTAAGAGAATAAAAAATTTATAAGTAGCTACTGCATTAGTTTGTAATTGACATAAAAAAAGACCTCTAACGTGTAATACGTTGAGGTCTTTTTTAGCATTAGTAAACTTAGAATGAAAATGAACTAGCTGTCAGCTCAAGCTTATCTGTCTAAACATTATTAACCACCGCCGACGGCTTGTACTACTTCTATATTCATACCTTCTACGATACGCAGTTGAGCAAGCTCGCTTTTTGGCATCAACTCGCCGTCTACTTCTACAGCGTAACGACCTTGGCTAAGACCAAGCTCATTGATAACCAGTTGCACAGTCTGATGAGTGGTTTGCAAGCTTTTACCATTGACACTAATGGTGCTCATATTAAATACTCCTTAATGTTTTAAAATTCCTGTTTATCTGCTATTCACTGCGTATCCTTTGCTTTATTACTGATAGTTTGTCGCAGCTGATGCAAAGAGCTAACAATAACTATTCTATTAAACAGCTCAGCTAACTGGGTCCTTCAATCGAAAAGCAGAGACGGCCAACCATAGCCAACCTGTAATCATAAGAACGCCGCCAATAGGCGTAATCGCACCGAACCAACGCGGTGCACCAAGCGTCATGGCATACAAACTACCAGAAAAAATGATAATACCAATTTGTAGTAACCAAGCAGTCGTCTGAGTAATATATTTTAAACGAATTAGCAGACCGACAAGCAATAATCCTAGCGTATGTACGAACAAATACAGCGTTGCCGTATGCCACCATTCAAGTTGTTGGATGCTGACGCGGCCTTCTAGACCATGCGCACCAAATGCACCTAAGGCCACGGCGATAGCCATATTAATTGCTGCAATACCGATCCAATTTAACATTGAACAACTCGTATCATCTTAAGGCTACTGAATATCATCTGGCAAAATCACACTATCAATGGTCATCGCATCACGAATCTTGTCCATGGCATTTTTCTCGATCTGACGGACTCGCTCAGCTGAGATAGAGTAAACCGCAGCTAACTCATGCAAGGTGGATTTTTGCTCAGACAACCAGCGCTGCTCAACGATATCACGCGAACGATCATCTAAAGTGCCCATAGCCGCAATGAGTGCTGATGAGTTGTTTTCTTCCCAATCCGCTTCCTCTAACTGCTCAGCTGGATCAATCCCATCTTCCAAAAATAGCTGAGGGGCATAGCGGCCATCATCATCGTCGCTTGACTGCGCCTCAAACGAAGCATCATAAGAAGTCAGACGTGATTCCATCTCTAACACTTGCTTGCGCGTAACATTCAAGTCATTAGCAATAGCGTCCGCTTCTTCTAGTGTCAGCTGATTATTGGTCTTCTTAAGGCTACGCAAGTTAAAGAACAGTTTACGATGAGCCTTGGTAGTCGCAACTTTCACAATACGCCAGTTGCGAATCACAAACTCATGAATTTCAGCTTTAATCCAATGTACGGCAAACGATACTAGACGTACGCCTTTGTTCGGGTCAAAACGTTTGACGGCTTTCATCAATCCTAAGTTACCTTCTTGGATTAAATCTGCTTGCGGCAATCCGTAACCCGAGTAGCTACGTGCGATATGAATTACAAAACGTAGATGCGACATCACCAGTAGACGAGCAGCTTCGACATCACCTTCATCATAATAGCGGTGTGCCAGCTCCTGCTCTTGTACCGGCGTTAGGATTGGGATTTGATGGACAGTATTGATATATGCACCCAAGTTGACCCCTGGCGCTGACAGGTGAGTTGGCATAGCTGGTACTAAGTCACGCGTACTGGTATTGCCCAATGCACTCGCGTCATAAGGTGGTCGCTGAGCAGCGGCCTTTAGTGCAGCATCGCGCGCATCGTTTTTTATAGGAGCTGAGCCATCTTTTTTATTTGTATTTACAGCATCAGTAGAAGTATTAGCCATATTCTTGACCTTGGTTAAATAGTTAAGCAAATAGTCAGATAAAAATCTTTATGATTTAATTGTAAAGGATAGCAGCGCTTAGTTGCTATCAGTTTTGGTAATGATGAAGTGATATATTGTAGCGAAACGCTGTAATGATGTGCCATCAGCTGACGAGTGGTCAGTAACTTCATTGACCACTAGTTCCAAATAATCTGCCGACTGTGATTGCTGGCTTTGTCGACAGAATGCTGTGATATCAGCTTGTGAGTTAGGGTCGGTTGCAACCACGTACAGCGACTCACCAACTGTTACGTCACGTAATGCCACTTTAGTTTTTAACAATGGCATCGGACATGCAAGACCGCGTCCATCAACGAAACCTTTTATATTGAGTTCAGATTGCGCTATAGCTACATCATCTGAATTATGACTTTCAGTCGGTAGCAGCTCTAATAAACTCGCAATATCGTTCTGCTGTGCATCAGTCAAACTCGCTGATAATTGCATAAAGTGCGACATACGTTCGATGACTAATTCACTAGCAGCGGGCATAACTTAGACCTTGTAGATATCTATATTTTAATTTGTTCTATTAGTAATAGGCTTTGATATTTAGTACGAACATAATCCAGCAATCATAAATTATGAGGTCGTCATCACAGTCATCTAAACCTACTATCATTGTTGCTTATTATACCAAATAGACAATGTATAGTTGCAGTTGAATATAATCAACGCTGCGTTCGGTTCACTAGAATCATATAACCAAGAGTTGCCCGATTAGCAAATGCCCGATTAATAGTTATACGCTTGAGATTTACTGCACAAATAATAGCCCAATGAATAATTACACAGCCATGTTGCGCAATCGTGACGGGTGGCTAAGTTATTGGTAGTTAAGTGCATTGTAGAATTGACCTTGGATAAACAAGCTCGTATAGTCGAAAAGACGTCGTCAATTATGTTATAGGATATGCACTTGTACCATGCTAATAGAACGAAGCGACCTGACAGCAATAACTCTTTAGTAGCCACAAATTTTGCAGGCTTGCCACTTATATTGTCTAAGCAAAAAGGTAAACGTCATTTTATGAGTGTAGCTTTGTCACATAGTATCAAGGTAGGGTTGTCAATGATGCTACTAGCCACAGCTAGTGGTGCGCATAGTCGTGAGAGTCAAACAATGCCATTTGCTGATAGCTCGTGGCAAGTCACAGATCCGCAAACGCTAGATCTACCAAACCTGCGCGGACAAGGCTTAAGCTTTGCTGAGCAATATCAAAATAAAATGCTTGGCGAGTGGTCATTACAGAATATCAATGGCCGCGTCAGAATGGAACATGATCCTTGGGTACAAGAAACGATAAAAGACATGACGTGGCGTCTCAATGCCCAAGCTCGTCAGCAAGCACCACTTGGCGTCGTTATCATTGATAACCCCAGTATCAATGCCTTTGCAGCGCCTGGCGGCGTAATAGGTATCAATACTGGAACGATACTGTCAGCTAGTAGCATGGATGAGCTGGCGAGCGTCGTCGCGCATGAAGTTGCGCATATCAGTCAACGACACTACGAAAGCGGCGCTGACGAACGTAAAAAAGCCTTGCTGATGCAGCTAGGCGGTATGCTAGCCGCGATTGCTGCTTCAGCTGTCGATGGTGATGCCGCTGCGGCTGTGATGATGGGCAGTCAAACGGCTTCTATGAATAGCAGCATGGCGTTTAGCCGTAGTAACGAGCGTGAGGCTGACCGAGTAGGGATGCAGATTATGACCCAAGCGGGTTATGATCCTCGGGCGATGCCACGGTTCTTTGCCACGATGAATCAGCAGAGTCAGTTAAATCAAGTTGAGAATCAATTCTTACCGAGCTTTGTACGCTCACATCCTCTGAGTAATGAGCGGTTGAGCGAGTCACAAAGTCGCGCTCAGCAGTATCCAGCGCTCTCATTGAGCCAGCAGCAGCGCCATCAAGCATTGTTTGATTTGTTGTATTGGCGTGTGCAAGTGACTGGTAAACACGCATCCGAAGTGACGTTGACAACGGCCGCCAAAAACAGTCTTGGAGCCAAACTTGCGCTAATGCATTGGTATGGAGAGCAGCAGCGTTTTACAGATGCCAACAAGGTATTGGCCGAGATAAGTGCGTTATCAAGCACACAGCGTCAGAGTTTAGAGCCTCTATTGTCGATTACGCACAGTCAGTTATTAAGTGAACAAGGTAAGTGGCAACAAACCGTAGATGTCTTAGAGAGCCAACAGCGCCTCTATCCTGAGCGCCGAGACTTACGTCTTTATCTGGCCGAAGCGCTGACTAATAGCAATCAACCGATAAAAGCTCAAGCGCTGTTGAAGCCACTAACAGAACAGCAGCCAAGCGATCGTTATGCATGGCAAAGCTTGCAACTTGCCAATGAAAAACTTGCTAAGACCACTACGTCACCACAGTTAGCCAATATCGCGACGATTAATGCATTGCGCTATCGCAGTTATGATCAGCTATGGAATGGACGCTATGAGAGTGCGCTGACCTCTTTGACGCAAGCCAAACAGTTGACGGAAAACCTGCAAACCACGGATCAAGCCAATAGTGCGCGTCCGTTATTGGCCAATATTAATGCAGAACTCAAAGCAATAAAAACCGCCAAAGACTTTAAGCCTTAGGCGGTTATTTGTACAGATTAGCCTGCCAATCAATAGCAAGTGCTAGCCTTGTAGCGCATCTTTGACCATTTTAGAAATCAAAGCAGGATCAGCACGGCCAGCTGTTTTGTTCTTTAAGACACCCATGACGCTGCCCATATCGCGCATAGACGTAGCACCTTGCTCAGCGATTTCAGCATTTACCAATGCCATGATCTCGT
Source organism: Psychrobacter immobilis (assembly GCF_904846235.1). Classification (GTDB taxonomy): domain Bacteria; phylum Pseudomonadota; class Gammaproteobacteria; order Pseudomonadales; family Moraxellaceae; genus Psychrobacter; species Psychrobacter immobilis_C. The sequence goes on from NZ_CAJGZN010000007.1 coordinate 118,180, forward strand.
CTTGATTCATTTGCTGCGGCATAAACTCGTTGATAATATCAATCTCAAACTGCTCTTTGGTGGCTAAGTCATCACGGCCATTTTCTGTAAAAATAGTTAGTGACTCTTGGCGCTGCTTTAGCTGTTTTTGCAAGACTTCTAATACTTGGGCATCATCAAGCTCTGTCTGACGGTCAATCTCGATTTGTTTCACTACTGACTGTACATTGCGCAGTACTTTGACGCGCTCAAGCTCACGAGCTTTCATTGAAACTTTGATATTGTCTGATAACGTCTGTTTAAGTTGGCTCACTGCTATTATCCTTATCGATCTGTTAAATGCTATTCGTTAGAGGTCGTTTGTTAAATTTTAGAACAAGACCTGCTGATAGTGGTTTTAATAAAAAATTATGTCAGCAGTAATAACAAAAATTGTAGCATAAAAAACGCCACTGATATCGATTGATAACAGTGGCGTTAGTGTAGCGCTTGTACTTAGCTAATCAGATTACTGATTAGTACATACGAGTGGTACGAATAGTTTCGCGTTGTAACTTCTTCTTATAACGCTTTACGGCAGCAGCTTTTTTACGCTTACGTACTTGCGTTGGTTTTTCATAAAACTCACGCTTACGTACGTCTGATAATACACCAGCTTTTTCACAAGCACGTTTGAAACGACGAATAGCGATATCAACTGGTTCGTTTTCTTTAACCTTAACTGCAGGCATGAAGACTCCTCGATTAGGATGAGATATAAGGGCATTAGTTTGGCTGTGTATTAGTATTTAGCCGTAATATCTCAAGATTACAGGCATCAGCTCAAACTAGGACAATTCTCACGCATTAGCGTAAGGGCAGGTATTTTAATAAAAAATACCAACAAAGTCAATGATTTTAAGCATTTATTGCCGATAAGGTATTCAATTAGATAGCTATTTGAATTTGGCTCTCAAACTATGAATTCGACATATATACAACGCTTTATCAATAAAAAATCCCTACCGTCTATAACGGTTTGATTGGAGTTTATGCTATGATAATTCCCATATTATAGTAAGCCTATGAACCGTTTTGTGTGTATTTTATTGAGGATGTTGGAATGAAAAAAACAGTATTTAACACGGCATTAAGCACCGCACTTATCGTAGCTTTAGGTGTGAGCGTGAGCGCTTGTAGTGGCGGTGAAGAGCATGAAGAAGTAATGGCAATCGATCGCGTTGACGAAGCTGCTGAGCTTGCCATCAAAAATGCGCCACCAGCTGAAGAAATGGAGTTCCCAGAGACAGCACCAATGCCAGCAGCTGATGCAGCGGGTACAGAAGCTGACGCTACGGCTACTGCCGAAGCAGGAACGGCTGACGCTGATACTGCAGAAGCCGCAGCTACCGATAGTACGGATACAGCCGCTGCTCCTACTGACAGCGCTGATATGGCGGCTACTGACGATACAGCTGCAGCCACTGCTGAGTAATTTAGTGGTCAATGGACTATTAGCTCAATTGAATATTAAGCAGTCGTTGGTCGTATACGTAAGTACTTTAAGCTGATATAACGTATCACTAATTGATTGCAGACTGATTAAGTAAGGATAAAACCATGATTGATATACAACCGTATATGAACAAGCTGAAATTGTCTGTAATCAGCATGAGTGTGGTATTTGCTGTGAGTGCTTGTAGCGGTGATAACACAGCTACGGAAGAGCCTGCAGCAGCCGATGAGCCTGCTACCGCTGTAGAAGAAACAGCTGTAGCCGAAGGCGCGACGCTTGAGACTGTGGATGAGTCAGGAACAGAATCAGCAACAGAGTCAAAAACAGCAATAGAGTCTGCCGACATAGTAGATGAGGCAGTGGCAACACCTGCAACTGATTCTGAGCCTGAAGTGTTGGCCGCAGATGCAGGTGCTAAACTGTATGAATCAAATTGTCAGGTTTGTCATGCTGCAGGTTTGCTCGATGCGCCAAAGTATGGTGATACAGCGGCTTGGACAGCTCGTCTGACCAAAGATAAAGAGACATTGTACATGCACTCGGCTAAAGGCTTTAATAAAATGCCAGCGCAAGCAGTAAATGGTGTGACCGAAGCACAAGTTAAAGCGGCTGTTGATTATATGCTAGCGTCGGTAAGCTGATACGATATATATAGAGTATGTCAGCTATTGAAATTTGCTAAACTGGCCGTCATTGTGACTGACAATGACGGTTTTTTTGTGCACGTTTTTTGTCATGCCAGTCTGAGAATATACAGCTGTATCAAGCGAATTCGAGATAGTGTGTGACTGGCTGTATTCGTTATCCAATTTCTCAAAATGATGTAAGATAAAAGTGCGACAAAAGTAGCACGAAAACGAAAGTATAAAGGCAAAAGTATGAAAGTATTGGGCTTAGAGACCTCTTGTGATGAGACGGGGCTAGCGATTTTTGATAGTGAGCAAATAAATAGCGACAACCAAGGTTTGGTCGGGCAAGTACTGTATTCTCAGATTGAGCTGCACGCCCTGTATGGTGGCGTTGTGCCTGAGCTTGCTAGCCGCGATCATATTCGTAAGATCGTGCCGTTATTGAATGAGCTGCTAGAGCAATGCGATATGAAAAAAAGCGACATCGATGCGATTGCCTATACTAAAGGACCTGGTCTTATTGGTGCATTGATGACGGGCGCACTGTTTGGTCGTAGTTTAGCATATGGTTTGGATATCCCTGCGATTGGTATTCATCATATGGAGGGGCATCTTTTGGCACCGCTTATGGGCGCAAACCCTCCGGCGTTTCCTTTTGTTTCGCTATTGGTATCTGGTGGGCATACGTTACTCATTGCCGCTCACGGTGTTGGGCAGTATGAGATATTGGGTGAGTCGATAGATGATGCGGCGGGTGAGTGCTTTGATAAAGCCGCCAAAATGCTCGGTTTGCCTTATCCGGGTGGTCCTAATATTGCTAAGCTGGCAGAAACTGGTAATCCTGATGCTTATGCACTACCAAGACCAATGCTACATCGAGGTCTAGACTTTTCGTTTAGTGGCATGAAAACGGCCGTACATAATCTGATTAAAGATACACCATGTTCGGGAGGGTCGGGTAATGGCGCTGATAGCGATCCACAGGTTCGTGCTGATATTGCCGCCAGTTTTCAGCATGCAGTGGTCGATACGCTAGTGAAAAAATGTGTCAAAGCACTCAAGCAAGCAGATATGAGCCGCTTAGTGATTGCGGGCGGGGTCAGTGCCAATATTCATCTGCGTGAGACGTTAGAAGCGGAACTGGCTAAGATCAATGCGACGGTTCATTATGCACCGCCTGCACTATGCACGGACAATGGCGCGATGATTGCTTATGCAGGTTTTGAGCGCTTGCAAGCAGGACAGTCTGATGATTTGGCCGTTAGCTGTATTCCGCGTTGGCCGATGACAGAATTGCCAGCTGTGTAAATGAGCATTTGGTCCAACACGTCTATATGAATTAAGGACAGTTTATGCAGTGGCTTGCTATTGGTTTGGGCGCAGCATTTGGTGCTTGTCTTCGAGCTTGGCTATCGCGTTTTAATGCCTTGCACGGTTGGGTGCCACTCGGTACTTTGAGCGCAAACATCCTTGGCGGACTATTAATTGGGCTTGCGCTAGTATGGTTTGAGCGCATGGGTAGCAACTTATCTGATCATGTGCGTGTCTTTGTGATTACTGGCTTTTTGGGCGGGTTAACTACCTTTAGTACGTTTAGTGCAGAGGTATTTGGCTTTATTCATGACGGACGGCTGCTGGCAGGATTAGCGCTCATCGGTTTGCATGTTGGGCTAACGTTACTGGCAACCGCGCTTGGCTTTTATTTCTTTAAGCTAGTTTGGTAGGCGTTGGTAGATATTAATCGTTTAAGAGTCTGTTATAAGTGGTTCCATATTAACAGTCTGTTTTAAGTAGTCTATTAATACGTTTGGAGAGTGAATTAGCTGGTTCCGTTGGGGTATACATTAGGATGACCAATCAGGTGCTTTCGCTGGTTCGACACCCTACATGGGAACTATACTCTCAAATAATAGACTCATGCTAATCAAATAGCTTTTCAACAAACAGTTCATAATTAAAATCACCTTCTCTATCCATAAACTCTGGATTCAAAACGCCTGTATTCGAATATAGGATTGCCCACCAATTCTTATCAGGAGATAGTCTATCAATTTCAGCGCTTACAGCCATGCTAGACTGTATCGGCAAACCTGAAAAATCATTTGTTATTAAATGTGCCAAAAGTTCTTTGATTTTCTGTTTTTTCTGTTCTTCATTTAATTTAGAACCGTTAAATACCTCATCAAAAAACTCGTCGTGCTTTAACTTAAGGTTTCCATCAATCTCATCAACGTAGTCGTTAGTCCAGAAAATTAAATCACTCCAATATCGATATGGAGAAATTCGACTGATTTCATCCAAAACTTTGTCATCTTCTTGCTCACTTAAAGTATTTGATAATAACTTATCAATAAGAATGGTCATTTTTTCTCTAATTTCTTCTTGTTTCATATTATTTTCGTCTCAGAATAATTTAGTCAAAACCATTTAACATAACGTTCGTAACGACTCATACTATCAATTTCATGGTATATAAATTTATACCTAAGGTTAGTATTCCGATGCCTGTATAGCGCACCGATCACGAATAGAATATGTCTGGTAAGTACACCATGAAGTACACTGTGACTATTTCAGCGAGTTAAAACGTCGATACCATTAGCCCACAGCCAAAGGTTCAAGTCCTCACTAGGGAACCATTATTTACCATAACATTCATTACGATATGAAAAGGTGAATAATATTTCATCACTATAAAAAAGTGATTAGTAATGAAACTATAACGGCTTCACTATCCCTTCCAATAAGCTCGCAAATCCCTCCATATACGCCGTATCTCGACTTGAGGTACGCGTCGCTGCGTACAGCTGACAATGAACCCCTTCTCCTAGTGGTCGTGATACGACCCAGCCTTTTTTCTCGTATTCAGCAACCACCCAATCAGGCAATGCTGCTACGCCGCGTTCACTGGCGACCAACTGAATTAGCATCGCGGTCAGCTCTGTCGTACGAACACTCTCAAAGCTTACTTGTGCTGGCGTCATAAAATTGGCAATGATGTCGAGACGCTTGGCCTCTACGGGATAGGCAATCAATGTCTCGTTAATCAAATCATTGGGGTCAATAAATTTTTGAGTAGCTAAATCATGTGTTGGTGAAAGTACCAAACGACTCTCATATTCAAACAATGGCTGATAGCTGATACCATCGAGCGGTAAATCACTGGTAGTAATAAGCAGATCAATATCACCTTCCATGAGTAGATGATGCGGCTCAGGCTCAAACCCTGTGGCAAAGTCTAGCTCTACATCCGACCATTCACGGCGATAGTGGTTCAGTATCGGCATGAGCCAATCAAAGCAGCTGTGGCACTCTGATGCTAGGCGTAATCTACCTGCTTGACCGTGCGCTAAGCGTTTAAGATTGGATTTAGTGCGGGTAACTTGCGGTAGGATATTGTCTGCCAATGCCAATACTACTTTACCTGCTGGCGTAAAACTAAGCGGGCGCGTCCGACGGTTGACCAAGCTGATGTCGTAGTAGTTCTCAAGCTCTTTTAATTGATGCGAAACAGCCGAGGCAGTAACGTGTAGCTCATCTGCCGCTGCTGCAAGTGAACCATGCGCCCGTAGCGCGGTTAATGTATTAAGATGACGTAGCTCAAGCATAATATAACCTAACCGCTAAGGTGAGAAAAATTCATTATAGTACATATGTTGCTGACTTTCATTCATAGCGTATGATTAATGATTAATGAGCCATGAACAGCTAGCGCTTGCGTAACAGTAGCTGTGAGATAATGACCAATATTAAAGAAGCGACTAATAATAGTGTACCAATAGCATTAACTTCTGGCTTGAGTCCTACCCGTACCATCGAGTAAATGCGTAGTGGTAATATCTCATAGCTAGGGCCCGTGACAAAGGTTGAAACCACGACGTCATCTAGCGATAAGGTAAAGGCGAGCAACCAACCTGCCATTACTGCTGGCAAAATAACGGGAATCAGTACCGTACGTACCATGGTTGATTCATTGGCGCCCAAGTCGCGCGCCGCTTCCATTAAGCGCTCATCCAAGCTGCTTAAGCGTGCAAAGACAGTAATGACGACAAACGGTAAGCAAAAAGTAATGTGTGCCAATAGTAGTGAGACAAAACCTAGCTGTAGACCAATCAGCAAGAACAGCGCCAATAATGAGATAGCCAATACAATCTCAGGCGACATCATAAGTACAAACAGTAGCCCGTTTAGTAAACCTTTACCGCGAAAGTTATAACGATGTAAGGCTAGGGCAGTGAGTGTGCCTATCAAAGTTGAGACAGTTGCTGCCACCAATCCTAATACAATCGAGTGCCAAAATGCATCGAGCATCGCTTGGTTGTTAAACAGTGACTCGTACCACTTTAAGCTAAAGCCGCCCCAGTTGTAGCCAATTTTCGACTCATTAAAGGACATTACCACCAAGACAATAATAGGTAGGTACAACAGGGTATAAATCAGTCCGAGATAGCCTTTGGCAGCGATACTGCCAAGCTTGAGCGTACGAATTTTTTTATTCGGTGAGCTATAAGACATTAGGCCACCTCGTTAAAGTCAGTCTTGCCAATGCGGCGGCTACTGGCACGGTAGGCAAGTAATAATACCGCCATCGCTAGTGTTAACAAAACGCTAGCTGCCGCACCAAAGGGCCAGTCGCGCGCATCCAAAAATTGGTTTTTGATGATATTACCGACCAGCAAATTGCGAGAACCACCCAAGATATCTGCTACATAAAACATGCCCATTGCAGGCAATAGGACTAGCAGTACACCAGAAATAATCCCAGGTGTTGTTAATGGCAGTACCACATGCCAAAAGGTCTGTGTTTTAGTTGCACCCAAATCCTGCGAGGCCAATAGCATGTCATTGCGTAAGTCAGTAAATACTGCATATAGCGGCAGTACCATAAACGGGAATAACAAGTAAGTTAGTCCTGCGATCACCGCACCTTGGGTATATAAAATATCGATTGGCGTATCGATTACACCGATGGCTAATAGCAATTTGTTAATCAAACCATTATTGGCAAATAGTAATTTGAGCGCATATGTCCGTACCAAGGAGTTGGTCCAAAATGGCAGTATCAGTAACATCATAAGCAGCGGCTGCCAACGTATTTTTGCTTTGGAGATCAGCCATGCAAAAGGGTAGCCAAGCAGCAGACAGATAACCGTTGTGATACCTGCCATCCATAATGAGTGGACAAATACCTCAAAATACAACGGGTCAATCATCCGCACATAGCTGTCGATGCTAACAGGTAAGCTAATAAACGCACTGCTATCACGGGTCAAAAAACTGACAGCGATGACTAGGATATTTGGTAATAGTGCAAATATCAGTAGCCAACCCCAAATTAGCCAAAGTGTGGCGGTACGAAATGGACTTTTACTGCCTAAGTGGTTGCGCGCCATCAGCTACCATCCTTTTGTACAGTCGTGTCTGGCACAGTTTCAGAGTCTTCTGGCAAGACCCATTCCCAGCCATCTACCCATGAGACTTTGACGCCTTCATTTAGTTTGTAATCAAAGCTCGGGTCGTCCTCATCAAAAAACTCAGAGGCCTTAATGATATGACCATTTGCCAGTTCGATAATTGAGTCTAAAGTGCTGCCTTTATAGTTACTCTCAATGACACGGCCTAACAGTCCGCTATGCTCATTGTCTTTTGGATCGTATATTCGTAAATCTTCGGGGCGAAGTAGTAAATTGACGATATCGCCCACTTGCACATCATTGGCAAAATTGGGACGACGTAAGTTGCGTAATGTGGTTGGCCCTTCTTGCGCTTGCGCTTCACAGACTTCGACCTCGATGCGTCCGTTAGTCACTTTGCCATCGCGATCTGGCTGGTCTGGATGGACACCTTTGACCTCAGCTTTGAACAGATTGGTTTCGCCGATAAATTTTGCAGTAAATAGGTTGGCAGGGGTTTCATAAATCTCGATAGGCGTACCGATTTGTTGGAACGTGCCGTCTTTCATCACGGCAATACGGTCTGACATCGAGAGCGCTTCTTCTTGGTCATGAGTCACGAAGACAAAGGTGATGCCTAGCTCACGCTGCAGACGCTTAAGCTCGGACTGCATTTGCAGGCGCAGTTTATGATCGAGTGCGGATAACGGTTCATCAAGCAATAGCAGTTTAGGGCGGTTAATCACCGCGCGTGCAATGGCAACTCGCTGCTGCTGACCACCAGACAAATCTTGCGGCTTGCGGTTGGCCAAATGCTCTAGCTGTACCATCGCTAGCATCTCGCTAACACGTCTTTGGATTTCATCTTTTGGTACTTTTTTTAGCTTTAGGCCATAAGCCACGTTTTGGGCGACGCTCATATGAGGGAACAATGCATATTGCTGAAATACGGTATTGACCGGACGTTTATCAGCGGATAAGCCTGCCATCTGTACACCATCCAAATATATCGCTCCAGCATTAGGCTGCTCAAAGCCTGCAATCAAGCGTAGTAATGTCGTCTTACCACAGCCTGATGGGCCAAGCAGCGTCAAAAACTCACCATGTTTGATATCAAGGTTGATGTCTTTTAGGACTTCGGTTTGATCATAGGTTTTTTTTAGACCAGTCAGTTGCAGCAGCACCTGATCATCATGAGGTGACGCAGAGGTGTTATGCGTATTTTGAGATAAATCGGTCATAATATCTGTTCCTGAGCGTCCAATAGCTATATGCAGCTGGCTGTCATTATAAGGATTGGCATGAGCGTAAGCATGTTCGGATTACTGTCTGAATGCTGCCTGAATGCTGCGTATTATAACAAACCCTTGGTATAAGTCAGTGCAAGTTCATTATAAGTTACGCGAGTAATACTGTCTTAGCAGCGATATATACAGCTATATTTTTAAATGTGACTACATTCACCTAGCGATATTTAGACAAATTTTTTTACCGTTTTTGGGTTTTTATTCCTATACAATCACGTTATGGCTGACAAACATTATTAGCCTGATAGTTTGACGATAATTAGTCAGTCTGTGCTGGAATACATGTATGCAAAACAGCTTATAACTCTAATATTATTGATGATAAAGGATCTCTCATGCCTACCGATATACGTCCAACCACAGGTCAAGAAGCACTTGAGCTTTTAAAAGCAGGTAATGCACGCTACGTTGATAGCCTCACCAGTACCGATGAGTATATGCAGCGCCGTCCAGAGTTGGTCAAGGATCAAAATCCATTGGCCATTATTTTGGGTTGCTCGGATGCACGAGTACCCGTTGAGATTGTCTTTGATCAGGGTTTGGGAGATTTGTTCGTTATACGAGTCGCAGGTAATGTGGTTGCACCATCGCAGATTGGTTCAATCGAGTTTGCAGCCGAAGCCTTTGGTACGCAACTGGTGGTGGTACTTGGACACTCGAAATGCGGTGCTGTCACGGCTTGCGTTGAGACGTTGATTAACCCTGAGCAGAACTATTCACCTAACTTGCAATCTATCGTTGATCGTATTCGCCCAAGCGTTTATAACTTACACGAATTGGCAACTGCCAATGGTCAAGACGTCGATGCAGACGAGCTGGTCGACCGCTCTATCCGCGCTAACGTACGTATGTCAGTCAGTCAGCTAAAGCATGGCTCACGTGCATTAGAGGACTTAACCAATAGTGGTCAGCTATTGGTAGTCGGCGCTGAATATGATCTAGAGACCGGAAAGGTACGATTCTTAGACAGCTAATATATCTAAATATGAACATATTTTGTTCATATCCTTACAAAACCCTATCAATTATTTTGCCAATTTTTATTATGATGAGAGACAGCAGTGAATCATGACAGTCGTGATTCGCTTATTTATAACACTCTTTTTTGAATAACCTTAGGATAACTATGTCTACTAACGATAATAATTCGACCATCGCACAGCCTGCGAGCAGTATCAGTGTAGATGGCGTCAAGTCAATCTCTACGCAAACGACAGGTTTTACGTTTAATCACACCATGCTCCGCGTCAAAGATCCTGCAAAATCATTGGCGTTTTATACTGGTGTCTTGGGTATGACCTTGCTTGCCGTTAAGAAGTTCCCTGACATGGGATTCGATTTATATTTCTTGGCTAAGTTGACCGAAAGCGAGCGCGAAAACTTGCCAACTGGCGATGACTTAGAAATCTTTGCTTTCCGTCAACGTGGTATTTTAGAGTTGACGCACAACTACGGCACCGAGACAAAAGCTGACTTTAGCTATCATGACGGCAATCAGGATCCACAGGGTTTTGGTCATATTTGTTTTAGCGTTCCAAGCTTGGATGAAGCGGTTGCTTGGTTTGATAAAAACGACGTCGAATTTAAAAAACGTCCAGAAGATGGCAGTATGAAAAACATTGCCTTTATCAAAGATGTAGACGGCTACTGGATCGAAATCGTACAGGCCGATTTGATGGGCTAACTGTCATAACGACAGCACCTATTAAGAGTCATAACGACAGCACCTATTAAGATAAGTGCGTTAATAGAAATAAATAGAATAAAGGAGTATCACCCAGATGCCTACCTCTGAGGCAGACACGACACTGAGTGCTGAGACAGCTGCGCAGTCTACGACGACAGATGGGTTGACCTATCAAAGCATTCTTGGTTCGGCAAATGAGATATGGGTTGGCTTTGTTGAGCGCATCCCATATTTTGTCGCATCAATTATCGTTATCCTAATTTTTTGGTTTTTATCGATTGTCTTCAAGAAAATCGTTCACAAATTATTAGGTAGCCGTAGTCGGCATCAGAACTTGGTAAAAGTGTTTCAGCGGGTAGGCGGGGCGCTTATTTTCTTTATTGGTTTTATGATAGCGATGGTTATTGCGGTACCGGGGTTCACTCCTGCTAAGTTGATTGGCGCGCTCGGTATTGGTTCCGTTGCTATCGGTTTTGCTTTTAAGGATATCTTCCAAAACTTGCTCTCTGGTATCTTACTGCTGATTTCAGAGCCGTTTCGTATCGGTGATCAAATCGTTTCAGGCGACTATGAAGGAACGGTCGAAGATATTAAAATCCGCGCAACTACCATCAAGACTTATGATGGTCGGCAAGTGGTGATTCCAAACTCAGATCTTTATACTTCAGCATTGACCGTCAATACCGCTTACAAGCAGCGTCGTTTGCAAGTCGCAGTTGGTATCGGTTATGAAGATGGTATTGAAGCTGCCAAAGCTGAGATTATCAAGGCGTTAGATAAGATAGAGAGCGTCTCGAAGAAAGCAACACCAAGCGTGATTGCTACTGGTTTCGGCGGTTCGTCCATTGATCTAATGGTACGCTGGTTCATCGAAGATGGTACGCAAGCCAATAAGGTTGCCTCGATTCATCAAGTAATTGTAGGTATCAAAAACTCGTTGGATGCAGCGGGCGTAAATATTCCATTCCCAATACGTACAATCGATTTGAGTGATCCTTCAGTAAGTGCAATCGTTAATAAAATGAACGAGCAGCAAGACGTTGTGGACGTGAATAAAACAGTGGCCGAGTAGTGCGCTCGGTGAAATATTTAATTAGTGTTAAAACTTTAATTTCCACAATATTTAGAAAATCGAAAAACCGCCACATCAATTGATATGGCGGTTTTTTTTACGTGTCGACTTGCTATAAATATAAAGGCTTATTCGTCTTTTGCTCTAAAGTCGGTATGGCATGATTTACAGCTTGCACCAACTTGTCCAAACGCAGGCTTAACATCGTCCATGCTAGTGGCGTTTTGGGCGGCGGCGTTTAGCTCAGCAGTGACTTTTTGAAAGTTTTCAGCTTCAGCACTGAAACCATCAGCATTAGACCAAACCGCTTCAGTAGCATTACCTACCGCTTCTGGGTCTTCAAAATGACCCCAAGGCTTGGCGGCATCTTCTGCTAGGAATGCCGCTTGCTCTTTAAATACATCGGCATCAAATGTATCAGGTGCTTTTGCCATATCACCCATGACGCCCATTGCGTCGCCCCAGTTTTTCATGGTGTCTTGACGCGCTTGCACGTCAGGGTTAGATCCTGTTGAAGTGCTACAGGCCGTTAGACCCAGTGCAGCCGCCATCAAAGTAACGCTAAACAGAGATTTGAAAGATTTGTTGGTATGAACCTGTGCCATATGACTTACTCCTTTAAACTTGGCTAATAGTAAGCGCGATTAAAAACGCTCGCTTTGACTTAAAATATAGTTATATAAAATACTGCCTAAAATTCTTCTGAGCACAGTTGCTAATAAAGAACGTCTTCTATTGTAACGGTTATCTGAGCGTTGGGAATTATATAGTTGTTATATCCTCGTAATATTTTAAATAAGCATACCTCAACTTGGTTGTTACTGCTTACAGTTGGTTACGATGATTGTATTGGTAAATACACGACATGTTTTTTACAATAATAACGTGAGAGTTGCTCGTTTGAATGGTACCGACAATAAAAAAGGCCAGCGAATAGTAGCTGACCTTTTTAATACTTTCCAAAAATATGAATGACGTGATATTTACGAAAACTATAGCGCTAACCAATCACGCGGTTTTAGATAATAATCGGTCAACTCAAATTCAGGCGTTCCTTCAGCAGGCTCAAAACGATAATGCCAGCTGGCAAGCGGCGGCATACTGACTAGGATGGATTCGATACGTCCGTTGCTCTGTAGTCCAAATAGCGTGCCACGATCGTAGACCAGGTTGTATTCGACGTAGCGACCACGGCGATAGAGCTGAAACTCGCGCTGCGCTTCAGTATAAGGCGTATTTTTACGTTGTTCAAAAATCGGCATGATACCGTCAAGATAACCGTTGCCCACGGCTTTCATAAAGTTAAAGCAAGTCTCAAAGTCCCAGCCACGACTCTCGGTACTGACGTCATCATAAAACAGACCACCAATACCGCGCTGCTCATCACGATGGCGCAGATGAAAATACTCATCACACCACTGTTTAAAATCAGCGTAAATATTGTCCCCAAAAGGCGCACACAAGTCATGACAAACTTGATGCCAGTGTACACAATCAGCGAGTACTGGATAGAATGGCGTTAAGTCAAAACCACCACCAAACCACCAAATAGGTGCTTCACCTTCCGCTTCCGCTACGAATAAACGCACATTGGCATGGCTCGTAGGCACGTTTGGATTTTTGGGATGGACAACCAGTGACACGCCCATTGCTTGGGCTTTACGTCCAGCGATATTAGGGTGACGCGCTGTAGCAGAGGCGGGGAGGTTATGTACATGAATATGGCTAAACATGACGCCCGCTTTTTCGATGACCTCGCCATCTGCCAATACGCACGACCGCCCGCCGCCGCCTTCAGTACGTTCCCAGTCATCAGGTACAAAGGTCGCATACTCGTTGTTATTAGTGCTGCCGTCACGCTCTTGTGCTTCTAGTGATTCACAGATACGTGTCTGTAAATCAACCAAAAACTCACGCACTCGCATGATATCGTTATTGGTTGGCGTCGTCACTGATGCTACCGTTGATAAGTCTGTTTCGTTATTTGTAGTTGTAATACTCATAAGATATCTATTTATTCAGGTGTATGGCGGTATTAAGGTCTGTATCGAGAGAAGCATCTATATCAAGATTGATATTTTTATCAAACAAGTGGCCCATGCGATCACGTTTGGTTGCTAGATATTCCGCATTCATATCATTAACACCGACTAACAATGGCACTCGTTCGACAACATCAATGCCATGCTCAGTCAGATAAGCGACTTTGTTTGGATTGTTGGTGATGAGCCTGACAGCGTCGACACCGACATGGGCCAGCATCGGACCACACATATCATAGATACGCGCATCAGCAGGCAAGCCTAACATGAGATTGGCATCCAACGTATCATGCCCTTGATCTTGAAGGGCGTACGCACGAATCTTATTGGTCAAACCAATACCGCGGCCCTCTTGACGCAAATACAAAATCGCACCGCAACCTGACTCTTGGATGGCTTGCATAGCAGTATTGAGCTGCGGACCGCAGTCACATTTCAGTGAGCTAAACGCGTCGCCTGTCAGACATTCAGAATGAATGCGAATGAGCGGCACTTGCTTCGCTATCGATTCGTTCTTTTGGTTCAGTATCATGTTGTCTAAAGGTTGGTTAGCTATAACATCTGTCTGTTGTTCGACCACAGTTAGACCAACGGTCAGCATGACATGCTCTTGACCTTCGCTATTTTCAAAGATATGAATATCAAACTCGCCGTGACGAGTGGGTAATTTGGCACTAGTGATAAATTGATATGACATTGCTGTCCTACATAAGCCTAAAGTCGTGGCGGTGAAAAGTATGTTACTGCTGTTCGAGATGAGCGCTGTTAGAGCCGGTTACTGTTCGAGATAACTACTGTTTTCGAAATAACTATTAGTTGAGATGAGCATATCATCTAAACTTTACTGCTAAGATTAAGATGATACCAGTATAACCTGTTCATAAAGACAGCGTACTCATTGTATTTATTATAAAAACACACAAAATTCACAGACGATGCACGATGATTAAAGCGACAATTAAAAAAAGATGCTATTATGCCATACTATTTTGATGGATACAGTGACAAGTCTTTATCCTTGCACTACTATGTCGTCATTAACATCTGATATTGATGCAAAATAATAGGGCATAATGTCACCCCTCAGTTGTCAATAATATGAAAGCATCAATAGTTTGATATCAAAACGTTGGTATTGACGCGCAGTCTATTGTGCTAGCGTGTGTACTGTCGTAAGTAGCGCAGCTATACAAATACGAAAGTTGCATGAATAATTATATGGTCGATTACATCAATAATGATGTAGGTATTATTGACGTCTTTTGATTATAGTCACCGCTATATTTTAAAGACACGTCTTGTCAGCAGATTGGTAGGTATCGTACAGTTTATGCAGCAGTCACCTCATTCTCCAAAGTCTCAGTTCCTATCTACATCAGCGCTGGATTCTGCTGCCCAGCTATCGAGCTTACAGCAGACCTATACTGAGATTCCACGTGTGCGTCCTGATACGCCATTGCTTGATGCAATCGATACGCCCTCTAACCTGAGCACATTGAGCAAAGATCAGCTGATTACATTGGCTGATGAGCTGCGTCTTTTTTTGTTGTATTCAGCTGGTCAGAGCGGTGGGCATTTCGGTGCCAACTTGGGTGTGGTTGAACTAACCATAGTACTGCATTATCTATTAGACACACCAAACGATCAGATCGTATGGGACGTGGGTCATCAAGCCTATGCCCATAAAGTATTGACAGGACGCCGTGATCAGTTGAGCACTATCCGGTCTAAAGATGGGCTGACGGCATTCCCAGAGCGCGCAGAATCTGTCTACGATACATTTGGCGTTGGGCATTCATCGACCTCTATTTCAGCTGGTCTGGGTATGAGTCTCGCACTGCGTTATCAGGGCCGCGAGCAAACGGTTGCTTGCATCATTGGTGATGGTGCGATGACAGGTGGTATGGCATTTGAGGCCATGAATGACGCAGTACAGCAAGATGCTGATTTACTGGTCATTCTAAACGATAATGATATGTCGATATCTTGCTCTATTGGTGGATTTTCACGACATTTAGCCATGCTTTGGGAATCAGGTTATCAAGTTGATATCTCTGAGTCAGGTGAGCCTGTACTCTGCCACCGTCCTGATATGCAAGCGTTCGATCGCCGCAAACGTCACAAAGAGATGCGTGATGTTCCGCAGCTAGAAGACAACTTATTCAAAGCGATTGGTTTTACCTATTTTGGTCCGTTTGATGGGCATAATATTCCTGAGCTACTGCGCGTATTGTCACTGGCGAAGCAAGTAAAAGGCCCAGTACTAGTGCATATCTATACCACTAAGGGTAAAGGCTTTGCACCAGCAGAATTAGATCCAGTGGGCTATCACGCAATCAGTAAATTGCCAGTCGAAAATCATAAAGAACATGAAAAGTCTAAAGCTGACTCTATAGAGCAGTTAAAAAAACAAACAAGTACAAAGCCAGCGTTAAAATATTCACAAGTATTTGGCCAGTTCTTATGTGATAAAGCGGCTGAAGACGATAAGCTACTAGCTGTCACCCCTGCCATGGAAGAAGGCTCAGGGATGACTGACTTTGCTTGTCAGTTTCCAGAGCGTTTCTTTGATGTGGCCATTGCTGAGCAACACGCTGTCACGCTAGCGGCTGGGATGGCAACTCAAGGCGTCAAACCTATTGTCGCGATTTATTCAACGTTCTTGCAGCGTGGATATGATCAGCTGATTCATGATGTTGCGTTGCAGAATTTAGACGTAATGTTTGCCATCGATCGAGCGGGCCTAGTCGGTGAAGATGGTGCCACACATGCTGGCGTGTTTGATTTCGGATTCTTGCGTTGTGTGCCTAATATGGTGATTGCAGCGCCAAAAGATGAGAACGAATGCTACCACTTGCTCAATACTTGCTATGAATATTCAGGTTGCACGGCGGTACGTTATCCGCGTGGTACAGGCACAGGTGCTGATATTGAGCAGCCAGCTCAAACTTATAAAGTTGGTGAAGCGGTTGTCGAGTCAGTATTAGGTAAAACTGATGCGCCTTACAAATTGGCACTATTGGCCTTTGGTACGATGGTCGCGACTGCTCAGCAAGCAGCAGAAACCCTAATAAATAACGATGCAGCATTAGATTACCAGATACAGGTGGTCAATATGCGCTGGGTAAAACCGCTAGATACCGCCATGCTTGAGACGTTGTTAGCACAAGGGGTCACTCATATAGCAACCCTAGAAGAGCACATGATTATGGGCGGCGCAGGTAGTGCAGTGAATGAATATTTACTCAATGAGTCGGCAGCCTTTAAGCAAAGTCGTCCAGCTATTACTAATATCGGTATTCCTGATCGCTTTATTGCTCATGGCTCCCAAGCAGAACAATTGGCTGACTGTGGTTTAGATGTCGAAGGCGTAATTAAACAGCTTAAAACGCTCTTATCTTAAGCAATGTTTCTAGCGTTACAATATTATTTTAAAAAATTAATGCACTAAAAATGTGTTAATTAAAACCGATATAAGCTCCTTAAACAGAGCAAACGCCTGCTAGCCGTAGGTGCTAACTTTTTTACAACTTGCGCAGTTTAGATGATCGCCAAAGTACTGGCTTGGTCAGCGTGACGGTTTTTTCGTTTTTATCGAACAATTTTAGTATAATGCGGGTGTCTTTTATAAGTTTCCGTTTATAAGAGACACGTTTTTAATCGCATAGATGTGGTGTGATGCGGCGGCTGTTTGGCATGTTGTGGGCACAGAGTTAGTCTTATTTTTTATATTCATTCATCAAGCAAATAGGTTATTTATGGAACCCATGGTCGTCATCGCAGCGCGTACTGCTGAAAAAGTTGGTAAAGAGATTTTATATGCGCATCAAAACCGCCACAAAATCGAGTTAGATATCGAGTCTAAAGGACTTGATGGTCTGGTTACCCGCATTGATCGCTTTAGCGAAGAGCTCACGATTGAGACGCTAAAAGCCAGCTATCCTAATCATTCATTTTTGGGTGAAGAGTTTGGTATGCAAGAAGGTCGCGGCGAAGATGCTGACTGGTGCTGGATTATCGATCCACTAGACGGCACTAAGAACTTTGTCCACGGTGTACCGCAGTTCTGCGTATCTATCGCTGTACAGCATAAAGGTGTTACCCAACATGGTGTGGTCTATGATCCAGTACGTGATGAGATGTTCTCAGCGAGCCGTGGTAAAGGCGCGCGCTTGAACAATCGCCGTATGCAAGTGAGCGAACGCAAAACCATTGATGGCGGTTTCTTTACGACTGGTCATCCGCTTGAGCGTAAGCGCAATGGCGAAGTTATCTCTTATGCTAAACAGCACTTTGAGAGCTTACAGAAGATATCTGAGGCAGGTGGTCAGGTACGTCGTATGGGTTCAGCTGCGCTTGACTTGTGCTATGTTGCTGCTGGTCGTTTTGACGGTTATTTTGAGATGTCTATCAAGCCTTGGGACATCGCTGCGGGCGAGCTTATCGTAACTGAAGCACGCGGTGTGGTGGTTGATCATACTGGCGCGCACAACTCTATGACATCAGGCTCTATCTTCGCTTGTAATGTGAAATTGCTTAAGCCGTTGATGCAAACAGTTGTCCCAATCTGGGGTGACGCAATTTAAACGTTAACCTTAATGCTATTAACGTTTAGCGCCTAGATATAGTTAATATCTAGATTGAGTATGAATGAAAAAAGCTGGTTCCGTTATGGAGCCAGCTTTTTTGTTTGATTATTACCCTTATTGTCATTTTTATCTTCAACAGTAATACCTTTGAATGCTAATTCCTTACTGGTAGTTTCTAGCAACTGCAATTCTTCTTCTATCAGCATCAGCATATCTTGTACGCGAGGCAGCGCCTTACTACAAGCGGTAATACCAAACTCAATCTTATCCAAATAACTGGCTAGGGTGATGTTCATGGCTTGACCATTGAACACGATAGAAGCAGGGTATAGCGATTGCAAGCGCGCGCCGTTCCAGTACAGTGGCTTTTCAGAGCCAGGAACGTTGGAGATAATTAAGTTAAAGGCCTGCTTTTTGGGGAATAACCCTGTCGCTAGATTGATACCCTCCCACGCATAGGCAATCACACTATAGTTGATAACCTGCGCTTGATTCATGCGGCGAAAGCGACGTTTGCCGTTATTCATACTGCGATGAATCAATTCTATTCTGCGTAAAGGATTGTCTAAGTGGGTACCCAAATTTGCCAATACAAATGACAGCTGATTGCCCGAGACGCTCTTATCTGTACGTAGCGACATCGGCACAAAGGCAATCAATGGTTTGCTCGGCAGGGCGTCCATCGAGATTAAATAGCGACGAAGGGCACCAGAACAGACGGCGAGTACCACATCATTTTTGCTGATATTCAATCTCTCTGCGATATCATTAAAGCGTTTGATGTCATAAGACTGTGCTGCTATACGACGAGAGGCTGAAATGCGCTTGTTCAAAATGCTCATAGGTGCATCAAAAGTGCCGACATAGCCTTCATCGCTATAGTTTTTAAGGTTGTCTAGCAGCTCTGTGAATACAGGTTTGATGGTAGAGATTTGCTCTTTAATGATGCGTTTGACCGATCTTTCAGCTGGCAAGATAGCGTTGACATGGTTGCGATGGCGCGCCATCAACGACCACACTGGCAAGGTTACGGGTTCTGTCGCTGATTGCGATAGCGACTTTTGTACCAAACGCATCGCAGCGATGCCATCTACCAATGAATGGTGAATCTTAAAGTACAACGCAAAACGCTCAGGGCTGCCCTCGGTTTCGGGTTCAATACCCTCAACCACATGACACTCCCACAGCGGCATGGCACGGTCCAACAGACGTCCATGCTCTCGTGAAACGTACATCAATAGCTCACGAGCACGCGCAGGTTTTGGCAATGCGACATGATGGAAATGATGTTCGACATCGAAGTTTTTGTCTTTTTTCCAAAACATCAAATGTTCAAGCACTTGGTTAAATGGAAAGCTTGGCGGCACATCAGAGTCTTGCATCTGCTTGACCAGTTGATAGACAAAATCGCTCCCTGCATCATCTGGCAATTCAAACAAGAATAAGCCACCAACGTGCATGGGCTGTTTACGCGACTCAAGAAGTAAAAACAACTGGTCGACTGCTGTGAGAAGTCGCATAATAAATCCTTTTATGACGATAAGTGTTATGTGAAAATTATAATGAGTAGATACTCAATCAAATAACATTTTTTATTATTTTATAGAGCGTGTTAAGCAATCAACCATAGCACTGACAGCACTATACGTAAATACTCAACACGCTCTATTATGATATGTCATTTATACTTCAATTTATTGAAAGAAATACCCAGTCTGTGGTGAGCTGGCAGTAGCCATCTTACGCATTGGCATACGACCTGCCAAAAACGCAGCGCGACCTGCCCACATAGCATGTTTCATTGCATGTGCCATCATTACTGGGTTTTGTGCATTGGCAATGGCTGAGTTCATCAGTACACCATCACAGCCAAGCTCCATCGCGAGTGCAGCATCAGACGCAGTACCGACACCAGCATCAACCAATACGGGTACTTTGGCGTTTTCGATTATTAAGCTAAGCGTATGACGATTGAGTAGACCAAGTCCTGAACCAATCAAACTGCCAAGCGGCATAATGGCGACACAGCCCATGCTTTCTAATTCTTGTGCGACGATAGGGTCATCTGACGTATAAACCATCACTTCAAAACCATCATCGATTAATACTTTGGCGGCTTTTAAAGTTTCCATAACGTTTGGATATAAGGTTTTCTCATCACCCAATACCTCAAGCTTAACCAAATTATGCCCACCCAATAATTCGCGAGCAAGCTTACAAGTGCGAATGGCTGTTTCGGCGTCAAAGCAGCCAGCAGTATTCGGTAATATCGTATATTTATCAGGTGAAATCACATCTAATAAGTTAGGCTCATCACTGTTTTGTCCAATATTGACACGGCGAATAGCAACGGTCACGATTTCGGCTGCTGAAGCGGCAATGGCTTCTCCAGTCTCTGTCATGTCTTTATATTTACCGGTACCGACTAACAGACGCGAAGAAAAGGTACGACTACCGACAGTAAAGGTATCTTGTAAAAGTGGTGTTGGATGAGTAGTGCTAACGTTCTCTGACATAACGGAAAATCCTAATATCGAGCGGGAGAAGGGACAGACAAAATATGATGGGTAATCTAAGCAATCTAAAAGGTGTAATAGACAATGGCAAGCTATCAGCAAAAAAAGGCATGATATGCTAACTTTGATAGCAATCATATGTGCTAGGCGATAGGTATAAAGCGCCAGTCACATAAAATAATACCCGTCTAAAACAAAATGCTATTATAACAAACTCATGCAACCTTACTGGCAGTCTTTTTTGATTCGAACTGTTAAGGACAAGGCATCCATCATGTCTTGGCGTGCGTACTTCTTATCCTCTCCTCACTTATTGGGCCGTCTTTATGATGCAGTTGCCATACAGCTTTGCGAAACGCCATCAGATTTTGGCCATACTTGCGATAGACCCTGAATTGCCGCCAACATTGGTACTCACCAAAGCGACTCCGTTGTCAGCGATCAACGAAGCGGTACGGTTTTTACAGCAGCAAGGCATTCGCGGTGTACCCACTTACGAAAGTGTCAGCACGGATGATTTTGAAAAACGTATGAACGCGGCTTATGCTGGTAATACAGGAGAGTCGCAGCATATTGCTGCTGGACTTGAGGACCATCCTGATCTCGATAGCTTGGCAGATAGCGTCCCTGAAACTGAAGACTTGATGGATCAACAAGACGATGCACCTATCATTCGTTTGATCAACGCCTTGTTGTCCGAAGCCATTCGTTTAAGTGCCTCAGACATTCATATCGAAACCTTTGAAAAGCGCTTGGTCGTTCGTTTCCGAGTTGATGGTGAGCTAAAAGAAATCATCACACCAAAACGCCAACTGGCTCCATTGTTGGTTTCGCGTATTAAAGTAATGGCTAAATTAGACATCGCCGAAAAGCGAGTGCCGCAAGATGGTCGTATCAGTTTAAGACTGGCAGGGCGAGAGGTCGATGTGCGTGTATCGACCTTACCATCGAGCTTTGGTGAGCGTGTGGTGATGCGTCTATTAGACAAGCAAGCTGGTCGTTTGAACATGACGTATTTGGGGCTGTCTGATAATGACTATACTGAGCTAAAACGCTTAATCCATCGTCCACACGGTATTATTTTGGTGACAGGGCCGACTGGCTCGGGTAAAACCACGACGCTATATTCGGCACTGACAGATCTCAATGACCAAACGCGCAATATCTTAACCGCCGAAGATCCCATTGAGTTTCAGCTTGACGGTATCGGACAGACACAGGTCAATAATAAGGTAGATATGACCTTTGCCAAAAGTCTGCGCGCGATGTTGCGTCAAGATCCAGATGTGGTGATGGTGGGTGAGATTCGCGATTTAGAGACGGCAGAGATTGCTGTACAGGCGTCTTTGACAGGACATTTGGTCTTATCAACGCTGCATACCAACACCGCGATTGGCGCAGTCACTCGATTGCAAGATATGGGTGTTGAGCCATTTTTATTATCGTCGTCACTGATCGGCGTGGTAGCACAGCGCTTAGTGCGTACTTTATGCTCACATTGTCATGGCTGGCAGGCTGCTGATACTGAGCAAGCCAAACTATTTACCGAAATTGGCATTGGGTCAGGGTTGAAAAGTGATGCCGAAGATATAGCAAGTGAGTCGATTCGTTTGCCCAAGCCAGTTGGCTGCGATAAATGTAATCAGTCAGGGTTTAAAGGACGTACTGCTATCTATGAAGTCGTGCCAATCGACGATACATTGCGCCGTATGATTCATAGCAATACGGCTGAATATGAACTAGAAGAATACGCGCGCCAGCAAACCCCATCGATTCGTGCAGATGGTTTGCGTAAAGTCATAGAAGGGCGGACGACATTGGAGGAAGTGCTGCGAGTGACGAAAGAAAGCGCCTTAACGGACGAGACGATACTGGTATAAATTTGCAGACTCGATATTGGGATAGCAAATAAAAAAACAACTGGCGTAAATATCCAGTTGTTTTAATATTTTTCTAATTTTGGAGCTTTAGAGTTTTTAGCCGCTATTATTTTGCAGCCACACACTCAATCTCAACGCTTGCTCCAGCAGCCAGTTCTGATACACCAAAAGCTGAGCGTACAGGATAAGGCTTTATCATCTCAGCCTTATAGACTTTGTTAAAGTCATCAAAGTCATCCATATCAGTCAGCATGACCATACATTTAACGATATCAGACTTACGGTAGCCATATTTTAATAGCGTGCTATGGATGTTATCGAGCACTTGCTTGGTTTCAGCTTTGATACCGCCTTTGACCAGTTTGCCCTCTTTAAAGCCAATTTGTCCCGACATATACAATGTATTGCCCACGCGTACAGCCTCTGAAAAAGGATAAGTACCGCCATCGCCCAAGAAAGTAGGGCTAGATTTAGCAATGCTGACAGCCGTCGTTGTGTTGGCATTAGCGCTATGAACAAAACCCAATGAGCACATAGTGGCTAGCGCTAGCGTAGATAGGTAAGTACTAAGTTTGGACATACTGTTTCCTCATTGGGTTTGTTATCAATTTTTTATTAACTATTTATCAGTACTATTATTTTGAGTAGATGAGGCATTATTTTCTTCGATTGGTGCCTCGGTTTCAGTGTCATCTTCTGCAGCTTTTTCAGACGCTTTACCTTGGCGGCGTGCCTCTAGTTCCGCTTTTGGTATCCATGCCCACGTCATCTCAACCACAATTGGATCGCGGTCACTATCAGACTCACGATCTTTGATAACACAAGGGATAATCATCTCACCTTTTGGCGTGTTTAGGATATCCAAACGCTGTTCATCAGACAAGCTTGCAATAGCAGCAATTTGACCTTTTTTGATCGGACGATGGAAATTTACCGAGTAAGATTTAATCAGTAGGATACGATCAGAAGGCAAGTTTAAACCTAAAATAAACCCAGTTGCCGTCTCTGCCAGTAATGTGATGGCGACTGCATGGATAGAGCCGATATGGTTTTGGACGGCTTTATTGTTGTTTAAACTAACGACGACTTGGTTTGGTTCTACCGTCTCATAATAAATGCCAGTCGTGCCGACATATGGGACGACCTTGCCAAAGGCTTTAGATAAAATACTTGAACGTGCTCCAGCAGGCAGATATTTGGTGACGGATAACAGTTTGGTAAATTGATTACTAATTGGTTTTAGCGTGCTACTGGGTTTCTCAACTGAAGATTTTGTGCTGTCAGATACTTTGGCTGGCAGTTTATTGGTCAACTTGGCGGGTAGTTTTTTTAATAATCCTGACATACAAAATTCCTTAACGTAAATGAGTTGAATGACATTCTTAGCATGGCTTTTTATGATAGCAACACAAATATAGATAATGAAAGTCGCTACAAATACTATGGTACATCAACCATTGCCTTCCTACTATTATTAGCATGAACTGCTGCGCTTACAAAACTATAGTAGCGTGGCTATGTTGCTAGGTTATGTCATCAATTTAGATCGCCACTTAAAGTAGCCTAGCTATCTTATATATCACTATCATTTGGGCATTAATATTATTAAGTGATTGGTATAGTCAGTTCAATATAATTTGGATACAAGGAAGCTGAGTGGAAGTACTACAAATAGTAGACTAAGCGAGACTGACACCGTATCTAATTTATAGAGGGTTGACTATAGTTACCATGCCAATAGACAGCCACGTTATAATGACAAAATGTTAGCATGTCTATTTCAAACCTGTTTTTAATGCCGCTGGATAACGTTATGCCTGATATGTCTGCTCATGAACCGACCAATATTATTTATACGGGCGTTGCTGGTACAGGTAAAACCTATAGATTGCTGCAAATCGCGAAGCAATACACCGACTATCTACCCAAGACTGAAAATGAAGATTTATTAGAACAGCTGCTACAAGGTCTAAGCTGGCGCGAAGTATTATGTTTGGTATTTTTAGATTTACGTGCTGAACAACAGGATTTGTTAAAGGTACGAGAAATTATTGATCATCCTTTTTTCATGACCAAAGCTGCTCAGAACTCACGTGAGAAAAATCTGGACAGTACAGCTTGGCTAGAGTTACGCAGACATAGCCCTACGAACTCTCAAACAGTCAGTTTTGATAACCGTGCTAGCCAAGCTTATTTTGATAAAGACAATAGTGGAGGATGGTATTTATTGCCAGAGAGTATAGTGTTACTAGAAGATTTATCACAGCAATTAGCAGAGTTTCAGCAGGCACAGCGTGAAAACCAAGCCCATCAAAATCAAAACATTGCTAAGCAACGCTTTAGTATGGTGAGCTTCCATCAAGCCTACGGTTATGAAGAGTTTGTAGAAGGTATACGGCCTGTCATGAGTGGCACCGCTCCAGCAAATAACAGCCCTTCTAATCAAACTCAAATGAGTTACGCGGTGCAAGATGGAGCGTTTTTAAAGCTATGCCAATGTGCCGCTCGCGACCCTCAGCAGCGTTATGCAATGCTGATTGATGAGATTAACCGTGCTAACGTGTCACGAGTATTTGGCGAGCTTCTCAGTTTGATAGAGCCTGATAAACGAGCGGGCAAGCCGAATGCGATGACAGTGAGTTTGGCGTATTCTGGGCGTGCTTTTAGTGTTCCTGCCAATGTCGATATTTATGCCACTATGAATACCCAAGACCATTCTTTAGCACCACTTGATATGGCATTACGCCGACGTTTTCGCTTTATTGATTGTCCGCCGCAGCCTAATTTACTATCGACAATTCGTGACAGTAATGACACTGATACCAGCCTGTCTGAAGACTTAGAAGCAGGTACGATAGATTTGAGTAAATTACTAACAGGCTTGAATAGACGTATCGTGCAGACACTGGGAGTAGAAGCACAGTTAGGTCATGCGTTTTTATTCGCCGTCACTCAGTTAGAGCAATTACAAACGGCTCTCGTTGAACAAATTATCCCTCAATTGGCTCAAGCAGCTGGTGGTCAAATTACGATGCTACAGTATATCTTTAGAGATGAGCAGCAACCGACAAGTAAGCAGTTTGTACAGGACAGTCAAGCATTAATAAATGACGACTTGTATAATCCAATGGGCAACCAAAATAATGCTTCCGCTGAACACCAAATGTTTGCAGGGCAGGGTTCTTTTCTTGGTCAGTCTATGAGTGTGAATAGTTATACTATTAATGCCGATCTGATTGCTATGGGTGGTGAGTTTAATCATGCTGCTATCTATCAGCGTTTGTACTAGCAGGGTGACTGTTCAGTGATGACGAATAATCCATATTACGCCAAAGAGCACGCTATTAAGGCAAACAGTCGTCAGACTCGTATCCCTAACAGTAGTGTCGCTACCATGAATGTTATCACCGTGTTTGAGCATCAACGTCTGACCGTGCATGATTTTTTGCAAGCGTCTGACTTCGAATGGCTAATAGCGCAAGAGTTTGCAACATTTACTATCAAGCGTAAGCAAGGACAGTGGCAGCTTAAGGTTGGGCACTATATTGGGATTATTCTCCTACCTAGTGGCATGACGCTTGAGATATTGCCAAAGCTCAATCAGTCTAATCAGACTAGCAATATCGTCCAGACTCGTCATTGGGTACAAGGTATGCTATCGGATTTGATACATCTTGATGTGCATAACAATCGTAAGCTACCTAATACGAAAAATTTCGGTCAGTTTGGTTCCCAGTCCACTCCTTTACCGTTAAAAGTATTGCCTATATCAGATTGGCTGATTGAGCAGTTTTTGCAGCGTTTAATGGATTATCAACCAACCAAGCATTATCAGGCTCAGATTGAAAATCAGGCATCCCTGCAAGGTCGATTGCTCATCAAAGAACAACTGCGTCATAATAGTATGCAACCGCATAAGTTTATCTGTGAAAGTAGCGTATTAAGTCACGACATGTTGGCCAATCGGCTGATTAAGAGTGCATTGGTTTACTTGATGCCTTTATTGCCCCAGTTTATTTCTTCAAAACTGTTGCAGCCATGGCAGCAGGTATCTACGCTCAACAACCACGAAATTCAGCAGATAGCGTTAATATATGCTCAAGCAAAGCGTCAGTTAGACGTTCAACCACTCCAAAAGCAAAAACTGCATGCCGCGCAGCAGTTAGTAGACCTAGCATACTGGCTATTGAAACAGACGATAGCTGCGACAGGTAACGGTATCGATCCAAATAGACAAAATTGCTCTCAGCTAAGATTGTGTTTATTGATTGATATGAATCAAGCTTTTGAGCAATGGGCAAGTCAGCGTATTGCATCGATGTTTCAACAGCTTAGTAGCAATTATCGTCCCTTTCATCAAACCCAAAGTGTCTGGCTAAACGATGCTGAAGGACTAGCATGCTTATCTATACGGCCTGATTTGCTGATATTTAAAACCGTCTCTGACGATTGTCAAAATCAGAACGATATAGCGTCTCATCAAACTAAAGCCAAAAACAAAACCAAAGGTCACTACAGTCATGTCATCGACATTAAGTGGAAGTACTTACCACATGCCGCTGCAATTAGTGCGAGCGACGCTTATCAATTGACTAGCTATGCACAAGCTTACTTGGCGAGGCAGGTCTGGTTGGTTTACCCAGTGCTAGGTAGTGATAGACAGCCAGTGGTGCTTAAGCAGCAAACGCATTATCGTAGTAATGATAGCAGTAGCGATGATATTAAAAACAATGAATCAGCTGATGCCCATTTATGGTTAATGCCGTTTGATGTTTTGACAGGTACACTTAACGGTGAAGTACTGCCACATTTGGACAAAGCTTAATATCGTTATCAATGACAGCGCGAATGACTGACTAATTGATAGGTAAATAAGAAAAGGGTCTTGCTACCGTTATTTTGGTGAAATTGACGTAATTTTAAAAAAATTAGCGATTATTTGAAATTAATCGAAAATAGGTGTTGACACAATCGCCTTTACCCCTTAATATGTGCACCTCGATAGCGAGGAACATTAACAAGTTAGCGGCATTGCCAACAATGAGTTGATTAACAAACTATCGTGATAATAGAGAGTTTCGGAGTGTGGCGCAGTTTGGTAGCGCATCTGGTTTGGGACCAGAGGGTCGTAGGTTCGAATCCTATCACTCCGACCATCTATTTTAAGAGCCTTACAGGCTTTTTTTTATGTATAACGGTTTAGTTTCTGATATAGTAAAATATATCGTAAAGTAAGCTTAGTATATAAAAGTCCTCTAAGAGCGCCTGTAGCTCAGCTGGATAGAGCATCTCCCTTCTAAGGAGGTGGCCGCAGGTTCGAATCCTGCCAGGCGCACCATTTAGCCTGCAAATCTTGCCTATTCTTTGGCAATAGTTATGGCGGTTGTAGCTCAGTTGGTAGAGCCCCGGGTTGTGATCTCGGTTGTCGTGGGTTCGAGTCCCATCAGTCGCCCCATATTTTATTCTGTATGTATCTACATACAAATCATATCTCAATCTAAAAATATATCAGTAATAGCACTCGCCCTTGATGGCGATTTTTTTATGCCTATTCGATTTTATCTCTGCATTGTCTTTCTAAGATTAAACAGATAGAGTTTGATAGCACCTTCAATACTAGATAATCCCCCAAATTCTTATCAACATTGCCTGTAGGTTTTCCTTAAGGCCTAGTGTGACTGTGTCTCCTCTATTATTGTTTAGTAATTCTAATAAGTAAATAGACATGACGTTTTAAATGATGCATTATGCTTAAGTGTTATCACATCCATACTATTCAATAAAAATTATTTATTGGAGCAAGTATTGGCATAGAGGAAACTGACAGAACTTGTTATTAATAATACTATTATTTTTTTAAGATGAATCGTTATTAATCTGCATTATTGAGGAATTGATTGATGGACGCACTGAGTGTATTGCTGCAAAACGTGCATTTATTTGAGACTAAGTATTATCGTCTAAATGGCACTGGCAATTGGTCTTATTCTATTACTAGAAAAGACACCATTTTATTTTACTTAGTAATGTCTGGCGGTTTTTGCATCGATGTTGGTAATGGTCTACGGGAAGCTCGCGCTGGCGACATGATTATGATTCCGAATGCGCACAAACATGTGAGTTACGCACTTAATCACCATGGCGATGTTGCTGAGTCGCTTGATGAACTATTGAGCAATTGCACTGAGCGTACACTTGATATCGATGGCGATGGAGACCCCAATTCTTCTTTGATACTGATCGAATGCAAATACGACAAAGAGATGATTAATCCTCTGTTGTCAGTACTGCCACCGATATTGCCAGAGCTCAATGATGCTGCTGACGGACGGTTTGAAGTGATTGATGTAGAGATAAAGCTGCTAACACTAGAAGCTGAGCGTGAGCGTATGGGCAAAACGGCTGTAATCAATCATTGGGCAAGCATCATGATGATTGAGTGTTTGCGCGTCTATATTGAAAGCTTGCCTGAAGCCACAGAAAACTGGCTCAAAGCCATGAAGGATCCTTTTTTGACCAAGGCACTAGCCGCGATGCATGGGGCACCGAGTGAAAGCTGGACCATTCATCAACTTGCAGAAGTAGCAGGAATGTCGCGTTCCAGCTTTGCACAGCGTTTTAAAGACACTGTTGGTATGCCGCCACTGACTTATCTGATTGATTACCGCTTACGATTGGCGGCTCGCTATTTACGCTTACAGCAAAATAGTATTAGCCGTATCAGCGAGATGGTGGGCTACGCCTCAGATTCGACTTTTAGTCAGGCATTTAAACGTGTGTATGGTGTCTCGCCAAAAGCATACCGTCAGCAGTATCGACAGAACAATCTTGCATAGTTCTAGTTGTTGTTTATTCAAGTAGAATTTCAATAAGAAGCGCCAAGGTCATTTATATGTCCTTGGCGCTTTTTTTAATTTGTGAATACATATTCTTTATAAACGTTGAGTCACTCATATCTATAATACCTTTGGTAACTTGCTATGGCTATTTTAGTTAAGGGCAGCTGACAATGAGTCTGTGTTCAGGTACTATGGGTTAATGAGTCGTCGAGACAAAAGCGTTGATGTTGTAGCGCGTTATATGTCCTTGTACGATAGGCATATAAAAGGATCAAGACGATGTTTATTTTCTCTGCTGATGGTATGTTATGACTGAACCGACCGCAAAGCTAAATGCAGGAAGCAATGGCCAACAAGAGGTTGCTGCAACTGCTAAAACAGAAAGTAATGTTGATAAAAACACTGCTATAGAGAACCCGCATGTCAGCAAAGATGCGCCGAAAAATGAGTCGGTAGAGACACCTGATAAGGCGGCATTATTGACGATGTTTACCTTATCAGATGCCGAGGCGGTAGCAACTGAAGCAGTAATATCTGAGTCATCCGATAGTCTTACTGTAGCTGCAAAACCTGTGGCTCAAGAAACCAATGTCGCTACGCAGCGTGTTGCGCTTTATCGTGCTCAGCATGAGCGTACTCGACTGTTATATATGGCATCTGCCAATACACGTCCTACTTATTTAGTACAAACCCTGAAGCCGCAATTTGTAGAATATCAGCAATACTTACTTGCGCAGCAGCTTGATAAACGTGGGTTGATGGATACGGATACGCTCGAAAGACTCTGGCAGCAGCTGCATGTGGTCGATGATATTATTGCAGATATCGTGCGTCATATGCCTGCACAGCAGCCTGCTGGTTGGCAGCTGACGACTCAAGATGGTCGCAATCCATTGTGTTTTGCTACAGTCGGTAAGTTAAAGCACGGCAAACCAATTCGCGACCAAGGTAGCCTCAATAGTTATGTACTTGGGCACTTTGGTGTGAGTAGCTTTACCTACGATCGAGGCTATTATATTGGTCATGTGGTTGGTTATTTATTCAGCTGTTATTATTGTGCTCACTTGTCGATTACTTATGGCGTCACAGCCCTTGGCCAGCAAGTCGTGGCTGACTATGATTACGCCAGTCTTGAAACCCCGCATATGGTCAGACTATTACAAGGTCTTGACGGTTATTGCAAAAAACGCATTTATCAGTTGGCTGTCATCTGTGCGCGCTTGAGTGTTTTCGCGAGTGATAAACGTATTGAAAGAATGCTAATCGCTGAGGTCAATGACTTTGATAAAAAGCTACAGCAGCAGCATTTGGATGTCTTATTATTACAAGGTTTAATGCCTGATAGTAATGACTCAACGCCACTGCTCTAAGCGCTGAATGTCAAATTAATAAATTTCTATTAAGTCATAAATTATAACTGTCTACCTGTAAGCCTCTTAGGATATCTGTTGCCATGCCTGCCTATCATTTCAAAGCGCTTGACGACCATGGCGTTGTCCAAAAAGGCTTGCTAGAAGGGGACTCTGCGCGGCAAATTCGCCAGCAGCTGCGTGATAAGCAATGGACACCTGTTGAAGTCAATCCGGTCAATGACAGACAGAGTCAGAGCAAAAACCGCTACAAAAAACCGTCTGCATACGAGCTGGCATTGCTGACACGTCAGCTATCTGTGCTACTAGCAGCGGGTATCCCACTTGAGGAAACCTTGGCAGCGGTTGCTAAACAATCTCCAAAGACTCATATCAAATCCCTAATGCTTGCGGTACGCTCACATGTCTTGGAAGGGCTCAGCTTAGCACGTTCTCTGCAACAAGCTGCTAGCTTTCCACCGTTATATATCGCTACGATTGCTGCAGGCGAAAAATCTGGCCATCTTGACCTTATCCTCAATCAGCTAGCAGACTACACCGAAAACCGTTTTGCCCTCCAAAAGAAAATCCAAGGGGCTATGGTCTATCCAATTGTCCTGATGGTAATGGCAATTGCGGTAATTATGGGGCTGATGAGCTTCGTCGTGCCCAAAATTGTCAAAGTCTTTGAACAGTCTGAGCAAGCACTGCCTTTAATTACTCAAATCGTTCTCACGCTATCGAATATCATTACTCAGTGGTGGTGGTTAATATTACTGGTATTGGCAAGTACCGCATTTTTATTCTACCGTTTTGCCCAAACGCAAGCAGGTAAATTAACCATTGATAGCGTGGCGCTTAGATTGCCGATACTAGCCAGATTGTCGAAAGGATTAAATGCCGCGCGATTTGCTAGTACCCTTGCGATACTAGTACGCTCAGGAGTGCCATTGATTGAGGCATTACATATCGGTGCTGCGGTCACGACCAATTTACATATCCAAAAAACGATTATTACTGCGGCTGATAGGGTCACAGAAGGCTCTAGCTTATCTAGTCAACTAGAGAAATCTACTTACTTTCCACCGATGATGGTACAGATGATAAAAAGCGGAGAAAACTCAGGCGAGCTTGAAAATATGCTGAGCCGTGCCGCCAATATGCAGGAAGCAGAAGCAACCAATTTTATCAGCACCTTATTATCATTACTTGAACCTCTAATGCTGGTACTGATGGGCGTAGTAGTCATGATTATTGTGATGGCAGTTATGCTACCTATCGTTAATATGAACGATTTAGCAGGCTAAGTTAATTCGCTAGCCGATGATTTATCATTCTTTATGTATAGCTAGCTGCCAATCTCCAAAACCTCTATTTAGTTCTCTTTTACTCTATTTATATCACCTCACTTGCTTGCTAAGCCTTGGACTAGCTTTCTTAAGGTTTGCTTACTGTTGTATATTGTTGAACGAACGCTATTTTTGCTATGGCAAACATAAGCGCCGCGCTATAGTAAGCACGAATCAATAGTCATACAGTTGGTGTCATTCAATATTTAGCTTCGGCTGAAATAGCAAACTCAAACTAGGCGCAGCGCTGGATAAAAATAAAACCATGGTTTATAGTGACAATAGTTTCAGAACTCATTGATATATCATTGATGAGAGCCACAATAGAACGCCACTTTTACTATTTACATAACTGTGATGACCAAAGCGATGACTATGACTGACAAATTCCAAGTAAATATGACGCCAAAAAGTGCTATTCAGAATATGCAATCCCATTCAAATATTGTAACTGACCATAAGACCGCTTCTTCAGCTATGCGGCGCAGTGCGATAAAAAAGTCTGGTCAAGCAGGATTCACTCTTATCGAGATTATGGTCGTTATTGTGATCCTAGCCATTCTTGCTGGATTAGTGGTACCAAAAGTAGTTGGTCAAAGTGATAAGGCCCGTGTGAAAACAACTGAAACGGCGCTTGCCACTGTCTCAAATGCGTTAGATATGTATAAGGTTGATAATTCGCGCTATCCGACGACCGCTCAAGGGTTAGAGGCGCTTACGACACCGCCAGCTGATGCAAAAAACTATCCTGAAGGTGGGTATATTAAAGGTGGCTATCCGACCGATGGCTGGGAAAATGAGATGCAGTATGTTGCACCAGGTAGTGAAGGGCGACCTTACGATTTATTTTCATTAGGTGCTGATGGTCAACAAGGTGGTGAAGGTCAAGATGCGGATCTTTATGCTCAGTTATAAAGCTTAGTAACAGACGTATAGTGAACAAATTCTGATACTGATATAGCTTTGTAGAATGAAACATTCGTTCATCCATGCACTTTCAACAATTTATAAATATCAACCAATATTCTCTTATTGGTTGATATTTTTTATCAGTAGATAAATCGCCTGCTGTTCATTACAAGTTTGATAGCCAGTGCTATAAATATATCTAGGCGCTCAGCAAAATAGTCATCGCAAACTGCAATTAAAGGTAATCATCTATGTCGATTCAACAGTCTAATAAATATTTTTCTAAAAACCTTTATAAGTTGGTTCTAACTGTTGCAAGCACTTCATTAGTAACGGTTCTGTCAATGACATCGATCAGTGTACAAGCAGCAGGGTTAAATGACTTATTTAAAAATAGCTCCTCGGCAAAATCAAAGTTCTTACCAGTGGATGAAGCCTTTCAGGTGGTCAGTAATACCAAAGCGATTTCCAAAGGCACGCGGTTGTCGATCAGTTTTGAAATTACGCCAGGGCATTATGTTTATAAGGATAAGCTTACGTTGAGCTTCCCTAAAGGAATAAACGCCACGCCGTTCACTTTTAATCAATCATCAGTATCAATCAATGATCCGACCTTTGGTCAGGTTCCTGTGTTTACGCAAAGAAGCGTCATTGCAACCACGACACTGACGACCAGTAATGGTAAGGGCGCCAAAAATGCGCCTATTATTATTGGTTGGCAAGGGTGTGCAACCGCTGGCCTATGCTATCCACCAGTAAAAGTCAAAACCAAGATAGACATTGCTGCGACCCGCAGATAAATATCGAGCAGATTGATTAAAATATCGGTAATAATAGGTAGCCATTCATGTCCATCAAGACATCACCAAAGTCCTCATCATTTAGCGTATCTACCCATTCGAAAAAATCCCATATCTTAGCGCTTGCCATCGCTAGTGGCTCATTGCTGACAGGTTTGTCAACGACATCAACAGTACAGGCGGCAGGGTTAGGCGACCTTTTTGGTAGTAGTGAAAGCTCATCGAAGTCAAAGTTCTTGCCAGTAGATCAAGCGTTTCAGGTAAGTACAGATAGTACCCCTGTCAAAGCAGGTACGCGGTTATCTATTAATTTTGATATCACTCCTGAACATTACGTCTATAAAAAGCAAATCAAGCTTACGCTACCCGCTGGCGTGACGGCTTCACCTTTTACCTTTAGCCAGACACCATATTCGATAGATGATCCAACATTTGGCAAAGTACAGGTATTTGACCAAGCGAATATGGTCGCTACCACCACACTGACGAACAATAGTGGTAAGAATATAGATAGTGCCGCTATCGTCGTCGGCTGGCAGGGCTGTGCAAAAGCAGGACTATGCTATCCACCTGAAAAGATTAATACGACTGTCAATATTGTAGCCGCATCGACACAGGTATCAGCAGATAGTGAGAGTACTGCGAGCTCGACCGACTCAGAGAATAGTGCTACGGCGACACCAGAGGAAGTAAGCTCAACAGCTCTTGATAATACTTTGCCTGATGAGGCGCAAGCACTGACAGACGATGGTGCTATTGACTATGATCTCATTGATGACAGCGCTGTAGAGTATGATTCTTTAGATAGTAGTGCAGCGATGAATACGATTTCTGCAGCAAATAGCAGCGTAACAGGCGAGACGGCCAATAGCGAAAACGCATCAAACAACAGTTTCGTTGATAGCGATCCTTTTGGTTTGGCCTCTCACCCTTGGTTGGCATTAGTACTATTATTTTTAGCAGGCTTAGGCTTAGCTTTGACGCCATGTGTGTTACCGATGCTACCTATCGTGGCCAACATTGTAGCCCGCGAACAAAACCCAACGGTCAAACGCGGTGTCATCTTGACCACCAGTTACGCGATTGGGGTAGCGACTGCTTATGGTATTTTGGGCGCTGTTATCGCAGTATTCGGTGAGTCTTTAGGTATTATTGGTTGGCTGCAGAATCCAATTATTCTCATTAGCTTTGCTATTGTTTTTATACTTCTCGCACTATACATGTTAGGTCTTTTCAGTGTGCGATTACCACAAGCGATCAGTCGAAAGATGCAAGGCTTAAGCCAAGCAGGTGACAGTAAGCTTGGTAGTACAGGCGGCAGTTTGCTCGCTGGGTTTTTATCAGCGCTAGTCGTGTCACCTTGTGTTTCTGCACCATTATTTGGGGCATTATTAGCGGTTTCTACCATTGGTAGTCCGTTGCTCGGCTTTGCCGCTTTATTCATGCTGGGTTTTGGTTTATCAGCGCCGCTTATTCTAATCGGTGCGACTCAAGGCAAGATTATGCCAAAGGCTGGCGAGTGGATGAATTGGGTCAAGCAAGGCTTTGCTTTACTACTATTTGCCGTGGCACTG
This sequence comes from Psychrobacter immobilis, assembly GCF_904846235.1. Lineage (GTDB taxonomy): Bacteria > Pseudomonadota > Gammaproteobacteria > Pseudomonadales > Moraxellaceae > Psychrobacter > Psychrobacter immobilis_C. The sequence continues at coordinate 153,589 of NZ_CAJGZN010000007.1, forward strand.
TTATTGATTGAGCGCGTCTTTATATCGCCAGTCATGCTGATGGTGTGGGCGTTATGGTTTATGGTCTTGGCAACATGGGCATGGAGTTGGCTAGGTAAAGGTCGTATGCTGACCCAAGCATTGAGCCTTATCGCTGGTATTTGGGCCGCTTGCCTAATAGTCGGCGCTGCATTGGGTAATGATGATAGCTTACATCCATTAGCGTCGTTGGGTGCAGCACCGATGATGGTACAGTCAACATCTGGTCAACCAGTGAATAGTGATAGCACCACTGATAAGACGATCACGACGCTTGCAGAGCTAGATGCCATTGTCGCAGCCAATCCGAATGTCATTGTCGATCTGACAGCAGAGTGGTGTATTGAGTGCCGCATTATGGACAAGAACCTGTTTCATAATCGCCCAGCACAAATGCAAGATTGGCAATTAGTAAAGCTCGACATTACTGAAACGACGGCAGACTCAAAAGCCGTGTTGTCTCGTTACCAACTCTTTGGTCCACCAGCGCTACTGTATTATATTGATGGTCAGCTAGTAAATCAGCAAGTGGGTGAGATTGGTCGCTCAGAATTTGAACAGACATTATCGGCGTTGAACAACTAACATTTAACAATGAACACTTAAGAAACCAGTGTGATACTTCGAAAATCCTTAAGAATATTAAGAAGGCCAGTATACTAAGAAAAGTATGCTGGCTTTTTTGATGCCATTAAATTCATCCTATAGAATATTTATTAAGTATTTGTTATATAAGCGATTATATTGGTAGACGCTTATTTTAACTATCGATAAAGCTAGTATCGTGCTTATATTTTCATTACAATAAGGAAACAATGCAGCAGGGGCGCTAATTGTCATTTTTTCCGCTCCTAATATCTGCGATTAGCTGACAGGCTCAGTCAATTCTATTTTAGCGACAACGCTAATGGCTATATTAATTACCTCATATACTCTGCTGGCGCTAATGCTAGTTAGATAAAGGACACTTATGTTTGCCCATACCATTACTCAGCGTCACCAACAGCCGTCTTACCAGAATGTGCATATGCCTCTTCGTATTGCAGTTGCGCTTGCGTTGAGTTGTACCGCGATACAAGTACAAGCTGCTGATGATTCTCAGACTTATAACGAACTGCCAGCACCTGAAGCTGCGTTTGAATATGAGGATCTTGACCTATCACAGAGTCTCGATAACAGTGCGATATCTTCTGACGTGGGTACACAAAGTGGCAAAATAATTAGCAAAGAATTTATTGCCCAGCAAGCCAAGCTGTTTTCTGAATGTACTCAAGTCCAGTCTAGTGCTGCTCGACTCGCTTGTTTTGATAAAGTAGCTGAACAAGGTAAGACACCAAGTTATACCTCAACCAAACAACCAATTGATTTGGCAAAAACCTTTCAAAGTACGGTCTCAGGTAATCCAAAAGTGATATTGGCTGAGTCTCAAACGGCGATGAGTGGGACGACAGTTGAAGATGCAGACACCATCTTAATGACCAATCAGCAAACAGCAGCCAGCAAATTGAAGGCAAACGGTAACGTAGAAGTAGATGCTGAAACGAATAGTGAGGCACAGATTTTAGAAAATGTAGGTGTCACTCAAACAGATATCGAAAAATTCTCGCCACTCAGTCTATCTTATGATCTAGACAAAAATAGTGAGCGTGGTACTTGGACGGTCAGACCATATCGACCGACATATCTGTTGCCATTATTTTATACTTTCGATCCCAATTTAAATCCAAGCACACCATCACAAGAAACAGATCCTTTTGATTCTAATGATATACGCGAAACTGAGCTAAAATTCCAATTATCCCTAAAAACAAAAGTCGCAGAAGACTTGTTTGATACCAGTGCTGACCTATGGTTTGGCTATACTCAAGAATCACATTGGCAAGTTTATAACGAAGACAACTCGCGTCCATTCCGTGCTACCGATTATCAACCTGAAATATTCTTAACCCAACCTGTGACAGCAGATCTGCCTTTTGGTGGACGTCTGCGTATGTTGGGCGCAGGTGCTGTCCATCACTCGAATGGACAAGATGATCCATTATCACGTTCATGGAATCGTGCTTACCTCATGGCGGGCGCAGAGTGGGGCAGACTCTCAGTCATACCGCGCCTATGGGCTCGAGTAAATAACGAAAGTAGTAGCGATGACGATAATCCAGATATCGAAGACTACATGGGCTACGGTGATATCAAATTCTTATATGATTTGCCGGCTGATCAGAGCATTAGCGGTACCTTGCGCTACAATCCAGGTACCAATAAAGGTGCTGCGCAAATCGACTATATCTATCCTATCTCAGAGAACGTTAATGGTATGGTTCAGCTATTCCAAGGATATGGTGAGTCGATCATTGATTATAATCATGAAAATACCTCTATCGGCTTCGGTATCGTACTGAACGATTGGAAAGGGCTTTAATTCGGAAGTGGTATCAATTTGAAAAAGGCTCTAACATAGATGAAGTTTATGATAAGTTATGACAAATCATAGTTTATGCGCCGCTTAGCGCCTTATCAAACTGGACTGTGGTTGGCAGAGTATATGGATATGCGCTGCCAACTATGCCGTATTTATCGTAGTACACCACAATCTCAACTATTGCGCTATCAAACACAATCTAGCCTAGATAATATAACGAATGCGCCGCCTACACGGATGGCCTTAAAGAAACACTCTTTTCTTACTGATATCATTCATCAAGCAAACAGCTATTTGAGCAGTGGTTTACTTTGTGCTCACTGTCACAATGATATTACTTGGTTGCCAAGACCTTTTGAAGTGGATATCGCTCCTAGTATATCTCTATCTATCCAAGCCTCCACCTACTATGAGTATCCGATACGTCAAGCTATCCGAGCATTTAAGCATCAAGAGGATATGACGAAATTGCCGTTACTATTACATGCCATACGTCAATTACCGCGTCCACACGGTTGTCATCGCAATAACAGTGTGATTGTTGCTATGCCAACGACAGTTCAACGATTGGTCAAACGTGGGTTCGATCCTGTCAGTATTCTATCTGCCCAATTGTCTAAACATTGGCAAATTCCTGTATGGCAAGGCATCGAGCGTATCGACGATACAGTTAGTCAGCAAGGACTGTCTCGTGCCGAACGTCTTAGTAACTTAGATAACGCTTTTGCGCTAATCGAAAGGCCTCCTACAAAACGCTTACTACTATTTGATGACGTATCTACTACAGGTGCAAGCTTACAAGCATTAGCGCGAGCATTCATTCCACCTGCTGCAATAAAATCAGCAACGGATAGCAGCCATAGTAGCTATCAAATTTCTGCTTACGTATTAGCCCATGGCAGCAAACCCTAAACCCAGTATATCTTTGTCAGTAATATCTAATTATTGCTAATATATTTCCTTAACGCTATATTATTATAGTTATGTATACTAATTTGTTGTTCTGAGCTAAATATCTAAACAATATTTTGGCGAATTAATACATTAGTTAAGGACTTCAGAGAGCATCTGTAGGCACTTTCAGATGATGTTCATTAAATATCGTGGAATGAAAATTGCACGTAATTAAATAAATATATGTAGAAAACCATGGTAGTAAGGTAAAAATATAAGATAATCATAAGTAATACGCCATAAGTAAAAGACAGATAATTGCAGTTTTAAATAGGAACACGATGTGAATGCATCTTTGAACACTCCACTACCTAAGCTAAAGAACGTAAGCTCAGGTTTTACCTTGATTGAGCTAATGGTAACCATAGCGGTATTAGCTATTATCATAAGTATAGCCGCACCCAATATTAGTACTCAGCTTGCCAATCAACGTAGTAAGTCAACAGCTGCGACGCTTGCTAATGCACTAAAAGAGGCTAAGGTAGAAAGTGTTATTCGTCGTCAACCACTAACGATAAGCTTTGATAATACTAATAAGGTAATAAATATTCAGCATATAGTGTCAGGTAAGGTAGATAGCACGGTAGAAAGTTATAGGTATGATGCTAAAAGTACAATTAAGTCAGATCGTAGCAGTAATGAATTTAAACCAAATAAAGTCGCAGAAGCTACCACATATACTATATGTGATAGTAATAGTGCAGCTAGTCCTATAAAAATCTTAGTCAGTACTACTGCCGTTATTAGTAATAGATCCGAAGGAACGTGCCCATGACTAAAATTATTAACCAACAAGGCGTGGGTTTGGTTGAGGTGTTAGTTGCTTTGTTACTACTAGCAGTTGCAGTATTGGGATTTAGTGCACTCAATATGGTATCTATAAAAGCAACAGATGATAGTGTGCTAATAGCAAATGCTAATACAGTAATGCGTGGCTTGTCTGAAGACTTGCGACTAAATCCTAAGAATATACCAGGTTATCAGAAGGAGATACAGAGTGTTTTAGGGAATGTCTCTGACACAAAAGATTATTGTGCTGCGGTCACAGACTATAAAACTAGTAGTGTGACGAAGAACTGTGATAGCGATTCATGTACTGCAGAAGAATTAGTAAAATATAATAGCTGGAGTACGATGAAACAAGCATGTGAAAACGGCGTTTTACTCAATATGATTACTTGTCCCGGTACTGCGGACAAACAGTTACGTCAATGTATTATCACTTCATGGAACGGAACAGAGCCAGTGTTTGGAGTCAGTTCAGCGAGTAGTAAGGCTTGTGCCGATGAGCTTGGAATATATCATGCAGGCTCTGATTGCTTGATTATGGAGTCTTACTAATGAATATTAAATATACTCAGGACGGCTTTTCTTTAATAGAACTAATGATCTCTCTTACCTTAGGTCTTTTAATCTCAGCAGCGGTCATGCAAATTTATTTGACCAGCGTTAAGACCAGTAGCGTACAGGCTGGCGGTACAGATATATTAGAAGCGAGTATTTTTGGTATTCAAAATATAGAAAAGAGTATAAGGCTCAGTAATTTAGGTATGGCGGATACTAACAATCCTTTCACTCCTACGGCAGGTCTGGTTATGACCAGTGACAGTAGTTTGGTTAGTACTACCCAGACAGACAAATCTAAGAATAATATGAATGGTATTAAAATGGGAGGAACCAAGTCGAGCGCTGGTGCTGAAGAGATTACAGCTGGCTATCTAACCAGAAGTGGAAACCAAAGTACAAGTAGCGTTAACAACGCTTGGAAAGCAGGGAACAGTAACATTACAGACTTAAAAAGCTCCCAACTCACTATACAGTACGAAGCACCGCAGAATATGTACGACTGTGAAGGCTCCTTAGTTCGGGGACCAGTCGAAATAGATCGGGATGGACGTTTGACTATGATACCAGGACAGGTTGTTATTGAAAGGTATTTTCTTAACGAAGTTACTCAGAGTAATAAGTCTAATTATGAATCAAATATAAAAAGTTATGAGCTACGTTGTGACGCTGGACGTTATATCAAAGAAGACTTGAGTACAGCAGAACTTGCAGCACAAGAAATCAGTGGTAAGGACAGTACTAAATTAGTGGCTACTCGGAATATAAGAGATTTTGGGGATGCTGGAGAAGTCGTTATTCCAAGAGTTGATTATTTTGGTGTCTTGCTAGGAGTAGAGGTTGTCGCTACCAGTCCAACTAATACTTCGGTTAGTTTAAGGTATTTTACTCCTGAACAATATATGAGTTTTTTGAAAACTGTTCAACAGGCAGAATCTTCAGGCAGCGCTTCTACGACAACCACGACAGACGTTATATCTGTAAAACTCTCAGTTTTAGTGCGAGCTGATCGTCCGCTTACAGGAGAAGCTGGGGCAACCAAATTCATAGTTTTTGGAGAAGAAGAGGAGCTATCTTCAGATACTTCTAGTGCATTTATTCGTAGGGTTTATGAGTCGAATATAATGTTGAGAAACTCAAGAGCCATTAAAGAAAGTTCTATACCCAGTATCTAGTTGATGAAGCGGATAATCTGACTGAAAGAGGATAAATGAGATGACTAGACAATCACAGGAAGGCGTTACTCTTATCGTAGTATTGATGTTTTTAATGCTCATTACTTTAGTGGGTATTATTGCGGTTAAGAGAAGTACAACAGATTTAAAAGTAGCCACTGCTGATCAAATAGACACGTTTTTATTAAACTCTTCAGATAGCGCAAATAAGCGTATTGAGAAAATATTTGATAACGATACAGATCAAGATTATGTAGATGCAGTGATAGAAGGGACGGGAATGTTTGGCTATTATCTTTCTCAAGCAGGTAGTACAAATCGCGATGATCAATATATCTTTTGTTATAACGCGCGACTAAATAGCTTTGCTAAATTGAATCAAGCCAGCATCGTAAAACCTAATGGGGGTACGGTGATGACAACGGGTAGTGGATACTGTGATATATCAAAGACGGAAAGCTACTCTAGTGCTCGTAGTAACTCAGTAACGCAAATTAATATTACTCGCCCATCGCGTGTAGTTGTAGGACAAGGGGGCTTTAAATCAGTAACACAAGGATCTGGTATACAAGTTAATGAGCCAAGCAACGAGTCTGCCGTCTTTAATATTCGTTCTACTTCTATATTACCTAGTCTATCGAATGCTAGTAAAGAAGATATAAACGACTGTCTTAAAAAACCTATTGACCCTAATGATGGTAGCACTGAATCACTGGATGAATGTATGAAAGACGAGGGAGTTGCGACTAAAACACTAGTTCAGCAAGCTTATGTTAAGAACGTCATAGACAATACTGTTTGTTATGGGTTTGGTGTAGGAGACGGTAAAATAGATGAAGATTGTCAGAAACTGGTTGGCATTGATGTCAATGGTAACCGTAAGACAGCCGCTAACAATTAATTGATAGATAAACAAGGCATCCATTAGTCCTTTTAACAGTTGTAGTTAAATAAGAGTACTCATCATGATTTTAAAAAAGCTCATACTTAATCAGTTACGATATTCTAAGCTTAGCCAGACTGTTAAGCCTTTAATGCTGCCTTTAAGTTGCGCCGTTGCTCTCTCTATGGTAGCCCTACCTGTCAACGCTGGTAGGAACGATCTAGGGGATTTGGAAATATATAAAGCAGCAGAATCAGGCGGGGCTGTACTGACGCTCATGCTCGATACTTCAGGCTCTATGGGTACTAGCACCAGACGAGACTACCCCTATGATAGTATGGTTGAAGACTACGGCTTTAGCTGTGTTTGGTCTAATACTAATAAGAAAAATAGCCAGTGGGATTACGAAGACGATAAAGCATATAAAGTACATGGTACAGCAGATAGCAAGGTCATAACTATCGGTAATACAACTATTAACCACAGCCTGAAAAGTTGTAAAAAAGGCTACTGGAGTGGTAAAAATTGGATTGAGCAGACTGCTAGCCCAAACTACTATAGTCGCCTGACAACGTTACAAGACGCATTAATCACATTATTTTCACAAAAGGACAGTAATGGCAATTATATTTTAACGGAGAAAAATATAATTGGCTTGGGCAATTACTCAGTGGACAAAGATGGAGATGGAGATGCTGATGCCAAAGCTGGACGCATTATTGTACCGGCAAGGAAACTAGACAACGCTCAGCGTATTGCATTGATAAATGCTGTTAAAGCGCTAACGGCATATAATGGTACACCAGCGGCGAACGCTTATGCCGAGGCTGGTGCTTATATGATGGGTACCAATACTGTTACTAAAGAAGAGGGGAATGAAAGAGCTTTTAAAGTCTTAGGTAGAACAACTAAGATTAATGGAAGATTTGTATTAGAAAAGTGTGATAGTAATTTGTCTACTATAACAACGATTCTTGGCACAGGAAGTAGCGATCGTTTATCAGCAATCGATTGTAGACCAGGAAGATACACCGCAATCGAAAACAGTAGAATAGTCAATAGCTTGACAGGTAATGATGGCTTAGCTAGAGAAATTATCCCTGGAGGAGTTGATGACTTTTGGATAGAAAGAGGGTCGGAGGTTCGTTACTATCTCAAAAAGAACCAAAGAGTGAGTATAGCAAAAGATACTGAAGAAAGCGGCTACACAACATCAACTATAGATGCCAAAGATCCGGAAGATGATTATTTCACTTATAAAGCACCGGTTTCTGACTCACAGTGTAGTGGCTATGGCGTTTACTTCTTAACAGATGGTGAGCCAAACAATTCTTCAAACTCTATCGCCTCTGGCTTAATGAACTTAAGCCTTAAAGGTAATGGCAGTGCATTAAGTTTAGATGGTACTTGTTCTGGTGGTCTAGATAAAATCAACAATGGCACTGGCTGGTCTTGCATGGGTGAGTACGCCAAAAAACTGCGAGACATTACCAATCCTGCCAAGCGTTCAATACTAACCGCCACTGTCGGATTCGGTAAAGAGTTTGCTGGTATTAAGACTTCGGTAGATGGTGCTGGCAATACGGTTTATCATTGTAGTGATGACGACCCTACCTCATCAGTTAAACCCTCTGATCATGCAAAAAATTTATGTAGATTAGGTAGTGAAGCTTATGGCGGCGGTGGTTTTTACTACACGACAGATGCAGATAGCCTTGCTGCTAGTGTTACTAGTTTCACTGCTAAACTGACTCAAATTATCGAGACAGCGCCTTCAGGTACCATTACGATTCCCAATGATCCACTAAGCTCTACTAATCTGCAGCCATTTGCTTATTTACCTATGCTCGAGCCAAAAGTAGCTGGTTCTCAGTATGTATGGCCTGGAAATTTAAAGAAATACAATGTCTATCAAGGTACGCTATATGGTAAATCTACTTTCCCATTTAGTGAGTCTAGTAGATTATATGTAGATGATGATGGTGATGATTTTCCAGATGATTTAAGCACAAGTACTCAAGATCTGTGGAGTACCACAGATTACAAAAATGATAAAGGTGAAAGTGCGAATAATTCGATCTATGCAGGTGGCGCTTATGCACGTTTAAAGGCGCCGACTGCCGGAACTAATGCTAGTACTACTCGTAATGTGTATGTTGAGAGTGGTACAGGTAGTAATGCCAAGTTAGTAAATATTAAAGTGACAAATGGTACTGTGATTGGGTTTGATCAATTGGATTCAGATTATGGTGTAGCAGAAAAGTTGTATCTACTATCCTTTTTGGGATACAGCGTGTCCACAGATGCTGCAGCAACTATTACTGCTTTAAATACAGCCGCCGAACAAACAACAGCATTTAATGACATAGTAAAAAATCCACCAACTCAAGAGGTGAAGGTATTAGGAGGAGTCGTTCATTCAAAGCCAAGACAAGTGTCGTATGGTGCAGACTTTACAACTGATGGTGAGATATCTAACGATGAGAAAGATCGTGATGACTATATTATGTTTGGTTCCATGGATGGTGCATTACACTTAGTATCAGCAGAAAAAGGCGAGGAAACTTTTGCTTTTATTCCTAAAACTATTATCAAGAAGCAACTAAAAGCGCTGAAAGCCGACAGTGAAGGCTCTGTAGGCAGAACAGTATTCGGCGTTGACGCACCATGGACGAGTAGTTCAGTGCTAGAGTATGACTTTTCAGGAACCACCAAAAAAGTAAAAGCGACGTCAGTAAAAGCTTATGGTGGCCTAAGAATGGGTGGTAAAGGCATATACGGCTTAGATCTCACTACAAAGGACAAACCAACCTTCTTATTCTCTAAAAATACGACTGATACTGGTTTCTCCCGTCTAGGTCAAGTGTGGAGTGAGCCTACGGCTGCAAAAATCAGAGTGAAAAACGGAACAAAATACGAATCTAAGGATGTGATCATCGTTGCTGGTGGTTATGATACTTGCTATGAAAACCCAAGCTTCCAACTACAATCTAGTGGTGACAACACAAGTTGCGATAAAAAAACTCAGGCAGAAGGTAATGTGGTTTATATATTAGATGCCAGTGATGGCAGCATTATCTCATCTATATCAGGTAGCGATAGTGGTACGAACCACACTAAAGTCGATAGTATGAAGCATAGTGTGGTAGCTGGAGTTACTGCCTTAGATCGTGACGATGACGGCAATGTTGATCATCTGTATTATGCGGATCTAGGTGGGAGTGTGTACCGCGTTGATCTAAACTCAGGTGCGACGAATGCTAGTTTAGTAAAAAGAGTAGTTAGAGTGCTCAATGCTAGCTCTGGGCAGACACTACCATATCGGTTCTACGAGAGACCCATTGTCAGTTTCTACACCAGTCCCTATCAAGAAATATTTGCTTCGGTAACCATTGCATCAGGAGATCGCAGTACGCCGCTTTCTATGCTGAGAGATACTGATAACCCTAACTATTTATTTAATCTTTTTGATTATGATATCGCTCAACCTAGTATTTTTAGCTATACAGCTGATAGTTTGACGACTACAGATAAAACAATTGATGATTTAGTTAACCTACCATTTAATGAAAATGATGCTTTGAAAGATATAACTAATCGTAAAACGCTGTTACAGACGATAGCGAAAGGAGCCTATGACGATGATGAGAAACGTTATATCTACGATTATGCAGGCTGGCGTTATCCACTAACCTATTTTGATGGGTATAGCGGTGTAGAGGGAGTAAAGTCTGTAGGAGAACCTTTAGCATATGGCAATAGATTATATACAACTGTCTATAGTCCAGAAATGGTTTATGATCAGACAAATAACTGTTCTGCTAGAGTAGTAGGCGGCTCAGAACGACAAGTATATTGTATGCCTTATGGAGTATGCGATGATACTGAATCGCTTGATGGAACAGCTGGATATACTCGGGCTGGTAAAGGAATACAAGAACTGACATTAGGTGCTTATAGTAAAGACCAGCGTAATGTCAAAATGCTGATCGGTCCACAGTCACTGGCTGACCAAGTTAAAATTGCTAATCGGAATAACAATAATGTTGGTTCAGGGGGATTAAATCAAACCGATGAGGCTGGCTTGCAAGTAACAAACAACACTATTGTGAATGATGGTACAACTGGTAGTGGTGGTAAGTCTGATAATGTAGTCGCTACAAACGGTAAGGCCACAAGCGACAGTAATCTTGGGTATGAAAAATATAAATTCATACCGAAAAGATGGTATGAGCTTTATGAAGAGGAACAATAGAGTGCATGCTTCAGCTAAGAGCCACGGTAATAACCCGAAGCTTCAATCATCAGGTTTTACTTTAATAGAGTTGATGATTGTCGTAGTTATTGTTGCCATACTAGCTGCTATTGCGATCCCAAGCTATCGTCAATATGCGATTATGAATGCTGAACGTGATGTACAAGCTAAAATGTTGCAGTTAGAGATACAGTTAGAGCGATGGCGAGCAACAGCGTTAACTTATAAAGGTTTTAGACCAAAAGTAGTTAGCAGTAGTAGCACAGCGACGTACGCCTATGATGCTAACAACACAACTATCTATGTCCCTCAAGGTAGTGATTCAACCAATTATCGTTATCAGATCACATTAGTGGATGGTGTCAATACTGCTAGCTCATTAGTACCAGCTACTACGACAGGTATTGACAATACAACTGGTAGAAGCTGGAAGATGCTAGCTGAACCAAGAGGTTCGGGGGTTACAGAATATGCTAGCTATTTTATGCTATCTAGCACAGGTTTAAGCTGTCAAAATAAAAATAAAGTGAAAATAGGAGATAGTGATTGTGGTACGGGTCAAGGAGAGTGGTGATGTGGATTGATTCGAACACGACAGTCACCGTTTTTAAGAAGCATTCTGGTTTTACATTGATCGAACTAATGATCGTCGTCGCCATCATTGGAATTCTAGCTGCGATTGCTTATCCAAGTTACCAACAATATGTTATCAAAACTAAACGCACCGATATGATGAGCGAGATGCATAATATTGCCTCTGAAATACAAAGTCGTAAGTTGGCGCAAGGGGCCTATAGTAATGCACTTGTTACAGGGTTAGATGGTGACTATCCTAAGCAAGGTGATGCTCTATATACAATAAGCTTTACTCCTAATCCGCTCACTTCGGATTGGAGTATCATAGCCACGCCTAAAAATGCCAGTCAAATGGCGAACGATGGTACATTGAGTTTGAATTTCCAAGGCATAAAATGTCGTGGAGATGATCTGAACAAAAAATGCGGAACAGGCGATGAATGGAGATGAGCTGTTAGTGACATACTTTATGTATAGCTGACAAAAAATGTCAGCTAAGATTGCATTAAATAATGACAAGTTACATAAACTGACACTTTTTAGTAAGTAAGTAATAAGATTTATACAGATATTTATTAAATAGTTGCTTTGAATTTTATTCAATAACGTAAGACTTAGTTAAAATATATTATTAATGATTAAATTAGATTAATGATAATAAGTTGGCACGCTACCTGCAGCAATAATACGAAGGTTAGATGAGTAAATTAAGTAACTACTCATACTAATAACCTCATATATATAATAGATAGCAGATAGTGATACTGAATAGCGTATCAACTGACTTGTTATCAACTTACTCCAAAGGACATACTATGAACGCTACTACTCAAAAAGGTTTTACCTTAATCGAACTAATGATCGTTATCGCTATTATCGGTATCCTAGCGGCGATCGCTCTGCCTGCTTATCAGGATTATACTAATCGCGCTAAAGTAACTGAAGTTATTACTTACATGAGTTCAGCTAAAACTGGCGTAGCTGAGCAATATGCTACTACTACTAATTTAACTGGCATTGATAATGAAAAAGCTGGTTTAGATAAGACTGCTGCGAATAACACATCTACATATGTTAAAGACATTACTATCACAGATGGCAAAATTGTCGCTACTGTAAAAGGGCTTAATAATGCATGTGATGACAAAACAATCACTTTAACTCCAACACCAAATACTACTACTAAAAATTTAGAATGGGCTGGTTCGTCAGCAACAGAATGTACCAAATATGTTCCTGCTAACTTCCGTAACACTGGTACCTAGTAGTTAATATATATAGCACTTTAAAAAGTAAAGAGCTATTAGTAGCTTTTTACTTTTTGCTTTTTATTTTAGGTTTCACTACCGGTTTTAGTTATAGCTTCTATAATGAGTTTAGATTTTTACAGATTATAGTTTTATTATTCTTGGGAACATATGGCCTAAAGTATAAACAATTTATCATTACAAAGCTGGAGCTACTATTTTTAGTATTTATTATAGTAGGTAGCTTTTTTTTGCAACAGCCTGAATTTGTTATTACTGAGTTATTATTAGTTTACTTGCTTTATAAAACCTTCCAAACTATAAATTACAATAATTTAGTTACTAAAATTATCGTATTAGCAACTTTTCTATTATTTTTTCTCTTTCCTCTATCTCTTATTGATTATCTGCAAACAGGTAGTTATAGAGCGTTGTGGTATCCCTTGCCATGGAATATTAGAGTATATAATAGCTATTTTCTTATCACTTCTATTTTAGCCACATGGTTTTACTTAACAGAAAATAAATACAAGTTGGTCTATCTGCTGTATTTATTTTTGGGATGTTTTGCGGTATTGCTTGATGGTGGGCGCTCGGTAACGTTGGCCTATAGCGCGTTTATGGCGATCATAGCTTTGTATCATACGCGCGTGCGTGTGGTATTGATCGGTGTGTATTTGGCCTCTTGGGTTGCGTATCTTGGCGTGACATATCTTGCTACTATCGGTCAAGACAGCAGGCTGCGTATTGCGCGTGAATCCTCAAGTGGTCGGCTTGATTTGTGGCAGAATGCTATGAGCTGCTGGGTTGAGCATCCGATCATCGGCTGCGGGTTTTATGAGCTAGACAAGTACCCGCACTTATCTGCGCACCCTCACAACCTATTCATTCAAGTATTATCAGAAATGGGTCTTATCGGTTTTGGGTTTTTGTTAGTTATCATATACAGTATCGTAAAGCGCGTTAGTTGGGATATGAAGCGCAATGCGTTTGTGATAGCGGCACTTTTGGCAGTGACGATAGATATGTCATTATCAGGCATACATATCTATCCTGTGACCCAAATGGTTCTACTGTGGCTGTTCGTGTTCTTATTAAAAAACCCTGCATTTGCGCACGCAAAATACTTTAATCAGCCATTTATGCAAGCTAGCCGTATTCAGCAAGTGTTGTCGTTAGCGTTATATACCGTAATAGGGGCGTGGTTTTTATACTTAAGTATACAAGCGTCTAACTTTAGCGATGAGATGCCGATCACGCCGCCGCGATTTTGGGTATATGGCTATTATCTTTTTTAGTTTCATCTGAAACGTGGCACACTCCCTGCACTATAGCGTTATCATCATTATTAATAATAACGCTATGAAACATCAATACCATACTGTTGTAGATTGTCACCTGACACAATCGGGCTATACACTTATTGAATTAATGATTGCCCTCGCCATCATTGGTACTCTCGCAGCGATAGCGACCGTCAATTATCAAGTGCAGGTCAGACAGACACAAGTGATGACCATTTATCAAGAGATCAATCACTACCGAATGACCTATCAGATACTCATGAGTGAGGGCGCAGGAGTGACGGACTATAGCCCAAGTGGATTAAACATGCCGCGCGCTAGCAAATATTGCCAGTTTGGGGGCACCGCACCGGTTAGAGGCGCAAATACCCCTAACGCGATCATGTGCAGTATTCAAAACTTACCGTACCTAAAGGGTAAGTCGCTACATTTAGATCTTATGGACGACGGCAAGTGGCAGTGCCGAGCTAGCTCAGATATCAGTGAAGCGTATTTGCCACAGGCGTGTCAGTAGGTACTTTGATGATTTCACGCAAGCGATGATAGTGTGGGTTGGCGCAACGTGCCCCGTCTTTGTTCAGGCAAATATTCAACGGCAGGTTACGCCTTGACTGCATTCTCTACGAGAATTTGACAAGTCTAACCCACCCTACAAAGCCTACCGCTCACACCAAATAACCACTTCCCAAACACGCCCATCCCCCAATAGTGTAAAATCCCCACATCCAAAACATAATGATGACTCATTTTATGCAAAAAAAGGTGTTAGGCGTTTGCCTTGTAATTGCGCTGCTAGAGGGTTTTGCCGGTTTGGGCATTGAGATTTATGCCATTCGTATCTCCGCCACTTATATCGGCGCGTCCATCTCGATTACTGGCGTCATCCTCGCGATGGTACTGATCGCCATTGCCGTGGGTTACTGGTATGGCGGGCGCCTCTCGCAAGATATTCACACCCCAAGACAAGCGCTGCTCAAGGCCGGACACGTTTTATCCTTATCGGCTATCTCTCATGCTATCGCCTGTATTATCCAATTGCCATTGCTTGCCGCCATGACCGCTAGTATTGATAGTCCGATTATCGCCGCCATCGGCATTGGGCTATTATTCGGGGTAGGGCTAGCGTTTGGCTCGACCGCTATTCCGCTAATTACCCAGTTTTTATCTTTAAAGTATGAAAATCATGACGGCGTTGATGCTGGCAAGAACGCTGGGATGATGGTGGCGATTACTACTGTCGGTAGCGTGCTTGGCTCGACGCTGACGCCGATATTGTTATTGCCTTATATTGGCCTAATGAGTAGCCTCGCGTTATTTATCGCCGCTTTAGCCATTAGCGCTTATTTATGTACGCGCTTAGCAGTGCAAGTTGAGAGTGATGAGCCGCTAAGTCTATCGACCCATCGCAGCAATTATAGCCTTGCGCTGGCGGCAGTCGTGGTGACTTTGACCTTTATCTTTGTCAATAAAGTCGATACTGGCTATCAGACTGCGACAAACGCTTGGTTTATTAAACAAACCGTCATCGACAAGCAATTAGCGGTGACTATTACCGATAAACCCGGGCAGACGACCAGTAGCTGCTGGCTCTATCTCGCCAAAAAGAACTGCCACTGGTACGGCAAGATCACTGTCGAAACCATTGATAATATCAAACCTGAGACTTTAGTCTTCCTTGGCGGGGCAGGGATGGGCACCCCTAGCGAAGTGGCGCACCACAACCCGAATATGGCGCTGACGGTTATCGACATTGATAAGGGGTTACCCGACATTGTAGAAGCGCACTTCTTAAAAGCACCAATCGCGCCCAATATTAAGTTCATCGGTGATGATGCGCGTGGCTATTTAACCCGTCATCGTGACGCCAGCTATGACTTTATGCTGATTGATGCCTTTCAAGGGCGTCATGTGGCAGGGAACTTGTACACTATTGAAGCACTACGCCAGTTTCAGGACAACAGTAGCTATATTATGGCTAATATGATCGGCAAGGCCAACGCAGAGCATGGCTATAGCCAAACGCTATTTAACAACTGGCATGAGGTATTCGGTGATGACGCTTATATCCTCACTAAGACGACAACGAATCCAAATAATAGCGAAGCGATACAGAACATCATGCTTTGCAATTTTCAATGTTCAGGTAGCGTCAAGCTTGCGCAAGTAGCGTTTTTTAACCCCTCGCAAGCGCTACACACCGATGATGTGCCGAGGTTGGATCGGTATTATTATCGGGCGATGTAGATACCGCTCAATTAAATGACTTACGGCATAAAAAAAGACCGCAGCAAAAGCTACGGCCTAATGTATAAAGATTTTGTTTATAGCGACATCACTTTTCTAAATACTGAATCTTACCTTCTACACCATCCCACTTTTCAGCTTCTGGCATTTGCCCTTTCATCTCAGTGATATTCGGCCATTTTTGCGCCAGCTCTTCATTTAACTGAGTGAACATTTCTTGGTCTTTGGGTACTTCATCTTCTGAGAAGATAGCATTGGCCGGACATTCAGGCTCGCATAGCGCGCAGTCGATGCACTCATCAGGATCGATGACTAGGAAGTTTGGGCCTTCATAAAAGCAGTCCACAGGACAGACTTCTACACAGTCGGTGTATTTGCAAAGAATGCAGTTATCTGTAACGACAAAGGTCATAGTGAGGTCTACCTGTTATTGGATTGGCTGATATAGTCAATCTCTTTCAAAAGAATTATTGTGTCAGCCTTGCCTGAAGTATTACTTATACCTCTGCGCTCAGCTGCAGTGTAATTCTTTCAAATTAAATCAACTATAAGGGCTACATAGAATAGTTGGAAAATAAAGCGTATTTTAGCGCCTTTACTACACTTTGACAATTCCCTTTAATGACTAATGATTTTCTTAAGATGATAAAGTAAATCATGCGCTTGTTTGGGCGTTAAGCTATCAGGGTCAATTATGCTCAGCTCATCTTGCAAGCTAAATAGCTGATTTTGTTTTGGATTGTTCAATGTGTCTGCCGCTTGAGTAGTATGACTTACTTCTTGATTGAGAGTAGCATCATTATAACTTTCTTGCCGTTTATCCTTTACTGACTTAGCTAATTCATTTTTATCATCAATAGTTTTTACTTTATCTACGGTTAAATGGTCTAACTGTAAGTTGTCTGCTAGATAGCGCTTAGCATCCTCTAGCACTTGGGTGGGAATACCAGCCATCTTTGCGACATGCAGCCCAAAGCTAGAACTCGCTGCACCATCCTTAATTTGGTGCAATAGCAATAACTGACCATCGACTTCACTGGCTGCTACATGGACATTACGGATATCAGCATGATGCTTGCCAATATCATTTGTTAATTGTGTCAGTTCAAAATAGTGAGTGGCAAATAACGTCAGGCAGCCAATCTCGACTAGGCGATTGACACAGGCATGGGCGATGGCCAAACCGTCAGTGGTGGCAGTACCGCGACCGACTTCGTCCATTAATACCAGTGATTTATTGGTTGCTTGATTTAAGATATTGGCCGTCTCGATCATCTCTACCATAAAGGTCGATTTGCCACCAGCCAAGTCATCAGCTGATCCGATACGTGTAAAAATGCGGTCGATATCACCAATATTCGCATGCTCAGCTGGCACAAAGCTGCCGCAATGAGCAAGCAAAACAATCAGCGCTGTTTGGCGCATATAGGTAGACTTACCACCCATATTAGGGCCAGTAATCAGAAGCAGTCTTTCAGGGGTTTCATCACTACCTAATGAGCAATCATTGGCGACAAAGTGGTTTGTACTTAATGAATTATTACTCCTATTATTCGCATTCGTTTGATTTAATGCCGCTTCAACCACGACGTGACGACCTTGACGAATATCAATGCTGGTTTGACTTTTGGTTACTGATTCGCTTTGGTCTTTTGTATGTAGACCCATGGTTGGGCGCTGCCAGTTATACGTCATGGCAAGCTGGGCCCAATTGCTTAACACATCTAATTGGGCGATAGCCGCGCTAAGCTGTTGTAGATCAGCCAAATGTTGGTTTAGTTGATTTAAGAGTTCTTGATACAGCTGCTTTTCACGAGCCAATGCTAAGGACTGGGCACTTAGATATTCTGTCTCGACTTCCTTTAGCTCATCAGTGATAAAGCGCTCACTACTTTTGAGCGTTTGCCGACGGATAAAGTGGGCAGGGGCATTCTTCGCCTGCATTTTGGGCAATTCAAAATAGAAGCCGCTAACTTTATTAAAGCCAACTTTTAGACTCGGTAATTGATTGTCTTGACGGGCACGCTCGACCATCTCGTCTAGCGTCGATTGAATATTGTCATGCAAATGGGTAAGGCGATCAAACTCTTCATCGTAGCCCGCTGCTAGCATTCCTCCATCGCGAATATGCGCAGGCGGTTCAATGACAATAGCGCGTTCGATTAATTCAGCGACGGATTGAACAGCAGGTAGTTGATCTGGCAATTGCTGCATCAACATTGGTAATAGGCCAGCGTCTTCATGACTGATACCCGATGCTGTCAATAGAGTAGTAAGCTGAGCACCACTAGCGATACCATCGGCGAGCTTGCGTAAGTCACGAGGTTTGGCACTCATTAGCCCGATTCGACTGCTGATTCGTTCAATATCGCCAATGGTATTCAGTGTTTCTCGTAAACGTGTAACCAGTGAGCTATCTTTCAAATCCTGGTTTGACTCAATTGAGTCACTCTCTGGGCTTAGCAAACAAGTTATCGCATCTAGACGCATATTGATACGTGAATGCTGACGCAGTGGACGCTTCATTTGCTGCACGAGTAGGCGCTTTCCCATCGGGGTCTGACAATGATTCAGCACAGATATCAAAGAAGTGCCATTGCTACTAACAGGGGTAAATAGCTCGAGATTTTTCTGGCTATTGGCATCGATAATTAGGTAGTCATCACTATACTCGACAATGAGTTGGTTCACTTGTGGTACATGGCGTTGCTGAGTCTGACGCGCATAGTGGATAAGCGCAGCGCAGCTGGTTTGTGTAAGTGGAGCCTCAGCAATACCTAATCCATCAAGACGCTGGA
Organism: Psychrobacter immobilis; assembly: GCF_904846235.1. Classification (GTDB taxonomy): domain Bacteria; phylum Pseudomonadota; class Gammaproteobacteria; order Pseudomonadales; family Moraxellaceae; genus Psychrobacter; species Psychrobacter immobilis_C. The sequence continues at coordinate 172,806 of NZ_CAJGZN010000007.1, forward strand.
CTTCGAACTGCTGACAAAGCGTGTCACTGGCATGCTCACGATGAAAGTCATTGGCAGCAACTTCTATAATAGGGCAGTCCAGATTTTGTCGTAACCACAGTAGCCACTCTGTATCATTGCTTCCAATGCTGCCGCCAACGCCATCAATAAGCGCTTCACTAACGATGCATTCACTGGGCGCAAAACGTACTAATACAGTAAGCATTTGAGTTTGCAAGCCATCTATATCGCTTTTATCTGCTATCAATGTCTGGGTAGTCAATGTACCTGCAGCCAAATCCATCTGGCTAACGGCTGCTTGTAACGTCTGGCTATTGTCTTGCGTTTTCACAGTCGCAATATCGATGGCGACCACAGTCGGCGTATGATTAGGTGCAATCAACGCGTCATCAGTAATGGTACCTGCTGTAAGTGTTTTAACTACTTCACGGCGCATGATGCTACCAGCGGCAGATTTGCTTTTATCTTTCTTTTGCTTGTCGCCCATCGCAGGGACATTGGACTTATTATCAGCGTTACCAGTTGTCGATTCGTCAATTTGTTCGCATACAACTACTGTCTGACCAGCAGCGATCAAGCGTGCCATATAGCTATCGGCTGCATGAAACGGTACGCCCGCCATGGCTATCGTGTTGCCTGCTTTATCCGTACCACGGCGCGTCAATGTGATATCTAATATTTGCGCCGCTCGCTTAGCATCGTCAAAGAACAGCTCATAGAAGTCACCCATCCGGTACAAGAGCAATGCTTGTGGATAGTTGGCTTTCATGGTTAGATATTGCACCATCATCGGCGTATGGTCTGCTAGGTTATAAACGGCATTGCCTATACTTAAGCAGTCAGAGGTCTCTTGTTTTGATAAGGGTTTTTCTGATGAATTAGGATTTGACGACTGATTTTGTCCAGATGGCTTTACGGTCATGCAGAGTCTCTTATAGTGCTTTAATGGGTTGTAATGAGTATTTTGTGATAGAGATACTAAAGGGTTATTTATCTTATATATGAGTTTGATAGATAGCTTTGGCTTTATCAATATGCCAGTTACTTATAGATAAATGGCTCCACGACAAATTTTGAGCCAAGATGCAGTGGTAGCAAACGTACAAAAATCAAACCGCGACAAACAAATAAAGTCGCTGAAAAAGCTAAGAAATTTAAGAAGGTATTCGCTATTTTAACACGTCCTACTAGGTTTTTACTGTGGCAAATATCTACTCGCTGCCCTTGTATCCATCAGCGTCATAACCATATATAATGACGGCACACTTAATTGGGCGATACTAAATTAGGTAGTACTTAGTCGGGTGATGACAAGGCAGAGAGCTAAGCTTTGGCTAATGCGCACTAATTATCGAATATTCCATAGGTCAAAAAATTATGTTATCAAAGATTATAGGCAGTGTGGTTGGCACCAAAAATGACCGCGAATTAAAACGCATGCGTAAAGTGGTCAGCAAGATCAACGCACGAGAGGCTGAAATACAAGCCCTGTCTGATGAGCAACTACAACAAAAAACTGAAGAATTTAAAGCCAGACATCAAAAAGGCGAAAGCTTAGATGCATTATTGCCAGAGGCATTTGCCGTCTGCCGCGAAGCATCATTACGTGTCAACGGCATGCGTCACTATGACGTGCAGCTGATCGGTGGTATCACCTTGCACGAAGGCAAAATCGCTGAGATGAAAACTGGTGAAGGTAAAACCCTAATGGGAACCTTGGCCATGTATCTGAACGCAATTAGTGGTAAAGGCGTGCATTTGGTCACGGTCAACGATTATTTGGCTGCGCGTGATGCTGAGCTAAACCGTCCGTTGTTTGGGTTTTTGGGTATGACTGTTGGTGTGATTTACTCACAGCAGCCGCCACAAGAAAAAATCGAAGCTTATCAAGCTGACATTACCTATGGTACCAATAACGAATACGGCTTCGATTATCTGCGCGATAACATGGTGTTTAGTCTTGCTGAGAAAAAACAGCGCCCGTTAAACTTTTGTATTATCGATGAAATTGACTCAATCTTGATTGATGAAGCTCGTACGCCGCTTATTATCTCGGGTCAAGCTGAAGATTCATCACGCATGTACGCGTTGATTAATACGATTATTCCTGTGCTGATTCGTTCAAAAGACGAAGAAGCAAACAAGAATAACGAAGAAGAAGACTTCTGGATTGATGAAAAAAATCGCCAGATTGAGATCAGCGAAAAAGGCTATGAAAAAATCGAGCGCTTCTTAATCGAAGTGGGCGAGCTGGGTGAAAACGAAAGCTTATATAGCCCAAGTCGTTTGCCACTTTTGGCTCACGTTCAAGCTGCCATTCGTGCGCATCATGTGTTTGTCAAAAACGTTCACTATATCGTGGATGAAGGCGAAGTGGTCATCGTTGATGAAAATACAGGCCGTACCATGCCTGGTCGTCGCTGGTCAGAAGGCTTGCATCAAGCAGTAGAAGCGAAAGAAAACGTTGAGATCCAAGCAGAGAACCAAACGCTTGCCACCACGACCTTCCAGAACTACTTCCGTCTATATGACAAGTTATCTGGTATGACGGGTACCGCTGATACTGAAGCTGCTGAGTTCAAATCTACTTACGATCTAGATGTCATTGTGATTCCAACGCATGAGCCAATTGCTCGTATCGATATGGATGACCAGATTTTCCTAACCAAGTTAGGCAAATACAAAGGCATCATTCGCGAAATTAAAGAAATTCAAGCCAAAGGCGCGCCAGTACTGGTTGGTACAGCGACGATTGAGGCCAGTGAAGAATTGTCTTACTTGCTTGATCAAGAAGGCGTTAAGCATAACGTTCTAAACGCCAAGCAGCATGAGCGTGAAGCAGAAATTATCGCACAGGCAGGTAGTCCAAAGTCAGTCACAATCGCCACCAACATGGCAGGCCGTGGTACGGATATTATCCTTGGGGGTAACTGGCAGTCGTTTATCGAAGATATCGATGCGGTTAGCCCAGAGGAGATGCAGCGTCTAAAATCTCAATGGCAAGTCAAACATGACCAAGTCGTAGCAGCTGGTGGTTTACATATCATCGGCTCTGAGCGCCATGAGTCACGCCGTATTGATAACCAGTTACGTGGTCGTGCTGGTCGTCAGGGTGACCCTGGTATGTCACGCTTTTTCTTATCGCTTGAAGATGATCTCATGCGTATCTTCGCAGGCGATCGTGTGGTCAATATGATGCGTGCGATGGGTCTCAAAGAAGATGAAGCCATCGAACATAAAATGGTCTCTAAATCGATCGAAAACGCCCAAGGCAAAGTTGAGAGTCGCGATTTTGATGCTCGTAAAAACCTACTGAAATACGATGATGTTGCCAATGAGCAGCGTAAAGTTATCTACGGTCAGCGTGATGATTTATTAGCAGAGATGGACTTATTAGAAGCCATCGAAGTGATGCATCATGAAGTATATAACGCGATGATCAATCAGTTTATTCCGCCTGGCTCTATTGATGACCAGTGGAATATTGACGGCTTAGAAGACGAGTTAGAAGACGAGTTCAAAATCTCGATGCCGATTAACGATTGGTTAGATGAAGATCGCCGTCTGGATGAAGAAGGGCTGCGTGAGAAAATCGTTCAAACGGCGATAGATCGTTATCACAGTCGCCGTGAGCAGATGGGTGAAAAAGACGCCGCTCAGCTTGAGCGTCATTTCATGCTACAGAGTCTAGATAAGCATTGGAAAGAGCATTTAACGCAAATGGATCAGCTACGCAAAGGTATTCATCTGCGGGGTTATGCACAGAAAAACCCTGAGCAGGAATACAAGCGTGAGTCGTTTGAATTGTTCCAGATGATGCTTGGTGCAATTAAGTCTGAGACCGTACAAGACTTGTCACGTGTTCACATCCCAACCAAAGAAGAACTGGAAGCATTAGAAATTCAGCAACGTGAGAACGCTGCCCATATGCAAATGCAGTTTGAGCATGACGATGTAGATAACTTGGATAGCAATGCGAGTGGTTCAGCTGCTCAGCCGCAACCACAAAGCCGCACTCTAAACAGCAGTGCTGCGGCAGCTGGCGTTGGTGCTGCTATAGCAGGTAACGGTAGTAATGCTAACGAACCAAATCCATATGTAGGTATGAATATCAGTCGTAATGCAGCGTGTCCTTGTGGATCAGGTCTTAAATACAAGCAGTGTCATGGTAAAATCTAGTCGTTCGTCATGGCAAGTTAATAGTTATGTATTGAACTGCTATTAGAGACAGCCTTTACCTGAAAAAGCCCTTATCTTAAGTAGATAGGGGCTTTTTCATATCTGTTAGATAACTTATGCAAACTTAAAACTTGCTAGATTGAGACCAACGAACACTTTGTATTGATTACTTACAAATTCAGCATAGGCGTGAATTTATGGACACGCTATAGTGTTTAACATATTTATTTGGGAGAGTATCATGAGTGTAGAATTCTTAAAAAAAGTACGCAGCTCAGTAGTTTTAACAAGTTTGTTGGCTGGCGCCTTGACGGTCAGTGCTTGTCAGCAACAGTCAGAGCCGGAGTCGGGCATGGAAGAGGGTGCTAATACAGAAGAGTCCGTTCCAATGTCAGCGGAGCCTGCTGAACCTAGTGATGTCGTCGTCGATACCGAAGACGCTTCACTTAACGAAGTAGAAGGTGATACCACCGCTTCAGTAAACAGCGGTGTGATGCAGATGTCGTATCTATGTACACCTGAACTAAAAGTTGAGGCGACTTATAAAGAAGATGCCAATCAAGTTGTTGTTGCGACCGATATGGGTACAGTAACGTTGAACCAAACCAATGAAGGTAGTAATCCTGAAGTGTTTGAAGTGGCGACCGCAATTGATGGTGGTCAAGGCTTCACACAGTGGCGCGTAGGGCATGAAGCTCGTAAAACTGGCGTCATGCGTACTGCTGGTGCAGATGAGTCAAATGTGAATACATTCGAGTGTAATGAAGCCTCATAGTTGGTCTTCAATACTGAGTAAGTAATAGGCATTAGAAAAAGCAACGCTAAGATAGCGTTGCTTTTTCATGTTGTGAAATAATCTTTATCAATCATACAATTTTATAGTAACTAAACTATCAGCGCTTATTTTAACGGAGTTGTATCAGAACCATGAGCCAACAGACGGTAATCCCCCCAATAAATAAGAACACTTACAAATAGAGATTAACTGCTAAAATACACCAGCAGGAGAATCCTATGAAAAAGACACGCTTTAGCGACAACCAAATCGTCAACATCCTAAAACAAGCC
>NZ_CAJGZN010000008.1 GCF_904846235.1 Psychrobacter immobilis
ATTGCATAGCACGATTGGATATGTGTCACCCTTTGAGTTTGAAAAGCGGTATTATGATAATTTAACCCTGTCAGGCATCGCTGCCTGACTCAAGTAAATCACTCTCCGATAAAGTCGGGGCGGTTCACAATGACATGAAAGTAAAACTATTAAATAGTTTTGACTGAACTACTAGCTTATTAACACAAGAAGCTTTATGACCTTACTATGTAAATATAAAAGCTAGTTGTTCATTAGCAATGGAGTATCGTGTGAACGCCCCACAAATAGCAGTGATTATTGCGACTAAAAACAGACCTAACTTACTAAAACAAAGAGCTATAAACTCAGTATTAAATCAATCAATATCACCGAACTATATCATTCTTGTAGATGATTCTGCTGAAAAAATTCAGCTCCAAAACAGACTGGTAGTCGAATCTATTCCATCAACTAACTGCCATGTTAGATATTTATTAAACCAGCGAACTCTAGGTGCTAGTGGAGCATGGAATACGGCAATAGAATACCTGAGCAACGAACAAAAACAGGAATTCGGTTCACTATTTTTAGCATTTCTTGATGACGATGATGAATGGCATCCTAATTACTTAGAAAACTGCAAATCGTTAGCAATCACACAGCATTGTAATATGGTGGCAGCTGGCTTTTACCGTTATGAAGGTAATGCACAACAGCCTATCAAATGTATACCTCCTGACTCACTAAATGAAGAGCTGTTTTTATGCGGAAATCCAGGTATTCAAGGCTCTAACTTATTCTTATCACTAGATATTATGTTGATGGCAGGCGGTTTTGATGAGCAACTATCAAGTTGCACTGATCGAGACTTGTGTATACGTCTCTGTGAATTAGACGCAATACGCTACTGCAATATAAAGAAACCACTACTAAATCACTATGCCGATATTGACCGTCAGCGCCTTAGTACACCAAACTCACTAGCCAAGAATAATGGATTGGCAGTTTTCTGGCAGAAATACTATGGGCGCATGAGCGCTGATCAAAGTAACGCGTTCCTTGAACGCGCACAGCGCCTATTTTTCTGGCAGCCAGAAATATTACCAACAAAGATACTAAAGCAGGAATTTCAAATCGCATTAACTCTTGGTGTTGAATTTGGAAGTCTTTTATTTAACCAATTAGAACAAGCTATTGAAAAAATTCATCATTTAGGCCAAAAAAGTCTGGTTAGATTCAATATCGTTTTGACCACAACTAAAAAATTGGATCAGATTGATTTGCGTGCGTTTATTGAACAGATGAATCAATTGGGAGTTACTTGCTATAATTTATGCCATCAGCAAACGTGTATTGAAACAGCCACAGCATTTGTTGCCAAAGAAAATATTGGTAATAGCGCATGGGTATTAAAAGATGCTGACTTTCAAGAGCAACGCTCTATTGAAAGCGAGAACGATTTATCAACAATACTGACGAACTTAGGCGCTCGTCATTTATGTACTAACCGCTGTAATGAACTCCTCATCAAACCGCATGCGACACTCATTAATAGAATAAAACAATGCCGCATTGATGCAGCTAATGATCGTATCAGAAGACTATTTGGTATTCATGAGCTTCTACTACTTGGTATGGGCTCTGAAGCTGTTGTTATGACAGATGGTCAGCGTATTTTTAAATGCATTGACTATTGGAAAACCCATATACCTGCTGAGCAAATCAAATTTTTAAAATGGTTTAGTTCACAACAGTACAATCTACCTGGTTTGTATACTCTTGACGAAGTTATATCAGATAGAAAAACTTTGGTACTCACTTATCCTTTTGAAAATAGCATTCCTTATCAAGGTGGCAACTGCGAACAAGTGATTGGCTTACTACACAGTTGTAGCAAAGCAGGAATCGTATGTAATAACATGCACCCGAAAAACTTAATAAAAACCCAGAGTGAAGTGAAACTGATTGATTATGGCGCGGATATTCGCCCGTGGAATGAATTAGGGTTTGAACACATGGCTCGGAGGGCTTATCTAACTATTCATCATGCGGATCATCCAAATCTCAAGCACTTAATGCGCCAATCTCTGCATACAATAAATATCCCGGAAATGCAGGGCTATCAAGCATTTCGTCAAAGTTTAACTGGTATTGATTGTAACCTTAAACAAGCACAGGACGCGTGGCTGCCACTTACCCCACTAGAAAAACCATCCAAGCCATTTGCCCTAACTATTGGTGTGATTACCGGTGATACGCATAAGTTATTGCCATTATTAAATAGTATTGCTGATCTTGCACAATGTGATTTTTTATCCAGTATAAACTCCATAGTACTATGCAACGGTTGCTCAGATACCTCTGTGAAAGAAACACTTTCATTCAGCAAAAGGCCATTGGGTGATATAAAAATAATAAGCGAAACACAACAGATAGAAGATGCTGTAAACGGCTTATTTGGTTCTGACTTGGCAAAACGACCAAAAGGCCAAGTGGGAATTGCACATGCACGGAGCATGCTGCAAAAATATGTTGGTTTAAAATGCATAACGACTCCAAATAACTATGCTTGGATCCTTGATGACGATATGCGTTTAGATGCCCGAGCCAAACAGTTTCTAGCTTGGCTACCAATGTTTAAGCAAGCAGATGTCGATGTAGTGATTGGACAATACGAAGGCTCATCTCCTAATCCTCCATTAAATGGCCTACGTGGCCAATTGGTAGATCTGCTTCATAACTTACGCTGGCTTGATAAACTACCAAACAATATCGAATTGCCTGATCGCAGCCACGAAAATACAATACTTCGAGATAAGTATCCTGATTATTACTATGATTTATCTCGTAAACATACGGCTCATATCGAAGCGCCATTTTGGCTTGAACCCGCCTACAAAGGTGAAAGCGTCACTGAAGCTCGCTCTCGATTGATTGCACATGCACCTTTATTGGTCACAGGATTTCCACTCACTCGTGGTATTGTTCCAGCATGTTCAACATCTCCATTAGCTGCAGCAAAAGATACGGTAAACCGTGGAGGCAACACCTTTGTACTAAACGCTAAAGCCTTAATACAAACGCCTAACCTAATTTTTAAGATTAACGGCCGTGAAGCTCGCCGTTCAGACATGGTCTGGGCAATAATCAATAAACATTACCATGGACTAACTATTAAAAGTGCGCCATTTCCTGTTCAACATACTGGGCGCATACAGCACGAACCAATTTTGAACTTAAGTAAAGTACAGGATGAAATCATGGGATCAGCATTGTACGCTGGTCTGCAAGAATTTCTACGAAACAACGAACGACATAACTTGGTTTTTACCGATATTGATATTAACCAAGTATGGAAAGCGACCAAATCAGAATGCAATACTCGTCTTTCACGTTTAAGGCTCAGCTTTTATCGGATTAATGGCTTAGTGCAAGCTTTATCCAAATATCCAGAACTAAGCGAGTTATATAAATACTTGGCTAACTCATTTAACCCAAATGCTTTTACTAAATTAGAAACCCAAGTTAAACAAATGAACGAGTGCCATATTTACGAATTTTTAAATCAAATAGTGCCGCAGAGTAACCGCTTTGCAAAAGCACATCAGAAAACCCTTGAGAGAATAGAATAAAATGCCTTTTAAAGATTACTGCGAACTCCCAACACTACACGGCACATTTAGAATGTACGATACTGGCAATGAAATGTTACGAGTAGTCACCTTTGGTGATATCAATAAACTAGAGAGTAGACCAATACTGCGATTACATTCTTCTTGTCTAGCCTCTGAAGTATTTGAAGCAAGGGACTGTGACTGTGCCGACCAATTGCGCGAATCCATGAAGATAATGGCACACAATGGAAGTGGGATCATTTTCCACTTACATCAAGAAGGCCGTGGTCAGGGCCTTTCTAATAAGATTCAAGCAGTATACAAAATGCAGAGTGAAGCTTTAGATGCAGCAGAGTCATTTGAGGCACTGGGTTTAGAACAAGACGTTCGCAACTATGCACCAGCTATAAATGTGCTAAAAGAAATGGAAATAAAACAAGTGCGCTTGGTATCAAACAACCCACGTAAGCGACGCGCACTAGAACAAGCAGGAATCGAAGTAGAACTACTTAATACACACCCACAAATACGGCCTGAAAATATAGATTACTTGAAAAGTAAAAACGAAAAATTAGGGCACTGCCTGCCTTTAGGTTTCGAGTATGACAATATTAACTCTATTTTATTTTACCATTCAGACCAAACCTGGGGAGAGCTTTCCAACTTTTCAAAACATGCCATATATCTGCATAATAAAATTTGGCCGACAACAGAGCACTTTTACCAAGCACAAAAATTTAGAGATCATACATTGCAAGAGCGCATACGCTGTGCAGCAAGTCCTATGTTAGCCAAACAAATGGCTAAGCAGTTAGAATCACAACACTTGCAACCTAACTGGCATAACATGAAGGAAGATATAATGCTTCAAGCACTTACAGCCAAGTTTACTCAAAACCCTGAACTTGAAGCGTTATTATTATCAACCCAGCAATATCACATAGCCGAACATACGATCAATGACAGTTATTGGGGCGATGCAGAAGATGGTAGTGGCTTGAATCGGTTAGGTGAACTGTTAATGCAATTGCGTAATCAGCTACAGTTCAATGAAGAAGCGCAACTATGTGCGGAATAGTCGTGCTTCACGGTGATACCGCCGAACAGAATATATCAGCTACTTTAACTCGCCTTGCTCATCGAGGTCCTGATGACCAACACTATTGGATCAAGGGGAAGTTAGCTATTGGGTTTGCACGTTTGGCAATTAATGATGAAAGCATTACAGGTCGCCAACCTTACAAATTGGGCGGTATGATAGGAGCTTTTAATGGCGAGATTTACAATGCAGATTTACTTGCAAAACAATATGACCTCTTCCGTAATAGCGACTGCGATACACATGTAATCGCACCACTATTTGCTCAACTGGGTGAACAGGTACTAAGCGAGTTAGACGGGTTTTATTCAGGAGTTATTTATCAACTGGAGACAGATTCAATTCTATTGTTTCGCGACCATATGGGTAAAAAGCCACTGTTTTACGGTCAAGCCAATAACAACCTATTTGTTGTCAGTGAACTTAAAGCCCTACAAAATATTGACTGGTTCGAGCAAGTGCCTCTTGGTATTAGTCAGCTTGACTTAACCACGGGCACGCTTACCCAAATAGCACGCCACCAACAGTCAACCAGTACAACATCTAATCTGCTTTCAGCAATGGAACAAGCAGTCATTAAACGCTTACCTAAGCAGCCCTTCGGTGTTTTCCTGAGCGGAGGTCTAGATAGTTCGATTATTGCGGCTATAACTTGTCAGCATCGCCAAGATGTAACTTATTTTACTCTGGGAGATTCCGATAGTATTGATTTTGCTATGGTTGAAAGGCTTGTTAAACACCTAGGATTAAAGCAAGTTATATACATCCCATTACCAAGTGAGCAAAAGTTACCCGCATTGATTGATAAGGTACTTTACGCAACTGAAAGTTACAATCCATCGATCATTAGCAATGGTCTTGCGACCTATTTATTAGCTCAAGCCGCACGCATGAAAGACTTAAAGGTAGTACTAACCGGAGAGGGGGCAGATGAGCTATTTGCTGGTTACCATGAGCAACTATCCGAAAAAGAGTGGCAAGTTATTCGTACTAGACTGATAACCGATATGCACTTTACGGAACTTCGCAGGCTTGATAAGTGCAGCATGGCTCATAGTATTGAAGCTCGTTGCCCATTTTTAGATCGTACAGTAAAAAAAGTTGCCGATGACCTTGAGCATAAGCAGTTCTATATTCCCGGTCATAACAAGATAGCACTTAGAGACGCCTTTAGGCACTTATTGCCTGTCGAGATCGCAAACCGAAAAAAGACCTCTTTTGATGTTGGTAGTGGCATCCGAAAGTTGGTAGTGGACCATTTAACCCGTAACGGTAATACAGAGATAGCAGAACTTAAGAAAATATGGAAAGATGCGTTCACATATGATGTAGACGATCCTTACTTTTTTAGCTATCCAACATTTGATTCTGCTATTGCTAAACGAGGAGGGGCTCATAGATGACAGTGCATTTAGCTCAACAAATACTACTCGATAAATTTATTCAAGAGCCATTCCATAACTTATACTTACTCAACAACGTACACCCTGCAACGATGGCATATGGCGGTACCTGTTCAGACAAAGCTCTAAGCTACTTAGCTGCAACCAAAGCAGCTGGATTAGATGCATACTTGCACTCTGCTCGCATTGGTGGACAAGATATTCACCGACTAGTAAGACTTGAAATAAACAACCAGCGCTATTTTGCAGATATTGGCAATGGATGGCCATCCATTCAACTTATCCCAGCCGCAACCCCGATTCTATATGAGTGTTACGGTATGCGCTTTAGGACCACGCTAGAAAATGGTGTGATCACAGTCTACCACCGAAAACGTAATGTAGAAAAAAAACAAATGGAAATTGATATTGCCGCAAAGTCTGAAACTGAAATCTATCACAGTATTGAAAACCGCTTTTCTGCCGATATTATCTATCCATTTAGTAGCCAGTTACGTTTCTCGATGGTTGTTGGTAAACGCTTTTTATTTATTCGCGATACCCAATTAGAAATTTACAGCAATAGTGGCTACGAGGAGGTGCTAAACATCAGTATGAGTAACCTGCGAGACGTTATAGAGGGGTATTTTGGCTATGATATTAAGCCAATCGAGTCTCAATTTAGCAATAGAAACTAATTCTCAAATTTGATCTGATAGTTTCATTCCACATGTAATACTCCTATCTCCCAAGTTGATGTGTACGGATTTGACGGTATAGGTCCCACGTCAGTGGGCCTATCTTCCTGAAGATACAATCATTATCAGGGTAACGCAAACCACTGATAGCGGCAATTCAGTATGACCGATATAGTGGGTAGATATGCAGCGAACCAGCTTACCGACCAGTGAGTATATTGGTTCGATTGTAAAAAGCCACAAAGTGGGCGAACTTGAGCAAGCGATCGCGGATGTATTTGCATAAATGGTTGATGATTATTCTCTGAATGCGCTCAATGGTATTTTCAACTATATTTAATTACAGCGTGCTGTGTCAGGGTCGTCAGTCGGTCGTAGAGTGCTTTACTAAGCTAAACGGTTTAGTAGTACTTAGACGTGATGATGAGGGCTTGTCAGACAGGCTGATGCGGATTATCTATGCCAATTGGCAAGCGCTGGCAAGTGAGCGCGGGCTGGGATTTTTGCAGTTTGTTCTTGATACGCTATACCCCAAACAAAATGAAATTATGAGGCTTTGGCACTCTAAATCCTTAGCGCACAAATATCCCTCATATCTGACCGATACCGCGCGTACAGATAGGTTTTTGACCAGTCATATTCGTATTAAACTTGATGCAGTGGTAAATATCTGCGAGCTGTCAGAGCTTGCTCCTACATTATCACGGCTTGTGCCGTGGCAAGTTGTGCCAGAGATTGCGGTTAACCTACCATCAGCTGAAAATATGGACGTCAAGGTTGCGGTGGCTAGCGAAGTTATCGCAGTAGCTGATTTTTCCCCTTTTTGAAATATTTAAGAATAAATTTGACATAATATAACCCTAGGGTTATATTATAATTAATGATTCATACCCCTAGGGTTATTGTTATTACAATAGAAATGAATTTTGATTATAGGGGGGTTTTATTAAGTCATCCGAGCTTATAGATATGCTCATAGCAGATGGATGGTATTGGGTCGCCACTAAGGGTAGTCATTTTCAGTACAAACATAAAACAAAAAAGGGCAGGGTTACTATCCCACACCCTAAAAAAGACCTACCGAAAGGTACTGTTAATAGTATTTTCAAACAAGCTGGATTGAAATGATCCAGTGGCTTTAGCAATAGTTAGCTTTGTTTGCAAACGAAGCTAACGTTTGGCTACAGCTAACTTGTAAATGCTAATAAAAAATCTGTTTTGAAATAATCTATACCGTTGAATTAATAAAACCCATATAAAGGAGTCTAGCTATGTTTTATCCTATCGCAATCGAGAGAAGAGATAGTCATACAGCGCATGGTATTCGTGTACCTGATTTACCAGGATGCTTTTCTGCTGCTGATAACTATCAAGATGCTGTTGATATGGCGATTGAAGCTATCGAGCTGCATTTAGAAGGCTTGGTAGAAGACGGAGAACAAATCCCACTTCCTTCTGATATCGGTACTTATATGGATAATCCAGAGTACGAAGGTGTAACTTGGGCTTTAGCGCCAGTCGATGTAAATCGTTATCTCGGAAAAACTGAAAAAATCAATGTAACTTTACCAAGTCGTCTGATTCATATGATTGATGAGGAAGTTGCAAGTAATAAAGAACGTTATAAGAGTAGAAGTAATTTTATTGCATTATTGGCAGAAAAGAATTTTTTTGCACATTGATATTAGTGTTCTAATAAAAAGTCTCGCATTTGCAGGGCTTTTTTATTTCAAGAAGTAGATAGAGTTAAATTACTATTTTAATCCTTCCGTTAGTTTCTTCTCGACATATGAATTCCAGGCTGCCATTCGCATTTTCTGCCAATTTTCGTAAGTAGTATTTTCTTGAATAAAACTATCCCATTTTTCGTTTGGGATAGCTTCAAAGCCTTCTAGTGACTCCCTCTCAAATCCAGAAAACTTTAACAATTCATCAAAGTTAGAATATTTGCTACAGCTCGATATGAATTTAGGAGTCATCAGTTCATCTATTGGTATCTCATGTTCACTAGATAGGCTGGCTAAATTTTTTTCTAGCTGATCAAACCCTGTAAGATCCATTTCATTTTTCATAATTTTCCCTTGCGACAGTGATTTGTAGGCGTGTTAGATTTTAGTAAAAAAAAGTTCAATAACACTATATAAAGATAGCATAGTAAATATACTCTAAGCCTTTTTTTATAAAAACTCTCACTGCTACTTAAACCACGGAACACTCCCCAAATCTCCAATTTATCTTTGCCACAATAGCCTTATCAAAACCCCAATTTTGATAAACTCGCCTGAGTAAATTTTCGAACCCAAAAGGGTGCTAACAATATGCCGTATATAGCGTTAGCACCTTTTTTACTACTACTTATATCTAATCATTATCGATATTTACTCATCACGCTAATAGTCTTAAACCCTTAAACCCTTAAACCCTTAAACCCTCTTTAACAAGGCTATAAGCATCTAAGAAATTACTACTTAATCCATAAAATAATCTTATTAAAAGCATAATCGTCAGCGAGCTTTAGTACTAGCAAGATATTGAAAGACTAATAAATACAATGATAAATACTAAAATAGTTGCTAATGCGCCGAAGCGACCTAGTGCAAGATCACCATGATTAAACCCGTCAGTATGAATTTATATCGCAGATTATCGATTACGATAATAAGGATGTAGAGAAGCTAAGTCTTTATGCTCACCACTTGCAACCTATGCTACGTGAGAGGCTCGATACCGCTTTTCTAAGCTACGTCAACAGGATTTAAAATTGTAAGAGGATAGTTTCTATCCGCTGAATACTGGTAGCGGTAGAGCTGGCAATGCTAAGGATAAATAAGAGAACTGGCTATCGAAAATAGTCGCAAGGTTAAATGAGCTATTCGATACTGAAAATCTGACCGATAGAGATCTAATCAATTACTCGCAAACTATCTGGGATAAGGTTAACGAAAACCAAATCGCCATGAATACGAATAGAGTTAGTGTCTTGAGTGAGAGGTATTGATTATGTCAGATAAAAACATCAGTTTTTTAGCCAAAAGTAGATTTGATTGTTTATTTGCTAATAAAGTCACTTCTCCACATAGCATGCTCACATACTGCACAAAACCAACTCTCTTTTGCCCGCATATAGGCGATATCAGCAGGTACTTCAATCGGACAGGCGCTACCACAATATTCACAGCAAACATCATCTAAGCAAGCATAGCATTGGCTTATAGTTTCAAACAATGTTTGCGAGCTAATATTGTATTTTTGACAGAGCATACGTACATAATCTACATAGCTGATTTTATGATTATAAGCCCAATAATCTTCACAGACCCGTTTGTCCCAAGCATTTTGTGTCATGCTCCATTCAATCTTGATGCCCACAACATACTCCTTTTTAATGGCAGAATGACTATGATTAGTATCACATTTTTATGGTGACTATATCTGTCGAACAAGTCGCACCCATCATAGTTAGCCAGCTATTGAGCAGCAAGATGAGTCTATGACATAATAAAGCGTTAGTCAGCACAAAATAGTTTTTGACGGAAACTTAGTTATTGCCAACGAGTATTATTTTAACAGAAAAGTAATCACTGGCAAGTATTTTTTACTTACCAATAAGGATTTTATTGTGATTTCATGTAATCTACCAGTGCTTTTAGCGGAAAGAAGATTGCGAGTTGCAGATTTAGTAAGGATGACAGACATCAGCAAGTCAACGCTTCATAGAATTTATAACGATGAGACAACTCGCATAGAGTTCGATACCCTGAGTAAGTTGTGCCAAGTATTAAAAGTCACCCCAGGGGATGTTTTAAAGTATGTTCCCGATGATAATGAAGAGAACTAAGCTTGATAGGAAGGTCGACTGATATAAGACGTTAACCTCCTCACCCAACTAAAATTGAAATTTTAAAATACTCTTTAGCCTTTATTTATCATGGGTTAGGGAGTATTTTTTTTGTCTAAAAAATGGTTATGAATCAGTATTTGAGTTATCCAAAGATAAAAATATAACAGCAATATTAAAGGCTTTACAATCGATAAGTTATAACATATCATAATTAGTATAATTCACTATTAACTATATTAAAATGAATAGTATTCATCTAAAGTCTACTCAGAAGTTTATAACTTTCAGTAAATATAATTTGGTTGTTCATCAAGATGCGCAAAAGGCATTGTTGATATGGCATCAATTTAGGCCAAGAATGAGAGGTATAAATATAGGTGGCTTGGATGATTATTATCGCCCACCGCTACGATTGGTAAATGATAAAAACGAGACTTATTATTTTTTTAATGAGTTTAGAAGGTTTGATGAAATTCTAATAGAAGAGACCAATTCACGTCAGCCTTGCTTAGTTGCTGCTGAAAGCCTGAGAGATATTAAGCGCTTAGCTTGGAGTGAGGTTGTCGAGCTGGCCTTCTCAAGGGGAATTAATCATCCTGAGTTTCTAAAGGCTTTAAGCTCTAGTGCACCAAAAAGTATTATTTGCGAGCTCATGAACATTGAGCGACTGACGGTAGACAATTATTGTAGGTTTGCTGGTATCAGCCAAAGTGCTTATGAGTATCAGCAGTGTAAATTAGCCAATGATGATGCGATGCTGGGGCTGCCCAAAAACCTGAGTTGGATGGAAACTTCTTATGGTTCACACTAAATTATTTAATGATGTGACCGACAGGCGAGTGTTTGATAAGCTTATCCCAGTAGGTTCACCACATCACATACAAATGTCTCAGCTTGTGATTGATGTGATTAATTTAGTACCAGATGATGATATTGATTTAGTGCCCTCAACACTAGAGTCTAATTTTGCAGACTTTACTGGCATAGACTGCACTGAGGTAATGACACAAATTATTCGGGAAGGTAAAACTGGAGAGTGGGCGGTCAGCTATCTACTGATTATCTTTTATCAGGCATATGGCGAAGTTGATATCAATAATAATGCTTGGCGGTTTATGAGCGGCTACTTAAAAGTGATATTTATGATCACAGCACGCCATGACAAGCACTTTGCCAAAATAGATAAGCTTGGCGTACGGGTTCGAATGGCGCTAAGACCTTCTGATCCGCAGTGTGAGATTCTCGACCAGTTAATCAGTATTCACGATCAGTGCGATAGCTTGTCCTCATGCTTATCTTATATCAGACAATATGAAGCAAGCGTTAAACAGAAAGAGGCAACAGGTAAAACAGCGAACCAATATCTTGGTAGTAAAATAGGTCAAATCAGGCTGGCTTATGAGGTGGTAATTAATAATAAAACCTTTGTTGGCAAAACTTATACTGAGAGTACTAAACGCGTAAAGTCGGCTCAAACCGTCATCAAGACATTAGTGGATACTGACAATGAGCCACTACAAAGTATAGTGTTTGGTACGAAACAATCAAAAAAGCACAGTAACGTGGCAATCGCTGAAAATATTGCTGATGACAACGAAGTACCTTTGCTAGACAATGACTTTAAGCCAGCCACACAAATTGCTAAATCCTCTGAGCTGCAGCAATGGCGATTGAAAAATAACCATCAACATGCCCGCCGTAATCAATTTCATTTCCCAACCAATCATCGTCAGCTAAGCATTACCGGATACCAAATGTTATTTGCCACGCTTTGGCAGCGCTTTATGAGTGTTGATAAAGAAAGTGGCACTGGGTATGTCGTCTTACTACTGTCACTATTAAGTGGACTTAGTATCGATAGCATCATTGCTGATTGGCAATGCAGTCGCAGTCAACGGAAGTATTTCGTCTATGACCGTGTCCGTAAAGTTAGTAGCATTGCCATCACGATTGATGTGACGACCAATACTCGAAGTCATCTGCTTGCCCACAGACAAAGCTATGGCAGTACCTTTTATCGTGCAATTCCTGAAGCTTTACAAGTTATGCTTGAGGATAAAATTACCGTTTCATCCGATACTGTTAAAGACGCTATCTCTTATGCTAAAGATCTGCTTAACCTACCAGCACTGAGTCCGCAGTATATTGAAGCAGGCCTGTTTATATTGATCAAAAACGAGCTTAATAAGCCCTTATATGCTGATCTGATCACAGGTGTTGATGTACGGCATAGCTCTTCGCTGTATTACCTTAGCACTAAAACGGTAGAGCTAGAGCAAACTTATATAAAAGCGGTAGAGCTGATAACTGAATATTGCAATGATGAGCAAAAAGTACTTTTAATAGATGAGTGTAGCGTACCGATGAACGGGCATAGAAGCCACATTGGTAGTGATATGGTGCTAAAGACCACAATGTGCCAGCAGTTCTTTAATCAACTGGCTGTCAGTGCCGAGAGCTTTAATGGCAAGCTAAAGTCCCACATGGATCGCTATATTGCGCAGTTCAATAGCTATAGTATTTGGTTGTGGCATATTGTCATGATCCAAACGGGTATCCGCCCAGTTAAGCACGCACCAGGCTTGCTACACCAGTTTGACTTTCAGCGGCGCATGTTATGGGTATCTGACAAAGAAGAGCGTCATGCGCAGTCTGATGGCAGGCTCATTCCTCTTAGCAAGTTTTTGATAACGGCTATTCAAAACTACATTATTTATATTAAGCAATTTGCCGCTATCTATAATTCATTATGTCCAACAGAACCTTATCCCATCAATGACATCTTGCAATCAGAACAACCCCTTATTCAAATTTACCAAAAAAATCCAAAAGGCTTTGCCAGTATTACGCCAAGTCGCGTCCGATACCAGTTGCAAAACTTTTTTAGTCATCAGGACAATTGGCTGCGTCATCAGCTGAGATCCATGCTCATAGGGCGCGTGCCTGATTATCTGATTTGCGCGCTTTACGGTCATGAGCATCCTGATCAAGAATTTATGCACACGATGTCATCAAGCTCTATCAATCAGCTGCACCAGCTCAGTCCTCATTTAGATGCGATTGCTACAGATCTTCACTTAAAACAAATTGAGGTTCGTCTATATGGATAATATTAGCGCTCATAAACTGCGACAGCTTAATAGAGAAGAATCCAAAAAAAGTGTTAAGCGTGATGCTAAAAAATTAATCGAAGAATATATCAATCAAAATTCCATGCAGCCGCCTTGTGAGCTGCAGCATCATTATGAAGCAATTAACCAGTTGCTAGAGGAGAAGTTCGATACCGCTCAAAACTTCCAATTGGCTCGGCGCGGGTTTTTAGAGTTTGTTCGTGATTATAATAAAACTCACCAGATATATCTTAATGAGCCTGTGGTACCGATACTGGCAACTCGTGAGCGCTTGACCATTAACTATGATTGGTTTGTGAATGGACGTGCTGTGGCAGACAGTAGTGTGACAATGATAGAGGTTTGGCAACGAAAACGGCGTTTCTCAGTAAACGACTTGGTTGAAGGGGTGCTGTATTGCAGCATCATGTATGGCGGTATTAATGATATTGAGGTGTTAAGAGCGCTATACGATTGGCTGTTTGGTGAGCGCCGTATGTATAAAATTGACATGCCAGCGATTGATGAAAAAAGCAGAGTAGGATATTTGGCTATAATACCGCTTAGGGTATGTGACGATAATTATGGCTGCGCGGCTGATGAGAGTGAAAGCTTACTCCGTTTTGTTGATTATGTTCCCGATGATATGAGCTTGTGTTTTTTATATGCTCTAAAAGATAAAGAGTTAAACACGGCCAAAATAAAGCCATTTAATACTGTAATTAACGATATCTCAAAAACGCTTAAACTCATCAATAAAGATATCGATCGCCCGCAGCACTCACTGCTCATCAAATATGCCAACTATCACTGGCAGCAATTGGAAGATAGCCAGATTGATGGGGCGCTTGCCGCGATTAAACAGGGTGACCTCAAAACCACAGGACTGCCGACTGATAAGCTCATTCATTATAATCGAGAGGATATTAAGTCAAATCCTGTACCACTAACGTGGTCTGAACTGTTTAATGCTAGTTATCAAGTATCAGAGAAAGCACAAGAAAAGAGCAATACCATAGCCTACCCGAGCTTTAGTAAAAATGTGATTAAAGAAGTTCAAGAGGCACTTAAATTAACCAAAAATGACGCTATTTCCACTATCACAATATTAAAAACAGACGCTAGCCAGCCCAATGTACAGCGTCTGCTGAGCTGGGCGCTGTCTTTACTTGGTGATCATAGCATTCGGCTTAATACGGTCAGTAAATATATCGGCTGTATTGGTCGCGATTGGCTGATGCTGACGATTGATGAGGACGTTGCTCAGTGGGAGAGTGAGGATTTTGAAGAGATATACGAGCAGATTATTCAAAGTAAGGTTAAGGACGGTCGCAGGGTATCTGTGCTGAGCAAGTCATCAGAGTTTGATGATGGCGTGCTCAGTAGTAGCAACAACGATAATAATGTGATTAGTCAAAAGCTGTCTCATCTTAACCGTTTAAAAGACAGCCAGAAATTCACCTACGGTCGTCTGAAAGCTTTTCATGATTATCAGCGTACGCACTTTGACGCTCCCTATGTCTATTTTCCATGGGGTAATAACCGTCAAGTGATTAAAGCAAACATAGTATCACCGCGTATTTATCATGCCATGAAAGATTATCTCAAATCATCAGCTTTAGAGTCGGATCAGAAACGACTGTGCTTAGTCGTCTTGAGTTTGGCGTATCGTACAGGTATGCGTATAAATGAATTGATTGGTATAAAGGTCTCTGATGTGACCGATATCTATACTGACAGCCTCAACCAAAAAGTTGAGTTTCCTCAAGTATTATTGAGACCCAATCGTTATCGACGACTAAAAAGCAGCAGTGCCAAGCGAATGATACCAATAGATTGTCTACTCAAACCAGATGAATTAGAGCAGTTCCTTAGTTTATATCACTATCAGACCAGACTAAAACAACGCTACTTGTTCTCACAAGGATCAGGCGATCAGCCGTTGCCTCATATGTTTTTTAGTAATTTGATGAAGGTTATGTGGGATCGCTTGCTTGGTGATCATGATTTCACTTTTCATAGTCTGCGGCATACGGCAATCAGCCATTTAGCGGTTGTGCTCAGTCAGTCACCATTGGCGCAGTTATTAACAGATTACGATGCTACGCATTGCACGGCCATATCCAAAGGGGTTCTGGCATATAATCAAGATCAGGGAGTATGGTTTGGGCTGGCTAGCTTTGCTGGGCATCTAACACCTGATACGACATTTGAGCATTATATTCATACAGCGCACCTACTGGCGGGTTGGCAAATGAGTGAAGCAAAACTAACCCTACCATTAACGGTTCTAGAGGCAGTCACAAAGATAAACTACCAGGCAGTAAATAGAGAGGATGCTAGTGCCTACGACGCTAAAACTAAGCTAGTCGCCTTAAGTAAGCTACGTCCGTATCTTATAAAGAAGTTAGCTGGTCATAAAACATCTTTGTTTGTTGAAAGTGTAGAACAAAGGAAAGGCTCTGAATCTAGCCAGCAAACAACTGAAAACATAACAGACACAGAGAAATCAGAAGCAAAATCTATTTTAATCCATCCAAAATATCATGATGTGATTGCATTTTTAGAAGAAATACAAGAACTAAAAGTTGAAAAAAGGCAAGAAAAACTAGTAGAGGTTGCTATAAGGCATGGTATCAGTATAACGGAAGCAAAATGTATCTATCACAAGGCAGAGCAAGTATTTACAAATAATAAATTGCTGCTAGGTGCACCGAGAGGACGTAAGAATCAAGAGCTGCTTATCAAATTGCTTGATAGGGTTTACCAGATGTCTATTGAAGAGCCTGAACAGTTAACAGTATTCGTAGAAATATTCTCTAATAAACATAATGTGAAGACATCCTCTCTGCATTTTGGGGTAAAAGAATCACAATTAATAATGCTAAAACAGTTCGTAAGTATAGGAACTAGACTCGTTGATGGCTTGTATTGGCAGATTCGTGCGGATAGCGAGAAGACGGTTAGTCATCTTAAAAAGGAGCTAAAGCTGGACAGCAATATACGTACTGGATCTCGTGAAAACTACAAAGGTTATGAAGTCAGAGTAGTACAAAGAAAACTTAGACATTCTGATAAAAACTTGGCTAAGGCGGATAGCTACTATGCTTCTTCAGGACTTCTGAAATACGTGGGCTACTTACTTATGATATTAGTTGAAAACTAGAGCCTTTCACAATTCTGAACGACTATTTTCCTTAATATAATTTGCAATCGTCATCGAGCTGACTCATTTAAATAGGTCATATAAGCATTAATAAGCATATCAATAAGGTGACAGAGCGACAAGTCATAAGCTGAAAGGGTTGTAAGCTGATTTTCGACTTGTATGATCGAGGAAGCTGTCACAGATAATATTGCTCTGAACACTATAAGATATAAAGGTTGTCACACTGTCACGGTAAAAAAGGAGGAGGGGTGTATGGTGGCTAAAACACTCTACCTATTTAAGTATGGCAGTTAATTATCACAACGCTTACCTCACGCATCTGCTAGCATGTTATGAATGGCTTATTTAGGTTAGGAGTAAAACTAAATCAAGTTTAAATGGGGAAATTAAAACAAAGCATGTATTACGTAAATTTAGTTCAATTTTAGTGGGAAAATATTTAAATTATAGGCAACTATTTCCTGTTATCTGCCGAAAGTTATCTGATCATGTGAGAGCTTGCATTATGAATAAATATTAATCTGAACCTGCATACAGTATGTTAATAATATCGAATAATAATTTACATTGTATTCATCCTTACTGAACCCGATATTTTGAATGGTTATTTGCTTAACATAAGGCATTGATAATAAATTTTTTGGCACTTGATCAATGCTTGAAATAGGGTTTTCATAAAAATATTATCACCGTATATAAGATGATTATTAACAAGTTATTCAAAGTATTTTACGAACTTTACCTAGTTTTTACTATCAGCGTTTTGCATATGTTCTTAGGACATCCAGTCTTTGACCATAATAGAGTGGTGTAGGACAGGTGTTTTTAGCGTGACACCGTGACAAGTCTTATTCTATATAGCTTAAAGGCATTTAACATTCGTGACAACATAGTTGCCTACTAGAATGAAGGATAGATGCAAAGCCATATTGTTTAAGGTCTGTCCCGGTGTCACGCTTATAATAATGCGAATTTTATGAAAGTTAATAGCTCTTTAATGGATAGTTATATGATGTCCTATTAAGTGAAGTTGGCTAGCCTACCTTAAACAGTCAAAAACCCTTGAAAATGCCTTTTTAAAATTAATCAGTCACATGACACCTAATTTTGTGTATAAGGCTTTTTTACTTATCATATTAGCGTCTAATGGAGCTAAACGTAATGCAGCTTTTAAGTAGGCTACTGCACCTGAGTAATCACGCATTTGCTCGCAAACTAGTATTAATTGGCAAAGCACTTTAAATTTCATTGGCGTCTTTTGATTCACTTTTTCCAAGAGGGCTCTTGCTTCTGGATACTTAGCTTCGAGACCAAGTATTGAGGATTCGAGATACATTGTAGTAGTGTTTTCTTCTGCAGCTTGCTTCCGCTTTAATAGCCAATATTTAGCCTGATTAATATCACGAATTTGTAGATTTGCTTTAATGATTAATTCGAATAGATCTAATGGATGCTGCAATTCGCCCTCTAACAAAACTGCTCTGTTCTCTTCAACAATCTTTTCAAACTCAAACAAGCGGTTCGCTCTATATAGTGCAATGAGTTGTTGGTGTAATGCTTGTAGATCTTTACTACGATTGTACTCTTGGGCAGAGAGTAGAGCGGCTTTTTGATAGGCTTGCTCAGACATGGCAGCTATTACTGCACTAGACCAATCTTGCTCAGGCTTACTTTGATATATAGGGTTGATAGTTATTGATTTAAGTTGTTTCTCAACGGCACTATCAAATGCTTCAACTAATAGCGATACTGACTGATACCTATGTCTAGGTTGTTTTTGAAGGCAAGTCAGCACTACTTGCTCTAAGTCTGAGTGAATAAAGTTATTAATTTCTGTAGGTCGCCTAAAAGGTGCATGGCGTTGAACTTGTGCCGGCGTATTATGTGGTAGTTGCCCTGTAATTAGTTGGTACAGTAGTACTCCTAGACTATAGATATCTCCCAGTAGCAACTCTTCCAAGCTACCTCTCCGGCTATCCACATTAGAGAACTCAGGTGCTGAATAAAGCACGGTGCCGCCATTTTCCCTAGAGCGAACGTAAATTTCATCAGGTAAAGCTGAGCTACCGAAATCTGTGAGCTTCACTAAATCTTGTTCGCCCACCAAAATATTATGTGGTTTGATGTCACCATGAGAGATTGGCACTGATAGATTAGCCAAGTAGTGTACAGCGTCAAGTACTTGCCGATAGATACTGAAAAGTCGCTCGTAAGTTTGACCAAAATTTCTCTGATGGTCATCTAACTTTTGCGCCAATGTTTGACTGGGAAAGTATTCCATTTCAATATAAAACCATTCATTCTCGATTCGGCCCATATCAAATATCTGTACTATATTAGGATGCACCTCAATCCCTAGTAGCTCTTTTCCTTCAGCTAATTCTCTATCTTCACGTGTCATATCTTTAGGTATTTTAACTGCAACAATTTGATTATCTTGTAAGCGCTCAGCGCGCCATACCCAGCCATGACTACCATCACCCAAACATTCTAGAAGTAAGTATTTATCACCCAAGCGTTTATTTGTGCCTGGTAAGAAATGTGCTGACTTTATATTCACAGTAACACCTCATTGTGAATTCGGTCTAATGCTATTGTTGACAGGATTTTTATAAATATAAACCTGCTAAGAGTAACTTCTAAATTATGATGAGCAGAAATACGGTTACCAGTTGAAGAGGTAAAGCCATATTTACAGATATTTTTTAGACTTTTTACATCAGGTGCGTTTACCAATCCTTGGCTCCAAGTACTGAGTACAAGTTGTATTGGGGAGTGCTGCCATCGCTGCGCTGATTCAAGTAGATTTTTTAATTTCTCTTCTAGCTTAAGCTGACTAGGTTTTGACCCATCGTATCGCTCAAATTCAATTAAGCACAGCGGTTTTGTTGTGTGCATCTCAAACCATCCTGAATCTGAGCGTATATCTGCACCAGAAGTCCCAGGCGCTGGACATTCAACAACTGCCATGTAACCTTGATCATGACCGAAGGTATTCCAAACACTACAACCTAAGCTATGTACTAGAACATCTTGATCTATAAGTTTTGCACTGGTTAATAATGGAAAGTTGTTTGATACCCACTCAAAGTTGGGCAAAGTCATATTAGCCATTAAATGAGCCCCAAACACGTAATACCTCTGGCGATTCACCACCATGAATGAGAGCTTTACTACCAACTTTAACTAATAGGGGCGCAGGGATTGAACGTCCGCATACTAATGCTTCACCAGTAGATAGACTTGGTAACTCATCAAGGTCAGCTTTACTTATCATATCTGAGGCCTTAGCAATAAAGCGTTGATCGTCTGGATTCTTTAGTCGCATAGTAATTAGAGTGTTACATTGTGAGGTTACGTCAGGATCTAGTTTAGATGGTCGTTGGCTAACAATGCCAAATCCCACACCAAATTTACGTCCTTCCCCGGCGATTTTTTTAATAATGCGATGACTAACAGCTTTACCGCCTGCAGGTGCAAAGCTGTGGCCCTCTTCATAGATGATAAAGCAAGGACGAAGTGGATCTGTTTTACTTGAAGCCGCTTTAAGGATTTCACTGGATAATAGAGCACAAACGACTTGTTTTGCTGTATCGCTGAGACCTTGCAAGTCTACAACAACTAAGCGTCCTTGTTGGTTGTTAGGACGACCAATCATTTTGTATATGTCAGTGGGCTCTGACATAGCAGCACTATAAAAGCTTTTGCCCTCATTAAGAACTCTAGATAGCTTCATAGAAGCAACTGCAGCACTTCTACCAGAGAGTGCCTTTGCTTCTGCTTCAGATAAATCACTCCATTCTTTTAACTCTTCAAGTCCATCACCTAAAAAATGTCTCAAGCGGTTAATGTCTCGTGGTTCAGTCTTATCGGTATAGCGCCAGTAACGAATAGCAACGTCTAAGACACGTTGCTGTGGTTCAGTGAGTCCTGGAAGGATTTCAGCGATATCATCCATCTCAAAATGATCAAACTGCAAAGCTAAAGGAATGTTCTTACTAGCATATTTGTGTTTGAACTCCTCATTTTGCGGTGTATAGATTTGAATGCCAGCACCGGCAGCTTGAAGTTTTTCAAAAGTTTGTTTTATGATCGGTAGGGTTTCTTTATCACGCGTATCTTCACTAATCTCTAAGTTATCTGCAAACTGTAAGTTACCACCAGCAAGTGCTTTACCGTATTCGCCATGAGGATCAAACACTACGACTGTACCGTTATTGAGAGTTACCAAGCGTTCAATAATTCTACCTACTGTGTATGACTTCCCTGAACCTGTCATAGCTAATACTGCCATATGCTCAGTCACTAACTTGTTCACATCGATAAATACTGGAACTGTATTTTCGCCCTTGTCGTACCCAACCAAATTACCAAGGTGTAGGCTTGTATGCTCATTAAATTCGTAAAAATCACTTAAAAACTGAAAATCAACGGTTTCTACAGCAGTTCCGGGATTTAAAGGTCTACGTGGTATTTTTATTTGTCGTGAAATAGGATCTCGATATCCGACTAACTCAACTTGTGCGAACATATTCTCGCCAGTAACGTTTGCACTTGGTAGTAGTTCTAACTCAGTAACACCATCACCAAACCCAGCGTTGTAAAGCATATTGCTACGATTAATTTTAGTTATTCTCCCTAATACTGCTACTTCGCCTTCATCTTTTCTTTCTTGATGCATAATACGGACAAATTCACCGCGTCGAACAGCAAAAGAGTCTTGCACGACCATAGTTAATTGGTTTGCGTCACCTGTATTACCAACGAGTTTTCCCAAAACCTTATATACCATTATTTAATTCCTCATCTAAGCCAGACAACCAGCGAGTTTCAATATCATTGTTTTTAAGTGCACCATGTAAGCTTTGGCGATAAAACTTAGTAAATTTGGGCAAAACCCCCAGTTGCTGATAACCTAAAAGCTGAGGTAGTGGCATAGCATTAGCCTTGCTTTGCATATCAAGCACCATTAAGCGAGCTGCTACTAAGTCTAGGCCTGTCGTTTCCCAGTCTGGCTCGTCGCCAGCAAGCTGTACCATCTTTATTTGGCCACCACGAGCACTGCGATAATGAAAACCAATTAAGCCTTGTTGAACTTCCATACTTGGCTCTATACGATTTTCTTTTTCAGATAAACGAAACGCAATAGTACGTGAATAATTTCCTAAAACCCCATTGATGAAGCGCAGATCGCCAACTCCAGCTAGGCTTTCATCTAAATCAGCTAAGTTCATCATACGCTCTTCAGAGAACCCGTCACTTAGAAGTATTTGTTGACGACCTTTTTCTGAACGTAAATCTTGTTTGGCAATACTGACGATAGCGCTAAAGCGCTCGGCTAATATGCTGGCAAGAACTACACCTTTTTGGTTCCATGGAAACAGTTTTGCACGGTGTTTTTGCCAAAATGTCTCAATAGCTTGTAAGGTATTTTCATATTCTTGCTTATGGCGAATATTTCGATCGAGTGGTGCCATATCCCTTGCCAAAAATAGCGGAGTATCTAGTAAGATTAAATCACAGGGCTCCCCATTTAGTAGTTGTTTTTCCACTAATTGATAAGCTTGACGAATCTCTATCAAGTCTAGACGCTTACGCTGTGCTTCAAAATCAATATCATCGAGTTCGGAAACAGAGTCGCTACCTTGTGTGCTAACTTTATTGTCTTCAATCAGCAAGTCCGTGCGGACAGCAGCACTAGCATAAATAAATCCGCCAAGCGCTCTATCTATGCAAGACTTAGTTGCAATGCCTGATACTCGGAGATTAACCACAGTTGACTTTGGTACTGCTTTAACCAATCCAGCATCACGAAACAATGGAGCCACTTGCTCAATGTCTCTAATTTGCTTAAGCAATCTACCAGCACTTCCTGGCAGACGTAACTGGCTATCTATCGCTAAAGACTGTGCTAAATTCATATTTTTCATTATTGCGTCCCTGTTCTTAACTGTTCGCATAATAGCTCAGCATAAGCCCAATAGTCAGAATTCATGAGTACATTAGACCCTTTTTCAGTTAGTCTATTTTCACTAATAAAGCCGTATTGGCATAGATCTAGCCAGCGTTGATCAATCGCTAGGGTAGAGGTATCAAATAACATTTTAACCGCTTGATGCTGACAAATCTCTTTCGCTGCGAAACCTGGGATGGCATAGATTAGGAGTAATACTACCTCATCTTTTTTGTCAGGAATAAAATCAGCCTTATTAACTTCAACTATAGAGAGAGTCGTATCTCCCGAATGAGTAATTAGCCAATTTAGCCAATCCAATAATATATCGCTATGATCTAGTAGGTTTAGAGACCAAAGGGGTAAGGTGGTCATCGCAAATAGACCACTGTTACTGTGTTTACGAATATATCGCGTATGAATTACATCAGCTATCTGATGAAGGGTTGCGTTCGAGCTGCCACTAAAACCTATAATTTTTTGGGTGATTTCATCGGCTAGTAATTTTGTTAGGCCATCAGTATTAGCATCGATAATATTTGAAGCGGCTGCCAGATGCCAATCAATTTCAAGTTCAGGTGCTTGCCAGCAGTCAGTTTTACTGGTTAACGGATCCACTACTAATGCTGCGCAACCAGTTTGCATTGACCAATGATACAAGGTTCGCCAATCTTCTACTTGGTTTAACTCATCACCTTGCACCAGTAGTAAACCTTGTTGGGGTGGGTTGGATTGCCAGTCACTCGTCAATGGCTGCGCTTGTACAATACTATGCAAAAAACGCCCTTTGCGATTACTACCCAGTTTAGCTGATATATATATTGTCACTAAGCCCCCAAGCTTTCTGCAAAAGTTAAACGCATTTTTAGGATGCCTTTATCTACCAATATTTGTTGTTGCTGAATGTTCAGCTTTGGCTCTTCATTCTGATTAATGAACTCATAGATACGTTGCCACTCATCTAAAGACAGTCCAGTCCCACTAAGTGCTTTATTAGCTATTTCTTTCCAGTCATGCAATGTTCTATCACATGTTAGTAGCACCTCGCTCACCATAAGCTCTTTCATGTCTGAGAGATTCAATACAGTAGGATGAGGGCTAGAGTGCTGCTGAGAGATGAATAAAGGCTTTAGCATGGGTAGCCAGGCATTAACCTCTTTAATAGAGTTATCTTTCATTTGATTTAAATGTTGACTGATCTTTATTAGATCGCCATGTATGGGGGCGATTTGACCACGAGCAGGCTTTAATAGCTCATCTGGCAAATCTCGAAGGGCAGTAAACTGACCATTACGAAGGCTGGCTTGTATGAGCTGACGTTTTTGTTCAGCATCAGAAGGCAAGTCCTCTATTGCGTCTTCGATTAACTGTAGTTTATTAATCAGTTTAGGCAATTTGGCTATATCGTCTGGATGTGGGTAAGAAGCAGGAGCATCTGCTAGCTGCCTGTGGAGGCAAACAGCTTGAGTCTTCTGTTCAGCCAAGTTGTCCAATAGTTTTTCAAATCGTGTTTTAAAATCACGGTAACTCGTCAGAATATAACCTTGAATATCAGCAAGAGGTAGTTGTTGTTCGCTTTGTAGGTTCAATCCGACCTCAAATGCTAACGCATTCAATTTCTCCTGTGAATGAGATAAATCGAGTTTTCTTAAATAATGTAACAGTGTATCGCTACCAGCTTGCTGCTCTCTTTTACCTGTGGCACTCGTATTATCTTCTTTCAAGGCTCCATCAAGGATATGGCCTATGGTACGTAAAGAATTGGTATAAAGGGTTTTTGGAAAATTGTTTAGAGTAGAGACATCGTTTTCAATGTCTGCGATTAAGTCGATTAAACGTCCATTGATTTTTTCAGCACTATCTTCAACGAACTCCGCAAACAAACAGGCTTGTTCGACACGCTGGAATAATGAGGTAGTCTTATCCTCTAAGTTTAAGTCATGTGAGCTCTTTAAGTTTATTTCAGAGCATTGTATAGGTTTTACTTTTGCTACTAGTGCTAATACATTAGCTCGTTTAGCGATTAGACCAGCAAGTACACCTGTATCACTGAGGTGAGAGATATCCTGTAATTGCTCTTCTTTTTGTTTCAGGTCTATAAAAAGCTGGCGAGCTTTCTCAAGTTGCTCTTTGGCTTCCACGGTAGCGTAACCTAATGAGTTTCGACCAATAGGTGCAAATATATCGTCTATACGACCTTGACCATAGACTCGGCTCATCACCTCAACTTTGGCTTTGTACCCATCGATGCTATCGTCATTAAACCAGTTATTAGCTTCGATAATCGCATTATCTAATCGGGATCTTGGATAGTTTTGCCATAAAGCTTGTCTATCGTTAGGGTTTTCCAAAGTTAGAAGGTTTAGTTCACCACACCACCACATCCACTCATCGAATACGCTCTTCGCTGTATTATTGGTATCACAAATATAGCCAAAATAAAATTTCTGTTTGAAAGATTCGAATTTCCAATTCCATTGTTTATTAGGATGTGCGATACGAGATAAAAACAGTGGAATTTGCGCCTGACTACGCTGCGGATTATTAAGCTCAGTAAAAAGACCTGCATGTTCATCAGCAGTAAAGCCTTTAGATATAAAGCTACCAGGAACTTTTAATTTGTCTAGTAAGCTCCCGAGCTCTTCCGATGCAACACCATGTTCACGTTGTAAGTCCATCAGACCGTTAAGGTTGGGATAGCCGATGGCTAAGGTATACCAGCCTTTAAATAATAAGTTACGATCATTCGTTGATAGCTTGCCATCCGCTTTAAATGGCCAAGCAATTAAACCCCGCTCATGCAAACGATGACGCCATTTTTGAATAGCATTGGTTGCAAATGTCGTTAGAGCATTTAGCTTATTCCTAAATTTTGCTGTAAAGCTTTCAGTGTTTAAAGTGATGCTGTGTTTTTCGCACAACGCTAAGCTCAAGCCTATACGCTCTAACTGATCTGTTTCGCTGGAATTCACATAGTGTAGTAGTACCGCATCACGCAGTAGAGAATCATTCTCTAAACGGCTGTATTGTTCCATTAAGTGAGCAGAAGCCGTTAATGCCAACACAGGTGTGCGACCATTTTTGCGTGCGTAATCAGATGCAAAGTCGTGCAATTGGTCCAACTCGGTTTTGTTGCTTATCCATGCAAGTAACACCTTACCATCAGGATGTAGTTTGAAACCATCTAGTGTAAACAATCCGCCTCGTGGTTCGCTAAGCAGTACTAAAGGCTGACCATTACTACCAGCACTATTACTTAGTAGGGTTTGATCGTATTTCCAGTTGTTGTCTAATAAACGGATAAAGCCTGTCAAACGAGCCAAAGATTTTAGAATGGGCTTGTGATTACTGTCCTGTAAAAGCTCAGCCATGGCTTTTTTGTGACCATCACCCATACTAGGGTCTTTGAAAATAAGCGAGTTTTGTTGCACGCTGCGGTAGCGCAAGTCCAGTCGTAATAGCATCGCAACGCTGGGTCCGATGTGGGTAGCTTCATGTGTATCAAGCTCGGTCGCTTCACCGACCAGTTTTTGCCATAGAGCATCGGCGGCAAATTCAATCGCTGGATGATCATATAGTAAGCTCAGTAAGTGCTTAAACTCACCTTTGGACAACGGTAATAACACGGCATGTTTGTCTTCGCTTTGGACCTGCTCTTTGATAGAAAAAGTAGATATATTATCGAGCAAAGTATCTAAGCTAAGAGCTTGTTCGACAGCGGGATAGTACCACTCCTCACCTTCACGTCGGAATTTGGCTTCTTCTAGAGCTTTTCGACATTGCCAGCGTTCTAGACTTAACTTGCGGTAAAGAGCGGCAATAGGCTCTTCATCTTCGTTTTTAAGCGCTAATAAGTCTTGAGCGTTTGCTATTTGATTGATTCGAGCGGGTAACTGACCATAGAGTAAGTTTTTACATTCAGCTAATAATGTTTGATCACGAGTTTGAATGCCCTCAATAGCACCTTTATCTAATACATGTTTGGCCACCCGACCAGAACCTGCAAGTACTGCTTCAAATAGTTCTCCAATATCATTTAGTTGTCGGTCCGCTTGCTGATAGTGATATAAAACAGCATCAACGTTAGCCATGATGACGTTAAACCAGCCAAAGTTTGCGCCGCTCATCGCATAAGCTGCTTCTACCAAGCCAGTAGGGTATTTATATGCCAGCTTTTCGTCTTTATCTAGGCTTGCTACGTAGTCAGAAACATCGGCAAAGGCGTTATGCTCTAATTCAACCAACTCAAAACGACGCGCGACGGATTGAATCTCCCGAAGTTGTTGCCCAAGTAGGGGTGAGCATAGCGCCACATAACGCAGCCAATGGAGCTTACGACGAGGGTCCTCTTCCTTGATTGCTTTACCAATTAAGCGAATAGCCTGACCGTCTAAGCGTTTACTATCATCATCTTCTAGTCCAAAGGTGGCAGCTTCAGCTACAGTTTCCAGCTCGTCTAATACTACGAGTACATAAGATATACCAAAGCGCTCTAATACTTTATATGCGGATTGAACAAGATTTACTACCAATGTCGGATCGGTGTATAAATCCTCTTCACTGTGGTCGGCACTAAGCTCTAACGCATCCGCTAAATTTTGCGCTGTGAAGCCAAGTGGCATTAAACGCTCATAGGCTTGCTTGGCAATTTCACTTTGAATTGAGCCATCGAATTTCTGCGTTGCCAAAGGCAATAATGCCTGATACAAGCCAAAGGCAAACCAGTTATCAGAATTTTGATAGTCAGAGGCAGCTTGAGAGTAGCGAATATACAGCGCTAAATATTTATCTTGCGCTTGTGAGTCGAAAAGCTGCTGATCATGTAGACTGCCATTTTTATCACGTACAAACCAACCTCTAGAACAGTCATTTATTTGTGCTACCAGCTCATGGCCCAAGCGCGATTTACCGCGGCCCCATTCAGCCTCTATCGCAAAAACATGGGCAAAACGGTCTTCTTCATGGTCTACGGTGTGTAAAAAGGTTTGAAAGCGCTTAAAAAATCGGCTTTGGCCTACTAACGGATCACTCGGTGGATAGTCAGAAACACCAGTAGCCGCCCAGCGATGTTGCTTGGCAAGCGTGGCAACTGATTGATCATCTAGTTCAAAATTCATAGTCCACTTCCTTGAATGTTAATAAGCTTCGCTGCTCGTATGTCTCGTGCCGTTTGTTTCATAGCTTGTTGTAAGCGCGCGCTTCTATAGCCAAAAATAGGTGCTAGTGGCAAGCTATAGCAAGCATCACCAAAGTCTGGGTTAATGCTATAAAGTCCTGCTTCATTACGTCCACCTTCCTTAAACTGCCAAATCTGATGGCTTAGTAGGTTTGCAACTAACGGCGCTAATGCTCGGTTGAGGTCATGAGTATCTGGTACTTGCGGATATATCGAGATATTTAGGTTATTAAGCAGTGCTAGTAAAAATGCTGCCAAATTTCCAACATTGACTTCATCGCCTTCTACGCCTTGCACGACCACACTGATTTCTGTTGGCGAAAAGGCATTTTGGTTACTGGGTAATGTAAGTAGCAAGCTATCACGTTGTTCAGCTGCCCAAGCATCCTGTACAAATACGAGTAAGCTTAGAAGGAACAACCAAGGTTGCTGGGTGAACCGGGTTAAATGTGATGAGGTGTCACTACTTGAACCTCGTTCAGTGAGTATCCACGATGCATGAGGTTTAGTTTGATTTAATAGCGAATAAGGTAGTGCTAATAATCGTCTTGCACACCAGTTTTTATCAAGGGCTTTAGCGCTAGGATCAATGGGCGTTAGAGAGGTTAGTCTAGAGCC
This sequence comes from Psychrobacter immobilis, assembly GCF_904846235.1. GTDB lineage: Bacteria > Pseudomonadota > Gammaproteobacteria > Pseudomonadales > Moraxellaceae > Psychrobacter > Psychrobacter immobilis_C. The sequence goes on from NZ_CAJGZN010000008.1 coordinate 28,622, forward strand.
GGCTTCGTGAGCGCTACGCTCGGCAGAGCTAGCCAACTGATAACTGACTCTTAAAATCCTAAGTAGGGCTGGCAAGGCGGCATTATCGTGCAGGCTATGTCCGATCAGCTCATGCTCTAGATCACTTAATGGTCCAGTACAAAGCTGAGGATTCCTAGAAGTGCCTTCCAGCTCTTCTAGTACCCATGCACTGGCATTACCCAGTTGGCTAATGATTTTAATCAGCATCTGTGGATCGCGCATATTACCAGCTTCGCGGCAGCGTGCAGCAGCCAAGCGTAGCCAATGTTCGCGAAAGCTTGGATTTAAGCCTAAGAGAGCCAGTTGCCATTCACCAAGTTGGCTTAATGTACCAAAAGCCGTCAATAGTGGCGCGGTCAAAGTATATGCAATTGGCGTGTCTGGGTCTTGATTGTCGCTAATAGGTTGTAGCAGCCCGTTTTGCAAAAGTGGTATGGCAGCGAACACCTCAACAGCTTGTTCGACCGCTATACCACCTCGTTGCCAAAGTAGGGCACAAGTTGTGCTGGCATGTCGCGCTTGTAGCAGTAATGAGGTTTCGCTGATGGCCGTCATCGCTAGTCCTCACTATCAGCAGCAGTGGCGCTCGCCAGCAAACGATACAGCTCATCTATATCACTGAATAGTGGCGTAGCACCCTCTATAGCATAACCTTCGTTACTGAGTTTGCTTAATATAGCTTTATCTAATGTATTATCGCCATCTTCTAGCGCTTGCTGGGCTTTAATCAGTTGCTCTTCAGTTAGTTGGCCTTCGATTAGCGCTTCGACTAGGGTTTTGGCTGTTCTTATGAGCGATTTTGACGCTCTAGTAGTAAGCTCATAATTTTCTAGTAGAGTTAAACAAGTTGTTTTTTTATTTAGAACATAATCTGGGATGTATAATGCAAGTAGCTCTTCTTGACCAATCTGAGGCTGTACAGCGCCATAGCTAATCTTGTGAAGAAGTATTTTTCCGGCAGTAGAGTTAAGAAAGACTGAGACGGCTGCAGCTGTTTCTTCTTCTTCAAACTCTAAACGAATAAGATGACTACTTATGACACAACCCTTATCTAGTATATTTACTTTGATAGCTGTACCGATAGAGCCTGTTCTTACCACTAATACACATCGCTCATGAATTATAGCTTTTGAAGGTATGCTGATATCTGATCCAATTTGGGGAGCATCTTGTACATTTAACCGTCCTGAAGATACTTCTGTTACTGTAATATAGGGTACACCTTCATTAACAAAATTACGCTCTTCAAAGCCGTTGGCAATAGATTTAATCAGAGAGCCTAGTAATGTACCGGATTTTTTAGTAAAACGTTCTACAGCAATTGCTTTACTATCATAATATTTAGGATCAAGACGATTAGATAAGTCATTTAATGTTGGGTGACTAATTTTGGTGTCAGGTGTGTTACAAGCTACTAGATACTCACTTGTATTCAAAACTTGTTCAATTTCTGATTCCAGCTCTTTAGCCCAAGCGCGTAGTTGCTCAGCCTGACGAACTTTATCTCCAATATATTTTTGGGCTACCAAATGTGGATAATAAAGATTTACATTTTTTGTATCTGTAACACCTAAGTATTGAATAATACTACCGAGAGAATAGCGCTGAAGCTGCCCTACACCATAATAACTAAATAAAAATGTGGATATATAATCAATATCTATATGACTCTTAGGTCTAACAGCTATGATGTGTTGAGTTATATTCGCTTTTGGCAATGATTCAGGAACTTTACATATTTTTTCACCAACACTAGCTTTCACAATAAGTAGGTCGCTAGGCAGAACCTCCGAAGCTTTAAGTTCTTCATGAGATTTGGGAGATAAGTGCACAAAGCTTTCTGTTATAACTTCAAACTGACCAACATTAGTAACTCGGAATAAAGGTATTCCTTCTTCAACATATAAACTGCTTGGAAGTTTTGAGCCGAACGGACCTGTAAAAAAATGCCCAATAGAACCTAGCTTTACGCAATTTAAGTGAGAGAGTACTTCGTCAATAACCAAATATTCAGGACGATAAAAATCAGAATCAAGTCTTTTAGTATTTAAACTGTCTACGGATATTTTTCTATAAAACATTATTCACCCCGCTTATAAGCAGAGGCGATTAAATCCAAATCGTTGGGCACGCCAGCATTATAGTCTTCGATATTGTTCTTCACTAAATAACCTAGCGTTTCAGCCACTGCCATAAATACATCAGTCTGTGGCTCAGGTAAGAACTGCTCGGGCTGATCAGGACTGACACGACGCTTTTGTAAATACATGATTGAAGTCTTGGCACCAGTACCTGATAATTTAAAACAATCGCTAGGTAGTGATATCACTGCTTTTACGATGGCCTTACCACCGACGAACTCACCAGACTGCTCATCCTTCTTACCCATGATGTACTCACGCACATAGCGGTCACCTGAGTTACATAATATGCCATCAGGTAACACGATCATCAGTCGTCCACCAGGTTTAAGTAGTTGCAAGCAGCGGTCTATAAATAGCACAGCTGGGTCAATGCTCGCACCGACTGGCTTCCAATTCCCTTTTTTATCAGGCTTACTACCAAGGGCTAAGCCATCAGTAGAAGGTGCTAGGCTGTAAGTTGGTTTTTTATCAGTACCACCAGTTTGGCGTAAGTCGGTACGGTAGCCTGCCCATTTAGGGTTGCCGTTTTCATCGAGGTATAAGTCACCAGTATCATCCCAACGCATTTTTAGGTGGTCATAATAGGCGTTATAACTGTCAGTCACCTGTTCTGTGGGTCGAAAGCCACCGAGTATCTGCTCCATATCAGCTTCATAGGTCTTTTTCGACGCTTGTGCATTTTTATTGTTGGCGAATTTTGGTGTGCCAAACGGCGGGTTAGTGCAGATGAGATCAAAGCTGTTAGGCTTGAGCGCGGCGGTGGTTAGTGAATTGTCCGTATAAAATATCTGAGCCTTTGGAGCGCCTTGTAATGCCATGTTGACCCGTGCCAGCATCACCATACGCGGTGCAGCATCAGCACCCGTGAAGCCTTCATTACGCAGTTTCTCTTTTAGTGCTTCTTTTTCATAATCATTTAATCCACCAAGCTGGGTATCGATAAGATGGTCTAATTGACTTAATGCCACTGAGCCAAAGCCAAATGAGCCACAGGTTGGATCACAGAAGCGGAAGTCGCCATTAGATAAGCGGGCGATAGCCTCATCGTCATTAGCGATATCGTTGATGGCTATCTCTAACATGGCTTGCTTGACAGGATTAGGAGTGAGGTAGACACCTAGGCCGCCTTTGGACTCAAAGTTAGCACGCAAGAATACATCGAATACTCGGCCTAATAAATCACCAGAGACATCGCCTAAGGTACCTTGTTCTTTGGATATGCGTCCATCGTTATAAATGACTGGACCAAGATTTTGTAAGGCTTCAAGTAAATCTTCATAGTTTTTTGGTACAGATAATCTCAAATGAGTATCTTCCGAAAAAATAGCGTTATGCGAGCCATCATCACTGGTGACAATATAATCCTTATGTGATTTAAACTCATTAAAAGCATCTTTGATTAAGTTGACCGCTTTATCACCTTCTTTTTTTACATATTGCCAATTAAATACAGAGCTAAATAGGTGTTTATTACCCTGTTTATCAGTGAACTGAATATCAGGGTGATAAATACGAAAGCTCTCTAAAAATAACAGCTTGGCTACTTCTTCAATAATATCGTTTTTATCATTAACTTTATCTTTAGTAACGCGATAGACGTTTTCGTGAAACGCATCGAAGCGGTGCATTAGGTGCGTATAGATACGCATGGACCAGCGAAAAGTAGGATCACGCTCTAACCGATCGAAACTGTTTAATTCCTCTAAGCTGGGAAGAACATCGACACCATGGGTACCATCAGAGCCATCAGAACCAAATAAACTCAGAATACGGCTATTGGTGCCATCGCTGATAACAGCGAATACCGGCCAATCGCTGTCAGTATCACTAAGTAGCGTATAGGCTAAATCATCAAACTTAGCCGTATCAGCCGCATTTTCCCAATGACCTTCTGCCAGCGCTAGTAGCATAACAGGTGGTGTCAGATTGCCTTCTACCATTCCCTGTATTAAGCCTGCTTTGGCAAACTCGTGTGATGATAGCTCTAATACGGGTTGATCGAAATTTCGATGTTGTTTAACCAGATGATTAAAGAGGTCAGTTAGTTGAGCTTGTTTGTCGATTTTATTGTCTTTTGCCATGAGGTATTTTAATTCCTAAGATTTGGTATTTGAATGTTCAGATGGTTGTTTGATGGATGTTAAGTATCAAGTACCAAAAATGGTCCTTTGACGTTCATTTGGTGGTTTTGTTCAGCCAGTTTACGTAATTGTTGCTCAGTGGTAGTCGTGCCAGCTGGTAGTTTCTTTAATACCTGTGTGAGAAGCATGCGCCCACCAGACTTTCGCAGTAGAGCAGTTAAGTGCTCTGTGATATTGGAGGTTGTTTGATATGCTGATTTAGATTCGTTTAATATGTTACGTGCTGGCAAGGAGGCTAGCCATAGTGTTACTTGGGCTTGATTAAAGCCTAAAAAATGCCAAAGCTCCTGCTGTTCACTAAAGAGGTCATCTGCAGATTTTTTTGACGTTTTAAGTTGATCAATAAGCTGATTAAGTAATGAGTTTTGAGTTTCTTGATGCATAGCTATTCCTTGATCGTGGCTTGCTCAGTTTGCTTTAACACCCAAGTATCGAGGTCACTGCGTTTAAAACGCCAAGCATTGCCTACGCGAAATCCTGGTAACTCATTACTAGCTGCCAATCGATAAATAGTTCTCTCATTGACCTTGAGGTATTCGGCCACTTCTTTGATAGTCAAAACTTCACTGTCCATGACGAATAGCTCCTAGTTGTGTCGAAAGAGTACATATAAATACAGTTTATACCAGTGGCTAGCTGTGTCAATGAATTACACAGTTTTTAAGAGCAGGCAAGTCTTAACATTATTTTTGAAAAATAATATAGTTAAATAAAAAAAGTCCGAGACCTGTGTTAGACAGGTCTCGGACTTTAAGGGAAACGCATGCTTCAATATTCTAGAAAATACCTAGATACCTTGTATTATCGAAAATAGAGGTAAACGCTACGATATATAACGTGACAAAGCATCTTGGAATTCATTGATATCATAACCTCGACCTCTTACTTCCTTGCCATTTACGTCAATGGTTCTCATACACTTAGATGAAATACGAAATCCACTTAGTCGTTTCGAAATCTGTGGTAATGTGATAGGTTTGCCATGATTCAAAGTTGACCAGATCATCTCTGGATCTCTACACAATGCTGCTAGCAAATGCTTACTTAAAAGTCTATCGGTTTCATGTAGATTGAAAACAGTTTGAATATCCGCTAATAGCTGTTCATTTAAGCTAGGCTCATCGCTACCATTACCTAATATATCCATGCATGATTTATGCGTTTTTTCTAACCAGTCATCACCCAATATCATACCTATTTTAAAGAGTATCTGCCAATTATCTTGCGCGCGATCGTTGATCGTAATAGGCAGCACTGGCTTAGCATCTTTTACTGCTTGCAAATTATCATCTGACCACCTAGCAAGCTGTGACTGGATTTTGTTAGTGGTATCTACAGGCAGATCACGCACTCGTTTTTTTGACTCATTTTTCATTTTACGTCGTAGCGTGAGCGGTATTGATCGATCTATTAACGTGTCTGGAATTTTACCGATACCAGAGATAGCTTTAGCGCCGTATACATTAAATAATACAGGCTCATTATCATCACCGACACAGCGTATGATATATGGATTATCACGACTATGCCCTGCATTTAGTACACCTCGAATGCCTTCATTATCATTGATAAATGTGTCAATTTCATCAATGAACAAAGTCGGCTTGAAACTCTCAATTGAGCGAAATAGAGCCGACCCTGTAATGTTGGACGTTGACAATGACCGTTTACTCATACGGCTCATTAATGTTAAAAGCGTACTTTTACCGCAGCGCCTCTCAGGCGCATTTATCCAAGCAATAGGCAAAAAATGACTTGCTGATATGATCCAGGTTAATATAACCCATAATGTAGCAGCGATTTTAACTGCATCAGTACAGGCGACATGCTCGTCCAGTGTCTGATAAATTCGATTAGCTAATAAAGCGCCATCTACTGGTTCTGCGTATGGCTCAGTATCAACTACTAAGCTTTGAGCTTTTTCAGCGTCCAATTCGTTTCTGGCACTTTTCACTAATTGATCAAATGCTTTTAATGTTACATTTAAAAACTTGGCCGTATCAATTCTTGCTAGCTGATAATTTAGCTCAGGTAATCTAGCCATCTCATTGATAATAGTTTGCGCATCATATGAGCTAATTTTTGGCACATTTTGTGATAAAATATCTAATGATGGCTGGTCTATGTCATCTCTAGTAATTTCTGAAAGCTGAGCATCTTGCAGGATGCTTGGCTTTTTTATTATGTTAGCTGATGGCTCAGCAACAAGATTAGGAGGGGAGGTGTGAGTGTTTTTATTCATGATTATGCCTCTTCCTCATTAGATGAAGAAATATGACTATCAAGCCAGGCATTAATGTCGGACACACGCCAAAGACTGGCGCGTCCGATTTTTATTGGGGCAGGAAACTTACCTTCATTTATGAGGTGATAAATATGTTTAGCAGAAAACCCAGTGATGCCGCGTGATGCCGGTCTAGCTGTAATGATACGTTGCTGACCTGATTCAGTGGCATAGTTGCGAGCTGGACGCTCAGGTTGGTTTGCGAGATCTGACATTCGCAAATATCTATTTTTTAGTTTCATGTTATTACTCCATAGCACGGTTGGTTATGCCAAGTTTGGCTGAGTGCTACGAAGTAATATTAGGTAAAGTGATACATTAAGTCATTTCTATAGAAAAAATGTTTTTTTCTATAGAAAAAACATTTAATCTAAGATTCTGTTTTAACTAAAGTTTTAGCATATTTTTTTGCTTCAGAAAATTTTTTGCTCAGTGTGCTTTTTGATAATCCACGGATTTTATATTTATCTAGAATAGTGTCAATAAGTAGCTCCTGGGTATATCTGTCTCCAGCAATATCCTTTATAGAGTTCATAACTACACCTAGAACTAGTAAGCTATCTCCCTGCTGTTCTTCCTGCTGAGGGTTAGAGTTTGAAGGTAGAGGAAGCTCTCTAAGTAAGTATAAATTTTGATACTTTTCTTTGAATTCACTTGATACTGTTCTTTCATCTCTATGCATTCGTGCCGCGTTCTGATAAAAATTAAGGTAATCCTGAGCTTCAGCTTCTTTATCCTTTTCTGCTAAGTTTCTGTAAATGCCATCTTCCTTAACATAAACATGGTTATAACCATGAATGTTATCGTCAATATAAGTTTTCAAAATAGAAGAGTAATTAATCAGAATATATACTGCGGTAGAATGTATGCTACTCTGATGTTTATTTGCTAGAGCCTGCAAGTTTTCAGTTGCTAATATATATTTTTCGTCTTCTTCTAATCTTAAACTATCTAAAATACCCATAAATTATATCTCAAAATATATGTTAATTAATAAAAGGAAAAATGTTCTGAATGTATATAAAGCAACTAAAGCCTAGATAATTAGACCCAGTCTTGCATTCAATTCCATAATAATTGCTGGTTTACAAGAAAATCTGAGTTGTAACTATTTCATCTGACTAACGAGCTGTGCTAATAGATCAGGCGACACACCCTGAGCTTGTAAGCTTTTTATTAAAACATCTTTATCATGTAGCGCTATATCAGTAGCTTGCTCATTACGACTATCCATTTCTTTCTTGACTTCATCTGGTGTAAGCAAGTCGAAGCTCACTGCCTTACCAGCTCGCAGGTCGTCTAGATGATTTGCCCATTGATTCATCATCATCTGCCGTTCTGCTAGATGTGCTGATAAGTCATAACGCTTTTTGACACTGGACTGCTCAAGGTGAGCCAACTGTATTTCTATAAGGTTTTGACTAAACTGCAACTCGTATAGTCCAGTGCTGGCAAGCTGCCTAAATCCATGGCCAGTCATTTTAGGATAGGGGTCACCAGTGTATCCCATCCGCTTTAATGCTTGATTGAACCATACATCGCTGTACGGTTTGCTACGCTCAAAGTTATAAAATACGTAACCCGTTTTTTCTGTCAAAGGCCGCATACGCTCGATAATAGCCATTGCCTGTGGTGACAAGGGGATAATATGATCTTGACGCATTTTCATCTTATGCGCTGGGATACGCCAAACATTTTTATGATAATCAATCTCTGACCATTCAAAAAATCTTAGTTCTTTTGTTCTAACAAAGCACAGCGTCATCAGCTGCATGCCAGCGATAGTCTGTTGATGCGCGTTTGGATTATCTGCACCGTATTGATCAATATTGCGTAGTAGCTCAGGGAATTGGTGCTGCTCAATCGCTTTCATACGCTCAGCTTTATGAGGTCTTAATGCTTTGTTGCGACCATAAGCAATGTTGATGATATCGTACCCTAGTGTATTAATAGCATACTCAAAAACTGAGCTAATGAGGGCAACACACTTGTGTGAAGTATCAGTTGTCCACTTCCCCCGCTCTTCAAAATAGGTTTGGATTGCTAATCCAGTTTTGATAACGTCTTGAGCCGTTATAGAGGCAATAGGGTAGTCGCCTATATGCGGTGCAATATGCTTATCTAGATAGTTATGTAGTTTTTGAACGTTCTTAGGTGTGGTACTAGATCTTTCGTTAATATAGCTCTTAGCGATAACTCTAAATAAGTCTTTTTGCTCAAAGTTATTCTTTTCATAGTTTTTATGTTCAGTTGGATCAACGCCATCACTGAGTAGCGCCTGAGCTTTATCACGTGCCAGCCGAGCCTCTTTTAGTGAGACTTCTGGTTTAAAGGCAGAATCAATAGTTTGTTTGGCAGGCTTATAAATGCCAATCTGGTAAGTTTTTTGCTTGGGTTTAAGATCTTTATCGGATTGATAGCGATAAGTCATCTGCCAAAATAGTGAGCCATTTGGATGTTGTATCAGATATAAATTGTTGCCATCACCATGGCGTGTAACTTTGACAGGCGTGGATTGTTTGGCGATTGCTTTCACGCCAGCGTCAGTTAATCGGTAGTCTTGTCTTCTCGTCATAGCTTATACCCCAAGGTGTCGAGAGGTTTAACAACAACCTCACTGCATAATTAACAACAGAAAATGACGTTGTATATTATTTAACAACTCATTTAACAACATTCTAGAGGTGCTAGTAGGTAATGACAAGTGTTTAATAAAGACAGATAAATAGGTATGATAAGTGTTTAAAGGGTTTGAGGTAATGGGAGGTTATGTCTAAATACAATGATTGGTGCGCCCACCAAGACTCGAACTCGGATCGATCGCTTAGGAGGCAACTGCTCTATCCTGTTGAGCTATAGGCGCATTATGGAGTGACATTGTAGAAAAAAGCAGTCATAAAAGCAATCAACAAAAGACAAATAGAGACAATTTATCTTTACTCACCATTGCTAAGCGCGTCAGTGACATCTACAGCATGATCACCTGATGCATTTTTTGCCTGTGAGGTTGGTTTAAATAAGTCATTTACACTGTTCTTATAACCACTAATGTTCTCATAATCATATTTTTTTAGTATATCTTGACCTGTGCTCGATAGTAAAAAATTACGGAAGTTAATAGCAGTTGTATCGTCTGTCAGGATGACACCTTCAAGCGCCTGTTCATCTTTTAGCGCATAGTTAAAGGGGTTTAGAGTGTGTATCTTTTTATCTTTATCATGCGTACTATTATCACTATTTTTATCAGATGCATTACTTATATCACTGGCCTCAGTACTTTTCTGACTTTGACCATTTCTATCTTGTGCCTGTTGCAATTCTGACTGTAGGAGTGATACTCGTTCTGTAGATAGGCTATCGTCATTGGTAATAATCATATCTGTATCAAAGACAAAGAGTTTGTCTTTGGTAGAACCACTACTTGGTACTGTAAGAAGGTCGTTAGAGAAGACATAGCTCGCTAACACTTGTACGTGCGGATAACGAGATTCAAAACTCACAATGATATCGTCCAAAGGTATCTGTAACTTCTCCTCTGCTCGAATGTATAAAACACTGTCAGCAATCTCTCTTGATTCATCACCTTTCGTACTAGAGTCTGCTTCACTTTCACTTGCCATGATTGGCAATGGGTCTGTGTTTTTGCGATTACTGGTCCACAACCAAATGAAGACCGCGATAAAGATTGTGAGCAGTAGCAAGATTAGCCCAGCCAGCAGTAGTTTGTAGTCTTTCATATATTACTGCTCTTTTATTATTAGTTGATTCATAACAACGTTTATATACAGGGTAGTATCTAGCTTTTAAAGCTTTTGTTCTAGTACTTCATCGGTTAATTCAGCCAACATGTCTGCAAAAATATCCGTATTTGCAGAAGGGGGAGATACTTGTTCTTCATTAACTTCACCACTTTCATCAGTATGACCATTGGTTTGGCGATTTATTAGAGAATCAGGTTGGTTGTTTAATACCTTGGCAGGCGTAGTAGTTTGATGCGCTGCTAACGGCGATTCACCAGTTAACAATCTGTCTTTTAACCATCTAAACCCATGTGCCTCCCACCATGCTTTAAAACGCGGCAACGTGCTACCACGTACTGCTACAGGTAGATCTAGCGTTCTCAATTTCTGCGCAAGGATAGGGTCGCTGATAGCTTGATGGATGCTCAAATAAAGTGAGCTACTATCATTCGTATAGGGTCGTCTGTTTTGCCATGATCTATCATCAATTTTCATACGCGGCAGTTGCCACAACTCACCGCGATAATACACGACGTATAAGCGTTGTTTTGGATGGACAAAAATGGCATCAATGGGACGCAATGGCATAATATTAAGTAATCCCGTCAATAGAAAGTGTTATTTAGATACAGGTTGTAAAGGCCAATTTAAAAACCACAATGAGGTTATTTCATTGTAAATATGAATGATAGTATAAAACGACACTAAATGTCGCAAGCTTATTATAATATCGGCATCTACACTAGTAAACGATAACCATCAATGGCACACTGATAGCAAATTTGGCAAGTCAACGTTATCAATGGATATGTAGAGTTTGCTACTATGATTGTTTTTGTTTATGGCCCTCATGCTAGCAGAAATGCATCATAGTAACGACCATCAAACATGGATTGATGAGTATCGATTTTTGTTTTGTCTAGATATTTTATGGTGTTTTTGACATTGGATATAGACATCTCATCTACAAGTGAAGCCTTTTTTATTAATCCTAATATCTCACCTTTATTGCAATCAGATTATTGTCTATGTTCACTATTATTCAGTCGCACCGTACCGAAAACCTCGTTGATCAATTGCTTGTACAATACCAGTCCAAGGATCAGCCGGTTTTTGAACCCTTCATTGTCATTGTACCGTCAATGGTATTGGGTGATTGGTTGGACAAAACTATTGCTAGCCGTGCTGGTATTAGTACCTTGGTGCGTACTAAATTTTGGGGTCAGTATCAATGGACACTGATGCAAGATGTATTAACCCGCCATAATGCATACTTACTGGCGCAAAACCCTGAAGCGACAACTCTAAATGTACCCGAAGTGGCGGTGTTATCACCGACAGTAATGCAGTGGCGATTGTTTGGGTATTTGACTTATTATCAAGAGACAATCGTTGCAGATGAAAAGCATCCAGTTCATCCATTGTTAGCGTCTTTGATTGATGACCCACAGGCAAGCGCTCAACAAGACAGCTTACAACAGGATAAGGCGCAACAAGATGCTCGCATTTGGCAGCTGGCAAGCGATTTGGCTAGGGTGTTTAACCGCTATTTGACTCACCGTGAGGATTGGTTGGCATTATGGTCGCAAAACAAGCCGTTGAACGTAAGTGAGTTGATAGCGGATAAAGACGCCTTATCCCTGCGCTTTGATAAGTATGCGCGCGGCACGCCTGAGTGGTTGGTCGACCATTATGTTGAGTTAGAAATTTCCCAACGTTTTTTATGGTCGCATTTATTTGCTGATGTTCATCTACACCGTGTGGCACTGGAGCGTGCGTTCTGGTCAGCTTTAAAAGGCAACAAAGCGAATGAGCGTGATCAGTTGCCCAAAGTACTGCGTATATTTACCATTCAGCAACTGCCACAGACCGAGTTAGACTTTCTACAGAGTCTGTCGCAATACATGAATATCACGCTATTGCATTACAATCCATCAAAGCTGTTTTGGGCAGATATCGTTGATAAATCATGGTTACAACGCCAGCAGATTATCAACCCTGAGAGTGTGTTTTTGCGTGATTATGGTCACAGCTTGCTATCGCGTTTGGGCAAGCAGTCGCGCGATGCGTTTGCGATGCTTGCCAATTTATCAGGTAATGAGCAATACGACGATGCGCTAGTCGAATGGCAAGATAATTTCGACGATACACTGAGCATTGGTTCTAATCATGAGGTTGCTGCTGAGTATATTGATGATGCTAGTAATACTCAAAATAGTCCAAGTTTATTAAGGCGTTTGCAAAACGATGTGCTGATGCTTGATGAGCAATCGACCCAGCAAGCAACGGCTGCTACAGTCTCACAAGCAGTAAGCAAGCAACTAGAGTCAAGCTTTGATGAAGCTAAGCAAGAAACGGCTTGGTATGAAGATAAAGCGTTAGAGAATAAGCGTTTTGAGAAAAACCGTTTTTGGGCAATCTCTTCCCAAGATAATAGCCTAAGCATTCATTCGTGTCATAGTTTGCAGCGTCAGCTTGAAGTATTGCGTATTATGATTGGTCGTTGGCTAAATGAACCTATCAAACTAGGTGAAAAGAAACGCCATATCTCCGACATCGTTGTGCTGCTACCTGATGTTGAACGTCATCATGCATTGATTGGGTCTATCTTCGTCAATGGTAAGGGTCAAGACGGTTTGACTTTGCCTGCTAAAGTGACTGGTGTTGTTGATTCCGACATTCGCCAGTTATGGGAAGCGATTATCGGTTTTTACAAACTATTGGGTAGTCATAGTGCCCGTTTTGAAGCAGCTGAAGTCTTGGACTGGCTCATGTTGCCGCCTTTATTTGAAAGCTTTGGACTGACTCATGAGCAGATGAGCCGTGGCTGTGATTTATTGGTAGAGGCGGGCTTTATTCGCGGTTTTGACGAGCTGCATCTTAAACAAACATTGGATAGTAATGATTACGACTATCGCTTTAGCTTTGCACAGGCATTAGACAGATTGACCCTAGGTCTGGTCATGCCAGAGGCTGAGTTGAGTGATTGCTTATATGATCTAAATGACGATGAATGGCCAAGCACTGCGTTACCAGAAATGACCTTACCGTTACCACAAGTTAGCCTAAATGATGCGTTGATTGTTGAAGCGCTTTGCCGCATTTATACCGGCTTGGTCGCACGACGTGATGATCATACACAAAAAATGAAAGCGGAAGATTGGCTTGATCAGATTGAGACACAAGTTATCCATCGCTACTTTGGGGATGTAGACCAAACGCGTACCATGCGCGCCATCTACAACGCGATGAATGGTTTTAAGTCAAGTCTGCGAGCCAATCGTCACTATAGGCAGTACGCTAGTGGTGATGTCGACAACAGAGAAGTGGAGCAAAGGCTGGCAGGTGTGGAGCAATTGCCGCTCAAGCTGAGCTTTATGCTAGACAGTATCGAAAACGAGCTTGAAAGTCAGCAGGTCAGTGCGGAGCCAACTGGGGTGATTACTTTTGGTCGATTTGGTGCACTAAGAAACGTGCCGTTTGAGTTGGTGGTGATGCTCAATATGGATCTCTCTGAGTTTCCTGGGCGTGACCGAGATAACCGCTATGATTTGATGAAAGCGACCAATGCACGCCGTGGTGACAGAGTTAGTGAAGATGATGACAACGGCGCATTTTTAGATGCGTTACTGTGCGCGCGCAGTGCATGTTGGATGTTCTACAACGGCCAAAGCTTGACGGACACTCATGAGCATCTGCCTGCCAATCCAGTGAGTGAGCTATTGCAGTTTTTGCAAGGCGAGGTGCAATGGCAGGTGAACTCGCTTGAGACATTACCCGAGAATATTGACCCCACCACCGAAAGCCTCAAGCGCTATTTGCCTAAATTGATTAAACAGTGGTTGGTGACTGAGCATCCTGCACTGCCTTTCCATGAGAGTCTGTTTGAGACAGAAATCGAAGGCCATGATGTTTCTGAGCAAGCATCTCCTGATATTGATGACAATGCTCATGCTAATGCTCAGGATTCTAGCCCTGTCGATATGATTGATGAGCTGGATACTTTATTAAATACCGCCATGCGCAAAACCAAGCTGGCTCAGAAAAAACAGTTTCCACCTGCACCGCTTTGGCAAGCGGTGTTTGATACATTGAAAGGGCGAGTGGCTAGTGAGCCTATGCAACTGGTTGGCTTACCCACAAGAGCACAGTATGAGTCAATTGCTCAGGTGCTAGGTCAAGGCTTGGGACAATTAGGTCAAGTGGACAATAAAACCTTGTCTGCATTGGCTGATATGCTAGCGCTAGATAAGGTTGTTGATATTAGCAATGTGAGTAGCATGACAGAGGCGCTCATCCAGAATTTATCTGATAGCGTATTTAATATTGGAGAGATAGACATTGAAGGGGTATTGGCTTACCAAGTACGCCATCCTGCCAAAGCGTTCTTACGGTCTCAAAAGGTGCATGTGGTACAAGGTGAAGAAGCACTGTCGCATCAAGAGCCGCTATTTCTAAACAGTTTAACTACCTATCAAATCAAAGATCATTTGATTAAGCAATTGGTCGCCGATGAGACTAAGGCCAATGGCGGTGATACAACTGCTGAAACCACTACGCCAATCCTGATGTATCAAAAAATCATGCCCGCTGGAGTCGCTCGCCAAACTACATTACCCAATCAACAGAAGAAACTGCAACAGCAGTGTTTGGAGTTCAAAGAGCAGCTAATTGCTAATGGCTTTGACGAAAGCAGTATTCTCAACGAGAGTAAGGCAGATAGCAGCAGTGTATTACAGCTACTGACGCCAACTGCCGAATATCCTGTCCAGATAGAGCTAAAAAATATACTGAATAACACTGACAACGAGTCAAAGCACCAGACGAATATAGACGGTATGGAAACACTGCTTAAGCTATTGCCAAAAACTATTAAAATGAAGGGATTAGTACCAATATTGGCACCCATATCAATTATTCAGGCGGGCGTGCCTTATGCTAAGCAATCCCCCAAGCAGTGGTTAAATATATTGCCCAATTCTGCCAGCCCTAGGCATTTACTCAAGTTTTGGTTGTCACATTTGTATTGGCAAGTGGCCAGACGTACCACCGCTCAGCAAGTGGAATTAAATGATGGCGTGAGTATTTGGCGTTTTAATAAGCCTAGCTCACAAGTCAAAAAGTATGACAAGGTCATCGCATTTAAACTAACCCCGATTGTGTATGAAGATGCAGTAATTGAGCTGATAAAATGGACTGTTTTTGGCAAATTAACGGGTCAAGTGCCCATTACATTATTACCAGAATATGCATTTAATTACCTTGATAAGTATCTAAAGCATGAAGAAGATGACGGCAACCGATACTGGCCAAAACGTGCCGACTTCTCCGACTGGTTAAGACCTAACTATAACTCAGACACGGTATACGATACTTGCTCGCAGCATGCTATTTGGCAGTACGTGCTACGTGACCAAGATGCGTTTAAGGCGTTATCATCAGCGTTGACTACATTAGCCCAGCCATTGTATGAGCCGATGTTTAACGCGTTAACTAACTTAGATGGTTAGCCCATTATCTAGAACAGCCTCTAATTAGTTTTTGCTATCTTGTTCTAGGGCGTGTCTTCATTTCAAAAATGGTGATAAAAATGAGATAAATTGCCGTCAAACGAGGAAAATAGTGCAGATAATATCGGGATATTAACCAGCTATTTGACGATGTTTGGCAAAATTTAGCTGTTTTTAGCCCATTTAGATAACTATCAAGTGAATTGAAGACATGCCCTAATAAATAATAATTAAAAGTATGCGCCCATATGACAGACATTAGCGATCCAACCAATACCATTGACTTGTCTACACAACCGAATTTATTTGATGAATATTCAGATGAGCTGCCTTGTTTGTCTGCTATACCTGAACGTAAAGCCGATGTCATACCAGCAGTCGATGTTGACCTAACGGGCAAGCACCTAATTGAAGCCTCAGCGGGCACGGGTAAGACTTGGACGTTGACCGGTATTGTACTACGCCTACTGATCGAAGCGCGACGTGCGCCAGAGCAGATCATTGCCACAACCTTTACTCGAGCTGCCGCTGCCGAAATGCGTCAGCGTATTCATGATCGTTTGGTGGATTTTTATCAGCTATTACAATGGGTCAATAGCCTAAGTGCTGATACTGGCAATAAAGAGCGTTTGTATCCCAACATACTACAGGTTATGCCTGAGAGTAATAAAGACGCACAAGTAGGCAGTAGTTCAGATGTAGATGCAAACGCTGAGACAGGCATTGATGATTTAAATCAAGACCTTGCTGCTGATAAGCAAGTGGCGGCTGAGAAACGTAAACAAGCAAAAAAAGACCGTGAAGATTGGCTGGTTAATCAGGCCAAATATGTGCGCTTAGACGGTATTATGCAAGATCCTATCAACCTGCATCTCGTCGGTTATTTGCTAGATCATGTGTACAGTTACCCAATGGCTGAAGCTATCAGACGTACCGCACTGGTACTCACTACATTGGATAAGCTGTTTGTAGGTACGCTCGATAGTTTGGCGCAAAAATGGTTGACGGAGTACAGTAGCGAGACTGGTCACCAGCAGGGCATGGGGATTATTGAAGACAGCAGTATTGAACAGGTGACTGACAGTATTATCCATGATGAGCTGCGTCAGTTTCAGAGCCGATTATATTATGAGCAGCCTAAACTTTACGCGCTAATGGATCAGCAAGATAAGCTGACTGCAGTTGGCGATCATAAGAAATATGTGACGCGCTCACTCAACTTTATCTCTGCACCGATTGATGAGATAAGGCATGAGAAAAGCTTTGATTTTGATGCATACGAAAAGCTAATCAATGAGTTTTCTCAGTTAGATTTAGCTGATATCCAGCCTTATTTGAATCCTGACTATAGAAAGTCTCAAGGGTTTCGTGGTGGTTCTAATTTAACCAAACAGTTTGATGCCCTTATTGAAGTGCATCAAAAGATATCAGAGTATCAGCTGACATTTAATAGCTATTTAAATGAGAGCGAAAACAAGATTCTGACATCATTGCAGGATTCTAGATATCCCGATGAAGATGGCAAAATCAAGAACTTTAATAAGAATAAAGAAAAAGAGCATCAGACGCTTTTTGAGTTAGAAACCATTAGTAAGTTAATGGCCCTCTTAGACATGCTTGATAGTTTAAATCAGCATATATTGTTGGTATTGGCCAATCTTAACCGTCATATTGTGCTGGCTGTGCGTAATAGACTGCCAGTAATTTTGGAAGAGCGTGGCGAGACGACTTTTAGCTTGCAGATGGTACGCTTAAACCAAGCATTAACTGGTCGTCAAGGGGATAAGCTGGCGCGTTATATTCGTCATCACTACCCAGTGGCATTGATTGATGAGTCGCAAGATATCAATGGCGAGCAAGCCATTATGATTGAAAGCATCTATTTGCCAAAGAATAAGCGTAAACAGTTGGACAGTGACAAGCAGGCAACCACTAAGAAAGCCAATCATGAGTTTCTGCTATTGGTTGGTGATCCCAAACAGGCTATTTATGGGTTTCGCGGTGGCGATGTGGCCAACTATAATTATATGAAAGCCCAGTTTGACAAGAGTACGCTTTGGACACTAGATATCAATCGCCGTTCTAATGCGGGTGTGATTAACGCATTGAACTGCTGGTTTGGTATGGCTGATGCCACAACTGCTGAGAATAAGCTGTCGCAACTAGGAACCGGTATTCATTACCAACATATCAAAGCGGCAAAACCAGAATATGAGCTGTCTTGGTTTAATGAGTCAAATAGTCTGGATGATGTGCTGGTGACAGAGGTGCTTTCTGCTCAGCCAGTGAGCTTATTGCACCTGCCTTATGATAAGGACAAAGAGTTTGATTATGATGAGCATGAAATAACAGCTCGCCATATAGCCACTTTGCTTAATAGTGGTCAGACACTTAAAGGTAAGCCGATTCAGCCGAGTGATATTGGGGTGCTAGCACGTGCCAAAAAAGATCTGAAAAGAGTCGAAGACGAGCTAGTAAAACTCAATGTGCCGACCTTGACCACCAGTGATGTCAGCATATTTGAGACTATCATGGCAGAAGATGTAGCGGCGCTACTGAGTGCTATGCTATATCCGTATCGTCATGACATGATTAATCGGGTATTGACCAGCCATCTATATGGACTAAGTATCAAAAACATTAAAGCCATGATGACGGATCATGAGTCAGGAATTACCGAGGGTAGTAGTAAGCCAAGCGCCCATGCAAACAGTTCTAATTTGAAAGACTTCTCAACTAATGAAGCTACTGATACTAAAAAAAGCTATCAAGACTTTATTACCTATCTAAAAGAAGGTGCCCAGCGTTGGCAGCACTTTGGCATATTATCGGCGCTACATTATTTATTAGATAAAAGTCCCGTGCAGCCGCAAGGCGTTTGGCAGGCCCTAGCTGCTCATCCAGAAGGTGACCGTCATATCATGGACTTGCGTCATGTGATGGACATCTTGGCGCAGTATGGTCTAGGTATGGGTGAGTATGAGTTGCTGGCGTGGTTCAGGCAGCAGATAGATAAAGCGCCTAATAGTGATTGGGCTAAGCAATATCCGCTACCGACAGAGTCTGGCGTGCAACTGATGACCATTCATAAGTCAAAAGGGCTTGAATTCCCTATTGTCTATGTATTGGGAATGGGTGATGCCAGTAGGAAGTCTGGTAATAAAGAAGACTATGGGCTGTATTTATACAACGCGCAACAAGCGCCCTCAGCGCTAGTGCGGCAGCCGATAGACAGTCAATCGACGGGAAATCAGCGCCGCTTCTCACCACTGCAAGGCTCTGCCACGGTTGAGGATTACTATACTGATATCGAAACACAAGAAGGTTTTGATGAGATAAGGCGGCTTGGTTATGTGGCATTTACTCGGGCCAGTGAGCAGCTTTATGTGGTGCTGCGAGATCCGAGTAACAAGACAGGGTTTGAGCTAAAGCCAGTGTTCTATTGGTTTGAATCGCCAGAAGCAAAGTTTGAGCTACCAGATAGGCTCAAAGGTACCATAGGCATGCTCAGAGGGCATAAGGTTAATGAGTTCTATGACAATAATTACGCAAGCAATGGTGCTAGCTCAGCAGGTATAAATGACAATGTTCAGATGACTGCTACCAAATCAAGTGTTCATAAGCCTACAACAGAGGCTATTGAGTACGCGCCCTTTGCTGAGGTGATGAAAACCAATTATTTTTATGGTTGGGCAAAGACCAGCTTTACCGCTTTGGCACGTCAGCTAGATGAATCTACACAAGCAATGGCGATAGTGGATGAGCGTATTGATGATGCGATAGACATCGATATGACAGAGTCTTCTGTTTCAGACCTCTCTTTACTTAATAACAACGAGTCTCTCGAACAAGACAGTGAACTAAGCCTCAAGGTAGAAGATGATATCCGCTTTACCTTTGTAAAGGGTGCCAATGCCGGTACGTTTTTGCATGAGATATTTGAACAAATAGATTTCACTAATAAAGCCCAGTGGCATCAGGTTATTGATAGAGCGATTAATAGCTATCAGTTACCGCTGATATATAGTAGTGCTGAACAGCAGAGCCGCAGATCACAAGGAAGGAAGAAAGGAATCAACGGTGTCATTGATTTCGATTCAATAGATACAACCAAGCATGAGGCATTAATCAATTGGATTGAAGAAGTGTTGCATGCGCCACTGTTGGCTTCCAATCAACCCTTGATTGCTCTTGATAAAGGTAAGCGATTTGCCGAGTTAGAGTTCAACATGGGATTGTCAGAGAATTTCAAAGCACAGGATATTAGTCAACTTTTTCAACGGTATTTACCTGACGAGACAGATAAACACGTTACTCTAGTGCCACAAAATAAAGCACATCTATATCGTTATTTGCGTGGTGAGATTGACTTGGTGTATGAGCATGCTGGCAAGTATTATGTGGTCGATTATAAGAGTAACTTTCTAGGAAATAGCCTAAGCGATTACAATGAAGATACGCTCAAGAAAGCAATGTCCAAGGCGGGGTACTGGCTACAAGCAGCAATCTATCAAGTAGCATTGCATCGGTTCCTTGCTATGAGGATCAGTGATTATACGGGTAACGAAGATAAATATTTAGGCGCTGTAGAGTACGTATTTTTACGCGGTGTGTATGACCCGAATGCTCAGGCAGCTACTATGCCTACATCGCAAGATGTGGTTCAGTCTAATCACGATAACTTGAGCAGTAATAGTTGCTATGGACTGGTTACTTGGGATATTCCCATTGCATTCATTAAAGGTCTAGATGCCTTGTTTGGCCTGCCTGATTAATAAACCTTATATAGCAATTAGATAGATAAAAATTGTTATAGCAGTTAATCAGATTAAAAAGAGATAAATATACGATGAGTAATGATAACAATAAGAGCAAGTCAGCCATTAGCTTACAAGAGAGCTGGGCTAGTAACATCAGCGATTATATCTTGTTGCGTCGTCAGCAAACACATGTAGCATATGACGCGGTAGATGCAAAGACAAACGATAAAAACAGAAGAATCGATAAGTCAAAAGATAGCGATTTATTTACGGCTCTATTCGTTATTTTAGCGGCTCATTTGGAAGAAGGGCATACTGTATTAACCATTAATGCAGCCGATCATGAAGCTCCCATGCAAGGGCAAATTAATGGGGAAGTGGTCACGTTATACGCATGGCAGCAGCAATTATTGGGGATACTGGCAACACCAATTTTTGCGCTGATTGATACTCAGATGAAAACGCAACTAGACACGCAACCAAACACGCAACTAGACGATGATACTACAACGGAGACATCGCTATTTGTATTACTGGACACTTTGTTTGGTCAGCGAGATTACCTGTGGGCGCAGCTAGCACTTAGTAATCATGAAAAAGAGACGTTGATCAAACGTTTTGATGCGATAACTACGTTATATCAGCGCTTGAAAAATAGCGACTTAAATACTTTCGTCCATTCAATCCATGAGCATGCTTTATTTGCTAATATTAATGCGAACACTGATTGTAATAACTATCAAAATAGCCTAAGCAAAGATAATCAACCAATTATTTATAACATCGCTAAGAATAAAGAAACCCAAGGTTCGAAAATCACATTTTGGCTACACCGCACATGGCAAGCAGAATTTAACTTAGCACAGCATATCAATCATATTTTGAATCAGCAGATAGTGCCTTTAGACATTACCATGCCTGAGAACTTAAATGACCAACAGATAGCTGCTATCAATGTGGCGAACAATAATGCATTTAGTATCATTACTGGTGGCCCAGGGACAGGTAAAACCTACACTGTAGCTCAATTGGTTATCGCGTTACAACAGGCGACAGAGAGTAGGGGGGATGAGTCTGAACATATTAGGTTTAGCACAGACAGTGCTAGTCTAGCATTAGCAGCGCCAACGGGTAAGGCGGCCCAACGTATGCAGGAGTCTCTACAGGCGGCTTTAGACGACGCAAATGTAGAGCTACAGTTGCAAGAGGCAAAAACCATCCATCGTCTGCTAGGTATCGGTCGAACGGGTAGACCGCGCTACGATGCCAACAACCCACTCGGTGAAGATATTATCATCGTTGATGAAGCATCTATGCTCGGAGTTGAGTTAGCCAATTATCTTGTGAGCGCAGTAAAGCCAGGTGCTAGGCTAATACTATTAGGCGATGCTAATCAGTTAGCAGCCGTCGATGCAGGAGCAGTATTGGCTGATCTCTGTCGCATTCCGCTACTGCAACCCATACATGCAGAACTAACCGAGAGCCGCCGATTTAGCGCCGACTCAGGTATCGGTAAACTGGCCACTCAAATTAATAAAGCAGAGACAAATCTTCAAGCTATTTGGCAATTACTAAGGCAAGACGCTGCCTTAAGTTTTCAATATGTTAACATGTTACAAGCAGAGTCCATATCAAATAACAAGATAAAAAATAGCCTAAGCAAAGAAAAAATTATTTCAAAAATCTCCAATAATTACCAATCATACATAAGTAAAATTAGAAATTTGCTAAAGGATCCAATAGAAAAATCCGTGCCAGAATCAGTTAAAAATACTACCACTTCGTTAATGGAAGTATTTAATCAATTTAGAATCCTCACTGCTGGCCACAATGGTGAGTGGGGCGACCACTATATCAATAACTACCTTACTCAATGGCATCTTGCTGAGCTAAAGTTACCGTTGGGTCAAAACACATGGTTCCATGGACGTCCTGTTATGGTGCTACAAAATAACTATGAGCTTGGGCTATTTAATGGGGATATTGGTTTCTGCTTACAAACATCAGATGAAAGGAGCCAATTAGAGGTATTCTTTGAAAATAAGACACAAGGGATAGCTGTTAATTTGCTAAATGAAGAGGTGATAGCCACGGCATATGCAATGACCATTCATAAGTCACAAGGGTCTGAGTTTGATCATGTGGCCATTACTTTCGATAATAGTCATGCAAGATTGCTGAGCAAAGAGCTTATCTATACAGCAGTGACTCGTGCTAAGAAGCAGGTAACGGTATATAGTACCAAGCACGCCTTAGAAAAAGCGGTTCAAACACCAACTGAGCGGCATACAGGTTTGGCATTACAGTTTTAACGATTCATTCAAGTTGTTGTCCGCGCAATAAAAAAGCATCCAATTTGGATGCTTTTTTAGGATTTAACTATTTTAATCAATTAAGTTTAGAATTAAACTTTGTCTTCTTTGATTGCATAGATACCTGGCAGGTGACGCAAGTAACCATGGAAATCCATACCACAACCGTAAACATAACGATCTGCAACATCAATACCCACAAAATCTACGTCAAAATCTGCAACTTTGCGATCATGTTGCTTGTTAAGCAAGACACAAGACTCAAGTGATAGAGGCTTTTCTTTACTTAATTCTTCAACAACTGCTTTTAGAGTAATACCTTCGTCAAAGATGTCGTCGATTAACAATACGTGCTCACCTTCGATACTAACATCAGGCTTGAATTTCCAATCAAGCTCATTAGTACCTTCGTTATCACGATAACGAGTCGCATGGATATAATGCATGCGATGGTAGAACGTAAGGTGTGTCAATAGTTGACCAGCTGGAATCAAGCCGCCGTTCATCACGACCATAACAATTGGGTTTAGACCAGCATAATGTAGATTGAGCTGAGCGGCCAAACGCTCATAAGCAGCAGCTACTTCGATACTGCTGATAAGGCACTCTGAGTTGCGTAAGGTTTTTTCAATTTCTTGGTTACTGATTTGGGTCATCGGGTGCGCCTTTGGTAAAAAGTGCCGCTTATTTTAGCAAATTTTAGTGAATTTGCCCAACGTCATATGACTTTTGGGACAAAATTAATCCAACTTTTGGGGTTATTCTGGCTTTTCTATAATAAATGGACGGTAATAATTGGCCAATCTATTCAATGAGTCATTTGGTAGGTCAGGTAATAGCTTATTAAGTGCCATACTCATGCCTTTATCAATTGCCGATTTGGCAACTGGAACTGACTTACGTTTGATCATGCCTAGCTTTAATGTCTCGGCATAATGACTGATGAAGTGGGTTAACGTTTCTTCGTTCATGGTTTCGAGTGCCGTTTTAAATTTGGCTCTATCTACATGCTCAGGCGTGATAGCAGCAAACCCTTCAGTGATGGTATTGGCATCTTTTTCTGACAGTTTAAAGCCGACACGTTTAACACCTTCATTATCAATAAAGGTTGCATGATCTCTTAGAAAATGAAAACTTGGTAACACGTCTTTGTTGTTTTCTTTACCCAATAAGATATTGAGCAGAGTATCTGTCGCGCGTTCAATCGTTCCAACAATTTTACGCATAGAAGCTTGGCGCTCAGGGTTCGGAATAATCTCTACCAAACCAACCAATAAATTATCAGTAAGATCACGCGCTGTCTGATGCGTAAGAGCATCGCGATAAGGGTAGTACTCTACATTCTCATTTGAAGCAACGACTTGTTCGGCCTCACTGATTAAAGCTTTTAGTTTATCTGAGGGTACGAATCCAAAATAATGTGCCATTGCACTTCCTTTATTTGTTGTTTTTTATGTCTTACTTGCGTTACATTTATCACCAAATCGGTTATTATTCAAACAAAGTTTCAGTCTCAGGCTCATCAAACCAAATGCTGATTAGTGACATGCCCTAGTTATAAGATAAATGACTTTGTTGATTGGTAATAATTTTGCAAATTGCTAGAATTTACCTAAACGATAGATGAGCTGAGTCACTCATCGCACACTAATTTAGCATATTTTTCATATTTTAATTCAAAAAGCTTGAACTTATAAGGCTATTGACTACTTGTCTAGGGAGAGATGAGATGAATAGTGCTATCGTACTACTATTCGCCGTTGCCGCTATGCTTTGCGGCTACGTGTTTTATTCAAAATTTATCGCCACCAAAATTTTAGCATTGGACAACAGCCGTCCTACACCCGCACATACGATGAAAGATGGGATCGATTATGTTCCCACCAATAAGTATGTATTGTGGGGGCATCACTTCACGTCAGTGGCAGGGGCTGCACCAATTATCGGTCCTGCCATTGCGGTTATTTGGGGCTGGGTGCCTGCTATTATTTGGGTAGTGGTAGGTACTATCTTTATGGCTGGTGTACATGATATGTCTGCTATTTGGGCAAGTATGCGTAATAGAGGGCAGTCGATTGGCTCTATCGCTGGTACTGTCATGGGCACACGTGTCCGCAGCTTGATGATGGTTGTTATCTTCTTATTACTACTGATGGTCAATGCTGTATTTGGCGTAGCTATTGCCAATATGATGATCAAGACGCCATCTGCGGTATTGCCAGTTTGGGGTGCCTTAGTGGTTGCCTTTATCATCGGGCAGTGTATCTATCGCTACAATATGAATTTGGTCTGGGTGTCCATTATCGGGGTAACGGCCTTGTACGGGCTTATTTATCTTGGCCCTATGTTCCCGATTGTGTTACCTGAGACCGTTATGGGTTTGCCTGATAACGCGGTATGGATCTTGATTTTGTTCGCCTATGCGGCGATTGCGTCGTTGTTGCCCGTATGGATGCTGCTTCAACCTCGTGATTATATTAATGGCTTACAGTTATTTGTCGGTTTGATTCTATTGTATGCTGCTATTTTTATTGGCACGCCTAATATTGTCGCGCCAGCGGTTAACACTGCATTACCAGCGGATACACCGTCACTTCTACCATTGTTGTTTGTGACAATTGCTTGTGGTGCTATATCAGGTTTCCATGGTTTAGTCGCCACAGGGACTACTTCTAAGCAGATTGATAAAGAAGAAGACGTTCGTTTCGTTGGTTACTTCGGTGCATTGGGTGAAGGTATGCTAGCACTTGGGGCAATCCTTGCAGCAACCGCAGGTTTTGCAACTCTTGGTGACTGGCAAGCGGTCTACCAAAAGTTCGGTGATGGCTCTATCGGTGCTTTCATTGACGGCGGTGCGACCATCTTGAATGCAGGCGTTGGTATCGATATGGTGCTATCACAGACCATGCTTACGGTAATGGCTGCATTGTTTGCTGGTACGACGATGGATACTGGCGTACGTTTACAACGTTATATTTTCCAAGAATTTGGTGAATTTTATAATTTACCCGTATTGAATAAGAGTGTCGTTGCAACGTTACTTGCTGTCGGAAGCTGTTTGTTATTAGCGTTCGGTGCTGGTGGTATCGATGGCGCGGGTGGTATGATTATTTGGCCACTATTTGGTACAACTAACCAGTTAATGGCTGCTTTAACCTTGATGATCGTTACCATTATCTTGTTACGTAAGGGCAAGCCAGTTTGGTACACCTTAGCACCACTTTCATTCTTGTTGGTTATGACTGTCTTTGCACTATTGATTCAGCTCAAAACCTTCTTTACTGATGGTAATTGGCTACTTATTATTATGGATATTATTATCTTAATCGCAACTATTTTAGTGACGTTTGAGAGTTTGTCTGTACTACGCAAAGAGTGGTCACTACATAAAGGTAAAAGCGGTGAGGTTTAAACGTTAAACCATATTGAGTGTCTGTTTAATGAAAAACGCTAGCAGCAATTGCTGGCGTTTTTTGTATCATATAGGCATGATAGATCATAAGAATTAAGTAAAATACGAGTACATTATGGAAAATGAAAACACATCAAATAATATAGAAAATGTTCAATCATTAGAGGACACTCAACCATGGTGGCAACGGTTTAAGAGTGGACTAAATGAGTTTTATCATGCGCCTTATCGTCAGACGATGGCACGCGCGGCACGTGATGAAGAAGATTTTTTTATGTTACTCATGTTTGCTGAGAGCTTGGGTATTGATAATCCCGCCAGCTTTTATACATTAGAGTTGCAACCTCTATTTTTAGAGAACTTTCATGAGTGGCATACACGTATGGGAATGGATAGATGTCCATTTGAACACGTCGGCTGCTGCTAACCGTAGTGGATTGACTATATAAAAAAGTAGCTAAGCATTTATTAGATAATGAGACAAAATACGAGATAACAATATGGCATTACACCCTTTACATGGATTGGTAGAGCAGTTAGAGACACAACCGATTATATTTATCGGCGGCAAAGGTGGTGTAGGGAAGACCACCACAGCAGCAGCTCTAGCCAGCTACTATGCAAGCCAGCAGCAAAAAACCTTAATTGTCTCAACCGATCCGGCACATAGTTTGGGCGATGTATTGAATATACGACTCAATAATGAGAAAACGGTGATATCACCTTATCTAGATGCGATTGAGTTAAATCCTGACGTAATTGTCGATGAACATTTTGCTCAAGTCGAACGTACGATTAAAGCTTATGCCAACCCAGATATGATGCCAAAAATTCGTGAGCATCTGAGGCTATCTAAGTCGGCACCTGGCGCTCAAGAAGCCGCGATGCTCGAATCTATGTGCCACCATTTAGTCGAAGCGGCAGATGCTGGGTATGAACACATCATCTTTGATACCGCACCGACAGGTCATACTTTGCGATTATTGGTATTACCGGAAATGATGGGGGCGTGGACGGATGGGCTGCTTGCACAGCAGCGACGACAGGCCAAACTACGTTCGGTGGCGACGCATTTGGACAGTCACAATCAGAAACAGAGCACGCAAAAGAACGACGTGGCCAATCCATTTGCAGCAAAAAAATCAGATCGCTGGGAGCAAGCTGTATCCGTATTAGAAAAGCGCAAGCAACTGTTCCGTCAAGCAGGGTTGCTACTACATGACCGTACACAAACAGCGATTGTGTTGGTGATGACCGCTGATGTTTTACCATTGGCTGAGACCAACCGCGCTATCGAGCAATTAGAAGACAGTAAGCTCCTGCCAGCAGCAATCATTATCAATCAGTTAATATCAACCACACAGTCGGATGAGTTTTGGCGACGCCGTGCTGAGCGTCAGCAGCATCTGCTGCAGGATATCGAACAAAGCTTTACCAAGTACCCGCTGTATCCGATCTATCTGCAACAGACGGATGTACGTGGTACCGATGCATTGAGTGCATTGCTAAGTGCATAGATAGTTAGCTAGTAATTTATGACTCATGCTTATACAACTGTAGTTTACCTGACAGTGACCATGCCATGTCTGTGCGTAATAACTGAGCTTGTTCGGATTTACCACTGCTGAGCGATGACCATTGTGGTTTACCACGCGCTTTTTTGAGCTCACTTGGTAATTTATGAGCTGGCCATACAGTAATTGGATTATTGTCTTCATCTGCATGGTCACTGTCGTCAGTTAACGACGTTCCAAGACTACTGCCTTTATACAATAACTGAGTGGCATCTGTAGCAGCATGACCACGATGACGTAATGCCGTAAGTAAGTCTAATGCTCGCGTGGCTAATAGCGTCAACGTAGCAGGATCGATATATAAGCGTTTTACCCCAGTAATCCTATCGGCAATACTGCTGGTATTCGATAGCAGCCCTCCTGCGATCCCACCTATTGCGGCACCCAATCCCAGTGTCGTACCTAGGGCTGCTGCATCGATACCTAGTCCTAGAAGCGCACCAGCTGCTGCCCCAGAAGTGGTACGAATGCCGTAGCTTTTGAGAAGTTCAGGGTCGAAAGGGTCTTGTTGATAGGCTTGTAGTTCAAGCGGTGTTGCTGCGACCGCATTGTCATAAAACTTATATAGGTTAAGGAGATTGTGCTGCATCGCACGCTCACTTTGCCTGACCGCTTCTTGCATTTGCTGTAGTACAGGAAGTGGGTCGTCATCTTCATTGATCTCGCGCACAAAGGCAGCAACATTCAATAAAAAATCAGCGATGATGATATTGGCCTCATCATAGAGCTGCGCCCAATCCTCAGTCCGTCGTTGCATCAGCTGCTCAAGCATTTCAGAGTGAGTGAGCATGGTTGCTAGGTTTTTCCATAGGCGCATCTCATCCTCAAACTCAAACGCGACCGAATCGAAACGCGTTGAAATATGCAGATTGCGTCTTGCCAGCATCGTCTGCCAGTCATCGATATTGGCATTCTGGCTATCTGTAAAATTAAAAACAGGCATCACAGGAATCGCAGCCCAAGACAAAATCGCTAGCTCATCTTTATATTTACCCAATACAGGCTCACGAGCATCTACCACGTAGATGGCCATATCGCTTGCCAGCAGCTGACGAATTACCTTGGCTTCTTGACTATAATCGTAGGGCAAGGCATAACTGTCTGAACCTTGAGCAACATCCGCCGCCAAAAACTGTTGCAGACGTTCAATACCATCACGGCGACTGGCAGTGTTGTCCTCTAGCCAATCCATAAGCCCTGAAGCATCTTCCAGACCAGGTGTATCGTATAGTGCAACTAAGACTTCGCCAGTTTGGCTATCTGTCAATTGAGCCTGCTCGACATGCCGTGTGGTCGCAGCTTCGTTTTTGACTTCACCAAAATATACGTCTCGCAATAACGTGCGCAGTATAGAGGTTTTACCCGTATTGGTATGACCGACGACCGCCAATTTAAGCGGTTCACCACTGGTGATGGTTTTTTTTGTCATCTTTGACGCTGGTGCTGTCGTTGCTGATGCTTCGGTTGATACAGGTTGATTATCCTGAGTAGCTATTGACTGAGCTACTGTGTATTTTGATGTATTGTCTGAAGGAGTGCTTGAAACATCAGGGGTCGTCTCATAAGCTTTGTCCGCAAAGAGCCCCACAGGCTTGTTCTTCTCATGATCATTTTTATTGTCGTTATTCATAATATAGTAGCGTCTTATATTTATTTATGGCAGAAACACACAGTAGCCATTTATTGTAAAACAAATCTGATTGGGTATCGATTATGAATGCGTATTGTCCATATCATAGATCGTAATCTACGCATTTTTGATCATGATATAGTCGGTTCAATATACTTTGGATACAAGGAAAAGGAAGACGAATGAAAGCACTACAAATAGTAGGCTAAGCGAGACTGACACCGTATCCAATTTATAGAGAATTGACTATATTAGACAGCACTAGGTGGACGCAGTAGTACTTTTAGCTTTTTCTTGAACCCTTTGGCACGAAAAAACCGCTGCCACATACGGTAAAAGACGCCAAATATCAGGCTGATGATATTGTCATGGCTGGCTTCACCAACCGCACCGTATTTGACAGGATTGTTGATAGTATCTTCTTCTACATAAGTGCCGAACCAACGATCAAAAATAATGAGAACGCCGCCGTAATTTTGGTCAATATATTCGTTATTGGTGCCATGGTGGGCGCGGTGATTGGATGGGGTATCAAAGACATACTCCACCCATTTGGGAAATTTACCAACGGTTTCGGTATGGATAAAGAATTGATAAATCAAATCTAACGCATAGAAGAAAAATACCCAGACAGGATGCACGCCCAACATCATCAGTGGGACAAAGAATAACCACCAACCCGTCACTGAGTACAGCAGGCTTTGACGCATGGCAGTGGATAGATTCATATGGTCATCTGAATGGTGCACGACATGCGCTGACCAAAACCAACTCATACGGTGTGACGCGCGATGGAACCAATAATAGCTAAACTCAACCGCGACGAATATAGGTATGGCGGTAAGCCATGTCACCTCAATAGTAAATAAGCGATATTGATATAACCATAAGCAGATAGGTATGACGATAAGCGCTTGGACAATCAATTCAAACCCTAGATAAGAGCCGCCCAAACTAAAATTGGTCATCGCACGGCGCCAACTAAAGCTTTTACTATTGCCACGCTTGGACTGATACAGCCATTCTGCTAAAAATAACAAGAAAAATGGGCCACCAGCCAGCGGTAGCAGCCACTCCTGCCAATACGCAGGTAGAATGCTTGCCAGCATTGGCTGCCACGACTCTGGCGCAGCCGTTAAGATACTTTGGTTTAACGCCTCTCGGTAACCATCCAATAGTTGACCATACTGACCTAGGGTCATAAGGGGGCTGTCTAAAGAGATATCTGCTGCCATCTTGGGCTCCTAGCCACTATAAAACATCCTTGTCGTCTTGATATGACGTCACAGCTATCAAAAAACTGCTTTAACCGCTGTCATATGAATGACTCTACTCATTGATGATAAATAGAACCACTCATCTATGATATTTATTTATTGTATATCATGCTAGTCATAATGATAAGTTTAAGAAATATTATAGGATTACACCTTAAAATTTATTAAGCATCAATATCAACCAAGCCAATCTTTCGTGCAGAAAGAGCCGTTTGCCACTGTTGATAGCGAACGGCTTGTTTGTCTAATGGCTCATCATCGTTACGTGCGTCATTCAAGTCAGCAGCAGATGCAGATTTGGTATCGCTAAGCAGCTGTACAATAAGACCATCTTTTGCGTGAGCAGCGATTTGATCGAGTTTGCGTAGCGTACCGCGGTCGGGTAATGCGTTGCTATGAATGCCAAGTAAAACTTGCACCGGATGCGCATCTAAGTAGTTTTTAAGCCGTGTCATATCATCACGGTCATCGACGATACCAAAATCCTCAACTTCGCTTGATTGTTCAAAACCATGGTTGCTGCCATCAAGCCCTGACTGCCACCATTCGTCCTGATTTGCAGGGTATTCAAGCAGCGCAACTAACTTTTTGCCCATACTGACCGTCGCTTTTGGGGCGATAGGGGCTAGCGCTTCTATAAAGTCATCAGCATCTACCACGTGCCGCTGCCAAAAGTTTAGGATTTTTTGATAATACGGCTGTTTGATATCCAAACGCATTTTTTTGCGGCGGAACATCAATGCACAGAACGCCCATGCTATCGCTCGCGGTACAATACCGTACATCAGCAAGCTACCGACCAGTAATCCTGCCCATTGCCTTGCAACAGACAGTGGCATGGCTTCAGTGACAAGCCTGCTCTGTGCGATTGCCGTACTGTCTGGCACACCAAATCCTACCATACTCGGTAGCCAGCCTAATACTTGAGTCAAGCTCACCAGTGCCTGATCAGAGAGTAATGTTGACTCCCAGCTAAAGCTATACTGACGTACAACCAGCAAAAATATAATCGCAAGCAGCATACCGGTCAATGTCGCAAGCCATAACTGATGGCTAAACCGTCCCAAATACCAACGCATACCGCTGTGCTGCAACTGGCGCTCATACAGATCGACGGCAGCCTTAGTCACATCATCTTTACCACGTATGAGATAACTCGGACTGACAAAGCTCGCAAACCAACTGGGCGCTTGCTGATCTCGATTGATAAGGGTCATGACGAGCCAGCCACCAAGCATAATGGTATGAAAACCAAGTAGACAGACCAACACGTAAAAGAAATTCACAACATTAGACTGCAATAACGTAAACAACCCCAAAAAACCTGAGATACACCACACCACGCTCATAATGATCATGATGCCCTTTATACGGCCGTCAATCTTACCCAGTACATGCGCAAGCGCCCCGTTACTGTCTATACGTGATGCACGTCGATGCAGTTTTTGTATAGGCGTACCATCCTCGCCCTGTAGCTTTTCTGTTATTAATAACGGGTCAGTGGCAAAAACGTGCTGATCGGTCTCTAAAGCACGTACCAGCTCGGTCAGTTGGTCTTGGGGTGATAGCATAATGCGATAATATCCGTATGAAGGCGTCAATATAAGAGATAGCAATCTAAAAACACGCGTTTTAATCGTTATAGATTATTGTAGCGTATATAGAATGAGGATGACTTGTATTATTTTTACCACAGTAAACGCTCATAATATCGGCCAAAATAAATATACAACACCAAATCTTGTCAAAAAGCGTATTAAAGAGACATATCAAAAAAGGGAAGGTGCCATATGAATAACGAAATGAATAATAAAACCTATCTTATCATCGGTGGAACAGGCGGCATTGGTCAAGCCATGGTGCAGCAGCTAATACAAGGAGCGGCGGCTAATCAAACGGACAGTCAAT
The DNA here is from genome assembly GCF_904846235.1 of Psychrobacter immobilis. Taxonomy (GTDB): domain Bacteria; phylum Pseudomonadota; class Gammaproteobacteria; order Pseudomonadales; family Moraxellaceae; genus Psychrobacter; species Psychrobacter immobilis_C. The sequence continues at coordinate 61,335 of NZ_CAJGZN010000008.1, forward strand.
CTAATCAAAGCCATCGCAGACAAGTCTTCGCCACTTATCATCGCAATGAGCCAAACATTGAAGCAGAAAACCTGCACTGGCTCCCGATGAACGTCAGTGATGAGGACAGCATTAAAAAAGCTGCCGATACCATCAAACAGACAGTCGGTCACGTGGATTGGGTAATCAACTGCGTAGGATTATTGCATACAGAGACAGCGCAGCCAGAAAAGGCCTTGCGACAGATGGAAACGGAGTTCTTTTTGCAAAATATGCAAATCAATGCCCTAGCAAGTTTGCTGATAGCCAAACACATCAAACCATTACTCGCCAAGGCTAATCGCAGCGCCAATCATCCTGCTGTTTTTGCGACCGTATCAGCCCGCGTCGGTAGCATCACTGACAATCAGCTAGGCGGCTGGTATAGCTATAGAATGAGTAAGGCGGCTCTTAATATGGGGATGAAAAACTTAAGTATCGAATGGAGCAGATCACTTAAAGATATGTGCGTGGTGGTCATGCAACCAGGCACTGTCAACACTCAGCTGTCCGCGCCGTTTCAAGGCAATGTCGCTGATGGACATCTGTTCTCGCCAGCGTATAGCGCGGAGTGCTTATTGGAAGTGCTCTCAGGTATGACTGCTACCCAGTCAGGCAGTTTTGTCGATTGGGCTGGAGAGTCAATACCTTGGTAGCCGTTAAACTGACGCTAGCGTACTAGTAAGCCATCAATCTAATACGCTTCAAACAGTGACATAAACTCATTCACAGGCGTCTGCTCCAGTTTTTCTTGATCGTCGCACAACTCAATGATCTGCTGACAGCGACTTTCAATAAAGCGAGTGGCCAGACTGGCGCGGAATTTAGCTTCCAGCACAGGGATGCCCTCAGCGCGGCGGCGTTTATGGCCAATAGGATACTCTACAGCCACTTTTTCTGTACTGCTGCCATCGTTAAAAAATACTTGAATGGCGTTGGCAATAGAACGCTTACTTGGGTCATGATAATCTTTTGAATACTGCGCGTTTTCTTCTACAAACATCTTGCTGCGTAGCTCATCGATTGACAAATGCTGTTCGTGATAGTCATCCTCGTAGTTCTCTGCCATCAGATCGCCTGTCAACAACGGCACAGCCACCATATACTGTAAGCAATGATCTCGATCGGCTGGATTGGCAAGGGCGCCTTCTTTTGAGATGATGCGAATCGCTGAGTCATGGGTGGTCAGGACGATTTTTTCGATATCGTCAATTCTGTCTTTGATGTGTGGGTGTAGAATGACCGCGGCTTCACAAGCGGTCTGAGCATGAAACTCAGCCGGAAAGCTTATTTTAAATAAGATATTTTCCATCACGTAACTACCAAAATCCCGCTGGAATTTAAAGCGACGATCGCCTTCAGGCTTGGTCGCTAGATCCTTATTGGTATGACTAAATAGCACATCATAGAATCCCCACTGCGGTGCGGTTAATGCGCCAGGAATACCCATTTCACCGCGCGCCGTTATATCTACCAGACGTACCGCACGACTGGTTGCATCACCTGCCGCCCATGATTTTCGGCTGCCAGCATTGGGTGCATGCCGATAGGTGCGCAGTGCCTGACCATCGACGATGGCTTGTGAAATCGCTGCCATGATGCGCTCACGTGGCAGCTGATAAAGTTTTGCGACGATGGCAGTTGATGCTAACTTGACCAAAAATACATGATCGAGCCCCACACGATTGAATGAGTTTTCGAGTGCCAGTATACCTTGAATCTCATGTGCCATGATCATGGCTTCAAGCACTGCTCTCATGGTCAATGGTGCTTGTCCTTGGCTGATATTTTTCTGACTAATATAGTCGGCGACCGCCAAGATACCACCCAAGTTATCAGAAGGATGGCCCCATTCTGCAGCAAGCCACGTATCGTTATAGTCAAGCCAGCGCACCATGCAGCCAATATCAAAAGCGGCTTTGATGGGGTCTAGTCTATAGAAGGTGCCAGGGACGCGAGCGCCATGCGGCGTTATTTGATCGGGGCAATCAGGCCCCAAGTGCTTGGTGCACTCAGGGAAGCGCAGCGCCAATAGACCGCAGCCAAGTGTGTCCATCAGACAGTGGCGTGCAGTATTCCACGCATCAGTAGGGTTTGGGGACTGCTCGTCTATTGAATAGTTGAGAACGTAATCGGCAATTTTTTGAATTTCATCGTCATATTCTGGACGGACGTTACTCTCTACCGTCACATCATTTTTATTTGAATTAGTATTTGACATGGTTGGTTCCTCATCCTGAGTGTGCTACTTCCTTGACTGAGACTGAGCTGATTATCTCAGCCATCCTTTTAAAGGAATCATCATTTAAAAGTAGCATACTCAATATGGAACAACCAATTTGAATTATGTTAAGAATTAATACCTTACAAGCGGTCTAAATCATTAAGTACAACAGACCTAAAACAAACAAAGCGGCCATGATAAACAGCAGGAAACTTAAAACTTTGGTCGTAGTTGACGCAGTATCCGTACTCTCTTTTTTGATTTTGTTTTTCTTAGCAACGTATAGCACCATTTTTACATGTTCGATATTGTCCTCGAGGTAGTGCTCGCCTTCAGGCACAAAACCTAACGACTCATAAAAACTAAGTAAGTAAACCTGTGCCGAGATGATAATCGGACGCTTTTTACCGTACTTTTTTCGGCACTGTGCAATAGCCTGATTCATCATTTGCCGTGCTAGACCATCACCTCTATGCTCCGATAGTACAAGCACTCTACCGATGGCAGGCATCGCGGTGTGGTTGGTCTTAATCGCAGGATCAGCTACTGATAGGTTGGATTTTAGCTTATTAAACTCAGGTGGAATGATACGGCAATAGCCAACCAATGCTGCATTTTGATGAGCGATTAGGTGCAAACAATCAAAATCAACTTCATCCATATCTTGATAGGCACAGTTTTGTTCGACGACAAACACTTGCGAGCGCGCCTTTAAAATATGATAAAGATCAACTGAGGTCAGCTCGTCAAAGGTTTTTAAAGAAAATTCACAAGTCATAGTGGGCTAGCTTCTGGCAATAGGCAGTAAAAGATTGGCATTATAACGATTTAGGCAGTCATTAACCATTCCTAACCGTTTAGGGTCTGGCTGATTTTATCTAAGTTTAGGCTATCAGACATAGCGCTAAAGATTTCAAAGTATTTGCCGCGTTGAGCATAAAGTACCTCATGTGTACCTGTCTCAACCACTTCGCCATTTTCTATCACTACGAGATCGTCGGCATCGATAATTTGAGCGATATTGTGCGAGACCATAATAACGGTACGGTCTTTTTTGATCAGATCTAGGCTTTTTTTGACCTGTTGGCTGGCAATGGCATCGAGGCTGGCTGTCGGCTCGTCCAAAAACACAATAGGTGGGTCTTTTAAAAACATCCTTGCCAGCGCAATCCGCTGCTGCTGACCGCCTGACAAGGACTTGGCAGTGCTCTCATAGCCATCAGCTAACCCTATGATCTGCTCGTGGATAGAGGCTTTTTTTGCAGCCACGATGATGTCATCTTCGCTGGCATTCATATCCCCATAGCGGATGTTTTCACTAATCGTACCCGAAAAAATATGATTGCTCTGTAGTACTAGGCCGATGCGCTGACGCAATTCGTGGGTATCACAGTCAGCCAAATCATGCCCATCTAGACAAATCGTACCAGCGTCTGGCGCGTAAAACTTGACTAATAGATTGATAATCGTGCTCTTGCCAGCGCCAGAAAGGCCAACCAACGCGGTGATACGATTGGGCTTGATAGTGAAGCTGACGTTTTTTAGCGCTTGCGTTCCATTAGGATAGGTAAAATCAACGTTTTTAAGCTCGATATGACCTTTGAGGTTTTCGCTACTGATGCCATCGATGTTTTCGACTTGTTTATCGTCTTCTAAAATATCGAAAAAACCTTCGGCATAGGTCAATGCATTATTAATCTGGTCGTAGATGCGGTGTAATTGACGGATAGGAGCGGCGACATTTTGAAATAGCATGACATGAAATAAAATCATGCCAATGGTCATCTCACCTTGTAGCACAAAATAAGCGGTGAGAAGGATGATAACCACCACACCAATCTGCTCGATAAAGGTTTTGATGGCATCATAAATAAAGCCAATACTACGAATGCGTAATTGGTTGTCAGTCATTTCTTTTTGAATGGCTAGGTGTTTCTCAGCCTCGATAGATTCACGGACAAAGGATTTCACCACGCTGATCGAATTAATCAAAGAGATCACCAAACCGCTTTTTGCTTCTCGAAACCCGCGCATCTGCCGACGAAAACCTTGCAGACGGCGTGCTTGTTTTTGGCTGATAAAGAAGTAAATGGGTATGATAATAAGACCCACCATGCCAACCCAAAAATTGGTCGAAAACATGATGATAAGTGCCACGATTGCGTTGGCAAATAGCGGTAGCATGTCGATAAAGAAGTTTTGCACTAGGCTGGTTAAACTGCTGACCCCGTAATCAATACGGGTTTGCAGTTTGCCACTGTCATTTTCCCTACTGGTATAAAACGCCATCCGATAGGTAAGGATGCGCTCAATGATTTTTTGAGACAGGTCGCGAGACAAGTTGATACGAATTTTTTCACCAAAAAAACGCTGACCAAAAGAGATGAATATCGACAGTATCTCTTTGGTCAGGAGGACCGCACTAATAATCCCTAGCATGCGCAGACCAGCCTGCCATGGATCAGCAAGCGTGGAAATTTCGGTCAAGGTATCGACGGTATAACGTAGTACAAACGCATTAACCTGAGCGGTAAAGGAGCCTAGGACGGTCAGCACTAAGGTAGCAATGATAAGTACGCGGTAAGGTTTAGCAAATACCGCCAGTTTTTTTAGAATATCCCACAGTAGCGCCCGCCGTTCTTTTTTTTCGACGGGAGGCTTTTTATCTAGCTGTACACGGCGGGGTTGGGGAGATGTTGGCATAAAACTCTATCGCAAATTAAAATACGCCATAACTACGCTTAAAACGCATCCGCTGGCACAAAAACTTCACCAACCATGATACGCCTTGCTGAGCGGCTCATCGATACTTTTTTGGCTTGCCAGCGTCCATCGACCAGTTCAGTCTTACCACCTACGAGTAATGTACCTGATGGATGGCCAAAACGTACCTCTGTCAGCTCGCCAGCGCCTGCTGCTTGATTGACGAGTGTGCCTTGTGTGGTTGCCGCAGCGGCGATAGCAACTGCTGCTGTACCCATCATGGCGTGATGCAATTGACCCATACTCATGGCACGTACGACTAAGTCAATCTCTTCTGCATCGACCGACTTACCACTAGAGGCGGTATAGCTCTGTGCTGCACCTACCCAAGCGACCTTAGGAATATGCTGGCTGGTCTGTGCCTCGCTCACGTCTTTGAATAATCCCATCGCAACGCCGCCTGTGGCACGGATTTTCTCAAGTTTGGCAAGTAGCTCACCATCGCTATTGATGTCGCCTTGTAATTCAGTACCCGTAAAGCCTAAATCTTCTGCTTTCATAAAGATGGTTGGGATACCTGCGCTAATGAAAGTAGCTTTGACGCTATCAGCCTCTAGACCGCAGCCTGACACATCAAAGTCATCGACCAAGTTACCAGTAGGGAACATGTCGCTGGTGGCATCTACAGGATCGATAAACTCAATTTTGACTTCAGCCGCTGGGAAGGTTACACCATCTAATTCAAAGTTGCCCGTCTCTTGAACTTGTACTTTATCATTCGCGTCTTTATAGACTGGAACATGCGCAATAATCGTTTTACCGATATTTTCTTGCCAAATGCGCACTTCACAAATACCGCTATCTGCATTGTCATCGATGCTATGAGCAATTTTGTCAGCATCGACCAGACCCATATTAATGGCGCAAGCACCAACCGCTGCGGTTAAGTTGCCACAGTTACCCGCCCAATCAATCATAGGCTTGGCGATATTAACTTGTCCGAACAGATAATTCACATCATGGTCTGGTCTGTCAGAGGTTGATAAAATAACCGTCTTTGAGGTACTAGAGCTACCATTGCCGAGACCATCGATTTGCTTGCCGTAAGGATCTGGGCTGCCGATGACCCGTAATAGGAAGTTATCACGTGACTTGCCAGTGACTTGGCAACGCTCAGGTAAATCAGATAACTTAAAGAACGTACCTTTGGAGGTACCACCGCGCATATAGGTAGCAGGAACGGATATTTGCGTGGCGAAAGAGAGTTTTGATTGGGAAGTCATTTTTATTCCTTTTATTGATCTTTTTTACTTACTTTAAATAATAACCCGACAGGTGATTTTTTAACCGCTTCATCCTCAGCTGAAATGTCTTTATATGTTTTTGGTATGTCTTTTAGCTTAGGTGGATCTAGAAATTGACCTGCTATAATTGCACCCATTCCCCATGACTCAGTTCCAGTTAAAGCTGCTGCTACTTCAATTCCTCCCATCACAACCCATGAACCGATATCGTGACCTGCAAACTTCCATTTTTTTTGTCTAAGTTCTTCTAGCTTTTTTCTATGCATACTTAAAGAATTATCGATATTCTTATGCAATTGATCACGAGTTGCATTGAAATTCGCTGGGTTGGTTTCAATAAGCTCATGAATACTATCACCCAATATATCTCGTATCTCAGACAAAGCATCTTGCTTTCTTAACTCTATCAATGATTCCGGCGGTATATTTCCAATCCAAGGCATATCAGTATGAGATAAATCGTTTAAGCCTTTTAGAATGTGCAAGCCATCAATTGAATAATGATTTTCAGCTCTAACAGCATCGTACTTTAGTTTCCAGTCAAAGTACTGCCAAGATGTTGGAGCTTCGATTATAGGTACTCCTGAAAGTTGACTAGATTTGATCAATAGCTCATTACTAATCGCCATTCTACTAAATATTTGAGAGTGAAGGATTTCGCCAGGAGTTATACTCTCAACAATGCTTGTAGGTAATGTATCTCTATACTTACTAAAATTATCCTTAAAAGAACCGTTCCAATCAGTATCGAAAAGAATAAGGTCTTTCTGTTTGATATAGTTTTCTAGTTTCTCTATGGTATCCAAACTCTTGGAGAATTCTGCAAGGTCTTCTTGATTATCGAAATTAAAATCAAATATTTCTTGAGCATGAATTAGTGTATCAGCTTGTCCTAATGTTCTAATTACCTCTCTTCCATCATCTTCAAGATTTTGCATATCTGGTAAAATAGCAACTATAGGATATATTAAATCTATACATGCTAGTTCTTTGTATTTCAGAACATTTAAACCATGTTTGATAAAATAATACACCCTAGTTGAATTGTCAGAAGTTTCGAATACATACTTAGATCGTACGAAAGGATCTGGTAAAACAAGGGTATCTGTGTAAATGCCACATTTGGAAGCTATATTTTCGTTATATGAGGGAAATAGATCACCACCGTATATTCCATTCAAATTATCAATACTATCCTCCAGATGCCAACAACCAACATCACCAATATTTTTCCAGAATTCATATATATTATTAGTAAAGTCATTGATCTGTGGTGCTACATTGTTGATAAGTTGATCATTGGATGAGTAAAACGAAGCCACTTGATGTGCATTTACATTTTCTTCAATCATTTTATTGAAAATAGGCTTAAACCAATTTTCTATTATTTGGAAATAAGTATTTTGAATATCGAATAATGAAAATTGCTTTTTTAGTTTATCTCTTTCATCGAAATGACTTATCATTAACGCCATAGATCTTATACGACTGTCAACAGTATCTAGTAAAATGTCACCATTCTCTGAATATTGGATATTCGCAATACTGTTTTGGAAACCGTCAACTAAATGAGGAGCAATTTTAATCTTACCATCGTTTAGTTTTTTCCTAAGTACATCTAGTCTAGCTTTTAAATTACTCTCATAATCTTCTTTGCTATGATCATTCATATTTATGCTACTCTTTAAACATTTTGAGCTTATCAATAATGATAGCGACAAGAGATAATCGTCAGATAATTATCATCGACGGCATATACCAATCGATTGGCGTCATCGATGCGTCTTGACCAAAATCCAGATAGATTTTCTTTTAGGGGTTCAGGTTTGCCAATGCCTTCAAACGGATTTCGCTTACATTCGGTGATGAGTTTGTTAATACGTTTGAGTGTTTTTTTGTCTTGTGTTTGCCAGTACAGGTAGTCTTTCCACGCAGCGTCTGTCCATGCTAGTTGTTCACTCATTGTTAGACCCTTTGTATTGATTAAAGCCTTTGAGTTCAAGCACTTTCAATATCGCCATCCGTATGCTCATTATTATCGCTGCTACCATCACCTTTATCACTATCTTCTGCTGTATCTATTAGCTCACGCGTAACCGTCTTGCCAGCTTTGTACTGGGCAATAGAGTCCGCTAAGTGCGCCGCATTGGCAGGAGATTTTAATAAATAAACGGTTTCCATCAGGCTATTGTAATAGTCTAGCGACATCACAACCGCATCATCGGCGTCACGGCGGGTTACGATAGTGGCGTTGGCATCATCGTTTACCGTATCTAGGACGGATTTTAGGTGCTTTCTGGCTTCTGAAAAACTAACGACTCTCATAGCTTACTCCTTTTATGACACTCTGCATAACTTGTACAATATATAGTACATATTACGCCATTGGTGAAGTAAACTCAATATTTAGCTACTATCTAACTAATACTTAGGAGTAAGTGACAAAACTCAGTGTATAGAACGCAAAAGCAAATAAAAGCCGATGTCATATAAAGTTATACAACATCGGCGATTTTTATACTTTACTGCTTATCACGCTGAAACCTACAGGATAGCCTTAGACGATATCAAGCGTACCTTCGATAAACTCTTTAGCAAAGCGTTGTAGCATACCGCCAGCATTGTACATTTTCACTTCATCAGCCGTATCTAAGCGGCAGATAATAGGCGTCTCAGTAATACTACCATCGGCACGATGAATTACTAAGGTCATCAATCCGCCGGCCGAGACTTCACCTGTGACATCAAAGGTTTCCGTGCCATCGATATTTAGCGTGTGGCGAGTCACGCCTTCCTCGAACTGTAGCGGCAGCGCGCCCATGCCCACTAAGTTTTGACGATGGATACGCTCAAAATCTTCAGCGACAACGGCTTCCACACCAGCGAGACGGACGCCTTTGGCCGCCCAGTCACGGCTTGAGCCTTGACCATAGCCATCACCTGCGATGATGATCAGCGGCTGCTCACGGTTCATGTAGGTTTCAATCGCTTCCCACATGCGCATGACTTGACCTTCTGGCTCAACACGCGCCAGTGAGCCTTGGATAACTTCACCATCTTCATCGCGTACCATCTCGTTCAATAGTTTAGGGTTGGCAAAGGTGGCACGTTGCGCGGTTAAATGGTCGCCGCGATGGGTCGCGTATGAGTTGTAGTCCTCAGCAGGCAAGCCCATAGTGTCCAAATACTCGCCAGCTGCGGACGTACCAAGAATAGCATTTGATGGCGACATATGATCGGTTGTGATGTTATCACCTAATACGGCAAGCGGACGCATACCTTTTAGTTTGTTCATCGCTGCCATTTGACCTTCCCAATACGGCGGACGGCGAATATATGTGGTCATTTCACGCCAGTCATACAATGGGCTTAACGCTTTGCCCGTATCTTTTTTGGCCTCATCAAACATTGGGATATATACGGCATTAAACTGCTCAGGCTTAACAGCAGAAGCAACAATGGCATCCACTTCTTCATCATCAAACCAGATGTCTTTTAGATACACATCATTGCCGTCTTGGTCTTTGCCCAATGAGTCTTTTTCGATATCAAAACGAATGTTACCAGCGATGGCATAAGCGATAACCAGTGGCGGCGATGCCAAAAATGCTTGCTTGGCGTATGGGTGAATACGACCGTCGAAGTTACGGTTACCAGATAGCACTGCCGTGGTGAACAAATCATTGTCGATGATTTCTTTTTCGATGTCAGGATCAAGTGCACCGCTCATGCCGTTACACGTCGTACAGGCAAAGCCAACCACGTCAAAGCCAATCTCTTGCAACTCTGGCATCAGGCCTGCTTCTTCTAAGTACATCTTGACCGTTTTTGATCCGGGTGCGAGTGACGATTTTACCCAAGGCTTGCGTAATAGTCCCTTGGCATTGGCGTTACGAGCGACAAGACCTGCGGCCACCATGTTGCGAGGGTTTGATGTATTGGTACAGCTGGTAATAGCAGCGATAATAACCGCGCCATCCGGCATCAGACCGTCTTTTGGTTCAGGTAGCTTTTGATCAGGCGCGTGGGCGATGCCTTTGGCTACCAAATCCGTAGTTGATACACGGGCATGTGGACGCGACGGACCTGCCATATTACGACCAACTGATGACAAATCAAACTCAAGGACGCGTGCGTATTCGGCTTTTTCCATACCGTCAGCCCACAGGCCCGTTTGTTTGGCATACTGCTCAACCAGTTTAATCTGTTCCTCAGAGCGACCCGTCAGACGCAGATAGTCAATGGTTTGCTCATCGATATAGAACATCGCAGCAGTTGCGCCATATTCAGGCGTCATGTTTGAGATAGAGGCGCGGTCACCGACACTTAGCTGGCGTGCACCGTCACCGAAGAATTCGATATAAGTAGAGACCACGCCTGCATCACGTAAAAATTCCGTCATCGCCAGTACGAGATCCGTACCAGTAATGCCTTTTTGCAGTTTGCCTGTTAATTTGACCCCAACGTAATCAGGTAGGCGCATATAAGAGGGGTTACCTAGCATGACGCTTTCGGCTTCTAGACCGCCCACACCGATTGAGATCACACCTAGGGCATCGACCATCGGCGTGTGACTATCCGTACCGACCAACGTATCGGCAAACGCGACTTCTTCACCCGCTTTATTGTGTACGACTTGTACAACAGGTGACATTTTCTCTAGGTTAATCTGATGCATGATGCCGTTACCAGGCGGTACGACGTTGACATTGTCAAAGGCATACTGGCACCAGTTGATAAAGTGAAAACGGTCATCGTTGCGGCGCTCTTCAATCGCACGGTTCTTCTCAAAGGCGTCGTCTTCGAAGCCTGCGTGCTCAACGGCCAATGAATGGTCAACAATAAGCTGAGTGGGCACGATAGGGTTTACCTTGGACGGATCACCGCCTTGCTCAGCGATAGCATCACGCAAACCTGCCAAATCAACAAAGGCCGTCTGACCCAATATATCATGACAAACGACGCGGGCAGGGTACCACGGAAAATCAAGATCTTGCTTGCCTTCGATATGCTGCTTTAGTGCTGCCGTTAAATCCTCAGGTGGGCAACGGCGCACAAGGTTTTCGCACAATACTTTTGAGCAGAATGGTAGCTTGTCATAAGCACCCGCTTCGATACTCTCGACAGCTTCGCGGGTGTCGAAGTAGTAAAGGTCAGTATCAGGAAGTGGTTTTTTGAATTTGTCATTCATGGGTTGTACTAGGGCGTTGTCCATAAGTCACCTTTGGCGGTTGGCTAATTATAATAAGTAGTTAAGCGTTGATACTGGGTAAAAATTCATTCCTTTAGCAAAATCATCGTTTGCTTTTGTAGGCTTTGCTAAAGAAGCGATATTGAAAAGGTATGGTTTATATAAAGGGTAATAAGCGTATGACGATTAAACCTAAAAAACTCATAGCAAGGCTCAATCATCATACCTGTATCAGCTAGCACTGCCGCTAGCTGATAAGATTACTTAGCAAAAATCATCTTAATAATTGCTAAATAACAGCCGTTTAACGCGCACTCATCTCTGGTACTGGGCGTAAGTCTTCACCGGTATATTCCGCACTTGGGCGAATGATACGGTTGTTAGCACGTTGCTCAAACACGTGAGCTGCCCAACCAGTCAGACGTGAACAGACAAAGATAGGGGTGAATAGCTTGGTTGGAATACCCATGAAATGATAGGCAGAAGCATGGAAAAAGTCAGCATTACAGAATAGCTTCTTCTCACGCCACATCACTTCTTCACAGCGTACCGATACTGGATATAGCACTTCATCACCAACGTCCGCAGCTAGCTTCTCAGCCCAGCCTTTAATCACCACGTTACGTGGATCTGACTCGCTATAGATCGCATGACCAAAGCCCATGATTTTGTCTTTACGAGCCAGCATACCCATCATCTCTTCTTCAGCTTCATCAGGTGAGTTAAAGCCTTCAATCATATCCATCGCCGCTTCATTCGCTCCACCATGCAATGGACCGCGTAGTGAACCGATGGCACCAGTAATACAAGAATGAATGTCAGATAAGGTAGATGCACACACACGAGCGGTAAAAGTCGAAGCGTTAAACTCATGCTCTGCATAAAGGATAAGCGAAACGTTCATTACTTTTTCGTGCAGCTCGTTTGGTTTTTCGCCTTTGAGCAAATGCAAGAAATGACCGCCAATAGTGGCATCATCTGTATCGGTCTCGATACGTACATTGTCATGGGTAAAGCGATACCAATAGTTGATAATCGACGGGAAGGCAGCCAGCATACGGTCAGTTTGATCGTTTTGCTGAGCAAAATCCGTTTCGGTCTCAAGGTTGCCAAGCATAGAGCAGCCAGTACGTAGCACGTCCATTGGATGCGCATCAGCTGGGATACGTTCAAGCACATCTTTTAACGCTTGTGGTAGGCCGCGCAGGCTTTTGAGTTTGGCTTGATAGGCGTCAAGCTCGCTTTGAGTAGGCAAGTTGCCGTATAACAGCAAATACGCCACTTCTTCAAAAATACATTTATCTGCCAGCTCTGATACATCATAACCGCGATAGGTCAGACCAGAGCCTGATTTGCCAACGGTAGATAGAGAGGTTTTACCAGCGACTTGTCCACGTAGACCTGCGCCTGAAAGTTCTTTCTGTGCTGCCATGTTTACATTCCTTTTGTTGGTAGCTTTTTTGAGTGAAAACGGTGTTTCTGATAATAAATTTATTGGTTAATGACTGACTATAGCGCCAGTTTAGCGTTATGCAGGCTGTTCAGGTTGTGGACCGTCTAAATCGACGTTACAACGCTCAAATTCAGCTTCAATTGGGCCATTTAAGACTTCCATTGCGCTGCCTTCGCCTTCTGCATTATTGATTTTCATATACTTGGCACCCAGTGGTGACTCCATAAATGTCTGAATCTCAGTCATTTCTTCTGGGGTAGGGTCAGCCATTGGCGTTGTCACTTCTTCGCCATTCATGACGCGTAGTTGCTCATTGCCAAAAGCAAGCAGTTTTTTCCCTACATCCGACGTATAAAAATCATCTAGCTCTTTTAACTCTGCATCGGTAAACTGACTCTTATAAAAACGATCGACCTCGGCTTTACCCAAATCTTTGTCGCGTGATTCAAGGCAGCTGACTTGCTCTTCACTGAGCGCGCCACTATTGATGATTGGTGCAAACAATAGGCTGTTGACGGTATCTAACGTAATCGTCGTCATGATCAAGTCGTTTTGAGCATCAGTCTCTGATGGTGAAGCCTCGCTTTCACTAACAACAGTTTCGCTCGTATCACTGGCAGTATCGTCGACGGTTTCTGGTGTTTTATCACAGCCCGTCATGAATAACAGCGCCGCAAGCGTGCTACTAAGTAGTGAGGATTTGACAACCGTATGAGCAGTAAAAAATGGCATAAATAACCTAAAAGTAGATAAAGACGGATTTTGAAACGATAAAGTCCACAGAGGTGGTTTACCGTTTCGGCGTTGCTAATTGCCAGTTATTAGTTGTTAACTACTTATTATCAGCAAATAGCTTGTCTAGTGTCTGCTCAAACTCATGATAGTTCAAGAAATCATAGAGCTCCATACGAGTCTGCATGGTATCGACGACTTTGTCTTGCGTGCCATCGTCTAACAAATGCTGATATACATTCAATGCCGCTTTATTCATAGCGCGGAAAGCAGATAGTGGATATAGCACCATCTCGACACCCACACTATACAACTGGTCAGTGGTATATAGATCTGTCTGACCAAACTCTGTCATGTTTGCTAGTACCGGAATATCCAACACATCAGTGAACTTACGATACATCTCGATATCGGTCAGCGCTTCTGCAAAGATCATATCTGCGCCCGCTTCTTGGAAGGCAACGGCACGTTCAACAGCAGCGTCCAAACCTTCTACTGATAGGGCATCTGTACGAGCCATCACTACAAAGTCAGGGTCAGTTTTTGCGTCCAACGCCGCTTTTAGACGATCAACCATCTCTGAGATACTAACGATTTCTTTGTTGGGGCGATGACCACAACGTTTCTGCGCCACTTGGTCTTCGATATGTACTGCCGCGACGCCTGCTTTTTCCATTTTTCTGATGGTTTGAGCGATGTTAAATGCGCCACCAAAGCCCGTATCGATATCGACAAGCAGTGGGGTATCGACTGCATCAGTGATACGGCGAGCATCTTCTAGTACGTTATCAAGGCTGGTCATACCAAGATCAGGCAAGCCAAATGACGCATTGGCCACGCCAGCACCAGAGAGATACAACGCTTGATGACCAACTTGGGTCGCCATCATCGCTGTATAGGCATTGATAGCGCCTGCAATCTGTAATGGCTGGTTGTTATCATTTTTTTGAGTGAGAGCACTGCGAAAGCGCGCGCCTGCTGAAGATGAAGTCATATGATTGTCCTTACATGGAGGGAAAATATTCTAATTGTTGTAGCTGATTATACTCAATTATTCGTGCCTGAAAAGTTTGAGTTCTCAATTAATATTTAATTTAAATAATAATTGTATGTAGTATTTTTAATAGTATTCATAATTCAAATAGCATTATGCATTTATTGGTAATTTCTTATGATAAGTATTCATATTGCTTAAAATCACAGCTTTTAGAACCTTCTATTTTTTTACATTTAGTTACAATTACTAAAGCTACCTTGCCTTATTGATATAATTACACTCATTAAAAAGCCCCAATATCTAGGCTATTAGGGCTTTATTCTATTCGAATAGAATGATTAAGCGATGAGTCTTATATTAATCAAAAGGTTAAGCAAATAAACCTGCCATATTGGCCAAGAACAATAACGCGAAGCCTGCCAAGAATATTAGACCCGCGATAGACAGAGCATTCATACCTGCTGACAGTTTCTTATGCTTTTTAACCAATGAGTAGTTTAACCAACCAAAAATAGGCGCAGAGACGAACGCCGATATCATGGCAAACTTAAGCATAGCGCCTAGTTGTCCTGTGAAGAAAGTGATAATTACTAGACCACCACCGATGGCATAGGTCGTCCAAAAAGCGATTTGCTTTTTATTGATCTCGCTTTCACCTTTTAGCAGGCGCCAGCATTCAGCATTAGCGCGTCCATAGCCATCAGCACAGGTAATGGTCGTGCCGAACATACACATAAAGGCGACGAAAGCGACCAGCAATCTCGACCATTCACCAATGGTTGCGGTATACATATTGATCAACTGGTTGATATAAGCACCGCCGACCAACTCAATCTCTTGTCCTGATCCGTACTGGACAAACACGCCTAACGATAAGAAGAACAAGGCCAATATCGCTGAGACTGCATAGCCAACATTAAAATCTAACAAGCCTTGGCTATGCGTGGTGTGATCCGCTTTGACTTTGGCAGAGGTCCACATAGAGGTAATTGCAGCAAACTCAAGCGGTGCTGGCATCCAGCCCATGAGTGCTACGATGAATCCCAACGTGGCTAAATTCCAAGGAGAAGCCGCCACAAAATCTACTGCCATAACGGTTGGCTTGCCAGCTGCAATGATAACTGCAGCAACGGTAGCCGTGGTAAGCGCAATCATAATCCACTTAGTCACGCCATCGAGCAACTTATAATGCCCTGCAATCAAAAAGAACCAAGAGACCGCGACGATAATGAGAGATAACGCCATTGTCGACAGACCAAGTGAGGCTGGCAACATAAAGCCCAAAATTACGGCCGCAATAAGTGAAACCGCACCCGTACTAATAACCGCTGACAAGATAGAAAGAATAAAATATACCCAAAGATATACCTTTGAGCGTTTGGCATAGCCTGCAATCAAACTCTCGCCAGTATCGTAGACGTAGTCAGTTGCAAAGCGAAAAAACGGGTACTTAAACACGTTGGCCAATACAATCATAATAGCCAATTGCCAGCCATAGATAGCACCCGCCTGTGTTGATGAAATCAAATGCGAACCACCAATGGCAGCAGTCGCCATCAAAATACCTGGGCCAAAGATGCGCCAGCTAAAGCCCTCTTGTTGCGAGGCAACGCTATCGTCAGGGGCGCTTGGGTTATTGAGTTGTTGTGTGGACATGAATACCTCGAAATGGTTAAAACAGCAAATTATCACTTACCTGTGTCAGCTTGCCAATGATCATGAAAGAACGTCCTATAAACCGTCTGAATATAAAACGATTTACATCGTATCGACTTTATCACACCAACACTGTCTAGGAGAATGATTATTCTAGTTAGTATTACTATTTGTTTGCATTGCTATTCTTGTTAGTTAGCATACTTATAAAATAATATCAATATTTAAAATGAATTATTTTTGGCGGTTCTTTATAACACAATATTCAACGGATATCTGCCCATTTAGGCCTGTGAGACAAAATTTTGCTGCCGATAAGTAATGCCGCGCTGTTCGTAGACGTGATAAATGGCTGTGAGCAAGTCAGGTATTTTGGGATGTACAAAGTCTTTGAGGGTGTGTAAATAAATAGGGGAGGTGACATTTTCATGAACCAAACGTTGGTAGCTGATCTGTTCCGTACGTACGGTTTGCAAGCTGGCAGGCACCAATGTAATGCCTTCTCCTGCCGCGACCAGTCCCAATGCGACCTGCAAATCACTGACTGTCGTGGTCATAAAAGGTGAGATGCCATACTGGGCAAAAAGATGTAGTAAAGGCTCAGTAATAGGCTCGCTAGATGCTGCTTCATGAGTAGCAGCACGGTTGACTCTATTTGTAGATAACTTGTCGTTCGCTTGGGTCACTGCCTCTGTCGTCACCGTGGACGATACTGGCAAATGTGTTTGATGATATAAAATTAAGCGATTGTTCGCTAGGTCTATCAAGCGTTGCTTACGTACATTGGCAAGCGGGTGTGATTTTGGTAATGCCACCACGTAGCGTTCATGACGTAGCAGAATCTGCTGAATCCATGGATCTTGGTGTGCAAATCGGCCAAAACCAACATCAATCTCACCAGACTTGAGGGCATCCATTTGTTGATATGAGCTAATGTCTTTTAAATTAACGTCGATATCAGGGCTGAACTGTTTAAGCGTGGCAATGATTTCAGGCAACAGGCCATATAGCACTGAGGGCACAAAACCTATATTTAAAACGCTGCTGGGTGCTGATAGACGCTGAGTCATACTAGTCACCGTATCAATCTCGGTCAGTATGGTGCTTATTTTATCGTAGAAAAAACTGCCCGCTTCAGTCAGATGTAGTGGCCTGTGGTAGCGATCAATAAGCACCACGCCCATGTCAGTCTCTAGCTGTTTTAGCAAGCGACTCAGGGTCGGCTGTGACAGTCCTGTCTTGGTGGCGGCAGCGCTAAAGCTGCACAAATCTGCAACCGCGATAAATGCATTGAGCTGTTTTAAATCCATACTATTGAGCCTGTCATAGTCTATGCTATCTCTACATAGAACAGTTCTTAAGATTGGTTTATCATATTATTTAGAATAGTTCTTATCAATATTAGCGCTATCCCATAAATTGTGCTTGAAGATAATAGGTCGAGCAACTATATTGTTGGCTAATAACACTGTTACACTATAGTAAGAAAATTCATTCTAGCAATCATTTAACACCAGTAGAGAAAACTGGTTTGGTATTATTCTATGAGCGACGAAAAAGAAGACGCTGGCACCGATTTTGAAGGAAAATTGGATAGAATTATTGACCAAAAGTCGCGTAAGCGTAATAACAATGATATCTATGAACGCTTTATTAATCGAGTTCATGGTTCTGAAGAGAACGATCAGGCTGCGTTTGAAACACTAGAAAGTGCAAAGAACCTTGCCGCTTTCGAACCCTTGAGCACAGAAGAGTTGCAGCTGTTTGAAGATCAAAGCAGTGAACAAGAATTATTACTAGAAACAGAAGATGCTACAGCAGAAAACACCACCTCTAAAGCCTCAAATACAAGTACATTATTTGAAAATGTATCTGAAAATCATGTGCTGAATATCGCTAATGATAGCGACAGTATTAGTATTGATGTCAATGATGTCAGTTCAGATACAGAGGCCCCAGAATATATAGATCGCAACAATATAGATAGTAGTAATCAAACAGAGTCACCCTCTACGATTGACCATAGTGAATCTGTCATAACTGAGATATCAGATGATGATTCTTTAAACATCCCTTTAAAAATTGAGGATGTGTCTGAATCAGCTATCGAAGAGCCAGTCATAGACAATAAAGTGATCAAAAGCAAGAAATCTCTCATGATGGCTATGGCAATTGGTTTAATCGTATTGGTTGCTATTGCATTAATGCTTGTATTTTCAGGAGTCTTATCTACTTCTGCGGTTGATAGTATAGACAACAGCACTGATGGTAATGTAGAGATAGACAGTACACCAGCTGTTAGTGCTGATCCAGTACTGTCTACTGACAGTCAAACAACTACGGATGGCGTTGACCCTGTAAGTACGCAACCAGCCACTACTCAGCAAGATACTTTGGGCAACAATAGACAGGACCTGCCAGCTGTTAGTGAATCAGTGTCAACTTCTGAAGCTCCTACATCAGAGAATGATGCCGCAGTTATAGCTACTGAAGAAGCTGCCATAACTTATGAAGATTTTAGACAAGAGTCGCAGACTACCTTGTACCGCGAAACCAATGATTAAATGGTTTACGTTTTATACCATTTCAGACAGTTAGATAACCGTCTATCAATTTATTCGAGGCGTTCGTACTAGAAATTGTTGCAACACAATATCAAATTCGTATCATTATGTAAAAGGCATGGTTCTGTGCCATTGATGATATGAATTATATGGTACGTAACTATGAACGACTCAGAAAACGTGAATAATGATATCGAGCCAAAAAGCATCAGACCCCGTAGTCTTGTTCTTGCTATTATCAGTGTCATCTGTATTGTTCTAATATCTGCCTTCTATATGTCTAACCGTATCTCTTCCACGCTATCTCAAGCGTCGACGACTAATAACGGTTTAACAGTCAGCAATATTACTAAAGAAGCTAATGCTAATCAGACTGTACAACAGCATTCGAATAGCCAAAATCAACCTAGCAGACCTATAGTTATTGACGGTCATGAAGATGACACCGCCATTAGCTATCATGACTTCAAGCAAGAAGCGCAAAATGTGCTGTTTCGTGAGGAAGAAAAGATCATACAAGCTAAGTACAGTACACATGGTCTTACGCCTGCTGTCAGCGCTGCAGATTTTAAGATAGAAGCACATAAAACCTTATATCGTGAATCCAGTTATTAGAGCTGCTATTAGCGCTATAAAATTATATTAACAGCTATAAATCAGTAAGTGACTAACATTAAGCCCCATTACTCTTCTCTCATGTTTAGAGAAGAGTAATGGGGCTTTTTTTGTGGGCTTAATGCTCCATGCTTTAGCTAGCTTGCAGGTCGTGTTAAGCCAGTTGCTTTTTAAGCGTTCGTAAACGGCTTTTAAATTCTGAGCGGTCAACATAACAGCCTTTGAGACGACGCTCGCCCACATTTTCATCAAATGCGTTACGCCCATGCAGGACTCGGCGGTTATCAAAAACGACCATTTGACCCGCTGCTAATTTTAATTCAATCTTATAGCGACTGTCTTTTAGTCGGGCCATTAGCTCTCGATAAGCAAGGTAGTAGTCGTACATAACGTCACTTGGTAAATCGAAAACATCTGCAAGATGGGCGTTGTATTTGATTTCTACAATATTGCCAAAGTTGTCTAGATTGATGACAGGGGGGTGCTCACGGATATCATGGGCAGTGTCATGAAAACGAAAGGGGATGGCATATTCGGCCAGCAAGCGAAAATATTCAGGCTGCTCTTCTCGTAACCCTTCTAACACCTTTAACCCATCTACGAAAGTAGATTCGCCGCCTATGCTTTCATTACTCAAAAAATGCAAAAATTGATAGCCTGGAGGCAGTTCCTGATTTGGCAAGTCGGTATGCAAAGGTAATGAGAGCGAGGTATAAGCCAAATTAATCGGCGACTTTTCTGATATCACATCGAATGTCATACCGAAATTAGTCTGCCGCAGATAATCGACTCGCATGGCGGTCTGTACGCCAGCATCAGAGTCATCTGGCATATTATCAATGATAGTAAGCCCATATTTATCCAGCGCACTCATCCACTCATATAAAGCACTGTCACTGGCCATGATGCTCTGTTGGTCATACATCGGAATGTGGTCAATAAACGTGCCATCCCAACTTTCATAAGGACTGCTATGGTCCTTGGCCAATGCACTAGAATACCCAAACTCACGTAACCAGTTTTGTTCAAAGTGGCTGATATGTGCTTGTTCTGACCATTCAATCGTTAGCGTTGTCTCATCAAAAGAGACAGAGAGTGGATGGATATCTTTTGAGACACTTCAAAACTACGCTCGCCAGTGTGCGGATGAAAAGCCGATGGGCAGTTATCACGCAGCCAAATATAGTGATACGTACTATTAATACCATCATTCCAGCGTATTTGAATAGCGCGGTCAATGAGCGCAACGGACTCTATTTGGTAGTCATTTTCTATTGAGACGTCTAGAGATGGTGTTGATTGAGGCGTTTCCATTGGAGCAGACCCTACATATACATGAAGTAAAAATATATTTTACGGTATCTTGTTCGGATCGGTTATTCAAACAATGAATTACGAATCACCTAATAGGCAATATCAATCAACGCAGTACTAAACTGCGATTGATATCTGGCGAGATATTTTTTGAAGGGTTTTGAATAATATTAAGGCTTCGCGAACGAAGCCTTAATATTTGCGACAATTGGTATAAGCTTTTTATTTATCCGAAAGCTAATTATCGAAAAGCTACCTTAACCAGTATTTCGTAACCCTGCAGCTAGCGCATTGATACTACGGATTAATGGATCTTCTACATTAAGGTCGCCATGTGCCGAATCGTTCGGGGTGTCCTGTTGTCTAGCACGCTTCAACAGCTCAATCTGGATATAGTTAATCGGGTCTAGATAAGCGTCGCGCCATTGCAGAGATGAGGCAAGGTTTTGCTGATTGGATAATAAAGAGTCTTGCTCAAGCAGAGAGTTTAATCCTGAATTGGTCAGCGTATATTCATCGGTGACCGCTGTCATGATCTTTTCGCGTAACGGCTCATCATCACACAGTTGACTATAAGCCTCGGCAATATTCATATTGGCTTTGGTAAAGGCCATCTCGATATTACTGATAAATACGCTAAAAAACGGCCAGTGCTTGTTCATCTCTTTCATCAATGCTTCGTCTTTTTTGACACTGTCTAATGCACTGCCTACACCGTACCAAGCAGGTAAGGTAAAGCGTGCCAATGACCAGCCAAATACCCAAGGAATCGCGCGTAATGTGGTTTTACTTGGTAGACCTTTTTTGCGATGGGCAGGACGCGAGCCAATGTTTAGTAAAGAAATTTCTTGTACTGGGGTGACCTCGGAGTAGAATTTATAAAACCCTTCGGTATGATCGGTCAGCTCGCGATAACGTTGCTCACCCTCATTTGCTAAGCGTGCAAACAGCGCTTCATAATCTGGCAGCTCAGCAGGTTGCACCACAAACCTTGATGAGCAGGCCTTGAGTGTACCCGTGATGCCCATAGTGAGCTCAAATACAGCGGTATCCGTATTGGCGTATTTGGCATAGAGCACTTCACCTTGCTCGGTCACTTTAACCTGACCATGTAGCGTGCCAGCTGGCTGTGCAGCAATGGCTTTATGCGTTGACCCGCCACCACGGCTTACAGAACCACCGCGACCATGGAACAATCGTGTTTTGATACCATATTGCTCAGCAATGTTATTGATGGTTTGCTGTGCGCTATAAAGCTGCCATGCCGAGGTAATAATGCCGCCATCTTTTGATGAATCTGAATAACCTAGCATGATCTCTTGTGTGTTATCGGTATTTTGTAGCAATCCGCGATACAGTGGATTATCTAACACGGCAGGCAAGATTTTATCAATATTTTTGAGATCTTCGATGGTTTCAAACAACGGTGCGACTGGTAAATCAGCAGATAACTGTCCTTCGTCATCAATGCTGCATAGGCCTGCAAACCGCATGAGTAGCAACACTTCTAGTAGCTGACTAGCATTGTTGGTCATTGAGATCACATAGCTACCAAAAGTAGCCTGTCCCACCAGTTTGCGTAGTGTAGCGACCGAATTCATCAGTGACAATTGCTCACGCGTTTTATCTGTCAGATTATCAGTATAGATGAGCGGTGTACCTGGTTTTTCTAGCAAGCGTGTCAACCACTCTTGGCGTTCGGCTTCGCTTAGCGTTTGATAATCAGGCAGGTTGGAGGCACTGGCAAAGATATCGGCAATGACTTCGCTATGGTATGACGACTCTTGACGGATATCGAGAGCAGCTAGATGAAAGCCGCAAGTTTTGACCAAACGAATGACATCTAGTAGTAATCCTTCGGCGTGTGCCGTATCGTGTGTATTGACACTTTGACGGATAATGCGCAGGTCTTCTAGTAATTCTTCTGGATTGGCATAGGCATCTTTTTCAGCTTCGATATCCGTGCCTTTGCTTTGGATGCGGCGATTAGTGGCTTTAACTTTAGTCAGAATGATAGAGAGCAGGCGACGATATGGCTCATTGCCATAGTCATCGAGGTTATAGTCAAACACACGCTGATCAAGCTCATCATAACTTTTGATTTTGGTATAGACGTCAGGTGAAACGGTGACAATGGTGTCACTATGAATCAGCTGTCGACGCAGTTTTTTGAGTAGCACTTGATAGTGACGCAGCACGGTATCAGCATGCATCAATACAGCAAGTTCTGTGGTCTCAAAAGTCACAAAAGGATTGCCATCTCTATCGCCGCCAATCCATGAGCCAAAGCTCATAAATGCGGGTAGTGGATAGTCTGTGAGCTCTGGATAGATATCGACAATGGCTTTTTTGATATTACGATATACTTTAGGAATCGCATTGAACAAACTGGCATTAAAGTAATGTAGACCATTGTTAATTTCATCATATACCAATGGCTTACGAGTGCGCACTTCATCTGATGACCATAACAGATCAATCGTTTGTGCAGTTTGCTCTTTGGCTTGCTCGTAAGCAAAGCTGTTTTCAGTTAGGTCATTTAAAGCATCGCTGTGAGTGAATAGACTTTGTAAGATATTCATCGTTGTACGGCGACGCGCTTCGGTAGGATGTGCGGTAAACACAGGCGTAAACTTTAGCTGATCAATCAGCTCTTGCATTTGAGCAGGCTCGATATTGCGCTCACGACACTCGAGCAACGTACGACGAAATGATCCTTCCCAGCTTTGCTCAGATTGCATACGCTGCGCATGACGCTGCTCACGCAAATAATTCTCTTCACTTAGATTGGCTAGGAAAAAATAGATAGAAAAGCCGCGTATGACATTTTTTAAGGTTTGATTGTCCAAAGAAGCAATAAAATCGATAAGCTGCTGTTTGTGTGCCTCATTCGGCTCACGACGCTGTTGAATAAATCCCTTACGTAGCTTCTCAATCGTATCTAGCGTTTGTTCACCAGATTGGCGAGAAATAGCATCGCCTAGCAATGAACCTAACAAGCTGGTGCGTTTACGTAGTACGTTGTTATCTAGTGTCATCTTCAACCTTCCTATCAAATAAATGGATACAATACTATGGCTATCTGATACATAATATCCTTATAGTTTTTTGCAATTTAACATAAATAGGTGAGGCCTGCTTGATGTTGATAACAACTTTTTTACTAGTAGATACTGGCAGACCTCTAATGCACTATTATTAGAGCGATTTTTTGTGACCATGCTCATTGCTATATTCTATCCAAAAGTCCGCATTATCCACTCCAGCCTTTCTAGGGTCAAAGACAGGGTTTATACCTAATTTCATCTGCTCGTCGTAGTCTTTTAGAACTTTTAGAGCAACTTTACTTAGCAGTAAAATGGCAATGAAATTCAGGTAGCACATACTGCCAAACCCTATGTCACCTAACGCCCACATCATACCGATTGACTGAACACTACCAGTGAAACAAACGATTAAAAATACCAGTTTGAGTACATGCTTGAGAATGGGGTAGCGCAGTTTATTGTCCAAATAGACCAACGTAGTTTCGGCGATATAGTAATAAGCAACCAAACAGGTGAAGGCGAATAAAAAGATAGCAATCGCAACAAAACCACTTCCATACTGGTTAAAGACAGTGGAGACAGCCGCTTGGGTAAATGCCGTGCCAGCTTCAACACCAGGCATATTATCAACTAGGGTTACACCTTCGGGGGTCACCACGTTATACATGCCAGTTGATAGGATCATCAACGCTGTTGCAGTACAGACAAGCACCGTATCGATGTAGATAGAGAAGCTTTGCACTAAGCCTTGTTTAGCAGGATGTGATACTTCGGCTGCCGCTGAGCTAAAGGTCGCCTCACCAGCACCCGCAACGTTTGAGAAAACAGCACGGCGTACGCCCCAAGAGATTGCGGTCCCAACCATACCACCAAACACTGCATCCATGCCAAAAGCACTCTTAAAGATAAGTGCAAACATTGCAGGGATATTTTGAGCGTTAAATGCCAATACAATCACCATCATGAGGATATAACCGATTGCCATGACAGGTACGACTTTTCCTGCAAAATTAGCAATACGCTTTACACCGCCAAAAATAATGATACCTAAGAGTACGACTAGGATAATTCCTGTTACAACGGGCGGTATATTAAATGCTGTATTAAAAGAGTCCGCAATGGTATTGGCCTGAACACCAGGCACTAACACGCCGTAAGATAGACAGGTCACGATAGCGACGATGATAGCAAAAGGTTTTAGCTTTAATCCTCTTTCAATATAGAACGGGGAGCCGCCACGATATTGATCACCGACCTTATGTTTGTATACCTGCGCTAAGGTAGACTCAATAAAAGCGCTAGCACCACCTAACACACCCATGAAAATCATCCAAAATACCGCGCCAGGGCCACCTGCTGCAATGGCTGTTGCAACCCCAGCGATATTACCCACACCAATACGTCCTGATAGCGCCATACAGAAAGCTTGGAAGGAGCTAATCCCTGCTGATGAACTTTGTTTGTCGAACAACAGCCTAATCATTTCTTTGAAATAACGGATTTGCACGGCACGAGTCATAATCGTAAAATATATGCCGATACCTAACGCAAGATAGACCAGGGCGTCACTCCAAATATA
The DNA here is from genome assembly GCF_904846235.1 of Psychrobacter immobilis. Classification (GTDB taxonomy): domain Bacteria; phylum Pseudomonadota; class Gammaproteobacteria; order Pseudomonadales; family Moraxellaceae; genus Psychrobacter; species Psychrobacter immobilis_C. Next base: position 86,732 of record NZ_CAJGZN010000008.1, read on the forward strand.
CCCGACGATAGTATTGATGATATTTTCCATAACTTTACTTCCTTGTAGTGTTTTCGGTTATGCTGACTTGGGCGTGGATAGCGGACAATGTCAGTTTTTAGTTCACCAACCAGATAGTTTTGGTTTGGGTATACTGGGACAACGCCTCTAAGCCATTGTCACGACCGCCGAAGCCAGATTGTTTATAACCACCAAAAGGTGTCGTAATATCGCCCTCAGAAAAGCCATTAATCGAGACGGTACCAGCTTTAATAGCGGATGCCACGCGGAATGCGCGATGGATATTTTGTGTATAGAAGGATGCAGCAAGCCCATAATTACTCTGATTGGCGAGCTGAATAGCTTCCTCTTCGGTTTCAAAACTAGTGACAGCTAAAAGCGGACCAAAAACCTCTTCTTTAAACAGCGTCATGTCTGGGCTGACATTATCAAAGACGGTAGGCTCGATATACCAGCCACTACCGAGTTCATCGTGGATACGTCCACCTGCGATCAAACGAGCACCCTCCGTTTTTGCAGTATTGAGATGTGATATTACTTTCTCAAAATGCGCTTTTTCGATCATTGGGCCAATAGCGACCTCGGGATCATAAGGATGACCAACCTTCCAAGACTGAAGACCTTCTTTTAATAGCGTTAACAACACTTCTTTTTGGCTAGAATGGACAAGTAGGCGTGAACCACAGCTACAGTTTTCGCTCATATTCCAAAAGGCAGCGGATAAAATATGCTCGATGGTTTGTTCATTGATAAGGGCATCTGCAAAGACGATTTGAGGGCTTTTGCCACCACACTCTAAGACCACTTCCTTGAGATTGCTTTGTGCAGAGTACTGTAGAAACAGTCGACCGACTTCGGTTGATCCTGTAAAAGAAACCATATCAACATCCATATGCTGACCGAGTGCCGCACCTACTTCTTCACCAAGCCCACAGACTAACTGCAACGCCGCTTTTGGCACGCCAGCCTCGTACGCCAATTGTGTTAATCGATATGCTGAGAGCGAGGTCAATTCAGCAGGTTTAACAATGACTGAGTTGCCGGTTATTAATGCGGGTGCAACTTTCCATGCATACATTTGTGCTGGGAAATTCCATGGTAGTACCGTACCCACTACACCGATAGGCTCTTGCACGACCAGACCTAGTGAGTCACTTCCCGTCGGAGCAACTTTACCAAAAACCTTATCAGCCGTTTCGGCGTACCATTCAAAGGTTTCAATCGTAGCGGGCAGGTCAGTGTTGAGACATTCCGTAATAGGCTTGCCTGCATCGACGCAATCTAAGGCAGCTAACTCATCCATATGCTCATGCATTAACTGACACCAGCGCTGCATGATAGCTTTGCGCTCTGCAGGAGACATCCGTCGCCACTCACCATGTTCAAAAGCGTCTCGGGCTGCCGCGACCGCCGTATTAACATCTTGCCGACTCCCATTAGCAATGCTACCTATGCAGGTATTATCAATAGGGCTGTAGTTAGGAAGTGTTGTCTCGGATACTGGTGCTGTGGTATCTATTAAATGGCCTGCCCAAAGCTTTTGGTTGCTGGCGAGTTCGAAGACTTGCGCTGTGGTCATACTCATTAGATTATCCTTTTCTATACAATGGTAGGAACGATAAGAATGGTGCGATGTATCAAGACAGAAGTGCTAAAAATGCCTGAGCCTCTTCTTTTGACATATCAGTCAAAGGTAGTCGTACTGACCCAACATTAATGCTCCCGTTAATGCAGCCTGCTTTGGCTTTTTGGTTATAGTTTCCAGACTCCATAGAGTGGATAGCAGGATACATGGCTGTCATCAGCTCCTTAGCATGGTTCCAATCGCCTTTTTGTGTGGCTTCAAACAATGCGACTTGTTCTGCTGGAAATACGTTAGCCGCACCAGCAATCCAGCTCTTAGCACCCCAAAAGAAGAAATCTACTGGTTGGTCATCACAACCACAAACCACTTCAAAGTTTTCAAAATCAGCCTGTAGCATACGTAATGCATGGCTAAAATCGCCGCTGCTTTCTTTGACACCTACAATATTTGGATGTTTGGATAAATGCGCGACGGTTTCAAACTCAATGCTTACACCGACGCGTGCTGGAAAATTGTACATAATGATAGGTAGGTCAGTGGCATCAGCGACGGTTTCAAAATGCGCAATAATACCGTCTTGGTCTGGTAGGCTATACGGATTGGCTGATAACATTAAGCCGTTGTAACCCAAGTTTTTGGCTTGATGAGCAAGTTCGATAGAATGATTGGTCGATAAACTGTTGATACCTGCAATCAGAGTGACTTTGCCTTTGGCAGCATCAGCGATAGTGGTCAAAACCAGTTCACGCTCTGCAGGCGAGAACGTGTAGTATTCACCCGTTGTACCGCAAGCTACGATTCCGGTAACGCCTTTTTCTACGAATACATTGACCAGTTCGGTTAACTTTTGAGTATCGATATCTCCATTAATATCAAAAGGAGTAACGATAGGGACTAAAACGCCATGAATGTTCATATAAATATCCTTATTTGGAAGTAAAAGCCGTTAGTCAGCCATGAGCTGTTAGCGACATTGTTGGTTCTATGAGTTGTCATAGAGATAAGATGTTCGATTATTATTTAAAAGACTTACGTTTGAAGCGATTTAGACGATAGGCAGTAGGATCTACCATGGCAGTATCGCCAAAATACAAAGCCGCGACCATCTGTGCGCTTACGACAGCTTGGGTCAGACCTAGATGCTGATGACCAAAGTTTAAAAAGACTGAGTTATGTCTATCTATGATGGGTAGCGAGTCTGCTGTAGAAGGTCTAAACCCCATCCATTGCGTATTGCTGTCACTATCTAGCGGGGTGTTTAGCATTGCTTGAGCTTGTTTTAACAGCATATTCGCACGGTTCATGTTTGCTGGCGCCTCAAGTCCTGCATACTCAACAGTGCCAGCCAAGCGCAGCCCTTTTTCCATCGGCGTCATAATAAAGCGGCGATCCATGCTAGAAACAGGAATGTTGAGACGCTGGCTTTCGTTAGGAAGCATCAGGTGATAGCCTCGCTCTGTATCCATTGGTACTGAGACACCTGTTAGCTGTTTGGCTAAGGCTTTGGAATGAGCTCCTGCGGCGAGCATAACCTTGTTGGCGTGAAGCTGCTTTTGTGTCGTCGTCAGACGAATACCATCAGTTATTACTTCCGCGCTCAGAACACGGCAGTTTTCATAAATTTGACCGCCAAGCGATCTAAAAATAGTGCTTAATTTATGGGTAATGGCTTCTATATTGGTGATATGACCTGTCTCTGGAAAAAACAAAGCACCCAGTTGATTGTCTTTTAACGCAGGCTCAAGATCTGTCAGTGCTGATTGTGAGAGTAGGTTGTTAGAAACCCCTAAACTATTTAAACGTTGACCGTGCTCAGTCAGTACTTTTAGACTGTTGGGCGTCTCTGCGGTTAATACAGATCCTTGTATTTGTACCCAAGAATGTAATTGCCACTCTTTGGCAAAATCTTGCCAAGCTTGAAGGCTCTGTGCATTTAATGCCAAAAGCGCTTGGTGACTGCGTGCAAATGGTTCGGTACGCATATTAAGTAATAACTTGAATGCCCATGGTGCTAAGCGTGGAAGGTAGCGCCAATCTATACGCAGAGGCCCTTCAGGGTTGAGTAGCATGGCAGGAACATGTCGTAAGATACTGGCATCAGCAATAGGGAAAACCTGTTCAGTGGCAATGTGACCTGCGTTGCCATAAGTTGCACCGCGCGCAATTTTATCGGCTTCCAAAATTGCAACTTTTACCCCACGAGACTGTAGGGTAACCGCAGCACATAGTCCGATAATGCCACCACCGATGATATGTATATCAAACACTTGTGTGTCCATGATAGTCTCGCTTTTTTGACCTTACTGAGCAGTGATTGGTTGCTTCCTACTAGAATCCATACAAACTGGTATTTATAAAGAAATACCCCATTTGAACGGATCGCTGTCTTGAACGATGAGAGAGGTCTCTGCACATACGTAGGCGTACCCTCGAATCGTGGGGATAATAGTATTGATAGGGTAGTTATGAAGAGGGCTATGATTACTAAGCACATCAATAGGCTGATAGCTGGCACTAAAGACACTGCCAATGATGCTTTGCTGATACCAAGTCTCACCAGGTGCGAGTACATTATCTGCGGCTAAGCAAGCCAATTTGGCACTGGTTCCAGTACCACAAGGAGAGCGATCGTAGGCAGATCCAGGGCATAATACGAAGTTTTTGCTGTTAGTGCCGGCGAGATCGCTCTTGCCAAACAGTTCTATATGATCAATTTCGCCATTGTCAGCACCCGTGATTCCAGACTTATGAAGTGCCTCCTTAATCTGTATGCTAAATTGAGTAAGCGCCTCAACATTATTGGCTTCAATAGCTTGCTTATGATCGTTGACTAAGAAAAACCAATTACCACCCCAAGCGATATCTCCATAGATAGGACCGATATTGGGTACTTGAACTTCTACTTGTTTTTGGTAGCGATAAGAGGGGACGTTCTGGACGCTACAACTACCATCATCATGCAAGGTTGCTTTAACTAGGCCTACGCTTGTTTCTAGATAGTGATCACCAGCGGTTATTTTTTGTTGATAAGCTAGAGATGCAATAACGCCGATAGTGCCATGGCCACACATACCTAAATAGCCATGATTATTAAAGAAGATCACGCCAGCCGTGGCACGAGGATCAGAAGGCGGGCACAAAAGCGCTCCGACAAGCACATCATTACCACGAGGTTCTAAAATAATGCTTTGACGCAAATGATCGAAATTCTGTCTGAAGTCTTGAAGTTTTTCTTGAATAGTTTGTCCACTAAGCTCAGGAAATCCTGCATATACCATACGAGTAGGTTCACCGCCAGTATGCGAATCAATAATCTTAAGAGTGAAAAGCGTATCAAACATGACTGCCTACCTGATTCATCCGTGAGTTAATATACTGTTAGCGTTATTCATAAATGAACAAGGCGTAAATATAGAATGACGTTTTTCAGAAAAGCAGTCTTGATGTTTTTATATGAATAAATGCGCATTTCTGCACAGGTTATAAAGATATTTAGGAGTATAAATATTGTGTAGCACCCTAAAATACCTGAAAAGCTCAACGACAAGCTTGAGATGCTATATGGGAATATACCGATGCGGCCGTTAGTATTAGAAACACCTACAAAACAACTGTCAAAACACCTACAGGCTTATCAACCAGCCAATTTCGATGAGTTTGTTGGCAATATATCATTATTGATGCCTTTGTTTGATACTATGAAAAATGTGGTTTTTTTTGTTAAAGATGACCAAGCATGCTATCGACTAGTCAGTAAAACGCTCATTAGACGTAGCGGGCTTAAAAACAAAAAAGCACTAATAGGACTGACTACAGAGCAAGTATTTTTGAAATCTCAAGGCAAGGATTATCTCAATCAGGATCTGAGAGTGTTAAAGGAAGGCAGGGAGATTATTGATAAACTAGAACTTCATAGCTATGCATCAGGACAGCTAGGATGGTGTATCACGCAAAAAATCCCCGTCTATGATGTAAAAAATCATATTGTAGCAATGGTAGGTATATCAGTAGATATTGATGAAGATAACGAGCGGATATTACGCAAACACGCTCGATTGGCAAGCGTAGATCAATACGTACGAGACAATCTTGATCAAAAGATTAATATTGGTCAATTGGCGAAATTGGCAAATCTTAGTCAATCGCAATTGGAGCGTACCTTCAAAGCAGTGCTCAATATGTCACCCATTCAGTTTGTACAAAAAATGCGCCTAGAGCATGCCATTCGACTACTAGCGAATCATAAGCTAACAGTAACTCAAGTCTCCTTAAACTGTGGATACGGTGATCATAGTGCCTTTAGTCGACAATTTAAGCAGTTTACTGGGATGTCTCCTGTGAACTTCCGTAAAATACATTTCAAAGAAGCACAAATAAGTGCAAAAAAATATGGTTTTTGACTCTAAAATAGTTCTCTAACGACTCCGAAGCTCATCTATATAATCTGCCCAATCTTGCATCATCTGCACCCTAGTGTCGATTTCATCAAGTCTGTTGTAAGCCCCGCCATGTGTGTCTTTTATCCTGTGACCTAGCTGTAACTCTGTGACGATGTCAGAATAGCGTAGCTCAGGCTGTTCCATGAGCAAAGTTTTAGCGGATGCTCGAAATCCATGCGCACATTGCACGTCTTTATATCCAAGTCGGTGGAATATCTGCACCAACGTCGCCTTACTGATATAGGCGTTGCTTGAACCGCGCATCGACGCAAATACATATTCCTTATGCCCAGTAATTGATTGGATGTTTCGTAATCGCGTAATCACTTGCGTGGCCAAGGGAACAACTAAGTGCGAGACCATATCGTCACGACCTTCGCCTTTAGTCGGGGAGAATGCCCATGTATTGTTGTCCCAATCGATGTCACCCCAACGCATTGAGCGCAGATCGATGCTACGTACAAACACGTAAGGTAATAAGTTCATCGCCTCTAATGTAATCTTACTTGCACCTCTAAAATTCGACATATCCTTTAAGAGAGTCGCAAATTGGTCTGGCTTGGTGATGGCAGGCAAGTGATTGCCTGAATTGGCAGGTGCAAGCTCACCACGGGTATCAATTGCCACATTTCTATCGCACAACCCTCGAGCAACAGCGAATGAAAATACCTTTTCAGTATACAGACGAGTGCTTGCACCAACGAAAGTTGCTTGGTTTTTATTGTTTTGAATCGACTCACACACACTCAGTATCATCTCGCTAGTGATATCGTCCATTCTTAAATCACCAATTTCTTGGCACATATATCCTAGACATAAATCCCAGAACTTAAGGGTTGACTCACTGTATGACGGTTTTTTAGATTTACTTTGAGTGCGACCTGCTGTTTTGTGTTCTCGCCATGCTTTGGCAATTTCAGAAAATGGTGCGTTTTTTAGGTGAGTATATTTATTGGTTTGCTCTTTTTGCTGGATAGCTTTAGGGTCAGAGCCTTTTGCGACCATATCAAGAATGGTGTCTGCTTTATATTTAACCTCATGGAGACTGACATCCTCAATCTTACCCAACATCATCCTAGGACGTTTGCCCTCGATATGCGGATGGGAATAACGTAAGTAGTATTCCTTTTTGCCATTTGGATAAATACGCAGACTTAAGCCAGCTACACCTGAGACACTGACAGAATAATCTTTGTCTCGGCATTCGAGCTTATTGATATCGTTTGCAGTGTCGATAGCCATAATATATATCCGTCATATGATAATTAAAGTTAATGATAGGTTTATGGTTGATGACTTATAAAAAGTCTATTCTGTAGAAAAACATAGAAGTATTGGACACTGTCATGGACACTGGTATTCATTAGTGTTTTTAGTAAAACCTTATAGAGTAATAGTTTTAACACTTAATCATCCCCAAGGTTCACTTGGGGATGATTATAGTATAGAATAAAGAGAGGGAGTAAGCCATGTGTTTATTGATATATATGGCGTTTGAGGCAATAAACCTCAGATAGATTAAAAGCAAAAACTCTGTTTACTATGGTTGATAGAGTTCTTCAGTTTATTTACACAAAAAACCATGCTCCTGTACGTGCACAGAATATAAAAATCAGGGTCATAGTACTGTTCTGTGCAAATTTGGAGGTAGCAACTTAATGCTTTAGATTAAGATATTTCAGTAAGAACGAGAGATGTTAGAAAATACCAATGAATGTCTCACTAACCAGGAAGGCTCTTTTGGTGACTCTAAATGAAAACGTATTACAACGTAGTTAGCTATGATAATAGCAGCTATAAGGTGTATATAGACTTGGACTTACTGAGATGCCAAATAGGAGCATTGTCAAAGCTCGTATACGTTCTTATCAATGATATAGAGTAATAGGCATCCAGAAGGGTTTTTGCTTTTACTTTGAGCTGATTGTCATTTGGTGGCGAATACTTCTGTACCTAATGTAGTTCAAGCACATTCGCATTAATAAGGAAGTCGGCTAAGCTACCAACACTCGATTGATGAGTAATTTGGTTATTAGGTGATGATTAGGAATGACAGATTATTCAGAGGGATTGTTGTGCCGTATGAAGGTAGTAAACTTAGCAATGATGAGTAGAACAAGTTTATCAAACAGTTTAACTAGCGACATGGTTTAATACGTTAAGCTCAATTACAAATACAATAGGGTCAGTGATAGCTCTGTACATTGACTCCTTAAGATAGCTTAGCTAGTAAATGTATTAGTGTTACTGAAGGTGATTTTATGAATAGGCAGTACGTATGAGAATTAATAGATCATCAACCAATCTTGATAAAGATTTATCATATAATCATAATCCCATGAACTTATTGTACGGTAGCCTTAGTTTAACATAATATACATTATGCGAAAACAAACCAACGGTTTTAGTGGTTAGGCGTAAAATAATTTAAACTATGTAATTCTTATACCTTAACTCAGATTTGATATTAGCTATAGACTTTTACTAACGACAAGTTTCAAGTAAATGCTTCCGCAACGTTTTGCCATCCTGATCTAAAACCACATCTGCGACTTGGCAAGTTTTATCATTATTATCACATGACAACTCATAATAAACATCGCTACCTTGCGCCAAGCTAACCTGAACCAATCCTTGAGCAGTGATTGAAAACTTTTTGTCTTGCGTATAGTCAGGATCTTGCGAGTTCCAAAGTACATCGTAATCTATATTGCAGGACGTCTGAGTTTTATCAAAATATGCTTGCTCAAGTTGCATCGCTGCTTGCAAATCAGCATCGGCGTATTGCTGCAGCACTACAGGATGACTCATACCTTGGTCATCAATATCTTGTTGGTACATTTTCGTGATGGTCGCAATCTTCATATCAGCCATGGCATTTTGTTTCTGATCTACTTTTGATACATCCGCTATAGCGTGACCGACAGGCATCAGTCCTATGGTCAATAGTAATGTCAGCGATTTATATGTTGGCATGGTGTTCTCTGCGAGCTTTTGTCCTATAAGTGTTACCGACTATTACATCATACCTATATTCGGACTCTGCTGTATTATCGTATCATTCAGGTTTACTTACCAAAATATCGATTACATAGCATTTTTATGGTATTTTTTACTGGTTCCCATGACAATTTATAGTGATGTTTCTTTCGCTAATAACTGTGCTAAGGATGATTTTATGATGACATTACCTGCTTTTTTTAAGGAAAAATCTGCAACATTAGTCTCTAGCAGCCTTCTGTTATTCACGCTAGCTGCTACGGGTTGTCAGTCTGCTTCTGAGTCCAGTGAAGCCATTGTATCTCAGCCAACCAGTAGCTCATCAACACCTAGTAATGCTGATATCAGCCAGCAAACCCTTAGGCAGCAAGCGTTACGTATACAGCGCGCACTGGCAAATAAGGACTTTTCTAGAATCACTAATGATATCCATCCAACACGTGGCGTTCGTTTTTCGATGTACGCTTATGTACGGCCTGAGTCAGATAAATTCTTTAGCCGCGGGCAATTTGCACAGTATTTACAGCAGTCCAACATCCAATTCACTTGGGGCGAAAAAGACGGTACTGGCGATCTGTTGGTCATGCCGTTGCCTACTTATTTGGATACTTGGGTGGATGGCAAAAAGTTTAATAACGCTAGCATCAATGTCAATGAATTAAAAAATAATGGTAATTCTATCAATAACTTAAAAGAAACATACCCAACATCAGATGTTGTAGAGTTTTATTATAAAGGCACTGATGAATATGATGGTATGGACTGGCGGGTATTGCGCTTAGTATTTGATGAGTATCAAGGCAAGCGGTATCTAGTCGCCATTATTAATGACCAATGGACGGTTTAAGGCGTAGAGAAAGATTGCCCGACAACTTTTATAAGACTTGTTTAAATGGGCAGCCTACTCTATCTGGTGATAAATGCTATATATATTCGAGAAAATATATATAGCAGCTTGTGTTACGTGATCTTTGGTATGGTTTTTAATGACAAGCTTCGTCAGTTTTAAGCTCGGTGCTTTGGGCAATTTTTTTGATTAATTTTAGCGCTTGTTGTAGCTCGCTTGAGTTTTTATAGAAGCGCTGTTGATTGAGCGTATAGCCTTGTACTAAGTAGTCGCTGAGTTGCCCAACGCCTAAATTGCACGCCTTGAGGAGATTTGATTCGATAGCCTACTGATATAACCACGTCTAAGTCATAAAAAGTCACCGGACGGTCTGAATTTGCAATATGCTTATGCTGTCTTAAATACAGTTTACTGTCACCATCTCTATAAATATCATTTATAACGGCGTCTGCCGAAAGAATTTCACCATAATCTGATAAATATCCGGATAAGCATCAACCAGCTTTTGCGGTGTTTCAAAAAACACTTCACTCAAAACCGCAAAAAACTCAGCAGGATTGGTTGCGCCATAACGATCAAGTCCTGACTTGCGATGTGTCTGAAAGTCCTCAAAATCGCGGCTCATAATCTGTGTCCAGTTTGCAGGATCCATATTAGGTTGCATGGGCGGAAAGCCATTGGCACGGCCATTCATCATATCGAGCTTATGAACAAACTCATGAATGACAACGTTATGCCCGTCACGTTCGCCTGAGTGCTTGGCATCTCTCCATGAAAGAATAACAGGCCCTCTCAGCCATGCTTCTCCGCTACGGTGTTGACTGCCTTCGTGGACGATACCAAACTCATCTACCGTGGTGCTGTTACTTTTGTACGAGCCAGGATAAATGATGATGGATGACCAACCAGCATACCAATCAAGGCCTAAGTTTAAGATCGGCAAACATGCTTGCAGTGCAATCGACTGTCTGACAGCATTCGTAATTTCAAAGCCTTGTGCACCAGTGATAGATTTATCAGCTAAAAATAATGTTGCTAACTCAAATAAATGTTTCATCTCGTCAACATTTAATCTATCAAGTATCACGATACGCTCAGCCGCTTGCATCCAGTCAGCCTGAGTAAATTCACTGTTGTCTAGTATGCGCTGTTCACGCCAGTCTTTTATGATGCCAAACATAATTTGCTATCCTTAACCTTACGATATTGAAATAACTCAGCCTAGCATGCACTCACTTGCCACAAATATGCCAATATCGTTACTAAGAAGACTTTATGGCATCTAACTGCACTTCTACCACTCGTAGCGCCATTGATTTCCAGTCCAAATTTATATCATCAGTAAACACCATGTGGTGACTGATACTCACGTACCCATGTACGATTGCCCAAATATCTAGCGCTATTTGTCTGCGCTCCTCAATAGTCGCACCATCTGGTAGATACGAGCCAGCCACCCGTACCAGTTTTGAAAATGCACTGTCTCTGGCTGCAACTGCTTCTTCAGAGGGCTGATATCCTGCATCAGATTCCCCAAAAATCAGCCGATAGTGTGCCTCGTGTTGCTCGCCTACATTGAGATACCCTAGGCACGCCTCTAGCACTTGCTCTTTGTTTGCCTTACCTTCTGGAATGACATCCATGGCTTCACGGACGAGATTAAATCCTTCTATGTACAGCGCATCTAGTATGCCTTGCTTACCTTGGAAGTGACTGTATATACCGATGGTGGACAGTCCTGCCCGCTTGGATATGGCGCGTACACTCAAGGCGTCCCCACCCCCTTCTAAGAAAAGCTCAGATGCAGCGTTTAGTATTTTGGTTCTGGCATCCATTAGATTCTCACTATGTCTTGACAATTATAACAGTGTTATTCTAGTATATAACACTGTTATGCACAAACAATTATGAATTGATTGTGTTGATAGAAACTCAACTTAGAGTAAGGACACTATGAGTATTCAACAGCTAGAAACGGATTATCTAATCATTGGTAGTGGCGCGGTGGGCATGGCTTTTGCCGATGTGCTGCTCACAGAAACAGATGCTAATATTATTATCGTCGATAAACATCATAAGCCAGGTGGTCATTGGAACGATGCCTATTCGTTTGTCACCTTACATCAGCCGTCATCTTTTTATGGCGTTAGCTCACGTGAGCTTTGCGGCGGTATGATTGATAAAATTGGCTTAAACAAAGGCTTATCTGAGCTGGCGTCAGGCGCAGAAGTCATGGCGTACTTTGATAAAGTCATGAAGCACACGTTTTTACCAAGTGGCCGCGTGAAGTACTTCCCGATGTGTGAGTACCAAGGCGACGGCAAGTTTTCATCATTACTGTCTGATACCAACTATGAGGTTAAGGTCAACAAGAAAATCATTGATGGCACTTATTTTAAAACCTCAGTACCAGCTACCCATACCCCAAACTTTGAGATTGCTGAAGGTGTTAAGTTTGGCCCGTTAAATGACTTGCCGAGTCTAACCAAACCCCGTGATGGTTACGTGATTATCGGCGGTGGAAAAACAGGTATTGATGCGGTTTTATGGCTACTAGAGAATCAAATTGACCCAGACAATATCACGTGGATTATGCCAAGAGATGCTTGGCTGATCGATCGTAAAAATACCCAACCCTCTCGTGATTTTTTCACCCATACTATTGGAGCACAGGCTACTCAGGCAGAAGCGATTGCTGAGGCAGAAAACATCGAAAACCTGTTTGATCGTTTAGAAAAAGGCGGCGTATTAATGCGCATTGATCCAAATGTGCGCCCGAAAATGTTCCATGGCGCTACCATTAGCAGTGAAGAGCTCAAGCAGTTACGCCGTGTTAAAAACATTGTACGTAAAGGTCGCGTGACCCGCTTAGATACTGACAAGATTTATTTTGGTGAGGACAGCATTTCTACCACCCCCAACACCATGCATATCGACTGCTCTGCACGGGCAGTACCAGTGACAGAGACGTACGATGTATTCAAAGGTGATACCGTGGTGGTGCAAACCGTACGTACCTATCAACCTGTATTTAGTGCCGCATTTATCGCCCACATCGAGGCTAATTATGATGATGAAACTATCAAAAATGAGTTGTGCCAAGTGGTGCCAATTCCAAATCATGATACGGACTTTTTGGTTGGCCTTGTTAAACAAATGCAGAATCAGATGCGTTGGTCAAAGGAGCCTGTGCTACGTGAATGGATGATCAACAATCGCTTAGATGGCTTCACCAAATTGGTACGAGCCAGCGAAGACATGCCACCTGAAGAGCTTGCTATTCTTAAGCTTCTAAAAGAAGCAGGACCAAAAGCCGCTGCAAACATGCCTAAGCTCATGAGTGAAATCATGCAAATTACGGCAGCGCGTCAAGCCAAAACTGCTAATGCTTAATCTGATAACTATAAAATAAAAAAGGAAATAACCATGCAAGAATTTCAGACCAATAAAGCAAACTTAACCCAAGCTCGCCTGCAAGAGACGCCTGCACATACCCTAGGCAATGGCGAAGTACGTGTCAAAGTCGACCGCTTTGCCTTTACCGCCAACAACATTACTTATGCAGTCATGGGTGACCAATTACGCTATTGGCAGTTTTTTCCGCCAAATGGTGACGAGCCTGAAAAATGGGGTATTATTCCAGTATGGGGTTTTGGCGATGTTGTTGAGTCCAATAGTGATGCACTACCTATCGGTGAGCGCTTATTCGGTTACTTCCCGCCCGCCAATGAGTTAATCATAACACCCAAGCGAGTCACCCAAACCAGTTTACTTGATGATAGTGTCCATCGTGCCGAGCTACCACCTGGCTACAATATATATCAGCGCGTCAATCATGAACCTGGTTATGATCGTGCCAATGACGATCAGCGCATGCTGTTGTTTGTCTTGCATCTTACCTCATTCTGCTTGCATGATTTATTGAAGCGCAATGACTGGTTTGGTGCAGAGCAAGTATTGATTATCAGTGCCTCTAGCAAGACCAGTACTGGCTTAGCATATGGTCTAGCTGATGATAAAAATACACCGCACGTTATCGGTCTCACCTCAAACCGTAATATAGATTTTGTTCAGTCAATTGACGCTTATAACAGTGTGCTTAGCTATGATACCCTTGAGCAAATTGATGCAACTAAGCCGACGGTTATTGTAGATATGTCAGCCAATACTGACGTGCTTAGTCGTCTACATAGACACTTAGGCGATAACATGCGTTACACCAGCAATGTCGGTATCACACACTGGGACGAACCACGTCATGCTGAAGGTATCATTCAAGCGCGTAGCCAGCAGTTTTTTGCGCCCAGTCATGTACAGCAACGTATGAAAGAATGGGGCCCTGAAGAGTTCAATAAACGCTCTATGCACTACATCATGAATAGCACCACAAAAACTAGTGCGTGGTTAAAGATTCAAGAGCTTGATGGAGTCAATGGCTTACTAGAGGTTTATAAAGATATCTGCGAAGGTAAGATAGCCGCTGATGAAGGTTTGGTAGTCGTCATGGGTGATAATGAAAAAGACTAGGCTATAAAACTGGCTATAAAATTTATCGACTATTTGTCATTAGCAAAATAAAAATAAAAAAGCAGAGAGCCTAGTCAATAAGCTCTCTGCTTTTTTTGAGCGTTATATACTGACTACAGACATACACCTTACTCATAATTTTTAAACCTAAAAACTGTGGTTTACATTGCGGTTTAACGTACCCACCCTTCGTCTTTTAGATAATCATGCAGCCCTTCAGCGAACTGTCTATAGCCTGCAGCATTGGCATGAATTTTATCAGATTTCAATGCATCATCTGACAGTACAGTGGACCAGCCATCAGAATACAGAGGTATGCCTTCAGCTTCCGCAATATCTTCATACAGTGGATTATCACTTGCCTTACCAAACAAAGCACTGGTACTGATAGTAACTGACAACCCTATACCTGCCAGCATTAAAAACCTACTACGTAGCTTCACGTCTTCTCTCCTACTGTTTCTATTGAGTTAAACTTATTGGAATTAGGTTCAAGTTTTTAAAAATCTATTATTTAACTCTTGTTGTATATTGCTCAGTAACCGTTGTATAGTCCATACAGGAGATAGACTACCTGTTGGGCGCAGTACAAGTGCTACTCTACTTAGCATAGACAGTGTATTCATCATAAAGTATAACTTTACCAAGGATACGTGAGGTATTTATGAATAAAACAGCATCTCAAAGTCAGTCTAAGGATGGAAACCCAGACAAAGAAAAATCTGCAAATCAGAGTCAGTCCATTAAAGCAACCAGTACCGATACCACAAGTCCTGTGTCAACACCGATCGAAAATACCTTAACAAAAGACACTTTAGAAAAACCTGAGAAAAAACCACAAATTTTCGATGAATTGCAGATAAGTAAGGGTAAGTATCGCCCAGTGGCACAAGCTGTTGGCCATTGGCTTGATAACATCAACATGGATGCCCTCAATTATCTAAACGAACAAGCAGAAAATATCTTTTACCGTAAAGGGGTTACCTTTACCGTCTATAGCGATGCCAAAAACATCGAGCGTATGATTCCGTTTGATATCATTCCACGCATTATTGCCGCGAGCGAATGGAAACAAATAGAAGCAGGCTGTAAACAGCGTATCACCGCTCTCAATGCATTCTTACATGATATTTACCATGACCAAGCCATCATGAAGGCGGATATTGTCCCTGCCAGCTACGTCTATGCCAGTGGCTGTTATGAGCCATGGATGATGGGCATTGAGCTCGACAAACCTATCTATTCGCACATCAGCGGTATTGATTTGATTCGAGACGAGACAGGTAAATTTTGTGTGTTAGAGGATAACTTGCGTACCCCATCAGGCGTCTCATATATGCTTGAGAGTCGCAATATATCAGAGACACTATTAGCTGATATATTTTCTGACACCCCTATTATGGGTATTAGTGATTACCCTAGCCGTCTCAAAGCCTGTCTTGCCAGCTCAACATCCAAATATGATCCACAAGTCGTCATTTTAACGCCAGGTCGCTTTAATAGTGCCTATTATGAGCATGCTTTCTTGGCGCATGAGATGAATGTGCCACTCGTCCATGGGTATGATTTGGTCGTTGAGGACAGCAAAGTCTATATGCAAGGAATTCGCGGCAAGGTACAAGTCGATGTGATCTACCGCCGCATTGATGATCCCTATATTGACCCGTTAGCCTTTAAATCTGACTCCATATTAGGTGTATCAGGGCTCATGAGTGCTTATCGCGCTGGCAACGTGGTGATCGTTAACGCCCCAGGTACGGGCGTGGCCGATGATAAGAGTCTCTATCCTTTTGTACCAGATATGATCAAATTCTACTTAAATGAAGAGCCTATCTTACCTAATATCGAGACATACCAGTGCCGTAAGCCTGATGATCTCAAATATGTGCTCGATAATCTAGACAAGCTGGTGGTAAAAGAAACGCAAGGCTCAGGCGGCTACGGGATGCTTATTGGTCCAACGTCGACCAAAAAAGAAATCGAAGAATATCGCCTGCGCTTGCTTGAAAACCCAGCCGGTTTTATTGCTCAACCGACTATCTCACTATCTACCAATCCTACTGCCGTAAGCGATGGTATCGCACCGCGTCATATTGACTTGCGCCCCTTTATCCTCAGTCATGGTGATGGCACAGTAGATATTGTACCCGGTGGTCTGACACGAGTGGCCATGGTTGAAGGCTCTTTGGTCGTCAATTCATCACAAGGCGGTGGTATCAAGGACACTTGGATTATTGATGACAGTGATTTAGACAACCAGCAAACCGACAAGTGCTCGCCTTTATCCTCAATAGGTGTCAATGCTTCAGGGCACGCGAACTACTATGATCGCGTCCAACCCTTAGAAACAGGTTACGAGAGTTTAGATGATGCGCCCATGATACTGCTACTCTCTACCGCCAGCCACTTGATATGGCTAGGCCGATATAGTGAGCGTCTGTATTACTACGACGATGTTATGAAACAACTCGTCAAAGGCGATCTAAAAAAATCACAGATCAGACATTTAATTAGCCATTTAGGGTTTGCCGTTGATGGTGAAGTGTCACTTACCACCATGAAAGCACAAATGATGGCTGATTTGGAACAAAACATCATACCCAATATCGTGCAATCGATTGAGGATAATGTCCAAGAGGCCAAAGGTGTCATTGGTAAAGATACTGCTGAGTTATACAACTTGATCAAGCGTTTATCGAGTGCTGGCACGTATCGAGCGGCGACCTTGCAGCTACACGCGTGTAACGCTGCGATGAAACAAGAGAATCCGACAGTGACTTGCTTCTGGCAATTGGGGCGTCACTTTGAGCAGCTTGAGCGTGCCGTCTTGTTGGGAGAGGATTCAACAGAGATCAGTTTTGAATTCAGACATTGGATTAATGAGTTGCCGGAGAATACGCGCTGGCGTGAGCTTATCCGCTTGACCAACCAGATGATCAGGTCAAAGAAATTTAGTGATTTTGCGCTGATTAGCAAGGAGTTCAATCTCATATTGCGTCAAGGTGTATAGAAGGTGTCTAGCCAAAAACCAATAACAACGGCTCATGAGACATATGGAATAAACAGAAAGTAGAAAGATGCTATAAGGAAAATGCCATGAAACTTCAAATCAGTCACCAAACCAACTATTATTACGATGAGCTAGCGCAGCGCAGTGTACAGTATATACGCATGACCCCCATGCAAATGCCGCATCAGACCATTCATAAATGGGATGTCATGCTCCCTAAAGTGGCGACTAACCAAAAGGACGGCTTTGGTAATGCATGGCTCACGCTCAGTCGTAACGAGGCACATAACAACTTACAAATGCAGGCGTCGGGTATCGTTGAGATCAACACCGAAACCGAACGTTTAGAGGATATGGATCATGTCCCCTACCTGCTATTTACCGTACAAACCCCGTTGACCAAATGCTCACAAGAGATGCGAGAATTTGCAGCACCATATCTGAAAACCCCTACTCATGACAGCTTAAAGGCGATGGCGAATGCCCTTATTATGAAAATGCCTTTTGTTAAAGACGTCACACATGTGGGCACAACTGCTGCTAAGGCGTTTGCGACAAGTGCCGGTGTGTGCCAAGACCATACGCATGTATTTTTAGGTATCTTGCGCGATCAACAGATTCCAGCGCGTTATGTGTCCGGTTATCTGTATGACGATACCGAAAATCACATGGCCAGTCATGCATGGGCTGAGGTTTGGCTGGATGGTTACTGGTATACTTTTGATATCTCAAATCAGGCATTTACCCCAAACTCACATGTGTATGTGGCTATTGGACGAGATTATCTAGATACGGCGCCTGTTCGCGGCGTGCGTATGGGCGGCGGTTACGAAAATCTTTACAGTTTGGTATTAGTCAAAAAGCTATCATAGCGTTTGCTATTTTTTATTACGTTTATTCATCAAGGGTATTTTATGACTTATTGTGCTGCCATTCGTCTAAAAGACGGTATGGTCTTTGCCAGTGACACGCGCACGAATGCCGGTGTTGATCACATATCGACATTCAGAAAGTTGTATCAATACGGCGTTGAAGGCGAGCGCTTTATGGTGCTACAGACAGCTGGTAGCTTAGCGACATCGCAGGCAGTGTTCAATAAACTACAAAGCGACATTGACCAGCGTGCTGAGAGTAACCTCAATACAGTAGCGACGTTGTTTGATGCCGCGCAAATGGTTGGTGAATGTATGCGTGATGTTATGAACCATGCAAAAGCAGTCGCTAACTCTACTCGCGATGGTGCATTTACCAGCTCGTTTATGCTTGGTGGTCAAATAAAAGGACAGCCACCTGAGCTATACCTGATTTATCCTGAAGGCAATTGCATCAAAGCCACTGAAGATACGCCCTTCTTTCAGTTAGGTGAAAGCAAATATGGCAAACCTATTTTGGATCGTTCTGTCAGCTACAACACGGATGTAAGACACGCGGCACGTGCGCTGATGCTGTCATTTGATTCTACGATTCACTCAAATCTATCAGTCGGTATGCCGATAGATTTTGTACTTTATGACAATGACAGCCTAGCTCTGCCCAACGGCCGACGTATTGATGAGCGTGATGAGTACTTTAATACGATTCGTCATCAGTGGTCAGATGCGTTACGTCGCACGTTAGTTGAATTGCCTAAATGTCCTGATGGTTATTGGGGATAGTCCTTCCACCTTCGAACCCAATTTGAAGACTTGTCTTCACTTCAATAAAATCATACCAATAAAAACGGTGCGGTGCGACTGTCTTTTGATTGGGCCACGTCATGTGGTGTACCTTGAGCGACGATTACCCCGCCCGCACCCCCTGCCCCTGGTCCGATATCAATGATCCAGTCACTATTGCTCGCCACTTGCATGTCATGCTCAACCATAATAACGGTATTGCCCGCATCAACGAGACCGTTCAGCTGCGTCATAAGCATAGACACGTCAGCAGGGTGTAGGCCGGTGGTTGGCTCATCCAATATGTATAGTGTGTCGCCTCGCTGCGTGCGTTGCAGCTCGGTGGCAAGTTTAATACGTTGCGCTTCACCACCCGACAATTCGGTGGCAGGCTGACCCAGACGTAAGTAACCAAGTCCAACTTGTAGCAACGCTTCTAATGCACGCAAAATAGGTGCTTCATCAGCAAAAAACTCATGTGCCGCTTCAACTGTTAAATTCAAAACTTCAGCGATGTTTTTGTCTCGATAAGTGATTGCTAACGTTTCCTCATCATAGCGTTGACCATGACATACCTGACAAGGTGCATAGACGCTTGGTAAGAATAATAATTCAACACTGACAAACCCTAAACCTTCGCAATTTGGGCAGCGGCCTTTAGTCGTATTAAATGAGAACCTGCCAGCATCATAGCCTTGCGCTTTTGCTTGCTTGGTCGCTGCAAACAGCTTGCGTACATCGTCAAACAAGCCCGTATAGGTTGCCAAGTTAGATCGCGGTGTACGACCAATTGCTTTTTGATTGATATTAATAAGCCGACGGACGTGCTCCATGCCAGCGACGATCTCACCGCCAGTTACTGACTCAAGCTCCTGCTCAAGTAAGTCCGCCTCACCGACAGGCGCTTCTGTAACTGTCTTCTGCCCCAACGCTTCACTGACAAGCTCTACCAATGCTTGGCTGACGAGACTTGATTTGCCTGAGCCTGAGACCCCTGTGACGCTGGTCATCACCCCAAGCGGAAACTCAACATCTAATCCTGTAATATTATTTCGCTCAATGTTGGCAAGCTTAAGCCAGGCTGCCGGCTGCCTTGTGTTAGATTTTGACTGTGCGTTAGACGTAGCATTGGCAAATAGATATTGACCAGTATGCGACTGCGTAACTTTACGAAGTCCATCTACAGGGCCACTATAGACAATCTCGCCACCATGCGTGCCTGCCTTTGGCCCGACATCGACTACCCAGTCGGCATGTCTGATGACACTCACATCATGCTCAACGACAAACACCGAATTACCAGTGGTAATCAGCTCATCCAACGCACCTAGCAATGCTTGAGTATCAGCAGGATGAAGACCTGCCGATGGCTCATCAAGGACATATACCACGCCAAACAACTGCGAGCGAATCTGGGTTGCCAGCCGTAGTCGCTGTAGCTCACCAGGAGAGAGAGTCGGTGTGGTACGCTCAAGCGAGAGATAGCCTAACCCTAACCTTGTCAGCGCTTCAACACGAGAGAGAATATCACTGGCGATACGCTGGGCGACGATGGCTTTTTCGCGGTTTGGTGTGTTATCGCCTACCTTAGTACGAGCGGTTGCTTCTAATTTTTCCGCCATTTCAGTCAGTGTTAACTGTGATAGCTCACCGATATCGAGTCCTGCAAACTTAACCGATAGCGATTCTTTCTTTAGTTTCTTGCCATGACATTCAGGGCACTCAGATATCTGCATAAACTGCGAGACGCGTTTTTTGGTACGCGGGCTCTGAGTGGTAGCAAAAGAGTGCAAAATGAAGTTTTTGGCACTGGTAAAAGTACCCATATAGTTTGGCTTTTCGCCCTTCTCAATCGCATCGCGTGTTTGTTCGATGTTGTATTCAGGATAGACAGGTACCGTCGGTGTATCATCTGTAAACAAAATCCAATCACGTGTTTTTTTCGGCAGTGTGTGCCATGGTTTATCGATATCATAGCCTAATGTGGTCAATATACGACTGAGGTTTTGTCCTTGCCACGCTGGTGGCCAAGCCGCAATTGCCCGCTCGCGTATACTCTTAGTGTTATCTGGCACCAACAGCTCTTCAGTGACCTCAAATACGCGGCCGATACCTGAGCAAGTCGGACAAGCGCCATCTGGCGTATTGGGAGAGAATGCATCGGCATATAGTATTCCTTGACCCGCCGGATACTCTCCTGCGCGTGAGTAGAGCATACGCAGACCATTGGATATCGTCGTTACACTACCCACAGATGAGCGCACTGAAGGCGTACCCCGCTTCTGCTGCAAAGCAACGGCTGGTGGCAACCCCTCTATAGAATCAACATCTGGCTCATCGACCTGATCAATGAGCCGTCTTGCATAAGGGGATACCGAATCAAGATAGCGGCGTTGTGACTCGGCAAACAACGTACCAAATGCTAATGACGACTTTCCTGAGCCTGAGATACCGGTAAAGACCACCAAAGCATTGCGAGGTAAATCAACATCAACGTTCTTCAAATTGTGTACACGCGCGCCTCTGACCTGAATATTGTCTTGATCAGGGTTATAAAGGGCATTTTTTACTGTGTTTGTTTTACTTGTTTTTTCTTCTAATTTTTTTGGGTTCGCCATAGCGTTATTGTTCCTATGAATCGTTGTTTATTCCTAATTAGCAGAAAGGTTAACACGTACTTATGCAAGGCTGTGGCTAGGCTTACGTATCAATAGCATAGATAGACAAAACGATAACTCAAGTCATCCAATCATTAATAATAAAAAACCCGCATCAAGGCGGGTTTTGTTTAGCAAGAACTGAAAATTTAGACATTAAGACACAACCAAGCGCATCAATTGGGTGCTGATATAACCACCAAATGTCCCTACTGCGTAACCTAAAATACCCAAGAACACGCCAACAGGCGCTAGCGATGGATGAAAAGCTGTGGCGACAATCGGTGCAGAAGAAGCACCGCCCGTATTGGCATTAGAGCCAACTGCCAAAAAGAAGAACGGTGCTCGAATGATTCTAGCAACGGCAAATATGATAACGACATGGATGCTCATCCATAGTAAACCGATAAGCAATAGTCGCCACTGTGAGACGATTCCAGCCAGATTGATTTGCATACCAATCGCGGCGATTAATACAAAGATAAATACCGTGCCGATTTTTGATGCGCCAACATGATCTAACCTACGTATCTTAGTAAACGAAAATATAACACCTATTACCGTAATAATTACCACCATCCAAAAGAACGAGCTGGCAAAGCTATATTGAACGGCCCAACTATAAGGGGCAAAGAAATCTGCAATCTGGCCACCGACAAAGTGCGCCACTCCGACCATCGCAAAGCATAAGCCAAACATCACCATCAAATCATTGATAGTGGCTGGGCGGGCATGATCACGCTCATAGCTCTCGACTGCTTTGACGACTTTATCAATACTACTCGTATCAGCTCGCAAAAAGCGGTCTATCTTATCGCTATGTTTTGCCATTACTAAGATAGCTAACAGCCACAGCGAGGCATTGGTGGTATCGACCAAAATCATCATACCAAACAAATCATCACTGACCCCAAACAGCTCCTTCATCGCTGCTTGGTTGGCCGCGCCGCCAATCCAACTACCTGCTACAGCAGAAAACCCACGCCATAAAGTATCATCGGTAAACATGGCAGGCGATACCCACTTAGCGACTCCCAAACTGATTGGACCACTGATGACAATGGCAATACTGGCAGCAAAAAACATCGCGATTGCTTTCCAGCCTAAGCCCAGTATTTTAGGCACATCCATGGACAAGGTCATCAACAGCAAACTTGCTGGCAGTAAGTAAGTGGCAGTAAAACCATAAATCTGCGAACCAATACCATCGGCAAACACGCCTAAGCTATTTAGAGTGGCTGGTATAAAGCAGCAAAGCACAATACCAGGCAATATGGCATAAAATCGACGCCAAAATTTACCCGGTAAGCCTTGGGTATAAAAAACCAGACCAATAATGGCCATGATGATGCCAAAGGCTAATGGCAAATTATCAATTGCTAAGTTTGAGGTGGCAGGCATCAAGGCGCTCCAAGAGTTACAACGGGCAAAAGTAAATCAGTATAGACAAGGCAAAAAACTCCTGCAAGCAGCCATCGACTATTAGCTAGGATTTGCCGAGTAGTATTTGACGGAATAAATAGCAAGGTAACGGTTAGGCAAGTAAGGGCATAAAGTAATCATGGCGCAATATAAAACAGGTAAACACAAAAAAGCCAGATAACAAGTATCTGGCTTTTTCAATGCTATCTTTAGACGATTAATGAATCAATGATTTTAATCGTCAAATATAGCTGTATTACGAGTTGTTACCACGGTTGCCGCCGTTTGGACGACCTTGGCCACGGCTGTCAGAACGACCAGCTGGACGACCTTGGCTGCCGCTTGGACGACCGCGACCAGTTGCAGCACGCTCACCACGTGGAACGCCATTGCTATCACCGCGGCTTGGGCCACCAGTGCGCTTGCCTTGATACGGCTTGCCACCTGAACGCTCATTTGGTTTGCCTGACGTGTCACGTGGCTTACCTTGATAACCGCTGTCATTGCTAGCGCGTTGACCAGTTGGAGCGCTGTCGCTTGAACGACCACGACCTTGACCACCACCGCTAGATTTACCAGCATAGCCACCGCCTGAACGACCACGGCCTTGACCGCCACCGCCGTTAGAACGACCACGACCACGACCACGACCATTACCTTTGTTTTCGCTAGGTACGTAAGTTTTCTTAGGCTCCATACCTTCGATGATACATACTTCCATTTTGCGATCTAGATAACGGTTGATAGCGTTAAGCTGTGGACGATCATCCATGCTACATAGGCTGATAGCAACACCAGTACGACCAGCACGACCACAACGACCGATACGATGGACGTAATCTTCAGTCTGACGCGGCAAGTCATAGTTGATAACGTGCGAGATAGCTGGGATATCTAGACCACGAGCAGCAACGTCAGTCGCTACTAGGATTTTTACTTTACCATTACGCAAGTCTTGAACGATACGGTTACGCTTGCTCTGTGGCAAGTCACCATGTAGGAAGCTTGCTTTATGGCCTGCTTCTTGTAACTGTTTAGCCAGTTTTTCAGTGCTACGTTTGGTAGCAGCAAAGATAATGATTTGTTCCATATCTTGTTGGCAAACGATTTTGTCAAGTAAACGGTTTTTGTGATCAAAATCATCACAGTAGTACACTTTTTCTTCGATGTGTGCAGATTCTACTTTGATTGATACGCGCTCAGGGTTCTTAGTGAAACTGGCAGCGATTTTACCTACTGGGCCATCCCAAGTTGCTGAACACATGATCGTTTGACGATCGATTGGCGCTGCACGAAGGATGTCACTGATGTCATCAGCAAAACCCATGTCTAGCATACGGTCAGCTTCGTCAAGTACCAATACTTCTAGGTTTGACAAATCAACGCGACCTGCATTGATATGGTCAAGTAGACGACCAGGAGTTGCAACGATTACTTGAACGCCCTTTTTCAAAGCAGTGATCTGACCGTTGTATGGTGCGCCGCCAACTAGTGGTACACAAAATAGACCGCGCATATCTTTAGAATAAGTGCGAACGCTGTCATGTACTTGCTGAGCAAGTTCACGCGTTGGCGTTAGGATAAGTGCTTTGGTTAGTTTGTCAAAGCTAGTAGCACGGCTCAAACGGTCAAGTACAGGGATAACGAAAGCCGCTGTTTTACCACTACCCGTTTGCGCTGACAATAAAAGGTCACGACCGGCTAGAGCAAAAGGAATGGCTTGTTCTTGAATAGGGGTTGGATTGGTATAGCCACTGCGATCAAGGGCAGTAAGAATTGGCTTAGCAATGCCAAGATCAGTAAAAGTGATTTTGTTTTCTTCAGTGGCGTCAGTAGCAGCCGCTTGAGTATTGTTATCAGTATTTGGAGTGTCAGTGCTTTCGATGATGCCGTTTTCAGCGGCGATTGCAGATAAGATGTCAGTCATAAGAATCCTTGGTAAGTATAAGTTGCTGTAAATTCAGCAAACTTGATGCATACCACTGATAACCGTTCACCACGCTGCTCTTATTAGCATTACCGAGCAATATAAAATTGTCGATAATTAGAAACCAAGCCAATAGAGCTTAGCGTCTTTATAATAAATGCGTTCGTGCTGTCTGACGTATTTTGGTGGTAGTGCCGAGTGTCTTATCCTTGCTTGATATACGCTCATTATCAATGCTTTGTCCAAAGCAGATAAAGGCAAACAGCAACCAATCTAGACCCTAGTTATAGGCCAGTAGATAAGATATGAGTCAAAAATAACGGATATTTTTAAAGGTTATTTAAGTACACAAAATCATCGGCAACAATTACTTATGGTCATCCTAGACCCAAAATCGCAGGCGATGTTATCAATCTCATAATTCACGAAAGCCTAAGCTAACGTGGCGACGCAGTATAGCACAATAAAAAAAAATATGTACCTATTTCTTCAATTACGGAGTAAATAAGCACTAACAGTGTTGATAATAAACAAGTTTAGTTGTTTTATTTAATAACTACAGCAGAATTGAATAACTAAAGCAAATGAGCTACTCACTATTTATCTATCGTACTACTTTGACTTCTGTTACATAAGTAGGTAGCTGCCATGCCCCGCCCGCCTCGATTAAGCGGCAAAGTCCAGTGGTGCTTTCATGGCTCTTTTCAAATGCACGGCCCGTCCATAGCCAATCGGTTTTGCTCATGCAATCACCGATGCCGCGACCTTTTTGTACAGAGGTAAGCTTGCCTTTATCGTAGCCAGTAGCATTGGTCGTAACCAACGTTGGCTTATAAGGTTTACTGTCATTGATCACCCAAACTCCTGCTCCAGCGTTATAAGCGCCTGTCCAGCACTCATGCTGTGCCAACAGCTGAGAGCCATTTAGACGACTGATACGCCAAGGTGATTTGTCTGAAAGATTGGGACAAACGCTGTCTGCATCTTTCATTGTGCCTTTTACCAACGCTGCCAACTGAGAGGACCTCATTACAAACTTTTTGTCATTACCATCGTCCGCTTTGGCGCTTGGAACGATGAACTGCAGTACTGGCGCGGCTTTGGGAGGTAATATACCGCCACTAGATTTAGCAGCATCGTCATTTTTGATAAAAGCACTGGATGTACCAACGCGACCTTGGAACTCATCGGCTTTTAGCATAGCAGCACTGGCACCTTTGTCAGAGAGCTGCCAACGTGAATTGCGCAAGGCCAACGTAATCTTGCTAGATTTGGTCAAAGCTTCTAACAATGCAGTTACCTGCGCTTGAGTAAGCTCAGCGTTACCTGCAGCGGCTGAATATGGCTTCGTCTCACCATAATCCTTGTCATTAATAAACAACGAGATGCGATGACGATTACCAAGCTGCATTAAGGCTTTAGACGAGCTGTCCTTTGCTCCGCCAAGCTTTACTTTACCATCCACGCCAGCATTTGCACCTGCACGGCGTACGAGCAATATAGAAACCGGAAACTCACTGTTATTCTCTGCTTGATACCCTGCCAGCCGGCACGTACGCGTATTATCACAAGCGACTTGCCAGTCTTGACTAGTAAACTCAGTCGATGTATTGGCCATACTGGTGGTACTAAATAAAGCGGTACTAAGCGCTGCAAGTACAGGCAGTAATATTTTATTTTTTATCATATAGGTGGATTGTTCTTTTATTTTTTTAGGTATGTTTTCTGAATAATACTCTACAGTGATGTTTTTGGGATTTTTATTAGACTGGGCACTGTTTTTATAGCTATTGTCATCATACTTATTATCGTCATAGATAATGCCTGACCTACTAACACCAGTTAAATCAGCGCCTCTTGATAGCGACATATCGTTTATATAATTATTGTCTTTCATAATCATCACCTTTCAGTAGAAGAAGTATAAACACCTGTCTATTGTAATGGTGCTCGGCTATCTTAACGCACTAGTGTTTCTATCTGTTGTACTAATGTATCATTGTGTAAAGACAAAGGGAAGACCTAGCATACATTATATTCATTTTTATGAATATAAGTAAAAAGGCTGATAAGCTAAAGGCTGATAAGCTATTTGCTTATCAGCCTTGCTGCTCTGTTTAAGGTTTATTTATGCTTAAACTGTACTGTTAGATCTAAGCTTTACTGAGTACTTAGTTTAGTCGATTGGTTTTAGCTCTAGCGCTACTGCACGTTTGACCGCAGGACGTTCGGCGATTTTCTTAGCCCAACGCTGCAAGTGTTTGTAGTCTTCTACTTGTAAAAATTCTTCCGCGTCATAGAGCTTACCTAGTGCCAACTGACCATACCAAGACCAGACAATCATATCCGCAATGTTGTAATCAGATTCATCATTGCCGCACAGGTACTCATTATCTTTTAAATGCGTATCTAATACATCGAGCTGACGCTTGGTTTCCATCGTATAGCGGTTGATTGGGTACTCTAGAGGTTCAGGCGCATACGCATAAAAGTGTCCAAAGCCGCCACCTAAGAAAGGCGCGCTACCCATTTGCCACATAATCCAAGACAAACAATCTGCTCGCGCTTTGCCAGTAGCCAGTGGTAGGAACTTATCAAACTTTTCTGCTAGATACATTAAGATAGCACCCGACTCAAAGAGTGCTATCGGCCCCTCTGTTGTATCAGTAGAATGATCGACCAAGGCTGGAATCTTTGAATTGGGGTTTATCTCTACGAACCCTGAGCCAAACTGCTCACCTTTAGAAATATCGATTTTATAGGCATCATATGCTGCCCCATCAATACCAAGTTCGGCCAGCTCTTCTAATAGTATGTTTACCTTAACACCATTTGGTGTATTTAACGAGTACAGCTGTAACGGAGCATCACCAACGGGCAGCTCTTTATCATAGCGAGCTCCAGACGTTGGACTATTAATACTAGCAAACTTGCCGCCGTTGTCTTTATCTTGCGTCCAAACTTTTGGTGGTACGTATTTATTATTATCTTGACTCATAATTTATCCTCGGTTTGTATTTATGACTGCCGCGAAGGTTTACTATAGCGAGAACTCATAACGATATTAAAGTCCTCTCTTGTAATCAATGTTGTGTTTCTAATGCTAAAGTAAAAGAAAATAAGCTGTTAGCACTGAGCAGCTTTTTTGTCTTGTTTCGCCTCTTTAGCTGTCTGTTAGCTACCCTTTGCATCGTTGCTTTTATATAAGTTATCTTATATCAGTTACTTTGAGTCACTTTTATTATAAGCCAGGCTTTCTTATACTACTCAGCTTGCATAGTGATCTGCTCGCAAATACGCTATTTTCTTACTTCATAACGAGACGTTCAATGGGACTCACATGGTAACGCTCACCCCGACTCAAGATAAATATCTGCCTTATGTACTAGCGGTAGCGCTATTTATGCAAATTTTGGACGCCACTATTTTAAACACGTCCTTACCGCAAATGGCACAGGCGTTGGGTGAGTCGCCACTAAAGATGCAGTGGGCTGTCATCAGCTATGCATTGACCTTGGCGATTTTTATCCCTATCAGTGGTTTTTTAGCGGATAAATATGGCACACGCCGCGTATTTTTATCAGCGGTCATCATTTTTTGTATTGGCTCATTACTGTGTGCTACATCGCAAACGCTAGATTTTTTGGTTGCCTCACGTGTGGTACAGGGTATCGGCGGTGCCATGATGACGCCTGTCGCTCGTTTGATATTGGTTAAGTCTTATCCGCGCAATAAGCTGCTCACTGTGATGAATTTCGCTGTGATACCAGCGTTGGTTGCACCGCTAGTCGGTCCAGTATTAGGCGGCTATATCGTGCAGTATGCCAGCTGGCATTGGATATTCTTGATCAATATACCGATGGGCGTGGCAGGTTTTATCATGGGCAAAAAACTGGTTCCAGCGCTATTTGAAGATACCAAGCGCCTTGACTGGACAGGGTTTGTATTGTTTGCCGCCGCTGCTTGCGGGTTCACACTGGCTGTCGAGTTTGGTTCACAGATAGGTCGCGGGGTTTATGGGTTGTTGCTTGGGTTGGCCGCAAGTCTATTGATCGGCGCGTATGTCTGGCATGCCAAACGGCGAGCAGCTCCCCTGTTTCCACTCAGCTTGTTTGATATTCGCACCTTTCGAATCGGTATTACAGGCAACTTGTTTACGCGGCTTGGTATCAGTGCCGTGCCCTTTTTGCTGCCCTTATTACTACAAGTGGTGTTTGAGTACTCACCTTCGCAGGCAGGTTGGCTACTTGCCCCGATTGCGGTTGGTGCTATAGGTATTAAACCTTGGGTTAGCAAGATTATTCAGCGGTTTAGCTATCGTAAGGTGCTGGTCTACAATACCTTGTTTATGGGTTCGCTTATCATTGTGCTAGCGCAGTTTAATGATGCCTCGCAGTGGCTATGGTTTATACCTATTCTGACCATCATGGGTGCCTGTAACTCCATGCAGTTCAGTGCGATGAATACGATTACGATTGGCGATTTACAGGGCACACAAACCAGTAGTGGTAACAGCTTAATGGCAGTTAATCAGCAGCTAGCGATTAGCTTTGGTATTGCGTTCGGTGCTGCTGTATTGAATTTATTACGTGAGCGTCTACAGATGGATACGTTAGTGGCGTTCCAAACCACTTATTGGATATTGGGCATTTTGACCATTCTCTCGGGGCTGTATTTTTTACGTTTAAAACCTGAGGATGGCCGCGGTTTATACTAGAGCGTGTCTCCAATCAAGATAAGCTTTCTATTGAGTGAGACTTTACGTACAACACGTCTCTATTCTATATAGCCGAAACGTTAAAAATAGCTTATCTATAGACAGAAAAAAGCCAGTAAGCGATTGGATTATCAATCTCATACTGGCTTTTTCTTATGACTGACATTAATAATTAATACTATTATGCGTCATCATCACTCATTTGCGATTGGATGTAGCGCTCTACACCAATACTCTCGATTAAGTCCTGCTGCGTCTCTAACCAATCTTCATACTCTTCATTGCCATCTTTTAGCGTGACTAATAGCTGGCGAGAGACATAGTCAGACTTTGTCTCACATAAGGTGACAGCATCAGTAATAATATCGAACTTTTGTCTCTCAAGACGTAAGTTGCACTCGATGATTTCTGGTACATCTTCGCCAACCAATACCTTGCCCAGTTCCTGCAAGTTTGGCAAGCCGCCTAACAGCAAAATACGAGCGATTAGGTCGTCTGACCATTTCATCTCAGCAATAGATTGCTTATATAATGAGTCATTAAGCGCCTCTAGACCCCAATGACGTGCAATACGTGCATGCAAAAAATACTGGTTGATAGCAATCAATGACTGCCCAAGTACTTTATTTAACGCGCGAATAACTTCTTTATCCCCTGTCATTACCTTTCTCCCTTAATCTCTATTATTTATGCTAAATACTGTGAATGCTATTCATACGTAGGATGATATCAGACAATATTAGGAGTAACTTCAGCCACTTGGCTTTGTAGGTAATTCGGTAGACCAATCATGTCGATGAGACGGAGCTGCTGCTCAAGCCAGTGCGCATGATCTTCTTCGGTGTCTTTCAACTGCTCAACCAACATCTCACGCGTGACATAGTCATGCTCTGCTTCGCAAAGTGCGATGCCTTCTTTTAGATGCTTTTGTACTTGATACTCTAAATCTAGGTCAAACTGCAACATCTCAGGGACAGTCGCACCGATATGGATAGCGTCGACCGACATCTTTGGCGTGCCACTCAACATCAAGATACGGCGAATGATATTTTGCGCGTGTAGCGTTTCGTCTTCCATTTCATGATGGATACGGTCGTATAACTTGCCATAGTGCCACTCAGCATACATCTCTGAATGGATAAAATATTGGTCACGGGCGGCAAGCTCACCACCTAGTAAGAAATTCAAATAATCAATGACTTTCTGGCTACCTATCATAACGCGTACTCCCCTATTTATTTTTACCGATCACCATACATCCACAATTTATTATATAAGGATAGCATAATTGGCAAACTGATCAGTAAAAATCAAAATCAATAAAATGGCTTCTAATCTCAGGTAAATATAGTAGCATACAGGCGCAGTATAGGGTGTAACGTTATGAACTAAGAATAAGATGCTAATTGAGAATCATAATTAGCTACAACTGGCATGAGACTATTTAATATAGTTCGTGTTGGTGTATGACTGAGGTTATACGGACGCTTGCACCCTGCTCCTTATGTATAATAAATAGAGTTAGATGCAAAATACTGAATATAATTTATCGTGTTAGGTCTTATTGCACTAGATAACGAGAATATGTGATTAACAGTGTTTAAACGGCGTACGCTAGATTATCGAGTTTTGCATGGTGTTCATCTAGGTAGTCATTAACCATCGGCTCACAACAGCCACAGCACGTTGCTACATCGAGCGTATCTTTTAGACCATCGAGCGTATCAACACCTGCAGCAATAGCTGCTTTGATTTGCTTTTCTTTTACGTTGTTGCAGATACATACGTACATGGATTGGCTCCTCGGAATACCACTATTCGATAATGACGGCATACGACACTTATATAAAAACTTTTGTGATAAGTGTCATTGATAGACGGATAATTTACTGTTTTCTAGCAATTAAAACTTAGTCGTTAAAATCACGTTTATCGCTTGCAGTATAATAACGATAATTATTATCATTTTCAATCACATTCGATATATTTATTCGTTGAGACAGTATCCTTGTATTACAGGCAGTTCATTTATGTAAGTGGATATAAGTGTGCGTGTAACCGAATATTGTCAAAGGTAGTGAATTGACGATGAACTGTAAATTTGCTTATTTTTTAATCGATTTTGTAGATAACTGCTGTTATATTGAACCCCTATTAACGAAGCCCATTGGAATTCACCTATGTCTGATAATAACTTTACGATACGACCTATCGATTTATTCAAAGTCCTATCTGATCCGACACGTCTAAAAATATTTCAAATTCTTTTTAAAAAAGAAGCACGTTGCGTGGGTGATTTGGTAGATATGCTTGACCAGCCACAGCCAACGATATCACGCCACCTAAACCATTTGAAAAAACTGGGTATTCTGAGCTGTGTACGTGACGGTACTTGGATGTGGTATGAGGTCGCTGATGATTTACCAGATTGGTGTCAAGATATCTTAGACATCACCTACGAGCAAATCACTCCTAGAGGCACTAGTAGAGATGTATCGGATCTTGCTTAGATACGATTGTCCGCTTAGATTTTTGGTTCTTTGACTGTACTTTATAAAAAGCGTTTAAGACCATAGATCTGCGGCAATGCTCCAGACCAAAAAAGACCTACTTTCGTAGGTCTTTTTTTTTGCTCAACTATTGGTAATTCGACCTAAATGGCGCTAGGTCAAATACTTATACAAGATCTAAGAAATCGCTGATAAAGGCGTTGGCTGGCTGGTGTATCAGCTCCTCTGACGTGCCTACCTGCTCTACTCGGCCCTGATTCATCACGACGATCTCATCTGATACCGCACGCGCTTCTTCTTGATCATGCGTCACCATGATACTGGTGATACCAAGCTCGTGGTGGATGTTTTTTAGCCATGTGCGCAGCTCTTTACGGACTTTGGCATCTAGTGCACCAAACGGCTCATCTAGCAGCAACAGCTTCGGTTTGACAGCAAGTGCACGTGCTAATGCAATGCGCTGGCGCTGACCACCTGATAGCTGATGCGGATAAGCATTGGCAACTTGTGGTAGCTGTACGAGGTCTAAGAGCTCTGCCACGCGCTTATTGATATCAGCTTTGCTTGGGCGTTCGTTTTTTGGCAATAAGGTCAATCCAAACGCCACATTGTCCGCGATGTTCTTATGGCGAAACAGTGCATAATGCTGAAACATAAAGCCAATATGGCGCTTTTGAACTGGGGTATTGGTCACATCCAGCTCATCGAACAATACCTGCCCAGAGTCAGCATACTCTAGACCTGCGATAATACGTAGCAAGGTAGTCTTACCACAGCCTGATGGACCTAGCAACGTCGTCAGCTTGCCAGTCGGCACCGTGATATTGATATTGTCTAAAGCGGTAAAATTGCCGAATTTTTTATTAACGTTGCGAATCTCAATGCTCATAATCGTATCTCTTATTATATCTTTTGTCGTATCGTGGCAAGTAGCTGAGTAGCGACTGCATCCGTAGTATTAACATCATTTATCAGATAATGGCAGTTATACCTTGCCAGTACTGTCCGCACTCGTCGATTCAGTATTGACCGTTGCGTTAGCACTCACTGGCAGCTCAGGTGCGCTGGCAAGCCGCTCAGAATTAGCAAATTTACGCTCTTGTATCTTGGTCATGACTTGCTGAATCAGTAGCGTCACTAAGGCAAGTGCAGCCAATATGCTCGATAAGGCAAACGCAGCGGTAAAGTTATAATCGTTATAGGCAATCTCAACCAATAGCGGCATGGTGTTGGTCTCGCCGCGAATGTGACCAGATACCACGCTGACCGCACCAAACTCACCCATCGCGCGGGCATTGGTCAGAATCAAACCATATAGCAGCGCCCATTTGATATTAGGCAATGTCACATGCCAAAATGTCTGCCAACCAGTCGCACCTAATGTTAGCGCTGCTTGCTCTTCAGAGTCGCCTTGAGTCTGCATCAATGGGATCAGCTCACGTGCAACAAACGGAAAGGTCACAAACAACGTCGCCAAAATGATACCAGGTACTGCATATATGACCTGAAAACCCATACTCTCAAGCCAGCCGCCGATAGTAGAGTTCAGTCCAAACAGCAGCACAAACATCAAACCTGCAACCACTGGCGATACCGAAAATGGTAAATCTAGCAAAGTAGTGACCAGCTGCTTACCTTTAAACTGGTAACGCGTGACAAGCCATGCAATTGCGATGCCCATTACCATATTAATTGGTAAGACAATTCCTGCCGTGATGAGCGTCAGCTTGATGGCTTGTAAAGCTTCAGGGTCTACTAATGAAGCAATATATAACTGCCAACCATTTTTAAAGGCTTCGTAAAACACAGCCAGTAATGGAATGACCAACATGACAATCATGAATAACACTGCAATGGCAATAAAGGTGCGACGTATCCATGGGGTATCTTTGGTCGCAGCGTTGCTTTGGTAGTCGTAGCTATTAGATATTTGCATATTAGCGAGCTCCTACACGGCGCGACAGTTTCCACTGCATGATATTAATGGTGAGCAAGATGACAAATGATATGAGTAGCATAAATAATGCCACCGCAGAAGCTCCTTGAATATCAAACTGCTCAAGTTTACTGATAATAATGAGCGGCAAAATCTCAGACTGCATCGGAATATTACCCGCGATAAAGATAACTGAGCCATACTCACCAGTGGCACGGGCAAACATCATACCTGCGCCCATCAGCAAGGCTGGCAATAGCTCTGGCAAAATCACTTTACGAAAAGTCGTTAATCGATTGGCGCCCAATACCGCAGCGGCTTCTTCAAACTCAACCGACAGCTCAGCGAGTACTGGCTGTACTGCACGGAC
The DNA here is from genome assembly GCF_904846235.1 of Psychrobacter immobilis. Taxonomy (GTDB): domain Bacteria; phylum Pseudomonadota; class Gammaproteobacteria; order Pseudomonadales; family Moraxellaceae; genus Psychrobacter; species Psychrobacter immobilis_C. The sequence continues at coordinate 121,334 of NZ_CAJGZN010000008.1, forward strand.
GATAAAGGGGAAGCTCACCACAACTAAAGCTAGCCAAATACCTATTGGCGTAAAGGCAACCTGAATATCGAACTTGGCAAACCATTGACCGATCAAGCCATTAGGCGCATATAAAGTGGCAAGCGAGATACCTGTAACAGCCGTTGGTAGTGCAAATGGTAAATCGACCAAAGCATTAATCAGTGACTTGCCCCAAAACTCATAGCGGACAAGTACCCATGCGACCAGTGTGCCAAATACCATATTGGTCAGCATCGCCAAAAACGACATCCATAAGCTCAGCTTAATAGCGGCAGTGACTTGTGGCTGGGTAATGGTTTCCCAAAAGCCCGTCCAACCCATCTGCGTCGTGGTATAGGCCATCATGGCAAACGGTAGTACCACCAATAACGACAAGCTAAAGACAGTAATACCCATGCTCAGACCGAACCCGGGTAGCACATTGCGCTGACGCAAGCGGGTCAGCCAACTTTTTTTATTGCCGGGCTTACTGGCAGAAGAAGATGTTGCACTCATAGTGATGTCCTATTGCCTAACTGATGGTACTTAGCGAGGGTGCTCACTGTAAGACCATTATTACCATTGTTATCAAAATTATTATTGGTCGGCTTATGATATAAAGGACATAGTGCGTACGACCATGTCCTTTATGGGGTGCTTCATGACTGACTGTACGATTAACTGAGTTAATCTGTTGCAGTGTTTAGCGCAGTAGCTGCTCTAACTACTCAGCTAGCAATTACTGTGGCGCGTTAATTGCTAATTGGTCAAACACACCGCCATCACTGAAGTAAGTGCTCATGATCTCATCCCATGTGCCAAAGGCATCGTTCGGGCGGAAAGTCTCAACTGGCGGTAATTTGTCACCGTTTTTGTCAAGCACGCTCTTAACGCTAGGACGTAGATATAGATTGGCCGCTAGTTGCTGAGCAGGCTCACTCCATAAGTAATCAAGATACGCTTTGGCAGCGTCTGTAGTGCCTTTTTTGTCTGTTACCGTCTTCACAACTGCCACAGGGCTCTCTGACTTGATAGAGTATTTTGGATAAACGATGTCTACTTGACCCGCGCCAAAATCAGTTGCTGCAAGGTTGGCTTCGTTTTCAAAAGTGACCAATACATCACCAATACCGCGCTGTACGAAAGTCGTTGTCGCGGCACGTCCGCCGTTTTCATAGACTTTGACATTTTTTAGCATGTCTTTTACGTAGCCTTTAGCTTTTGTTTCATCTTTATTAAAAGCATGTAGACCATAACCGTATGCACCTAAGAACGCATAACGACCGTTACCCGTCACCTTTGGATTGGCCATGACAATCTCAACACCGTCTTTGGTCAAGTCTTCCCAGTCTTTGATATTTTTTGGATTATCTTTACGTACCAAAAATACGATCGTGCTGGTAAACGGCACTGCGTTGTCTGGGAATTTGCTTTCCCAATCTGACTCAACCAAGCCTTTTTTCTCAAGCAGCTCAATATCAGACCCTTGGTTCATGGTGGCAACATCGGCTTGTAGACCGTTGGCAACAGACAATGCCTGTTTGCTTGAGCCGCCATGTGACTGTTTGATTAGGATATTGCTGTCTGGATTTTCAGCTTTGTAGTGTTCCACAAACAATGGGTTGTAGTCTTTATAGAAGTCGCGTGCCACATCGTATGAGACATTAAGCAGCTCGATATTTTGCCCTTCTGTCGTCGCTGAACCATCAGCTGAGGCCTCAGTAGTCTCACTGTTGCTACAGCCAGCTAAACCCAATGTCAAAGCAACGCCAGCAATACTCAAGGCACTAAGAGTCTTACTTTTCTGTTGATAACGAGCTACGTCTGTCATAAATACCTCAAAGATGTCTGTTGTGTAATGCAAGTATGCTAACAGCGCCATCTTATTATGTTTAATGATGAATATGCGTATGTTATTGCCAAAAGGGAATAACCAGTAAACAAAGCCAGATATATCAATAAGTTGTTAAAATAATCTACATGTATAACTGACTGTTTGTTTATTGATGGTTTTAATGCTGACATGCACCCTATCTATCTTGTCCGTGTTTTATTGAAAGCAGCTAAGATAGATAGTTCTATAAACTAAAACTTAACCACTACTTAGTACTTGCCAGCTGATCAAAACGGCCGCCATCCACAAAGAAAGCATCCATAATCTCTGCCCATGAGCCAAACACAGCCACAGGTTCAAACGTCTCAATATCAGGCAAGGTATCTTTATGAGCAGCTAGGATTTGCTCATCACTTGGACGCATATACATTTTTGCCATGAGCTCTTGGGCAGGCTTATCCCATAAGCCTTTTAGATAAGTACCAGCCGCTTCCGTCTTACCAGATTTTTCAGTCACTGCCGTTACGACCGCTACTGGGTTGGCAATCACAATCGAATAGCTCGGGTATACGATGTCAACGTTACCCTTTGCAAATTGCTGAGCCGTCAAATGTGCTTCGTTTTCTGTAGTGATTAGCACATCACCGAGACCACGCTGAGTAAAGCTGGTCGTGGCTGCGCGTGCGCCGTTGTCATAAGTGACGACATTGGCCAGCAACTTCTTGATAAAGTCATTGGTTTTTACAGGGTTTTCATTACTGCTTTCTTTGAATTGGTGCAAACCATAACCATAGGCACCCAAGAAGGCATAACGCGCCGTGCCACTGGTTTTCGGGTTCGGGATGACCACATCGACATCATTACGGGCCAAATCTGACCAGTCTTTGATATTTTTTGGATTACCGGCGCGAACCAGTAGCACCATGGTGCTGGTGTACGGCACGGCATTATTTGGTAGTGCTTGTTGCCAGTCAGCAGCGACCAAGCCTTTCTCCACCAACAGATTTATATCGCTCTCTTGGTTAAAGGTCACCACATCCGCTTGCAAACCATTGGCGACAGAGAGCGCCTGCTTACTAGAGCCGCCATGTGACTGATTGATATTTACTTTGCTATTTGGATGAGTGTTCTGATAGTCGGTACTGAATAAAGTGTTGTAGTCTTTATAAAAGTCGCGCGACACATCATAGGAGACGTTGAGTAGATTAATATCCTGTGTCCCGCCACTGGCACTATTTGCCGTGTCATCTTGCGTCGCTTCTGTTGGACTGCAGCCTGTCATTATCATCGCTGCTGCAAGCATGCCGCTGGTGGCAAGTACACGTGCTTTTCCAGACTTATTATTAGTTGATTGAATGCTAGCAATGCTGATTTGTTGGAATTTTTTTTGCATGATGCTCTCGATAAAAGTAGTAGAAGCGTTTTGTCAAAATCTTGACCATCATCACAGGGCCTACAATCTTTTGAGTTCAGTTGTCGGGATGATGCAAGCTATGCTAGCAGCATAAATAGCAAACGCTTAGTGACGAATTAGCTTATCGACTAGTGAAGTTGGCATAAGTGATACTAGGGCGTGTTGAACATTCGACCATGGCACTGACAGCGACTATTTTTTAGGCGATTCGATGTTAAAAATAATAAGTTTAGTCACTCTAAGCGCTTATTTTTAACGATGAAGCGGCAAAAAAGAGTCCTGTCCCTGCGGGCTGATGCTAAAATTGCCCCATACTGCGTTACAAATCTCGCTAAGGCATCTGCATTATCGTCGCTTTGTGCCTTGTCTGGAACAATTTTAGCGATCAGCAGTGCCTATTTGCGAATGTTCAACACGCCCTAGTAATCGTTTTGCATCATTAAGAATAAAATGAGTTGAATAGTTGCTGAAAGGTTTATTAAGTAGACTATGATTTGGGTAGGCTGTACCATTATTTGTACGTTATAAAGTTTGCTGTATTAATGATACTTTCATTATCCCAATACTATGCGAACCTTACTTTTCTACTTGACCAAAGGCCCTTATATGAATACTTCATACCGTCAATTTCATTCTATTGTAGGGCTAATAATGATGACCTCTACCCTAGCGGCTTTTTTAACAGGCTGTAATAGCATGTCGCCTACTATGCATAGCGATAGCCACAGCACGGTTAAATCAGTTGCCAGTACAACATCTGCTTTGCCAGCTATTCAAAGTAATGATTTGGGTGACAATGTCTCAGCAGACAAATTTTCAACAGATAAGGTTTCAGCGGATTACGCTACTGCCGACTACGATAAACGAGCACAAGGCTATGATTGGGTTGGCGTGATGGTACGAGCAGATGATGATCGACAGATTGACATTAAAGTTCGCTCACGCAGCGATATCAAAAAACCTACTTGTTACTTCGATGGTAAGGCGACATTGATGGGCCAAGATACTGCTCACGGTACGATTTTTCAGGCAAAAGTAAATGACAGTACGGCTTTTTTTCAATTTAAGGATGACAAGCTCATCATCGACAGCCCAGACAAGTATGCACTGAACTATTTTTGCTCAGGTGGTGGCTCACTTGCTGGAGAATATAAAAAGCTGGCAGCAGGTTTAGATATTTAAGAGACAGCGCTAGTATGCGTTAAGTTGTTTTCCATTTTAAAAATAGTGATAAAAACAAAAAGGTGCCAGACTATAAGTCTGACACCTTTTTTACGACTGGCTTAGTACAAGTTTTTTATACTGATGATCAGTTTTTATACGGCAGATGCACCCGTTAATTTAACCTCAGCACGCTCTTCTTTTGCGATGCCAGCATAGTAGTCACGCAAAATCTGTAATACTTCTGGGCGACTAAAGTTATCTGGTACATCTTCATCTTCCGATAGTGCTTTACGCAGCTTAGTACCTGACACTTTAACGTGCTCAGACGCGTCATGTGGGCAAGTCTTGTCAGAAGCCATCGCATTACAAGCATTACACCAGAACGTCCAGCCAATTTTGAGCGGTTGGGTGATAAGATCATCTTTACCAACGTGTTCAAAAATAGTTTGCGCATCAAACGCACCGTAGTAATCGCCGACACCCGCATGGTCACGACCGACAATCAGATGGCTACAGCCATAGTTTTGACGGAATAGCGCATGTAATAATGCCTCACGTGGGCCAGCATAGCGCATATCCAACGGATAGCCTGCTTGTATAACGGTATCTTGTCTAAAGTAGTTGTCGATCAAGGTTTTGATGGCTTCTTGACGAACTTCTGCTGGGATGTCGCCAGGTTTCAATGCGCCTAATAATGAATGAATCAGTACACCATCACAGATTTCAATCGCAATCTTGGCCAGATACTCATGTGAGCGGTGCATTGGGTTGCGCGTCTGGAATGCCGCCACTGTTTTCCAGCCTTTAGCATCCAAAATTGCGCGTGTTTCTGCTGGCGTTTTGTAGATTTCTGGATATAGTGCTGGGAACTCACCTTCGCTTAATACTTCAACGCTACCGGCAATATTGATGGCTTCTTGGCTCAATACTTGCTGTACGCCCGGATGCTCTGAATCCGTGGTCGTGAATACTTGCTGACACTCATGTTCTTTATCGATGGTATAAGTCTCTTCTACTGTTAAGATGCCCATAACTTCGCCATCTTGTGCGACCAAGGCTACTTTGTCGCCTTGACTCAAATTATCCGCAGTCTCTTTTGGCGCAGACAAAGTGATAGGAATTGGCCAAAACAAACCTGCGTTTTCACCGCTTTGCAAACGCATATTATCAACCACGCCCTGCCAGTCCGCTTGATTCATAAAACCATTTAACGGAGTGAAACCACCAATACCGAACATGATTAAATCGCCACGCTCACGTGAGCTTAAGGTGATGGTCGGCAATGTGCTGGCAAGCTCTAATGCTTGATCGCGTGCTGCACCGTTTAATAATAGTGGCTTAAGCTCTGCACTACCGTGTGGAGGAACCAGCTTTGATTTGAATTGGGATTGGGTTTGGCTTTGAGTTTGAGACATATAGTTATTAAAACCTCTTATAAAAAGAATGGTTGGAAGAGATGAGCAAAAATGCAAAAGCGATTAAATGTACAAAACTGAGAAGAAAGCCGTCGCTAGATAATAAGTAGCGTACTAGCGACTGGGCATTAAATTTGATACGCATAGGCTACCTAACTTTCGTTATGAAAATTTATGCTGTGTTTGGATATGGATATGTCTGAAAGGAATTTATGTTTCTGGCTACAAGCTTATATGATGTATAGCTGAATTATTTACATTGCGAACGGCAATAAAACCTATTACACACGCAAATCATTTTCGTCGCTGATTTTAAGATTAAAAACAAAACTGAGATTACGTCATGTATCAATATAATTACGCTGACCAGACTTTGGTAGAGGAACGAGTTGCCCAATTTCGCGACCAAACCGAGCGGTTTTTGGCAGGTGAGCTTGCCGAGGAGCAGTACTTACCACTGCGATTGCAAAACGGCTTGTATATCCAGCGTTATGCGCCTATGCTCCGTATCGCCATTCCTTACGGCTTGCTTGCCAGCTATCAGCTACGCAAATTGGCTGAGATTACCCGTAAGTATGATAAAGGCTATGGGCACATGACCACCCGTACCAATATTCAGCTGAACTGGCCAAAACTAGAAGAAGTGCCAGACATTTTGGCTGAGCTTGCGACAGTACAGATGCATGCCATCCAAACCTCAGGTAACTGTATCCGTAATACGACAACGGATCCTTATGCGGGTATCCATAAAGAAGAAATTGCTGACCCACGCCCTTATTGTGAGATTATCCGTCAGTGGTCAACCTTTCATCCTGAGTTTGCTTTTTTACCACGTAAATTTAAAATTGCAGTGATCGGTACCGAAGCGGATCGTGCGGCAACGCAAGTACATGATGTGGGTCTGCACGTCGTTACCAATGACGCAGGCGAGCTTGGCTTTGAAGTGATCGTTGGTGGTGGCTTAGGACGTACGCCTATTATTGGTAAAACGATTCGCAAGTTTTTACCGCGCGAGCATTTACTCAGTTATCTTGATGCGGTTTTGCGCGTCTATAATTTGCATGGTCGCCGTGATAACAAGTACAAAGCCCGTATTAAAATTTTGGTCGACAGCTTAGGCGGCGATCAGTTTGGCAAATTGGTGGAGGCTGAGTGGGAGGTGCACACCAAAGACGGTCCGCTGACCTTGACGGATGACAATTTTGACACCGCTGCCAGCTATTTTAGCATGCCTGATTATCAGTCATTTGATGCGCTCGCAGTACAATCAGAGTTGCAAGCACAATTGGCAGACAATAAAGATTTCGCTGATTGGTATAAGCAAAACACCGTGGCACATAAGGTGGACGGTTACCGTGCGGTAGTGATCTCTTTAAAAGCCGGACTGGTGGACGGTCGTTATGTGCCATCAGGTGACTTGAGTAATGCGCAAATGGATGCGCTTGCCGATTTGTCTGATCGTTATAGCTTTGGTGAATTGCGCGGTACGTATCAGCAAAATCTGGTATTCGCTGATGTGCAAACCAATGAGCTTTATGAATTGTGGCAGCAGCTATCAGATTTGCATTTAGCACGCGCCAATATCAACACCTTAACCGACATGATTGTCTGCCCAGGTTGGGATTATTGCTCACTGGCCAATGCGACTACGCACAATATCGCTGAGCAAATCGAAAAGCAGTTTGATGATTTAGATTACTTGTATGATCTTGGTGATATTCGCCTAAACATGTCAGGCTGCATGAATGCTTGCGCCCATCATCACACAGGTGATATCGGCATCTTGGGTGTGGACAAAAAAGGCGAGCACTGGTATCAGATTAGCCTTGGCGGTAACTCTAGTAATGACGCCAAATTGGGCAAAATCTTAGGAAAAGCGGTGCCAGCGGATGATGTGGCCAGCACGCTACAAACCATTTTAGATGTGTATCTCGATATACGCGGCACTAACGAACAAGATGTTGAGGGTTTTGGTGACGTGATTGACCGCGTTGGTATCGCCCCCTTTAAGGAGAAGGTCTATGGCTAATCATCATGTGCTTGATAGCCATGGCGCAGACATCAGTGGCGAAGATAATTGGCAAGCGCTAGCGACAGCGCAGCTGCCTGACGGTATCGCGTTATCAAGCCTGACCTTACTTGAGCTGTTACACAAACAAGAAAAAGTTGATGTACTTGTCCCACTAGCAGATTTATTAAATGCTGATGGAAAACTGGCAAACGGTTTGCTAGAGCAAGTATTGGATATCCTCAAGCAGCACAGCAGCCGATTGGGTGTGTGGATCACATCCAACACCGATGCTGATGATCTGTCTGATGTAAAAGAATTTTTATTGACGCAAGACTTGATCGTCATTCATGTCCCAAGTTTTGTGGATGGTCGCGGTTTTAGTTTTGCACAGACCCTGCGTCAGCTTGGTTATGAAGGTGATATTCGCATGGCAGGCGCGTTTGGTCGTGATCAAATCGCTTATTTGCTGCGCGCTGGTGCTACTAGCTTTGTACTCAATGAGCATGATGCTAAATCTGATATTAGCCAAGCCTTCACTGCCCTAGCCAGTAGCTATGATGGTCGAGACGCTTCAGCATTACCGATGTTCTCAAAAAACTGATTTTATTATTCACTATCAAATCGCTATTTTTATATTAACAATTATTAAGGAATGTATTATGAGCCAATTACACCCAAACCTAGATATCGACCAAGCAAACCAAGATTTGCAAGGTAAATCACCTGAGCAAATCGTTGAGTGGGCATTGACGCAAGCCAAAAACCCAATCATCACCACCAACTTCCGTCCTTATGAGTCAGCGATCTTGCATTTGGTTGCCAAGCAGCGCCCTGACATCACGGTATTGTGGGTAGATTCAGGCTATAACACCGATGCGACCTATCAGTTTGCCAACAAATTGATTCGTGATCTTGATCTCAACGTCGTGACGTATATTCCAAAACAAACCGCTGCCCATCGTGACGCCACCATGAATGGCATCCCAGGCATTGACAACCCGCAACATGGCGAGTTCACTGAACAAGTGAAACTTGAGCCATTCCGCCGCGCCCTTGCTGAGCTAAAACCAGATGTGTGGTTCAATGCTATTCGTAAAGACCAAACTGAGTTCCGCCAAGGTCTTGATGTACTTAGCTTATCAAAAGACGGCGTACTAAAGGTAGCGCCATTGTTTGAAAAAACAGATGCTGATCTAGACGTGTACTTAGATGAGCACAACTTGCCAAACGAGCATGACTACTTTGATCCAACGAAAGTAGAAGAAAGCCGTGAGTGTGGCTTGCATACTCAGCTGTAATTTCAGCTGTTTATGAATTTGAAAAGCCCTTTCTTTTATTTAAGAAAGGGCTTTTTTCAGTTTTTCATTGGACTTAAAACTTTTTTTCTACACGTTTACCTTGTCTATTAATGTAGAACCATTCACCATCTTTTTTGACATAGGCGGTACCATCTTTAAAAGGATCAATAAATGGAATGTCATCATAGTTTAATTCAATTGCTACATCACCATTTTTGTCAATAAATCCATGCTTACCGTTATCATAGACAAGTGCTAATCCGTTAATGAAGGGGAAGACCATTGCATAGTCTAGCTCTTTGACTACTTGATTCGACCTATTAATGATCATAAACTTATCATCATTATTAACGACGGCTAAACCACCTGAAAACCAAGTCACACTATAATATTCAATGGGTATCACGATATTATTTAGCCTATCTATAAATCCGAACTTTTCATTTTTTTCAACCGCTGCTAGGCCTTCTGTCTGTAAAGGAAATAGTAGAATCATATTCATAAGGAATAACTAACTTATTATTAATATCAATGTATCCATACTTCCCTTCGTTCTCAACTGCAGATAAACCCTCATTAAAACCCATTAAATCATCGTACATTATCGGAATAATTATCTGTCCCTGTTTATCAATGACTCCTCTTCTATTATCTATCCCAACCACAGCTAAACCATATTCAAATGGATAAGTAAGGCTGTATTTGAGAGGTATAACAACTTCACCCTGCATATTAATGTATCCGGATAAGTTGTCCTTATGAACACTTGCTAGACCTTCTACAAAAGCAATTGGAAAGTCATACTGTGTTGGTATTTTTATCACACCTTGCTTATCGATGAATCCATACTTACTACCTTTTATTACGGGCGCGAGTTCACCATCAAACTCACAGTGTTCATCAAATACAACCCCATTTGGTAACTTATAACCTTCAGCCAACGCGCATTCTGCTAGTACATCTGAACTAACTAGCAACCCTAAAATAAGTCCGAAAAAGACAGTACTTGATTTTTTTAGTCTATTAAACGTATTGTTTTGACTCATTATGATGCCTTCATAATTGTTCTGAATTAAAAAATATAAAATTATGCCCTTCTAAACCTCTAGTACGCCTATCATATCTCATAAAATCTATTCCCTTTCTAACAAAAAACCATCATTAACATGACAAAAACGAATATACTAATGCCAATTCACTAGGTGAGAGTGTGCCTGTGATACCTCATAATGGCGACATTCCTTATATCTTTTCTACCTTTTATAATAAACAATTAAATATATGGTGACATTATGAACACCTTCCCGCTATTTTTTAAATTAGAAGACCGTAAAGTGCTTATCGTGGGCGGCGGCGAAGTGGCACTGCGTAAAGCGGACTTGCTCAGCCGTGCAGGCGCCTGTATCACTATACTTGCACCCGATATCAGCCACGAGCTACAAGCCTTACTCACTGACAGCAAACATGAATTTATCTATGAGAACTATAATAAAACCTATATGTCAGGCGCACGGGTAATCATTGCCGCGACTGACGATGAGACGCTGAACCACCAAATTCATGCAGATGCGACTGAGCTAAACATTCCAGTCAATGTGGTCGATACCCCGCATTTATGTGACTTTATCTTTCCAGCCATTATCGATCGCAATCCCATTGTGATTGGTATCTCATCAAATGGTAAAGCGCCAGTATTGGCACGTCTATTACGGGCACGCCTTGAGACATTAATCCCGCAAGGCTATGGAAAATTAGCCAAGCTGGCAGGTGAATTCCGCAGTGAGGTAAAAGCCAAGATACCAACGCTTACTGGCCGTCGTCAGTTTTGGGAGCGCGCATTTGAAGGCCAAGTCAGTCAGCTAATGTTCGCCGGTAATGAAACTGAAGCGACTGCACAACTGCAAGCTGATTTGGATAGTACTGCCGCTGCTATCAGTAAGAAAAGCGACGATACAGACTCGGTTAGAGAGTCAGATGCCATCAAGAACGTCGCACCGGATGAGTCAGAAAAAAGCTTACCAGCCGTTGGTGAAGTCTACATTGTGGGCGCAGGCCCTGGTGATCCAGAACTTTTAACCTTTAAAGCACTGCGTCTAATGCAACAAGCGGACGTGGTGTTTTATGATGCTTTAGTCTCACCGCAGGTCTTAGACTTATGCCGCCGTGATGCTGACAAAGTATTCGTCGGTAAAAAACGCAGCAATCATACAGTTGCGCAATTAGGCATCAATGAGCTGCTCGTCAATCATGCCAAACAAGGTCGCCGTGTGGTGCGCTTAAAAGGTGGCGATCCATTTATCTTTGGACGTGGCGGCGAAGAGATCGAAAGCCTGCGGGCACATAATGTGCCATATCAAGTCGTACCGGGTATCACTGCAGCCAATGCCGCTGCTAGCTATGCAGGCATTCCGCTCACTCACCGTGACCATTCACAATCAGTGCGTTTTGTGACAGGATTTTTGAAAGCTGGTGCACCTAACAGTAACTTTAAGAGTTTCTTAAATACTGATGAGACGGTCGTATTTTATATGGGTCTGCACTCGCTGGCACGTTTGACTGAAGGCTTGGTTGACGCTGGTCGTAGTAGCGAGACGCCGATTGCTATCGTCTCTAATGCGAGTATGTCCAATCAGCAAGTATTGACAGGTACGCTTGCAACGATTGTTGCCAAACAAGAACAAGCACAATTGCCAACGCCTGCCCTTCTCATCATGGGCGACGTGGTCAGCTTGCATCATGATTTGGCTTGGTATAATTTACAAAATCAGCAGCACAGTCAAAACAGCGATGATATAGCTAAAAATTGGTTGCGTGAAGGCTCAAGAGGTGAAGCAGTAAAACAACCGATAGACCAACAAGCACATGCCCTATCAATGGTCGCAAATCTTGCAACACAGCAAGGAGATGGTCTGGAGCAATTGATTGTTGACTAGCGCTTACTGCTAACCTGCAAAACGATGAGTCTCAAATAAGAAGAAAACCCTACCAGTATATTATTGGTAGGGTTTTCTTTTGGCAACAGCGCAAATCTCAACGATTCTTGCTAGAATGAAGACTTTCTACTGCTCATAATCATAGTCTACTTATGCCCATACCTGATGCTAGCTTGTCTTCTTCTTTGACCACGCAAATGAAACCTTTGACCATATTGCATACCTCAGACTGGCACTTGGGGCGACGCCTATATGGGCGTCTTCGCTATGAAGAGTTTGAGTTATTCCTGCATTGGCTACAAGACACCATCAGCGCACAGCAAGTAGATATATTGATCGTCGCAGGTGATATCTTCGATACCATGACCCCAAGCAATAAAGCCCAAGCGCTGTATTATGAGTTTTTGGGTAAGGTCTCACGCTCCTGCTGTCAGCATGTGGTTATTGTCGCAGGTAATCATGACTCACCGACATTTTTAGACGCACCAAGCAATGTGCTTAAGTTTTTGAACGTCCATGTGATTGGCACTGCTTGTAATGACTTGGAAGATGAAGTATTGGTCTTGGGTGATGACGACAACAACAACCCTCATTGTATTATTGCTGCTGTACCCTATTTGCGCGATCGGGATGTACGTAGCAGTAGCGCTGGCGAGTCCGCAGATAGCAAAGACGCCAATGTTATCGCTGGTATTTGCGAGCATTATGACAATGTCGCAGACATTGCGAAGACTAAGCAAGCTGACTTAAACAAAACGCATCAGCGATATATTCCTATCATCGCCACAGGGCATCTATTCGCGTCTGGTGGCAAAACAACTGAGGATGACGGTGTACGCGAGCTCTATGTCGGCTCACTAGGTAAAATATCTGCCGATATGTTCAATGATGGCTTTGATTATGTCGCTCTTGGGCATTTGCACGTACCGCAGCGTGTTGGCGGTCGTGAGAGTATTCGCTATTCAGGCTCACCTATCGCGATGGGTTTCGGAGAGGCCAAACAGCAAAAGCAAGTATTGCTGGTACAGTTTGGTGCCGCAGAGCATTTTGATAACGACATTTTAGGGTTAAACGTCGCACCTGATAGTATTACTCCTCATGCTATCGATACAGCTGCTGACATTGAAGTCGCCCAAGTGAAAAAATCAGTAGATAAATTAGCAGAAAAAACCGCTAAAAAAGTGTCTAGTCAGGAACTGCCTTTCATGGATGACTTGTTTGGCTTTGATGAGCCATTAGAAGATGAGGAAGTTAAAAAATCTACTGTCGTAGAAAATACTCCTATTCAGCCTGAGCAATATAAAAGCATTCGAGAAACTTCTACTGACGCCGTGAATAGCAATAAAATTCTACATCGCGATGACGCTAATCAGATGCAAGTAGTATCCCTACCCATTCCAAAGTTCCAACAATTGGCGCAAATATCTGGTGACCTAACCACAATTGAACAAACCATTCAAGCGCTTACACAATCGGACTCTATTTGGCTAGAGATTGTCTATACAGGTGACGAAATCGTCAGTGATTTGCGTGAGCAAGTGCAAGCAATGGTAGAAGGGTTGCCATGTGAAGTGCTTAAGATAAAAAACACTCGTACTTATAATAAAGTCCTCAATCAGCAGCAAACATCTGAGAACTTGCAGGACTTAAATGAGATGGAAGTGTTTGAGCGCTGTTTGACGATCAATGACATACCTGACTCACAAAAAGACTCATTGCGCGATGCCTATGGCCAGATACTTTATAACTTACTTCATGAAGACAAACAGGCGGAATGATATAAGCGACATATCATGACCACACTTCCTTATCTTCCTCAATTTTTCGCAGTTGCGGCTATTACTAATATTAAGACTTATCCATGCGCCTAATCGAACTCAGACTAAAAAACCTCAACTCCCTAAAAGGCGAATGGCATATTGATTTTGCTGATACTGCCTTTACCAATGAAGGTATCTTTGCTATCACTGGGCAAACAGGTGCTGGCAAGACCACCATATTGGATGCTATTTGCTTAGCGCTATATGGTGAGACGCCAAGGATTAATAGTATCAGTAAGAGCAGTAATGAGGTGATGACGCGGCAGACGGCAGAGTGTTTCGCTGAAGTAGTGATTGACTTAAATGGTGAGCAGTATCGCTGCCGCTGGGGCCAGCGCCGTGCTTACAATAAAGCAGATGGCAATCTGCAAGATGCGACTCATGAAATCGCTAAGATAAACGTTGATGACTCGTCAAAAGAGGATGAGCTGTTAGAGAGTACCTTAAAGCATACCAAAAACAAGATCATTGAACTGACTCGGATGGATTTTCAACAGTTCACTCGCTCTATATTGCTAGCTCAGGGCAGTTTTTCAGCATTTCTAAAGGCAAAGGCTGATGAACGCGCAGATATTTTAGAGAAAATCACTGGCACTGATATTTACGCTACCATCTCAACACAGGTTCATGATAAGAAACGTACCGAGGAAGAAATTCTTAATAAGCTGCAATACGGTTTAGACGGGTTGATGCTTTTAAATACCGATGAAGAAAGTCAGTTAAAATCGGACTTGCAGTCATATCAAAGTGCTCAAAGTGAACAGCAGCAGACCATTCAAGATTTGGCCGAAAAGATAAAGTGGCTAGATAGCATCACAGAATCAAAAGAAAAACTGAATACTTATCAAAATGATCTAGCGCAGGCTCAGCAGGCTCAGCAAGACTTCATCCCTAGTGCCAAACGCTTAATCGCTGCTAATAAAGCGTTGGAGATTGATAGTCAGTTTGGTGAGTTATCATCTACCCGCAAGCACGTTAACGAATTAAGCCGAGAAAAAGCGCAGCTCGAATATGACTTACCTAAGCAGCAAGCACTCACAAAAAGCGCTCGCACACAGCTAGAGAAGCAACTAACACAGCGTCAAGATGCAGAAAACACAATGCAAATTGCACGGCCTAAAATTCAGAAAGCACGTGACCTCGACAACGAGATTGACCAGCAACGTCGCGCTTTAAACGATACACGTGTCAGACATGATACACTTCAGGCAGACGCTGAGCAACTGCTTGAAAATATTGCCGCGCAAAAAAGCATTGCCATAGATAAAGAAAACCAAAGCGCGCAATTGACCGAAAAACTTACCGGTACGGATAATTTAAGCTATTTAGACGGCGATATTGCCATTTTTGATGAAAAGTGCAGTCGCCTAAAAGCGGTAATACATCAAAATTCAGTGCTTTCGCAAGACAAGATACGCCAAACACGTGAATTAGAAGAATACAAAACCGCATTGGTAGTACAACAGCAACGCCAACAAGCACAAAGTGATAAAAATGAAGTCACCCAAAAGCAATTAATCGCACTAAAAAAAGCACAAAGCGAGCTGATTCAAGCGCAATCGGTCACACAGATGCGTGAGACACAAGAGCAGATAGACAGCACTAGCCAGCAGCTCGATCAGCTGCGCTTTCATGACCAGCAGCGCCGTGACCTTAACGCACAAGTGATACAAATCACCAGTCACATCGAGCAGCTAGAGAGTGAAATCAATGGCTATGAAAAGTTGATTACAACGAAAAAAGCAAGCCTCAAAAGTACGCAAGAAAAGCACCAAGACAAATTGAATCAGCTACAACTACAACAAAAGGTTGCGGCGCTAGAGAACTATATTGCCGATTTACAAGACGGTACACCTTGTCCTCTATGCGGTGCGCTTGAGCACCCTTACGCTCAAAATCACCCGCACCTTTTACCCGATGACGAAAACTCCCAATTAGCGCAGTATATTAGTGTTTTAGATGAACAAATTACCGAGCTGAATAAAAGCATCACTGCCCAGCAGATTGAGCAGGCAAGTAAACAAAGTACGCTTGCGAGTAAAAAAAATCAGCAAGCTGAACTCACTGCGCAAATACAGCAGCATGATACCGCCATAACAGAACTGCTGTATGTCATCAGCCAGCAGATGAATGATGAAAACTTAGCTGACAGTACTATTGCCAACTTGATACAACCGTTACTGGCGTTGGGTAGTGATAACGATATCTTGCCAGTGCTTACCGCCAGCAAAAAAAAATTAGCGATATATAAAGACCGTATCAAAGATTCGTTAGCACTCTACGACAGACTTCTTGAAGATATGAGCCGTTTGCGTAAGACGCTAGAGACGGCGTCACAAGACCAGCAAGTACTAGCAAATGATATCACTGAGCAGAGATACAAAATCACCATTACCGAAAGTAATATAACGAGTATTGATAATAAAATCACAGAGAACTTTGCTGAACTACAAACGCTCATTACCGCCATTTTGCAGCGTATTGACCCTTATGCTGCCAGTAGCTATCCGACAGAGGCGCTGAGCACCTTGCAACGTGCGCCCGAGAACCTACAGTTGTTATCGGCTAGCATTAAACAGCAAAAAATTCTGAGCAATGCAGATTATGATAGTTATCTTGAAGAACTACGTCAGCAGCGCCGCGCCCTCGTACAGCTAAAAGACGCTTTCGCTGAAGATAAGGACAAACAGCAGACAATACAGAGCGACCTTGAACGCATAAAAGCATATATTGAGAATAAAGAAGCACAGCTAAAAAAAGATACCGATTCGCTTAACAGTCTAATGCAAGCGAAGAATAAACAAATAGCTGCACTAACCCAGTTTCAAGACGAACGCGCAGAGGTTTTTGAGGCGGCCGACCTAGAAGCAGCTGAGCGTACGCTTAGAGACACTCTAGAGCAAGCACAAGAGGCGCACAGTGTTGCCCAACGACAACTGGATAAAGAGACGTATAATTTGCAACAGCTCATAAAGCAGCAAGAAAACTTAGCCAATCGTATCGAAGCAGCTACGCAAACCTTAGAAACGCAACATACTGCATTTAATAACACACTTGCCACCTCTAGCTTTGATACGGAAGCAGAATTTTTGGCGGCGCACCTGCCCATAGATGAGCGTAACGCACTTAGACAGCAGCAACAGCATATCGATTATGCCCTAAAGCAAGCGCAATCTTTATTGGATGCAACACAAAAAACACTTGCAGATAAACAAGCCAATCCGCTGACAGTAGACGATAGAGAAACGCTTACCCAACAGCAATCACAAGCCCAAGATGAATTTAACAAACGAATTGAGTCAATCGGTGCAATCAGTCAGCGTCTAAAGGACAATGAAGACAAAAAAACCACCCAACAGGCACAGCTTGATGCTATCACTGCTCAAAAGGACAAACTGCAAGTTTGGCAACAATTGCATAAATTGATTGGTTCATCTGATGGCAAAAAGTTCCGTACTTTTGCTCAAGGGCTAACCTTTGACCTTATGGTCACTCACGCCAATACGCAGCTGCAAAAAATGAGCGATCGCTATTTGCTGGCCCGTGATGATAATAGTCCACTTGAGCTGAATGTCATTGATAATTATCAGGGCGGTGAAATTCGCAGCACTAAAAACCTCTCAGGCGGCGAAGGTTTTATCATTAGCCTAGCATTAGCACTAGGGCTATCACAGATGGCCAGCCAAAATATACGTGTGGATTCGCTATTTTTGGATGAAGGGTTTGGTACGTTGGATGAGGAATCTTTAGACATTGCACTTGATACGCTGACCAATCTACAGCAAGAAGGCAAACTAATCGGGGTGATATCCCATGTTCAGGCGCTAAAAGATCGCATTTTAACCCAGATTAAAGTCGAGAAGCTCTCGGGCGGATTTAGCCGAATTAGTGGCCAAGGGTGTCATAAAGTCGTCAGTGAAAAAATATCATAAGTTAGGTTAATCACTTTACTACTTAATACTTTTAAACCTTTTCTTTTAGGCAATAAAAAACCACCGAACATTAAGGACGGTGGTTTTTTTTGAGACAGTTTGGGAGTGATATTACTTCATTACTTAGTAACTAAACCACTAAGCTCACTCATCAATACGGACAACGTTGAAAGACCGATTTGACCTTCTTCATCGTTGCTATGCAGCTCATCCAACTTATTCATCTCTGTAGTGACTGCAGCAAGCTGATCGACGTGTCTTGCTCTCCATTCACTAAATGCTTGCTTAGCATCTGGTTTTGAGAGTACCGCATCCATCAATAGACGCAAGCTGCGTGACAGCTCGTTCACTAACGCATGGCGAGCACGGCGATCCCAATAATCTTGCTGTGGTAGGCTGGCAATATTTTCCATCATCCAGTCTAACTGCAACACTTGGTAGGCTTCAAAGTATAAAGTTGCAATCTCATCGACAGGACGCTCGTATTGCTCAGCAAGCAATGCAGCATCAAGCGCATCGACATGGTACGGTAGCATCGCAAATAGCGTAGCGTCATTATCAGACAGATCCTTTTGCATCAAGCGCTTGGTGTCTTCTTGCAGATATTGAGCAAACTGCTGCTCGATAAAACCACTTGGCTTAGTCAATTTTTCAACGCTTTCACTGAAGCGGCTAATCATATCAGCGACTTGCAGATTTTGACCGAAGGCATTGATGAACCAGACCACACCGCGCTCAAGTGAATCACGTAGACGTAGCTCAAGGTTCAGCAGTAACGTCGCCTCAACTTGATTGTCTAGGGATTCAAGTGCTTTCCAAGCGCGCGATACATTGAATACATCACGGCTAATCGCATAACCACGTACGATAGTGGCTAGTGATTGATCGGTTTCCTCAAAGAGACGGAATAGCGCTTCAATGCCTAAACGGTTGACCACACTGTTGGTCAAGTAAGTACTGATAATCTCGCGATGCAAACGGTGTTCAGTCATCTCATCAAAGAAGCGTGACGCAAGCTCATCTGGGAAGTACTTACGTAGCTCATTGATAAAGTACGGATCATCTGGTAAATCAGATAAGAGTAGATTGTCATAAACCCACATCTTGCCATAGGCCAAGACAACTGCCAGTTCAGGATTGGTCAGACCAGTATCCGCTTTTTGACGCTTCGCAATCTCTTCATCTGATGGTAGATACTCAATCGCACGATCCAGACGCCCTTCACTCTCTAGCATCTGAATAAAGCGCTGATGATCGCTCAGGTTTGCTGCGGCACGGATATGGCTCAGCTCAATCGCTTGTGGTTGCAAGTAGTTTTGACGTAATACCAGTTCTGCTACGGTGTCAGTCATACTCTCAAGCAGCTCATTACGTTGCTTGAGTGTCATGTCGCCTTGCTCGACCACTTTGCCAAGTAGAATTTTGATATTGACTTCATGATCCGAACAGTTAACACCGCCTGAGTTGTCGATTGCATCTGTATAGATACGTCCGCCCGTTTGAGCGTACTCGATACGACCTTGCTGAGTTAGACCTAAGTTACCACCTTCACCAACGACGGCTGCACGTAGCTCATTACCATCGATACGTAGCGAATCATTCGCACGGTCGCCCACGTCAGCATGCGTTTCGTTTGCACTTTTGACATAAGTACCGATACCACCATTCCAGATAAGATCGACAGGTGCTCGTAGTAACGCACTGATCAAATCGTTTGGTGCAAGGCTGTCTTCACTGATATCGAAGAGCGACTTCATCTCAGGACTGATAGCGATAGTTTTGTCTTGGCGTGAGAATATACCACCACCTTGACTGATTAATGATGCTTCATAATCTGCCCATGATGAGCGTGGCAATTCAAACAAGCGTGCACGCTCAGCGTATGAGGCGGCCGTATCTGGATTAGGATCAATAAAGATATGTAAATGGTTGAAGGCAGCAACTAGTTTAGTATGCGCTGATAGCAACATGCCATTACCGAATACATCACCACTCATGTCACCAATACCGACAACCGTAAAGTCATCACGGTTTTGGATGTCCATACCGCGCATACGGAAGTGACGTTTGACCGACTCCCATCCACCGCGAGCTGTGATACCCATTGCTTTATGGTCATACCCTACTGAGCCACCTGATGCAAAGGCATCATCTAGCCAGAAGTTGTACTCTGCTGCTAACGCGTTGGCTATGTCAGAGAAGGTAGCTGTACCTTTGTCTGCTGCGACAACCAAGTACGGGTCGTCCTCATCATGGCGTACCGTGTTGGCTGGCGGGACAATGTTACCATCTACAATATTGTCTGTGACATCAAGCATGCCGCGTAAGAATGTTTGATAGCAAGCGATACCTTCTGCTTGGAACGCCTCACGACCATCAGCCATGCTCTTGGTTTTTACAATAAATCCGCCTTTAGAGCCTACAGGGACGATTACTGCGTTTTTGACCATCTGTGCTTTGACAAGGCCAAGTACTTCAGTACGGAAATCTTCCATACGATCTGACCAGCGCAGACCACCACGAGCGACTTTGCCGCCACGTAAATGTACAGCTTCGACGCGTGGTGAATACACAAATATCTCAAACATTGGCTTTGGTTTAGGCAAGTTTGGAATGTCTGCTGCCAAGAACTTAAATGACAGACGATCTTTGCGCTGACCATCACTATCGACTTGATAGAAGTTGGTACGTACCATCGCATTGATCAAATCTAAGTACCAGCGCAAGATACGATCTTCGTCTAGGCTATCAACATCTGCTAACGCCGCTGTGATTTGCTCTTGAATGGTAGCAGCCTTTTCTTGACGCGTATCGAGGCTATACTTAGGATTCATACGTGCATCAAACAAACTACCTAACGCGACACTGATATCACTGTTTTTGACCACAGTTTGCTGAATATAAGCACTCGAGAATGGCGCACGTGCTTGCAGCATGTAGCGAGACAATGCACGCAATACGACGACATCATAAGTATCGAGCTTGGTCGTTAGTACCAATTCATTGAATGAATCGCTTTCAACGCGACCTGCCCAGATTTGCTTGAGACTGTCTTCGAACTGACCACGAACGACTTGCATATTGACCGTATCGACATGCTCTAAGGTCAGCTCATATTCTTGCATCCAGATAGGCTGCTCTGGCAAGTCAAACTCATAAGTCTGTGCTGAGATAACTGACACACCAAAGTTTTCAAGTATTGGTAGCACTTTTGACAAGATAACCGGTTGCTCGCGACCGTATAGCTTTAGGTGGAGCTGGTTACGTGCATCGCCTGTCGACTGGTATAAGTGCCAAAGCATCGGTTGCTCTGCGGTTAGTCCCGCCAAACGCTTAGTGTCTTCAACTGCAGTACGAGCATCAAAACGCTCTTGGTAGGCAGCAGGAATATAGTTTAAGAAACGACGATTTAAAGCATTGGCTTGTTGCTCGCCTACATTGTCGAGGAGCATTTTTTGATAATTATCATCCCATGATTGCATGAGTGCTGATAATTTGGCTTCAAGTGTGGCGATATTGACGTCGTTTACTTGACCAGGTACGGTACGCACGTGGACATGCACACGAGCATGCGCAGATTCATTGAACTCAGTAGTAAACCCTGAAGACATACCGTTATAGGCGTCTTTTAGGACGTTTTGTACTTTGATACGTAGCTCGGTGTTGAACTTATCACGCGGGATATAGACCAAGCACGAAACAAAACGCTGATAATGGTCAATACGGCTAAATAGACGTAAGCTCTTCTTGTCTTGTAGTTGAGTAATGCCCGAAACAATTGGATATAGCTCTTCGACGCTGGCTTGGAACAAATCATCACGCGGTAAAGTGTTAATCACATGCATCATCTTGTGATGAGCATGACCGTCACGTGGTAAGTCCGCCATCGCCATAATCTTATTGGCTTTTTCGCGCAACAGCGGTATTTGCTGTACAGTGAGCTGATAGGCTTGTGACGTAAGCAAACCGATAAAGCGGTATTCACCAATTAGGTTACCGTTATCATCGAACTTATGAATGCCCAAAAAGTCCATATATACTGAACGATGCACAGGTGATACACGGCTTGATTTAGATAGCATTAATACGCGTGGCTCAGTCAATAATTGCTTTAATCCTCTAGGCAACTGGCTAAAGCTTTCTGATAGCTTGTCTTTTTCAGAACCACGTAATAGACCCAGACCACTGTTACCAATCGCAAATAAATCCAAATCGGTCGGCTCAGAAGTCACTTCGATAGACTGACCACCTTCCAAGCGGTATTCACGATACCCTAAGAATATGAAGTGATCGTCTAAGATCCAATCTAAAAATGCTTGGATTTCTTGTTGTGAGTAGAATACTTCTGGTAGCGGCTTCGTTGAAAGCTCCGTTTTGATGTCGTTCAACTGCGCACGCATCTGTTTCCAGTCGCCAACGACCGTATCAAGCGTGTCAATTTTTGACATAAGCATCTGTTGAAGTGCTTCCAAGTCTTCGTTGTCTTGGTAAGCAATTTCACAATGAATCAATGACATATGTGAAGTGGCACTTTCATGTGCGCCTTCGATATGGGTGATATCACCATTTTCATCACGCTCAACACTGATAATGATGTTGTAAGTACGATGAACATCGATACCTTCAGCTTCTAGGCTCATCAAAATCGTATCAACTAAGAATGGTCTATCATAAGCTGCGATTTGAATGACAGTGTGCGAGCTATGAAAGTGCTGCTCTTCTGCTGCTGGGTTTAGTACTGTCAGCTGCGGCTTGCTGCCGTCGTAAGCTTTGAGTAGTGTAAAGTGATGTAGCGCCATGCCCGCCAAGTCAGCATTACTAATCGCCTCTGCAGTTTCTTGATGCAGCGGCTGATAATAGCTATGAATAAAATGATCAAATAGTGATTTGTCTTTTTGTACATAACTGGTAGCAATATCGCTTATCTGACTAATGCGCTCTTTTGCGATACTGAGGGAGTTTGGCATTTCCTGCGTCCTTTTTTTATAGATTTGGTTTAACATTTATTTATTTAAGTTTATCGATTTAGATTGACTACTGTTACTGCATATTCATCATTGGTGCAACGGTGCAGTATTTCCATTCACGCGACTTATTTTATTTTTATAACAGTTAGAAACTTTCTCCTTTTTTGCTCTTATTTTTTATTAATATGTAGCCATCAGAATTTAATACTACCAATATAGTGAAGTGTAACGCACATAAGGCGCGAGCTAAAGTGTACAACATCATTTCATGAATCAGCGATGTGTCGATAACCTTTACTAATGAGACAATGCATTTTTAGACATCGATATGGATGATTCGGTGCTGGCAGACGGATACTCATGGTAATTGAAGGCGTTTTTTTGTTAGAATATGCCAACATATTTAAGAGCGTACGACTCGCTCACTATTAACTTTAATGCTAAGGGCAAAAGGTATGATGAATATTTTGGTGGTTGGCTCAGGTGGTCGCGAACACGCACTGGCATGGCAATGTGCAAAAGATGACAATGTAAAAAATGTCTACATCGCTCCTGGTAATGCTGGCACCGCCCTTGAGCCTAAATGCCAAAACGTTACGCTAGAGTCTACCGACGCTGACGCAGGCGAGCATAGTGCGGTTATCGCGTTTTGTCAAAATAATGATATCGACATGGTAATTGTCGGTCCAGAAGCGCCTTTGGTTACGGGTATTGTTGATGCTTGTCGTGAAGCAGGTATCAAAGCATGGGGCCCAACAGCATACTGTGCACAGTTAGAAGGCTCAAAAACTTTTGCTAAAGAGTTCATGGAGCAAAACAACATTCCAACCGCTGCTTATCAAGGTTTTACAGACGCAGTCGCTGCCAAAGCCTATGTCGATGAGCAAGGCGCGCCTATCGTTATCAAAGCAGATGGTCTTGCTGCAGGTAAAGGCGTCATCGTTGCTGAAACGATCGAACAAGCACATGAAGCTATCGACGATATGTTAGCGGATAATAAGTTTGGTGATGCTGGCAGCCGCGTGGTTATCGAGCAGTTTTTACAGGGTGAAGAAGCCAGCTTTATCTGTATGATTGATGGTGATAACATCTTGCCAATGGCAACCAGCCAAGATCACAAACGTGCTTTTGAAGGTGATACTGGTCCGAATACTGGCGGTATGGGTGCCTACTCCCCTGCTCCAGTTGTTACCAGCGATGTCCATACCAAAGTCATGCAGCAAGTGATTCAACCAGTAGTTGATGCCATGAAAAACGCAGGCCATCCTTATACTGGATTCTTATACGCTGGTCTTATGATTGATAAGGCAGGCGACCCGTATGTCATCGAGTTCAATTGCCGCTTTGGTGATCCAGAAACGCAGCCTATCTTAATGCGTTTGCAGTCATCAATGGTCGATTTGGTCGCACAAGGTTTGGCAGGTCAATTACCTAGTGAAGCCAAATGGGATGCGCGCCCTGCTCTAGGTATTGTCGTTGCATCAAAAGGCTACCCTGAAACTTCATCTAAAGGTGATGTGATTGCTGGCTTGCCAGAACTAGATCCTAACAACGACGAAGCTGTTAAAGTTTTCCATGCTGGCACGGCATTTTCTAACGATAAGGATAAAGAAGTCGTCACAAATGGCGGGCGCGTCTTATGTGTGACTGCGCTAGCAGATAGTATTTCTGATGCTCAGCAAGCCGCATTAGCAGTCACTGCTGCTATTAGTTTCGATGGTGCGCAGTATCGCCGTGATATTGGTCACCATGCCATCACTCGCGAAAAGGCTTAGCAGCTAAGGCATACTAAAAAACATATTGAGTAATGTCTTAGGCAATATTTTAGATAATGCGAAGGTTTCGCTCAATATGTTTGATTAATAATACCTCTGTATTTTATAGCTCCATATCATTATTCGACCTAGCATCATGCTAGGTCTTATTTTTTAGTATCTTTTTGACACTTAGCTATTGGCTATAAATAGATTTCACTAAGTTTTAATAACCAGTGAACTTGCTAGAAAACTCTAGGTATTTATGAATCATACTCAAATTAGTAAGCACCTATTTATCAATAGTTACCACTAGATATTAGCTTACAAAGTAACTATCAATGGCCAGCTCAGGCTCATAAAACCAACGCGCTTTATATGATACAATTTTGTACCTGTGCATCACGTCTCCCTTGTATTGTAGGTTTCGAACCCGCAAATCAATACCAATTGGATGAATGATTATACTTATGGCAAATGATACGTCTAAACCTTTTAGCAACAAGCAATCAATCGATAGCCTAAAAACCTCAGGGTTTGATCGTCGTATGTCGATTGCAAAAACTTCTTTGAATATTGGTCGTCGTTGGGCGGGTAATAGCGTGTCTGGTATGTTCTTAAACAAAGAGGCACGTACTGCACGTAATCAGGCGTTTATGGAAACTCAGGCAAATTATCTGGCATCAGAGCTGGGTAAATTGAAAGGTTCGGTCGTCAAGATTGGTCAAATGCTAGCGATTTATGGTGAGCACATACTGCCGCCAGAGATCACGCGCGCTTTGCAAACCCTTAATGATGATACGGCGACATTGACTTGGCCAACGATTGAACAAACATTACGCCAGTTACTGGGCAACAAACTAAACGAGCTAGACATTGATCCTGTCCCCATCGGAACCGCTTCTCTTGCTCAAGTGCACCGTGCGACCGTACTCGCCACTGGCGAACAAGTTGTGTTAAAAATTCAGTATCCGGGTGTGGCAGATGCTATCAACTCTGATCTTGCATTGTTCAAAAGATTATTAAAAGTAAGTAATATCGTCCCTCAAACACGCGCACTCGATGCTTGGTTTGAGGAAATACGTGACCTACTCCATCACGAAGTCGATTATGAAGCGGAAGCGGCTACGACAGAGCGTTTTTACGAGCGTTTAATCGATGATCCGCGCTATATCGTACCTAAGATTAATCGCACTTATTCTAAAAAACGTCTGCTATGTATGTCATACGAGCCAGGTATCACTGTGGTCTCAGAAGCACTACAATTATTACCTCATGAACGCCGAAATGCCATTGGTCAAGCGGCCATTGAAATCATGATGCAAGAGATTTTTGTATGGGGTGAAATGCAGACCGATCCTAACTTTGGTAATTATTTAGTGCGTGTGAGCGAAAACGAAGAAGATATTGATAGATTGGTTTTGCTAGATTTTGGAGCGATTCGTCAATTTGATGGCAACTTATTAACGATTGCCCGTGGTCTACTACGCGCAGGATATCGCCATGATCAGCAAGCAATGAGCCTTGCTATGAAAGGATATGACTTTTTCGATAGCATGAGTAATAAAGTTCGTTCAGATATTGCCTCATTATTTTTGCTTGCTACCGAGCCTTTTAGTGACCCTGAGAAAAACGCTAATATTCCTAGCGAATGTTTGGATGAGCAGAATCGCTATATTTGGGCTAACAGTAAACTACATTCACGCTTATCTACTACGGCCACACGCGCAATGCAGTCTTTTGAATTTAATCTACCACCAAAAGAATTTATGTTTATTAGCCGCAAGTTTATCGGTGCATATACCTTTTTGACTGTTTTAGATGCGCACACCAACTCTAACAGCCTCGTAAAACCTTATTTATAAACCGTGCAAATTTTGAGCCGTCTTTTAGTGACGGCTTTTTAATGTTTTAATTTTATCTGCTTAGGCTATTTTATATCTAATACTATTACCTTTATCGTAGAGCACTGACATAAGCTTTGCATGTTTACTTAGGCTATTATTTTTCGCTTATAGCACTTACCTGCCAATCATCAAATCTTGTCTTATACCACTTTGGCTTACGAATACTTAGCTCCCAACACACTTCTTGTCGGGCAAGGTATTTCACTTCGAAATGAGTGCGCTGACTGGTCGCTGGTACTCGAGAACGTGTTGATGGTAGACACCACACTTTAGTTGCTTGGTATTCTGCATTGTCCATATAGGATTCGATATTAGTGACTAATATCACTTCTCCGCCCACATGCAAGCGTGATAATAAAAACTCAAAAAAAGGCATATTCAGCCATTGCTGATTTGGATTGTGCTGTTCAGGATTGGGATAAAGAATGAAGATTTTAGCCAAGCTATTCGGTTTAATGGCATGCACTGTCCATGCAATCGCATCCGCATGAATCGCATCTAGGTTTGATAGATTTTGTAAAGTGGCTAATTTTGAGAATGCTTCAAATTTATTACGCGTGCGTTCAATGGCTATCAGATGCTTGTCAGGATTTTGTGCGGCAAAGCTAAGTGCATGCTTACCCTTCCCTGCCCCAATCTCTAGCATTAACGGTTTTTCATTTTTATTGTCATTAATAATATTTGGAATAATAAAGTCACGCGGTGCTGACAGTTTTTGTGGTTGAAAGGCACGCTCTTGCTGATGCGTGAGATCAATATTGTCGGTCATCTACTATCCTTAAAGCATTTGTCTTTTGTCATTATTCGGCCCCATGCTATTATATAGTCAATCCAATTGAATAGTAATACAGCGACAGCAAGTACGCCTCGTTTCGTCGTAATTTAAATGACGGATGCGTTTTATGCTTGTGTCGTATGCAACCTATACTAATAACATTTAGGACATTGCTCTTTTCTTATGACTGACTCTACTGCAAATACGCCCCCAAAGACCTACCCTTGTCCACGTTGCGGTGCCCAGACAGCTTGGCAAGACAATAAATATAAGCCGTTTTGTAGCAGTCGCTGCAAGCTGATCGACTTAGGTGCTTGGGCAAACGAAGATTACACCTTACCTGCAGAAACCACGCCTTTTTCTGACGAGCTATAACCCACACTCTCACTCAATTATTATACCAAGGATGTTTTACATGTCTGCTACTTACCTGATGCCCACTTATAATCGTCAACCAATCAGCTTTACACGCGGTGCAGGCAGTTGGCTCTATACCAAAGATGACACGCCTTACTTAGATGCCTTGACTGGTATTGCGGTATGCGGCTTAGGACACTGTCATCCACAAGTCACTGACGCGATTCAGCAGCAAGCAGGTACGCTAATTCATACGAGCAACTTGTTTGGCATCGATTGGCAAGAGCGTGCTGGAGAGATACTATGTACCACCGCCCAAATGGACAGCGTGTTTTTTGCCAATAGCGGCGCCGAAGCCAATGAAGCTGCATTAAAACTGGCACGTTTATACGCGTACAAACAAGGTTTTAAACGTCCAAAAGTTATCGTCATGGAGCAATCGTTCCATGGTCGTACGTTATTATCTTTGTCAGCTACTGCAAATCCAAAGGCGCGCGAAGGGTTTTATACACTAGCTGAAGACTTTATTCGTGTGCCATTTGGCGATATCGAAGCTGTCAAACAAGCTGCTCAAGAACATGATGATATCTGCGCTATCTTTGTAGAGCCGATCCAAGGCGAAGGCGGCCTGAATACTGCAGCTAATGGCTTCACTTATCTTGAAGAGCTGCAAGCGGAATGTGACGCTCATAACTGGCTATTTATGCTGGATGAAGTGCAAACAGGTAACGGCCGTACGGGTAAATACTTTGCTTATCAACACAGCAACGCTCGTCCTGATGTATTGACGACGGCCAAAGGTCTAGGTAATGGTTTCCCAGTTGGTGCGTGCATGGTCCGTGGCCGTGCTAATGGTCTGTTTGGTGCTGGTAGTCATGGCTCTACTTATGGTGGTACACCATTGGCCAGCCGTGTGGTGCATAGCGTATATGACGTGCTAGCAAATAGTAATATTATGGAAAACGCAGTGACTGAGGGTTTATTCATTAGAGAAAGTATCGTTGATACATTTGGCCAACATGGCGTTAGCAGTCGCGGTGCAGGTATGATGATTGGTATCGCGCTACCTGAAGACATGGATTGTAGCCAACTGGTGGATCGTGCCCGTGATGAGCAAAAACTAATCATCAACGTGACGGGTGGTCATGTTGTACGTTTGCTACCGCCGCTTAACATGAGCCGTGATGAAAGCACACAAGTCGCTGAGCGTTTAATCAACCTATTAAAGCCATCATTTTAAAGCAGGCTTCAATATTAGTAATAGACAATAAAAAAGCCTATAGATGATTCATTATCTATAGGCTTTTTGCTAACTGCTTATTGCTAACTGCTAACTGCTTATTGCTAACTGCTAACTGCTAACTGAAAACGTTTCGTGCGTAGTGAGAACAACACTTAATTCGCATGGAAGTACTTTTTCAATACTTCTAGACAACGAGTAATTTTAGCTGGCTGTTGGTCGCGATTTAAAGTGACCGCATATAGCACAAAGCTTGGTAATTGATAGCCAGTCAACACTTCTACTAGTTCTCCACTTTCAAGCTCTTTTTTGACGTCCATTTCTAACATTCTAATCAACCCGTGACCTTCTTTAGCCAACGTCGTTGCCATAAACACGTTGTTGGTATAGATACGTGAGTTCATTTTGACACGCGTTTTTTTGCCAGTTTCAGTCTGAATCATATCGATCTGATTGGCATCTTTCATGATTTCAATACAGATTAATTGATGCTCAGCCAAATCTTTAGGCGTATTTAGCTTACTGTGCTGACGCAAATACTGAGGTGAGGCAACCAATAGTTGGCGCACATCGGTCAATGGATGACTGCTCAAACTAGAATCATTAATCGATGGGCTCATGCGAATAGCAATATCAATACGCTCATCAATCATATCAATATAATGATTGTCAGCTAGATAGGTGACGCTAAGATCATCATGTGCCGCCATCCAAGTAGAGAGTGCTGGCAGTATATGATTAACACCAAGCTCAGGAGTGGTCGATACACGCAAGCTACCTGCTAGCTCATCACGCAATTGATTAACTTTGATACGTCCTTGCTCCGCTGCACTGACGACATCTTTTGCCGCTTCATAAAAGCTCTCGCCAGCTTCTGTTAAGCTTAGCTTACGAGTTGAGCGATGTAGCAACACCACGCCAAGCTCGTTCTCTAGCGAACGAATTTGCTGACTGACTGCACTGGTTGTAATACCTAGCTCACGTGCTGAGCCACTAAAAGAGCCATGTCCGACCACACTGGCGAACACAGCCATACCGCGTAAATTATCCAACATATTCTCACCTAAACGTCATTTCAGTTTTTAATATAACTTAACCATTATAACGACTTTACATTCATCTTATCGTTATCAAATGGTTCTCTCTTGTTTGATAAATATATTTTGACCCGTAATAAAAACGAAAATATCAAGGTGATATATTGCTATCACCTTGATATTTAATATAAAACTACGTTCAATATATAAATATACTTTTAGATATCTTGAGCAATCATTGCTCCAAAATCTCAATACAGCTGTACTTTACCCATTTTCCCTTCACCGCGTTCAGTTAAATACTGCATTACTGGTGTTTTTAGTAATTTCGTTTCAGCAACGGTTTTCGCTTGCTCTAAACGTTTTTTCTGTCGGCGCTCTGGGGTTTTATCTTCGGTCTGCATGATACTACTATCAATTTTCAAGTCAATGTCAGCTTGCGTAAATTGCTGTTGTAGCTTAGCTGCCAATTGCTGAAAAGTGACCTGCAAATGCTTACTATCAACACTGGTCAAAAACGTGGCTTTGCCATTACATTGACCAGTCATCGTACCTTGTCGTGCCAATGCTAGCTCATCTTGTGCCAATACCTCGCTTTCACGAGCCGTCTGTAACCAGTAGTCCCACTTTTCTGGGTTCCACTCGCCTGTCAGTTCTTGAGGTGGACAACGCAGCAACGTACGTGGATCTTCATCAGAGTGGGCTGTTAATTGAGAATCATTTGCGCCAGGCTCAACAACTGGTTCAGGCTCAACAACTGGTTCAGGCTCAACAACTGGTTCAGGCTCAACAACTGGTTCAGGCTCAACAACTGGTTCAGGCTCAACAACTGGTTCAGGCTCAACAACTGGTTCAGGCTCAACAACTGGTTCAGGC
>NZ_CAJGZN010000009.1 GCF_904846235.1 Psychrobacter immobilis
CTCAACAACTGGTTCAGGCTCAACAACTGGTTCAGGCTCAACAACTGGTTCAGGCTCAACAACTGGTTCAGGCTCAACAACTGGTTCAGGCTCAACAACTGGTTCAGGCTCAACAACTGGTTCAGGCATAACACTATTAACTGACTGCGCTAAATGGTCATTATCATCAATACCGCTTTGCAGCTCATCGTGACTTGGTGTCTGATAATCAGCATTATAAAGCTCTGGCGGCGGTGCTGACGCTTCATGTGCAATAGCATCTGGAGCTGATACCGAAGATACTGGTTCTATAGCTGGTACTTTGGTAACAGACCCATCATTATCACAAGTATTGCTCAAGACTTCATTGACTGGCAATGGACGAAACGCCAGTAATCGTAAAATGCACATCTCAAGCGCTTGCATCGGTGTACTTGCAAGCTTGACACCTTCACGTGCCTGTACAACAATCTCATAATACAGTTGCAAAACATCAGGGCTGATATGCTGAGCTAGCGTATAAATATCTTTTGCTTGCGCCTCATTGACATTAAGAGCGACCTCGGGCAACAGCTGAGTTAATGCCAACTGATGTAACAGTTCAGCAAGCCCATCAAACATACTAGTCGCATCGACCATTTGCGCGCGCATTTGCTCAATATGAGCAGCAACCGCAGACTTATCATGGTTATAGATATCTGTGATTAGACGTACTAAGTCAGCAGCATCAATAAGACCAAGCATTGCATTGACAGTCGCATCATCCAGTGCGCCTTGACCAAAAGCAATGGCTTGATCGGTCAATGATAACGCATCACGTACAGAACCTTTAGCTGCACTTGCCAACTGCCAAATGGCTGGCTGAGTATAGCCTACCTGCTCTTTGGTCAAGATATTTGCTAAGTGCTCGCTAAGTAACGTTTGTGGTAATGGGCGTAGGACAAATTGCAAGCAGCGCGAAATAATCGTAATCGGTAGCTTTTGTGGATCAGTCGTCGCTAATAAAAACTTCACATGTTCAGGTGGCTCTTCTAGCGTTTTAAGTAGCGCGTTAAAGCTGTGCGTAGACAGCATATGTACTTCATCAATCAGATAGACCTTATAACGTCCTTGGCTTGGCGCATAAGGCACATTGTCTAACAGCTCACGCGTATCTTCGACCTTGGTACGAGAAGCGGCATCAATCTCAATAAGATCAATGAAACGCCCTTGATCAATAGCAACACAGTTATCACATACACCGCAAGGAGTACTAGTAATACCTGTATCACAGTTCAAGCATTTAGATAAAATACGCGCAATCGTTGTCTTACCCACACCGCGTGTACCTGTAAACAGATAGGCATGATGCAGACGATTATAATCAATCGCATTAATCAGCGCTTGAGACACATGCGTCTGCCCAATCAACTCGTGAAAGTTTTTTGGTCGGTATTTGCGAGCTAAAACTTGATATTGCTGCGTCATAAGAAATGCCAATGTAAATAATACAAATATAAAGGGAGCGTCAAACTAATGAGTCATACTATGTTTAGGTTATAACTGAGCTTGAAGTTGTGCCAGTCGGTCATATAAGCGTTGAGTACTTTCATCAATCAATGAGCCTGCTTGATGAAAAATATCCAGATAAACCTCAGTGTTTACACTGTCTTCACATGGCCGAAACTCTACGCCCAGTAAAAACAAATCGTCCATTACTGGCTCTTGTAACTGGACATTAATATCTGACAATAAATCTTTATAAGAGAGCCGAACATTTTCTGCGCTCAGCGAACTGCTATCGTCTTGCGCATAAAACACCATGAGATAATGGCGTCCAAATACATGATAAGAATGCTCATGACGGACATAACCATTCCAGCGCGAGTCTTGATCCATGGTTCTATAAGCTAAGATTTTTTCTACTAGACATGCATAGGTATACATTGACTCATCTACCAAAATATCAACCTGCTCATTTGGTAAAGGTGTACCTGCTTCATGATAACGCTCAAGCACACTGTTGAATAGCTTGAACCACATTCCAGTATTTTTTTGCATCTCAGCCATTAAGGCATCGGCATACACAGTCTGATTCGGCTCTACTGCTTTAAGTAAGCGTAATTCAACTTGCTCAATTAACTCGTTATCAATTAGCTGTTCTTGTACCCTAATCGTTCTTTGATGAAAGTCCGGTGATTGTAGAAACTGTTTAAGCAATGTTGATTCGTTTTGAAATGATGCAAAGCTAGATAGTTGACGACGATGAAAATCTAAAAAGGTTGTCAAATCACTTGGCGTCACCAATTGATTGAGGATATCAACGAAGTTTTGATGACTAAAGACTTGTAGGATACTTTGCTCATCATCCAAGTCTAAAACACAGTCTTCTACAAAAAACCGACTGCCATATTCGTAGCCAACTGCATAAGATGAATGGCCCGATTGATCGTCTTGATGATTAATAGACAATGACGTTAAGCCAATAAAATAAACCGCTTTATCAGTTGTCGCGGCATTTCTATCTACAATTAGGCTGTCGTTTTTTTGATAAATCTGAGCGTGGCGTTTGATAAGTTGGTTAACAACTTCTTTTCTCCACTCACGAGCTTTAGCATTATCCACTTCTTGCTTAGTTGCCTGCATCACGACGGTATTGACGAGCAAATAAATAGTAGCGCCGGAAAACTCAAAAACAAAATCATAACCCTGAAAATGATCAGAGTCAGTGATTTTGTCATCAGGCAACTCATACAATGATAAAAAACATTGCTGAATCATTTTTTGCCATAGCGTATATGATGCTTGCTGAATATCCATAATACCTCTATAAACGATATTTCACAAAAAAGCTGATACCCATTCTGTGAAAATGAGCAAAAGCTTTTTATGCTGAGTTAAGTATCAGTTTGGATTTATAGCAAGCAAACCCATCTTAGCTGTCTTGTTTGCGGCGCATATGCGGGAACAAGATCACATCACGGATACTAGCAGAGTCGGTAAATAGCATTACTAAACGGTCAATACCAATACCCTCACCAGCTGTCGGTGGCAAACCATAAGACAATGCTTCGATATACTCTTCATCAAAATGCATGGCTTCATCATCGCCCGCGTCTTTTTCAGCAACCTGACCACGGAAACGCTCAGCTTGGTCTGCTGGATCATTAAGCTCACTAAAACCATTAGCCAACTCACGACCACCAACGAACAGCTCAAAGCGATCAGTAATCTCAGGATTGTCATCACTACGGCGCGCTAGTGGCGAGGTCTCAGCAGGATACTCAGTGATGAACGTTGGCTGACGCAGTTGATGCTCAGCAGTTTCTTCAAAGATAATTGTCTGTAGTTTACCCACACCAAACACATCTTTGACTTGCTGCTTAAGTGTCATAGATGCATATTCTGCTAGGTATTCACGATCATTGATACGTGTCATGTCAAAGTTTTCAGCATATTTTGCAATCGCATCAGACATTGATAGACGAGCAAATGGTGCTTTTAGGCTAATGGCTTCTTCTTGATAAGTCAGCTCTGTTGTGCCCAACACATCTATTGCTAACTGATTAAACAGACGCTCAGTCAAATCCATCAAGTCATGATAATCAGCGTATGCTTGATAGAACTCAATCATGGTGAATTCAGGGTTATGACGGGTTGAAACGCCTTCGTTACGGAAACTACGGTTAATCTCAAATACGCGCTCAAACCCACCAACGACCAGACGCTTAAGATAAAGCTCAGGCGCGATACGTAGATATAAAGGCATGTCTAATGCATTATGATGTGTCTCAAACGGACGGGCTACTGCGCCGCCTGGTATCGGATGCATCATTGGCGTTTCAACTTCCATAAAACGCTCATTAAGCATAAATTGACGAATGCCACTAACGATCTGACTACGAACCATAAAGGTATTGCGAGTCGTCTCATTGGTCATCAAATCAAGATGACGATTGCGATAGCGCGCTTCGACATCAGCCAAGCCGTGGAATTTGTTTGGCATTGGACGTAGTGATTTGGTCAGTAGCGTAATTTCTTCAATATGCACATACAAATCGCCTTTACCTGAGCGACCGATATAGCCTGATACACCAACGATGTCACCCAAATCTAGTGATTTAATGCTTGCACGCGTTTCCTCATCAAGCTCTTTACGTGCTACATATAGCTGAATACGGCCTGTCATGTCTTGGATCACGATAAACGAACCACGGTTGAGCATGACTCGACCTGCCACGTTTACTTGTGTTTTTTCACCATTTGCTGCTTTTTCTTCAATTTCCTGCTTTGAGACACCATCAAAAGCCGTCTGTAAGTCTTGCGCATAATCAGTGCGTTTGAACGTATTAGGATACGGCTGTTTACCTGAAGCACTGATATCGTCTAGCTTGGCTTGCAGTTGTGCGATTAGCTCGTTAGCATCTTCTACGACTGGGGTTTGATCTTGGTTCTGATTATTGTGCTTTGACATAACACTCTCAATATTTTTAGGTAATTAAATGGATAAACGAAAACAGAAAAATTAAATCAATACTTATTATTATAAGAACAGACATGGTGATAAAAACGATAAAACTATTGGTACTTTTAAAGACTAACTACTAGTCATTGCCACCGATACTGGCCATCAAATCAGCCTGGTGCTCACGTAATAGTGCATCAAGAATCTCATCCAAGTCGCCTTCCATAATGGAGTCGAGTTTGTATAAGGTAAGGTTGATACGATGATCGGTCATGCGGCCTTGTGGAAAATTATAGGTACGGATACGCTCTGAGCGATCGCCACTACCGACCAAGTCACGACGTATAGAATCCGCCACATCGACCTGTGCTTGTACTTTGGCTTGCTGAATTTTAGAGACCAGCATTTTCATAGCATGCGCACGGTTTTTGTGTTGGCTACGCTCTTGCTGACACTCTACCACAGTACCCGTTGGAATATGCGTCAAACGTACAGCAGAGTCAGTTGTGTTCACGTGCTGACCACCAGCACCGCTTGAGCGGAAAGTATCCATTTTGATATCAGCAGGATTGATATCAACGGTATCATCAATCTCAACTTCTGGCATGACTGCGACCGTACAAGCTGACGTATGCACACGACCTTGGCTCTCGGTTTCAGGGACACGCTGTACACGGTGAGCGCCCGATTCAAACTTTAGGCGACCATATACACTATTGCCAGATACGCGAGTGATGATTTCTTTATAACCACCATGCTCACCTTCATTTGCAGAGAGCACTTCTAGTGTCCAACCCTGGCTTTGCGCGTATTTCTGGTACATACGGAACAAGTCACCAGAGAAAATCGCTGCTTCATCGCCGCCTGTCCCTGCACGAATCTCCAAAAACGCTGGTACTTTATCGTTGGGATCTTTTGGTAGCATCATCAGATTGAGTGCTTCTTCCATCTCTACGATGGTATCACGCGCACTCTCAATCTCATCGATCATCATCTCTTTCATGTCAGGATCTGTTGCATCAGCTAGCATCGCTTCTGCATCAGCTTGATCCGTTTCTGCACCCACGTAGTTTTGCCACAGCGTCGTGATCTCCATCAAGTCGCTGTGCTCAACAGACAATTCACGGAACTTATTATTATCACTGATGACACTAGGATCTGATAATAAAGCGGTGACCTCTTCATAACGGTCTACCATCTGGTCTAAACGCAGGCGTAAGGATTCTTTCATAAAAGGACTTTTAATTAGATAAGAGGAATAAGCCCGTGATTATAGCAAATTTTTTGGGGTAAATTAAAACCTCTAATCATTCTTGTTGATATTGTCGGTAATCTTAATGTTATCTTCTCAAACATCTCTGTTTATATTTAGATGTCACGACGTAATTTCAATAGCAAAAACGACAGACAAAAAAAATAGCTAAGAAGACTCTTAGCTATTTTTATCAAGACAGGTAGTTAAAGTATTAGACCTTGCGAACTAAGACCGAACCAATAGAGTAACCTGCACCAAATGAGCAAATAACGCCCAAATCACCTGATACTAAGTCGTCTTTGTGGCGATGGAATACAATCATAGGACTCGCTGAACTAGTATTGGCAAATTCAGCAATAACACTTGGAGCAATCGACTTATCGGCATCTTTACCAACCACGGTACGCAGAATCAAATCCAACATATTAGCATTGGCTTGATGCAACCACATCATCTTAACATCAGATGTTGGGATGTCGTTTTCTTGCAAGTGCTCAGTGATAATCTCTGAAACTTTTGGACAGACTTCACGGAATACTTTACGACCGTTTTGCAAAAACAGCTTGTCAGTGACTGGTGCTTTGATATCTGGATACATTTCAGTCTGCGCTGCTAGATACTCTGAGCGATCCATAAAGCCATATTCGTTTTTGATGTTGGTCGAAAACTGAGTAAATAGCTTAGAGTTTAGAATCTCATAACCTTTTGGCGTATCTAATTCTTCAACGATAGAAGCGGTCGCTACATCACCGAAGATAAAGTGGCTGTCACGGTTACGCCAGTTTAGATGCGCTGAGGTAATCTCAACGTTGACCACAGCAATACGCTTGGCCAAACCAGAGATGATAGAACCATGTGCTTGTGACAGACCAAAAGTCGCCGCACTACACGCAACGTTCATATCATAAGCAAAGCCGCCGATCATACCAATTTCGTTTTGGATCTCGATAGCAACCGCAGGATAAGTACGCTGGAAGTTTGAGCAAGCAAGGATGATACCATCTAAGTCGTTGGCCTCAAGTCCAGCATCAGCCAAAGCGTCTCTCAGTGCTGCTGCACCCATTTCGGCCATGACTGACAACTCTTCGCCCAAGTTGCGGTAAGGGATAACTGGCGCCATGATTTCAGTATTTAAGATACCTTCTTTTTCCATCACATAACGTGATTTGATACCAGATACTTTTTCGATGAAGGCAGCTGAAGAAGGCTCAAGTGCCGTCACTGTCTCTGCAGCTATCTCTTCAGCATGTTCGGTATTATAGTTTTCAACATACTGGTTAAATGACTCAACTAGCTCTTCGTTACTAATGCTGTAAGGTGGGATATAAAGACCAGTGCCTGTGATACAAGTCGTCATGATAAGCTTCCTTGTCTACTACTGTGGTGCTTGGAATAAGCATAAAAGTGGAAAAATAATAGCCATTCAAATTCAGTGAATAACTGTAAACTTAAAATCAGTGTGTTTATTATGCCTGAATATTATAATTTTTCTAATACTTTGTTACAAATAATCTGTTTCTTGCCATAAATTAGCAAAGACTGCCGTCCTTTTGCGATAGCTACGTTATAATTGGTATCATTTTGGTCTGTACTATTCATCGAACTATCTTGATTATTCAGAATATTGATACGCGCTCATATTTAGGAATACTAATGGCAGAACTTCTCAACTGGTTATTTGGTCAATACGCTGACTACTCTACAATATTCATCATTCTTGAACTGATTGCCGTTGTCTTCGGCGTAGCAAGTGTCTTACTCGCCAGCAAAACCAATATTTTAGTCTTCCCTATCGGTCTGGTCAGCACTGCTATATTTGTGTACCTACTGTGGAAGTGGCAGCTGTTTGGCGATATGTTCATCAATGCTTACTATACCGTGATGAGCTTGTATGGCTGGATTAACTGGTCAAAGAATAAGAAAAACCAGTCTGTTGAGCACAAGCAGTCAAATGCCAATAATGTCCGTATTGAGCATTTGCATGCAGGTGACATCCCGATACTATCTGCTTTGGCAGCAGGAACGATAGCTTTTGTAGGATTGGTTTATTACTTCCGTCCAGTGATTAATAATGGCTTCAGTTTCGATGGTGCGGTACTTGGAATCCATCTATTTACTTGGGTCGATTATACTGACATGCTCACTACTGCTTTATTTTTGATGGCAATGTGGCTCATGGCACGGCGCAAAATCGAGCATTGGATACTCTGGATCATCGCTGATGCGATATCGGTACCACTATACTTCTATAAAGGTTTTACTTTTACCGCGCTACAATATGTAGTCTTCACTCTTATCGCAATCTGGGCATACTATGAATGGCAACGACGCTACCGTGTACAACCTCGAGCAGCATACGCCTAAATCTGTCATCAACGTCGCGGTTTTAGGGGCAGAAAGTACGGGTAAGACGACCTTATGTCGTGATTTGGCCGAGCATTTTGATACTCCTTGGGTGTCAGAATACATGCGCACCTACTTACAGGCAAAATGGGACGACGAGCAGCTGACTTGTACGTGGGAAGATCTGATCCCTATCGCACAGGGACAGGTTACACTAGAGAATACCTTGGCCAAACAAGTCGCTCAGTCGTCTAATGCCAGTCATTATTTGTTTTGCGATACCAGTTTGTTTGAGCTGATGGTTTATTCCTATTGGTATTATGGCGACTGCCCTACGACCCTTGAGCAAGCAGCGTTGGCGCATCACTATGACTTAATATTATTGACTGATGTTGATACCCCTTGGGTGGCCGATGATCTGCGCGACAGTCCGCATCAACGTGATAAGATAAGTGCTTATTTCGCCAGTCAATTAAGCAAGCACCAAAAACCTTTTCAACGCATTAGTGGCGATAGAAAAGCGCGCGTGCTGCAAGTAGTAGCGCAGCTCGATGATATAGACAAAATCTCATATGACTAAAACTAAATAGTTATATCTACAAGCTTACCCATATTTATGTCTTACAAATTTTTCGTCTTTAAGACTTTCTTGTCTTTAAAACCTAAGAGATACCCATGCTAAAGAAGTTTGAGCTTTATTTAGAAAAAACCATATTTAATAGCCGCTGGATACTGGCACCTTTTTATCTAGGGCTTGTGTTGGGCATTATTTTATTATTTATTAAGTTTGTCCAAAAGCTATGGTATATGTTTGCTGACATTCTGACGGCTTCTGAAGCCAGTGTGATTGTAGATATATTGGTATTGGTTGATATCTCTCTGGTTGCCAGTTTATTGCTTATCATTATATTCAGTGGCTATGAGATTTTTGTCTCAAAAATCGATACTGGCACTCATGATGATCGCCCTAGTTGGATGGGAAAAGTAGATTTTTCTGGTCTAAAGCTCAAAGTCATCGGAGCGATTGTTGCTATCTCAGCGATTGATCTTTTGAAATCCTTTATGGATATATCTAGCGGAATGAGTGAGCTCGATGCTGACAAGCTCATGTGGAAGGTTATTATTCACATGACCTTTGTGTTGTCTGGTTTGTTATTCGCTATTATGGATAAAGTCGTTGGCGACACGAAAAAGCATTAAACACATTAATAATCGAAAAATAATTATCCGAAAATATCAACTTTTACCCTTTCACATTTTTTCCATATTTCCTGCACATCTTCTCGTTATGCCCTCTCTATGATGTCTTTTAAAGCCACAGTCTGCTATCTCGGCAGCTGTGGATTAAAGACACTTAGGAGGCGACAACATGCAAAAAACATTATTGACTAAGTTATCCATCATTATAGGACTGTGTATCGTTTTTTCGATTGGTCTCACCATGATTGGCGATATCATATATGAGAGGCAATACTACGCAGAGTCAGTAATAAAAGAAATCAGCGAGCAGCATGTCAATCCACAAGAAGTCATTAACCCATTTATCGCTATTCCCACGACAGTCACACCGGAATGTCAGTCAAATGCATCTGATACACCAAATATAAAGAGCAAATGTGAACCGTCATACTCGAAGATTGAGACGATATTTGCCTCTCAGACGCAGGCTGCACAAAACCTAAAAGTAAATACAGACACCTATAAACGCGGTATCTATAGTGCTACTAGCTATGATGGTCAGCTGACATTCGATCAGAGTTATACGTTCGCAGAGACTTTAGTAAATTTAGATCAGGTTGGCACTACAATTGACAATGATGCAGATTCAGTCGGTATACCTCCTAATACAGACAAAATACAACTAGCCAAAACCATTACCCACTGGAATAAAGCAAAACTTATCATTCCTGTATCTGATTTGCGCGGTGTCGCTACCCTGCCTACTGTCACAATCAATCAAAAATCAATTGCAGCAAACTATCCGCAGATACCAATGATAGACAACTTAACCTATGTCGAAGTAGATATTCCTAAAGATATATTGGAGCAATTAATTAATCCTACTAGCCAGCATAATAAAGATAGCCTTATCGCCACAGGCTCAATAAATAAAAATCTAGATAAATCAGAAGTAAATAGCCAGTTATCTAATCCTAGAGACAATCAAGCGCTCAATATTGTGATCGACTTGCCGTTAGCTGGCATTAGTAGTGTGACGACTGTCCCAACTGGGCAGAACTTTACTCTGTCTATGCACAGCGATTGGCAGACACCAAACTTCATCGGTAAAGCATTACCAAATACTAAGAGCATCACCGCTAAAGGATTTGATGCCAGTTGGCAAAATCAGTATTTAACCGTTGCAAATAATCAGTACCTCTCTCAATGTCTCAGCGTGCCTAACCATCAATGTACTGTCATAAGTGAATCAACGCTCAATATCGATAGTCATTCGTACAATCCTGATTCGCTTGAGGCATCAAGAGGTCTGACGACAGACAGTACAGCAGTAGCTGGTAGTAATCAAAGTGTTCTGCTAAACAGCTTTGGCGTTAGTTTTGCAAGCCCCAACGATGTCTATCTACAAACTGAAAGAGCCATGAAGTACGCCTTGCTATTAATTTTGGTATCTTTTGGCACTTTCTTTTTATTTGAAGTGCTCAAATCAAGTCGTATCCACCCTATTCAGTATCTGCTCGTCGGCTGCGCACTATTTGTCTTTTATGTCTTATTACTACCACTTGCAGAACAAATCGCATTTTGGCAAGCCTATATGGTAGCGGCCAGTGCTTGTGTTGGGCTTATTGGCTGGTATAGCTACTATGTATTTGGCGGTTTAAAACGGGCAGCCATCTTTACCGCAACACTTGCTGGACTATATGCTGCGTTTTTCGGTATTTTAAGTACAGAAGATCTCAATCTATTACTGGGTGCGATATTCTGCTTTGTGATACTTGCCTGCGTGATGGTGATGACTCGCAAACTTGACTGGTATAAAGTGACATAAATGATGAGAGCCATGCGCTGTATAAAACAAGTCAGACAAACTGGTAGTAGATAGTATATTTTGAGCTGGCAATTTAAAGGAAAAAAGCACTTGGCTGCCTTAGTTTATCAACTGAGCTAAGGCAGCTAATCGTTATATTATTTGACGATATGATTGTTTAACGCTTTAGCCCAATTATTGCAATTATCCTCGCAACGCGGGCAACACTGATCAGGGTCAGAGATTTCATCAACGTAACCGCAATACATACAAGCATAATAAACCCCTGCTTCTACTTGCTCGACCGGTCGATATTGCTTAGGGAAAAGCGGCATACCGTAGTCTGTCTTTTCAGAGGTGTGCAATAAAATACTAAAATTGCCATCAGTCTCGAGCAAACCGGTACGCACTTGACCTAAATGCTCAACCCCTTGTTGGCGCATTTCAGCAAAAAACTCATCATGTGACATTTCACCTTTTTTGATTTTATCAAGCACCAGCATGCCATCTTCTACAATATAAAGTGACTTGCCTTCTAACAGGTCTTCAAAAGGCTGAAATTTCATCATCGCCCAAGTACAAAGCCTATAGAGCGAAATGACGGTACCCATGATTAATACCGCTTGAATGATGGGCAGGTCTTCGGTGAACATGGGATCACCTGCAATAGAACCTAGCGATAAAATGATGGTTAACTCAAAAATAGAGAGCTGACGGACACCGCGCTTACCAGTAAATCGTAAAAATGTGATAATCAATACAAACATGACAGTGACACGTATTAAGATTTCAAAGGCAAATAACCAAGTTGTGTCATGAATAAAAATACTTGCCCAATCCATACTATCGTTTCCTATTTATTTATCTGATTTATTGTGTTTAATGAATGTTGTTCTAAAGATTCATTTGATGCAAAGCACATCATCCCTATTTTTAGACCTTATCGTCAATACAACTATCGTTATTCTGATTTAAAAGAGACTTTTTGCCATAAGTACGACAAAATATCCTGTCTTGTGAGACGGCTATAGATTAGATTAATTAGTTATAAATCTATTATCTTTGCTAAGAATAAACGTTCGTTATAACAGCGTATCTTAAGACCTAAAACTAAAATCCTATGTTTGCCTGTTTTGTGCCATTTATTCATTGTAGGAATTACTTTTGAAAGCCACGATTTATACTATTATTGCGTTAATCGCCTTTGCTGCAAATTCTCTGTTTTGCCGAATGGCATTGGCGGAAGGCTACATCGATGCTTGGAGCTTTACCATCATCAGGCTAGTTAGTGCGACGGCCTGTCTAGGCATTATCATGGCTATACATGCTTACAGACTGCGACGCCAAACGTCTAATCATGACGAATCTACTGTCCACGCTATATTAAATGACAAAGGCAGTTGGTTAAGTAGTCTCAGCTTGGTGATTTATGCGCTGTGCTTTTCAATTGCGTATGTAGAGCTGGATACTGGCACTGGGGCATTGATTTTGTTTTCAGCGGTTCAGCTGACGATGATTGGCTGGGGTATCTATAAAAAAGAACAGCTCAGCGCGCTACAATGGTTAGCGTTTGTCGTTGCAGTGGCGGGGTTTGTATATCTGATGTTGCCATCCGCTGCCATACCGTCACCATTGGCTGCAGCGTTAATGGCTATGAGCGGCATAGCTTGGGGAGTATATAGTATACGCGGCAAATCATGTGTCTCACCGCTGCGAGCGACAGGGTTTAATTTTGTGCGTAGTTTAGTCGCTGTGCCTATACTACTACTGGTAGGTATGACGTATCTAG
The DNA here is from genome assembly GCF_904846235.1 of Psychrobacter immobilis. Lineage (GTDB taxonomy): Bacteria > Pseudomonadota > Gammaproteobacteria > Pseudomonadales > Moraxellaceae > Psychrobacter > Psychrobacter immobilis_C. The sequence continues at coordinate 12,797 of NZ_CAJGZN010000009.1, forward strand.
ATGACTTAGGTTTGAAAAATATCAATTTGGATGGTATTACCATTGAAGGTGTACTACTCGCCTGTGCATCCGGAGCGATCGCCTCAGGGTTGGGCTATAGTATCTGGTATACAGCGATGCCACTATTGAAAAACACACAAGCCGCTATCGTTCAGCTATGTGTCCCTGTGATTGCTGCGTTGCTAGGTGTGATATTTTTATCTGAGCAGTTAACTATGCCCTTTATTATCGCAAGTACGGTCATTTTGGGCGCGGTCTTGGTGTTTACCTTAAATAAAAAAGTACCGGTATAAAATAATGCTATTAACAACCTATCATTAGCTAAACTGCTCAGAAAAAGTTCCAGCTTATGATTCTACCAGACAACATAAAACGCCCCGACTCTTATAAATCGAGGCGTTTTATATTCGAGTTATTATTTTAATATTGCTAGTCTACGGTCAACAGTCGTTGAACAACAGCATTTAAGCAACAGCATTTAAGCAACAGTAACTTCTAGACGAGTATCGACATTGCCGCGAGTAGCATTAGAATACGGGCACACCTGATGCGTAGCTTCGATCAACTGCTGCGCCTGCGCTTCATCAATACCTGATACTTCTACAGACAGCTCTATCTCTAGGTTGTAGCTACCGTCAGCTTTCATACCGATACCTACTTGCGCAGAGGTGTTTGAAGCGGTAACAGGCAATTTCATGTGCTGTGCAGTCATGCTCAAAGCGCTATCAAAACAAGCCGCGTAACCCATGGCAAAAAGCTGTTCTGGATTCACGCCTTCTTTGTCTTGCTCTTGAAAAGATACCAAGTCAAATCCTAAAGAACCATCGTCTAATCCAGTATGGCCAGAACGTCCACCAGTAGCGGTTGCACGCGTTTTATAAAATATTTTCATGAGTAATTATTCCTTGTTTCATATTATTAGAGGTCGTACTTACGCTGTTGCGATGAGATTATTATAGAATCCTCTGCATTTATACGTTAGAACAAACCTCTATAACTCTTGCCTAATCCTACAAATATTTATACTATCAGGCAACTCTATAAAATAAGCACTCGTGATGAATCAAACGACTATTGACCAACTTTTAGCAGTACTACCTAGAAATAAAACCATCGAGTCCGCTGTTTCAGGCTTGTTCTTTTACTGCGCGGACAAACCAAGCAAAGCCGTAAGCTATATTCAAGAGCCAAGTATTTGTATTGTATTGCAGGGAGAACGCGAGATTTATTTGGGTGCTGACTGTCAAAGGTTTGACAATAGTAACTTGATGTTCTGTCCAGTTAATATACCGCTAAGTATGCATATTAAACATGCTTCGATAAAAAACCCTGTCATTGTTTTATCAATGAAATTAGATTTAGCCATGATTAGAGATGTATTAGCGCAGCTACCGACCACACAACCAATGGCAGGCAGCCATTTAGGGATAAAGTGGCACCTAGATGACACCATAATGGACGCGTTTGATCGATTGATACGCTTGCTTAATTATCCAAACGATATTGATTTTCTGTCTTCTTTAATTCAACAAGAAATATACTATCGCCTACTCTTGGCTGAGCAAGGCAACAAACTTAAGCAATTGGTCGTTAGCGGTAGCCATACACACCGCATTGCTCAAGCGACTGACTGGATAAAGGCACATCTAGATGAACCTATTATGGTTGAGAGCTTGGCTAGTAGGTGCGGCATGAGTGTCTCAGGGTTTCATCAGCACTTTAAAGAAATTACCCAATTAAGCCCATTACAATATCAAAAAAGCTTGCGATTAATGGAAGCGAGACGTTTGATTAAGATACACGGCGCGCAAATATCACAAATAGCGATGCAAGTAGGCTACGAAAGCCCTAGTCAATTTAGCCGAGAATATAAGCGGTTTTTTGGTCTGAGCCCGAGTAACGAGTTGTAGTTATAATCTTATTTTTTAATAGAATAAATTTAACTCGCTTAGGCTACTTTCTATTATATCTATGAAATTCTTCCTCAAAAAACTTCATTTTTAAATTGAATGATTTATGGAGTATTTTAAATAAATAGAAAAATTGGTTGACTCGACTATATATTCGTATTATAACATATTATATATTTAAAAAAATGAATGTATGGGAGTAGCTTTATTCTGCGTACGATCGATGTAAAGCGATCAATAGAAAGCTTAGGGAGGAGATAACATGATTCGTTTAAGCTACACTCTCAAATGCTGGGCACTTGGCATCACGTTTTTTACAGTGTTCTACTTTATGGTAGTCATGAGTGACCCTGGCTTTAGCAAGTACATTTATATGTTAGCTTTTAGCACTTTGCTATTCCCTATTGCTAAGCGTGCAGTCGATGTTATGACCGATTTTTTCGCACCAGATATTGAATTGTTCAATGGATTGCTACCATCACTTTTAATCAATATTGTGATTTGGATGCTTACTCCATTTATCGTCGCATTAACCGTGATTGCCTATGTGCTTTATAGCATGGGTGTACTGACAGAAAAGATTAGCCATTAGATATTATACAAATAGAAAGGCTAGATTAGTGCTTGCTAGGGAGTTTCCTAAAAACTGTGTAACTGCTTATAATCCATTAACAGGAGAATAAGCAGTGACTACTCAATCTGACATTAAAAAACTGGCCGAGCAAATGGCTGGTAGCATGAAAAGCTTTGATAACATCAAAGACTTCCAAAAGCAGCTCATGCAATCCTTTATCGATACTGCCTTAGAGGCTGAGATGGAAGACCATCTCGGCTACCCCAAGCATGAGAAAGCAGATAAACCAAACAAGCGCAACGGACACACTAAAAAGACCGTCCGCAGTGATACAGGCGATCTTGAAATCTCTACCCCAAGAGACCGTGATAGCAGCTTTGAGCCTGTACTCGTTAGTAAGCATCAAACCCGTATCTCAGGTCTCGATGATAAAATCATATTGTCACTACAGGCATAGCCTTCCGTCTTGCGCTTCGGGCAAGTGTGCCCCACACACTTGCTTATCCTCGCTCATACGCCAAGGGTCAAACCACCACTGAGATCGTAGAGAGCATTAAAGAGCTCTATGACGTCGACATCTCAAGCAGCTTGGTTTCTAGAGTCACCGATAACATATTAGAGGACATCACCGCTTGGCAGAACCGGCCGCTGAGCAGTGTTTATCCTATCGTCTATCTAGACTGCATTGTCGTCAAAGTACGTCAAGATAAGCAGATTATCAACAAAGCCATTTACTTAGCGCTAGGTGTTGCTCTTGATGGTAAAAAAGAGCTGCTTGGTATGTGGTTATCAGAGAATGAAGGCGCTAAGTTCTGGCTGGGCGTTCTCACTGAGCTACAAAACCGCGGGGTACAAGATATCCTCATTGCCTGTGTCGATGGCTTAAAGGGCTTCCCCGATGCCATTAACACCGTCTATCCAAAGGCACAGGTTCAGCTGTGTATCGTACACATGGTGCGCTATTCAATGAAGTTTGTGCCGTGGACGGATAAAAAGGCCGTAGCGGCTGATTTAAAGGCCATTTACGGCGCTGATACCCTTGAGATGGCAGAGGCCAATCTTGAGCACTTTGATGAGACTTGGGGCAAAGAGTATCCGCATGTCATCAAGTCTTGGCGCAATAACTGGGAGGGCTTAACGGTGTTCTTTGAGTATCCGAAAGACATCAGAAAAGTGATTTATACCACCAATGCGATAGAGTCGCTAAACAGTGTGATTCGGACGGCAGTGAATAAGCGTAAGGTGTTCCCATCTGATCAGGCAGCATTCAAAGTGGTGTACTTAGCCACCCAGCAGGCGTCTAAAAAGTGGTCGATGCCAATCCGTAACTGGACGTCTGCTCTGAATCGTTTTATGATTATGTTTGATGACCGTATCAGTAAGCATTTAATCTAAATGGCAGTTACACAGAATCTGGGATGGTCTCGCTTGCTAACTTAAACTTTCTATTTGTGCATTAAAGTTCTAAACAAATACCTGATAAGATCTTTTATATCACGTCTCAATCCGCTCACTATATGTAATATGGATTTTTAAATGCTTACTTACTAACTTCATTTCCTCATATATTTCCCGTGTATGAGACTTTCTCTGTAATGTGTCTGAAGAGTTTTTTATAACGAGATAAGAAATCAAATTCAAACTACGGCAACCTTCAATAAGATTTGATTCGCTTGGCATTCTCAATATTTTTGCAAAAACACTATAAAGTAAAATAGCTTGTTTCTTTGCCAAAATCATTGAAGATAATCTTATAACTTCATTTTGTACATCCTTATTGACATTATCATTTATAAAGCCCGATTGTTCTCGAAGAAATAGAGATGAAACTTCTCCAAGTGTTTCTTTTAACCCTACTATGGGTTCTAAAATCAACTTTAAAATAAACTGACCTATGACAAAAATTGTGACACCTGCAATTATAGTTAGAAACATTTTATAAACCTCACAATTAAAGAGAATTATATACAACCTTCTAACTCACCTTGTCCCACATCTTGCTTAGACGCTTGGGCGATACTACCATACGAGTTTTCATAGGCTGGGCAAACAGTTGAATACGGTATTCCTCCACCATCCAGCGATACTCACTGATGGCTTCTTTGTCCGCACGTCCTGCTAGCCGTTCCATATGCAAGTCAAGAGCATAAACACCATCGAGGTCGGCGTCGAGATTGTGCTCCAGACGCTCTAGTCGAATCTGTAGCGCTTCAAGATAGCGTGGGTACTGTTGCCAGTGGCTGTAATCCATCCGATAAACAAAATCAGCCAAATGTAAATCTTCTAACTGATCTTCGATATCATCGATAGACTCACCAAATATTTCACGATCTAACATCAGCAACCCTTGGCGAATACGTTGCCAACGAGTATAGACATTCTTAAGCGTTTTGATAACGCTTTGACCAGTTAATAAGAAATTATTTAGTACGACGTCGAGCGTCTGGGTATACTCTTCAGGCGTAAATGGTAACTCCTCGCTCAATCCAACTGCGATATCGTCGGCGCTCTCAGGCAAATCCTCAGTATGATCAAATAAGACATAGTGCTCTTCGAGAGCCGCGTCTAACGCAGCATCTATAACGATCGTTTTAAGTTTATCCATGTCGCCAAGTGGCGCAAATGCCAGTTTAAATATACTATCGATTTGGCTCGTTAGCTGCTTTTTCTTTGCACCAAGTTTGCCTTTGATTAAAGTCAGCACCCCGATACGATGTGCTTGAAGTGCTGCATTGACATCAGTATATTGATGAATCGATACAGCTTCTCCCGCTTCATCAGCGACGAGCGCTGCAAACTGTTTCATCACCACACCTGCACTATGATGATTTTTGCTGAAAGCAAAATGCTCAGGAAACTCAGTATGCACGCCTTGCTGTTCATTTACCGCTTGACTGGTCTCAGATGCATGACGAATCTGTAGGGTTTGCAGATCACGGCCTTTTTCGATGATACGGTTTTTCTCATCGACCACGCAGATTTGTGGCTGCAAATAGCGATCAATCGTAGATGGATTGAAGTTCTCTGGTGTCACCGACATGATACCGCGACGATGCAATGCCTGACATAGCTGTTTCAGCAATCCTTGTCCACCCTTTGGCTGCAACTCATCAAACAAACTGTCTGCAGTATTGGGTATCGGTACGATTTGACGACGTATCTCCTTTGGCAGTGACTTGAGCAGCTGCAATACCAATTCATAGCGCCAACCGGGCACACCCCACAGTAGCTCAATCGCGTCGAGCTGCGGTAATGCGGCAAGCGGTACACGTATGGTCACACCATCATCATCGCTGGCCGGATCAAAGATATAGCGGAGCGGCAGTTTTAAATCGCCCAGCTTCCACACTTCTGGAAAGTCCCCTGTGGTCGGCGCTTGGCTATTAAGCACATCTTCATCGGTGAAGAATAGATGCTTGGCATCATGCTTTTCGACTTCTGCACGCCAATCCTCAAACGCTTTGCGACTGGCAACGTGCTCAGGGATTTTCTTATCATAGAACTGATAGAGCGTCTCTTCATCCACCAACAAATCACGGCGACGCAGCTTGTCTTCGATCCGCTCAACATGAGCAATCTTATCCATGTTATGTTGCAAAAATGGTGCATTGCGACCAAAGTTACCCGTCACCAAGCCATCACGGATAAAGATCTCTCGTGATTCAACTAGATTGACTTGCTCATAGTTAGTCAGCTGCTTACTAATAATAATCAGTCCAAACAGACTAATCTGAGCGTAAGCTTTGACGCGTCCTGTTTTCTTGGACCAATGTGGTTCGAAGTAATGATATTTCAGCAAATCACCTGCTGCTGAGATAATCCATTCCGGTTCGATTTTGGCAACAGTACGCATAAAGACTTGTGAAGTCTCCACCATCTCAAATGCCATCACCCAAGGGGGTATTTGTTTAAACACCGTACTGGCTGGGAATATCTTAGCCTTTTGCTGACGCGCAGCCAAATACTCACCGCGGCTTTCGGTCTTGTGCGCGATGATAGACAACAATCCTGTTAACAATGCTCTATGCAGATTGGCATATTTGACTGCTTTTAACTCTTCGTCTTCGATCGCTGTCGGATCATTAACAGCCACATTTTTATCAGAAGCTTTTGATTCATTAACATCAGTTAGCTTCAGCTCAGTGACCATCTGTACCAACTGACGATGCGTCTGATGCCATTCACGTACACGCGGGAAGCTCAAATAGTTTTTCTTAGCAAACTGCTTACGCTGATTGCCAGACAGTTTATTGCCGTCTTCATCTTTTTCAAACAGCGCCTTCCATAGACTCAAATAAAACAAAAAGTCAGAATCGTCTTGACGGAAAACCGCATGCTTTTGATCCGCTTGCGTACGTTTATTGGCAGGACGTTCGCGTGGATCCTGCACAGCAAGCGCTGCCACAACGATAAGCATTTCGCGAATACAATCAAAATCAGAACCAGCCACCAGCATACGTGCCAGCCTTGGATCGATTGGCATACGTGCCATTTTCTGACCAGTTGCTGTCAAACGCAGATGATCAAGCCCTTTTCTAGCTTTTGGCTTGTTAGCTTTGTCTTGAGCAGCAATGTCTTTCTTAGAAGTAATAGCGCCCAATTCATCTAGCAATTTATGACCATCAGTGACCAATCGGCTATCAGGCGGCTCAATGAATTCAAAGTCATCCACACTACCTAGACGTAGATTGGCCATTTGCAAGATTACTGACGCTAAGTTAGTACGTAAAATCTCAGGCTCAGTAAATTCAGGGCGACCACTAAAATCTTCTTCACTATAAAGACGAATACAAACACCTGGAGCGACACGGCCACAGCGACCTTTACGCTGATTAGCCGCTGCTTGCGAAATTGCTTCAATCGGTAAACGCTGTACGCGCGAGCGATACGAGTAACGCGAAATCCGCGCAAAACCTAAGTCGATCACATAGCGAATACCCGGCACAGTCAATGCAGTCTCAGCAACGTTGGTCGCGATAACAATGCGGCGACCCCGACCCGATGGTTGAAAGATACGCTGCTGCTCTTCGTAAGTCTGCCGTGCAAACAGTGGTAGTACTTCTGTATGGCGAGGGCCATGACGCTCAAGCACTTCCTGCGTCTCACGAATCTCAGCTTCAGTTGCAGCAAATATCAAAATATCAGCCTGATCGGCGTGACCTTTACTCTGCGCGTCGCTAAAGCACTCTTCGACCGCAGCAACCACAGCGCGCGGCAGGTTCTCTTCAAAATCATCGTAGCTGTCATCTTCTGAGCTGTTCACTGGATCATCTGTCAACGGACGATAACGGACTTCTACTGGAAAGCTACGGCCTTCTACATTAAAAATAGGCGCAGGGACTTGCCGTTTAAGCTTGCTATCATAACGGCTAAAGTATTCACTAAAGCGCTTGGTATCAAGGGTTGCCGAGGTAATAATGACTTTTAAATCTGGGCGCTTGGGCAGCATCTTTTTAAGATAACCCATAATAAAATCGATGTTTAAACTACGCTCATGCGCCTCATCGATAATAATCGTATCGTACTTACTCAAGAACCGATCATGACCCAACTCAGCGAGCAAAATACCATCCGTCATGAGCTTTACAACAGATTGCGCTGTCCCTTGCTCATTAAAGCGAATCTTAAAACTGACCGTATTACCTAATGGCTCACCCAGCTCTTCTGCGATACGGTTTGCCACACTACGAGCAGCCAATCGTCTTGGCTGTGTATGCCCTATCTGGCCTGTAATACCGCGCCCTGCTAGCATCGCAAGCTTAGGCAACTGCGTCGTTTTACCAGAACCCGTCTCACCAGCGACAATAATGACTTGATTATCGATAATCGCTTGTACTAAGTCTTCTGCGCGCTGGCTAACAGGCAGATCTAGATTTAGTTTGGCAGGTAAATCACTTGGAATACTATCGATACGTGCCTGCACAGCTTCTTGAGAACGCGTTTTTATTTTCTCGTACTGAGCACGTTTTTTAGCGAGTACATCATCTGAGTTGTTCTTTTGTTCAGAACCCTGATTAGGTTGTTTCTTCTTAGACACAGCAGCACGTGCCAGCTCTCGTTCAAGACGGCTTAAGTAATAGCTGTCTTTAGCAAGTACTGGTAGATCCGCCAGTGGTACTGCTGGCTTCTTAGTATCTTGAGTTTCATTTACAGTAGATGTATCTGAATCGCTGTTTTCAGGAATATTGGGCTTAGAAGTATTGGGCATATTTGCTTAGGCTATTTATTATGTAGAATTGGTTAGATTATGGGGGTAATTGGGGTATGATTCAAGTTAGTCGAGTCCTGATTGCTCTCGTAAGCTGTCCATTAGGTTTATTTAATCAAGCATGTATTGAGTTACTTTTATGAAATTTAGATAAATCTATTATAGCGCCAATTTCTTTAAATTCTTGATGCTTAGATAGCCGACGTACTCTTTGTCTTCTTTAGCATTCAGCTCATCTGTATCACTAATAGGCTCAATCGAAAGCTGAACATTGGAGATAAGATCATTTACGTTATATATGTCATCTATATCTACTGCAAACTTATCATCAATATGAGAAGCTGCATTGAAAGGTGACGTTTTATCTTTAAAAGTAGATTGCTTATAAAAATCACTTTTTTTTGCTTGTTTGATCGCGTCAGCTTGGTTAGGTGCAACGATGAGTAGCTTATAATGGAATTCTTCAAAACTGTCCTGCTGATAGCCACCTAGATTGATAAAGAATAACTTTAAGTCAGCAGCAGCCTTTAATTGCTGACTTGGTTCAATTAACTTAATGGCATAACTACCCACTTTGGCAATCGCTCGATACGAATCAATATGCCATTTATTTTTTACCTCAGGCCAATGTTCATTGATATCTCCTATCAAGTCACTCACTTGACTGGCTGCACCAAAAAAAATATCGTGTTGCTCAATCAGACGGCCTTTAGGACGGCCGCCCAATTGAACCATATATAGTGTTAGCATTTTACGTAATCTCTATTAAATAAAAACCCATAGTTAATCTAAAGGTAATGCTGTCATTGCTAGGATAGAACGTTTTTAAGTACTGTCATACTGGAATCACTCTACCCGTCTTCAATGCAAATGCCCAATCTTCACGTCCGTTTCTTAGAGCCATATTTGCTGCTGCTTCATGGTCATAAGCGACCCTGACATGCTCAGTTTGCCAATGTTTACCTTGTTGAGTCTCAATACATTTGATAAGAGCATAATTAGCATGAGGCGAATAAGTTTGCATCTTATGAATAATAGGCAAATCGTCTTCGTAAGCTGGATAGCCAACGCTACCACTATTCACAATAGTTTGTCCTGACGACAGTACTACTGTACGCGGGATGTGTGTATGACCACATAAGATAACATCATTATCAATACCATCAAGTAACGCCAATATAGTCGCATCATTACGCACTATTGGTTGACCCGTTTCGATATCCTCTAGTAAATATATCATGTCATCGGTCGGCGAACCATGGCAGAGGTATACATCCTCACTGACATGAAAATAAAATGGCAAAGACCGCATCCATTCAATCGCTTTTTTAGAGAGATCTTTGATAATAAAACCCATGGTTGGATTATTAGCAATTTCTGCTGTAGTGGCTTCATAAATCTGCCTATCCTGATTGCCTCTAATGGTAATAATATCATCTCGATTTGCCATTAATAGCTCATAGGTAGCATGAGGCGCTATTGGCCCGTATAAAATATCACCAAGATTGACAATCTGATCAACATCTCGATGTCTTATATCGGCAAGCACAGCTTCGAGAGCGTAGACATTACTATGAATATCTGAAATCGCAGCGATGGTTGTTATCTGTTTCTTTTCTAAGTTATTCATTTCCTGACTCACTAATCAAAAACTGCTTTACAACGTCAACGGTTGCTAACGGATCTTCTTCGTGCGGTACATGACCTAAATTATCAAATATCTTGAGCTGACTATTACGTATATCTCTATGAAATAACGCGGCGTTTTCTACAGGAATAAGATCGTCTTTTGCACCCCATAAGATTAAAGTCGGTATGTCCAGCTGCTTTATTTGAGCTTGATCACTGTCATCATCGCTCTCATTTAGGCGACGACTCAAAGCTTGACGATTACCTTGGCGCAAGGTCAATTCATAGTATCTGTTAATCAACTCCTCATCGACTTTACTGTTATCGGCATACACGCTTAAAACGCTTTTTTCAATAACACTTCTGGGTAGGATACGATTTAAAATTGGTGACATCATTGAATATTTAGCAAGTTTAAAACCAATAGGGACATGTTTGGGTGTCGCTGGATAACCAACTGAGTCTACCAGTATCAATCGATTGACACGCTCAGGATACAAAGCGGCGGTACGCCACGCTACCTTGCCTCCTAATGAATTACCGGCTAGTGTGACGCGGTCCAGCTTCAAATGATTGAGTACTTCAATAACAAACGCCGCATAATTTTCGCTGCTGTATCGCGTGCTCTCATCCACGTAAGGACCGGTCAAACCGAACCCTGGTAAATCCATGCTCACGACACAGTATTGATCAGACAGCGCCTTGGTCCAGCCCTCCCATGTATGCAAGCTTGCCGATGTACCATGCAATAAAACGATTGTTTCGGGTCGGTTTTTTTCGGCTGTATTGCCACGGTGTGTATAACAATTAGCTGACTGCGCTACATGCGCTTGCATACCTTGTATGTCTATAAATTCGCTGTTAGGTAGTTGCCATTGTTTTAGCTCAGCGATGGTACGATCAGGTGCCCAATATTTTGCTATAAATACCATTAACACGGCAATTGCGCCTAGTAATATCAGAACAGTTGCTTTTAATAAGTACTGTGTCATGTGATCAAATCCATTTAATAAGATGACGTTAATAATAAACATTCTATACCGTTAGCTTATATGATAAGCCATAAAAAACCCCAACGTTCAATTTGTCTTGAACATCGGGGTTTCACTTATACTAAGCAGATATGACTAGGATTGTAATGACTACTTGATTATATCAAGAAAAAGTACGCCCATAGCCCGATAACGATAGTAGCAATGATATTTAATATGATACCTGTACGAATCATTTCTGTTTGCTTGATCAAACCTGTACCAAACACAATAGCATTTGGCGGTGTGGCAACTGGCAACATAAAAGCACACGATGCACCAATACCGATGACCAATACGAGCACCTCATGTGGCAAACCCATCTGCTCTGCAATAGCGGCAAATACAGGCACTAACAATGCTGCCGAGGCAGTATTGGAAGCAAATTCTGTCAAGAAAATAATAAATGCTGAGACTGCCATCATCACAATGATAAGTGGTGCAGAAGACAGCGCAGTTGCTACGGTTTCCCCTAGTACCAAAGACGCCCCAGATACTTTCAAAATTGTCGATAGCGCAATACCACCACCAAACAACATGAGCACACCCCAATCCGTATTGTCTGATACTTGCTTCCAAGATACCAATCCTAAGCTTACTACCGCTGCTGCTGCTGATAGTGCAACGATAGCATCAGTGTCCGTAATATCTAAAGCTGCACCAATCTTTTTGGAAAATATCCAGCTCAATGCCGTAACGATAAAGACAATGATAGTGACGATACGTGGCTTGTTCCAAGCAATCGGTGCATCATCAACTAGGACAATGGTACGATTTAGGTTCGGCTTTAGGAACACATACATCGCACCCAACAATAATGGTAACAGTACCAACATCATCGGAATACCAAACTTCATCCAGTCTACAAAGGCAATATCGAGCGCCTTTGCGGCAATAGCATTGGGCGGCGAACCAACAATCGTACCTAGGCCGCCAAGGCTGGCTGAATAAGCAATACCTAATAGTACAAAGACAAACGTACCGCGGTCTTTTTCACGATCGACTTGCGTCAAGATACCGAGTGCCAATGGGAGCATCATCGCAGCCGTAGCGGTATTCGATATCCACATCGATAAAAATGCCGTCACACCAAATATCAAAAATACTGCTGTACTCAGTTTGCCACCAGACATCGATAGAATCTTTAGTGCGATTTTTTTGTCTAGCTGCTGCACATGCAATGCTGCTGCCAAGGCAAAACCACCAAAGAATAGATAAATAGTAGGATTGGCAAAGCTTTGCAGACCGATTTCAGCATCGAAGTCTGGTATGCCAACCAAGGCACCGATTACTACGACAAGTAGCGCTGTTATGGTGACGTGCACAGCTTCTGTAAGCCAAAGCACCCCAATGAAAAACAGGACTGCGAGACCTTTATTAGCATTGATATCGAACGGCAACACATTATAAATAATCAACGCAATAATCGCGGCAATAGCGACCACAATTAACCCTTTTCCTGTACCTTTTGGGAAGGTATCAGTAAATAAATATTCATTACCATCATTAGGAAGATGGCTATCTAGCTTTTGCTCTGACATAGAATGTCCTTATTGAATCAAAGACGGTGTAAGAAACCTAAAAATAAAACATAAATTATCGGTTAGTGTATTTTGATAAACACATTACCATTGAGGTAAATCTAATTATCTGCAGACATCACTTGAGATATATACGTCGAAACTCGCTTTTCTACAACTTATGCTAGTAATCCGTAAACTTAGTCGCTAACCACGTGATCAGCTTTATTATTAGTTGCATGGTTGATTGCAGTCTCAGTTACACATAGTCACTAAACAAGTGTACTCTGTATATGTACAAGACTATGACCACATTGCATACTAGGTAAGTTAAATAAAAGCCAAGCGCTAATAAATGCGAGCGTCAACGAATAAAGATTTAATTAAAACATCTCTATTAAGAAGTAAATAAAAACACTGGAGTACTTTATGACAGACTCAAATAAAACGGACTCAACGACCAAAATGGCACCAAAAGACATCAATCAAGATGGCCTAGCCAAAGAAGATCAACAACGTACTGACGACTCTATGCTCGATATGATGCAAGGGATGCATGAGCACGAAGATCATAAAGAATAAGACCAAAGCATGTTTTGATAGCTCGCTATTCTACACCTAAATAAACATGCAAAAACCAATACAGTTAATAATAGGCACGATAGGCGTTTATTACTATGATAAGCGCCTATCTTTTTTTGGTTCTCTCACCTCTGGCAGATGATCTGAAACATAGTTGTATACAAATGCTGCTGTCGATACAATGGCGATGGGAACAAACAAAGCATCATAGCTGACTTTTGCAAACAAGAAAGCACTTACTGCGCTACCACCGCAGAAACAATACCAGATAATGGCTTGAAACCCTAAGGTTGGCTTACTAATAGAACGACCAGCAAGCCAATTACCAATTGCCGCCCCCATGTCTGAGGTCAGCCCTGTCAAGTGGGTGGTACGAATGACCGCCCCACTATAAGTTGCGACCATCGCATTTTGCAGTCCACATGCCATTGCTGCTGCTAATTGCCCTAAGTAATCATGCTGCTGATACAACCAATAGCTAACCAACAGTAGTGCTGCTTCTAGATATAGCGCTCGTCCATAACGACGACCGAGTTTCAATGATGTCTGTCCAATGACAAAGCCGCTTAGTATAGCCCCTGCCAAAAAGGACAGCAACAAGGTACCAATATATAAAATACTACGCGCGTCTGAATGAGCGATTGCCGCTGCAAACAAACTCACATTGCCCGTGACGTGCGACACTGATAAATTGGCAAACCCCATTAACGCCGTCGTATTCACGCAACCAGCACTAAATGCCAATACTGCCCCGCCCCATAGTATCCACTTTGGTAACTTGGTTATCATATCCCTCGTCCAAAGGCACGTAGCTAAAAAGCCGCATTGCTAAAAAAGCACGTAGCCAAAAAGACTCATAGTATAACTAGAAAAGACAGCCAATTGGCTGTCTTTTCTATTATCAAACGAATCATCTATAACAATTACTGTGCTGGTTCATCAAGCATCATCAACTGCTCGCTGATAGCAACTGTATTGAAACCCGCATCAACGAACATAATCTCACCTGTGATACCAGATGCCCACGGCGACAATAAGAATAACGCAGCGTTACCTACTTCTGTCTGTGTGATATTGCGTTGTAATGGCGCAATTTTTTCGCTGATATCGAGCATTTTGCGGAAAGACTTAATGCCACTAGCCGCTAGCGTGCGGATAGGACCTGCAGATATCGCATTAACACGGATACCTTCACCGCCCATAGACGTTGCTAAATAACGAACACTGGCTTCTAAACTGGCTTTTGCCATACCCATGACATTATAGTTTGGCAATACTGAAATACTGCCTTCATAGGTCAAGGTTAACATAGAACCATGGCGCATCGCTAGTAACTCACGAGCCGCTTTTGCCAATGCAACGAAGCTATAGCTAGAGATGTCATGCGCGATGTGACTGCCTTCACGAGTCGTTGCGCTAACAAAATCCCCATCCAACTGATCCATAGGTGCAAAACCAATGGCATGTACCACACCATCAATACCGTCGCCCCAATGAGCAGTCACTTGCTTAAAGCACGCAGCAATTGACTCATCAGAAGCTACGTCACATTCTAGAACCAAATCTGCTTCAAATTTTTCAGCGGCCATATCGACGCGTTTTTTGATTTTGTCATTCGGGTAAGTCAGAATTAGTGATGCCCCTTCGCGGTGCAGCGCTTCTGCGATAGCCCAAGCGATAGAGAGTTTACTTGCGATGCCAGTTACGACAAATCGTTGTCCTTGCAGTAGCATAAGATTTCCTTTTGAATCAATCGAGATGATTTAGAATAAGAATTTATTTAGAGTAATTAGAAGATTGAGACTACTAAATAGTACAAATGAAAAGATGAGTTATTATACACGAATTAATTTAAGTAAACAGTCGTAAACTGTATTTGGTGCTTGTTATTAGATCGACTGATACAAACAACTAATAACGTCAAAATGACTAATAGCAACTTATCACTTGAAGTAGTATCGACAATGAGAGTTTTTCGTGAGTTATTAGATTGCATTTTAGCATCAACGCTTCAAGATAAAATACTCAGGCTATAGTAGTTTGCTTATTTTATGAAAAAATCGCACTTCGAATATTAACACTACAACCGTTTCGATTAAGCACCAAACGCTCCTTTATTGATTAAAGACTCAACTGCTAGCCACAGCAGTATGAAGTTCAGCAGATTTCGAGTATAATCACAGCCCTTCCCAGCTTGCACAATTTTTATAAGAGTCCTCACACGATAGGATTCAACGTTAAGCTACACCCACATTTTGGATGGCTGCCAAACTTATGAGTAACACCCCCATCATAATCCCAGATTATAAAGAAAGTACCGAATCTTATCGCCAACTGATTGCTTCAACTGGCGAAGACTTAGATCGTCCGGGTTTGCTAGATACGCCTGTACGTGCTGCAAAGGCCTTTGCCCATCTGACCCAAGGCTATCATCAAAGTATAGATGAAGTGGTCAATGATGCTGTGTTCCCATCAGCGAATCGCGAGCTGGTACTGGTACAGAACATTGAATTTTATTCACTGTGTGAGCATCATATGCTACCGTTCCATGGTGTCGCTCATATCGGTTACTTACCTGACGGCCAAGTACTAGGACTGTCAAAATTTGCCCGTATCGTCGATATGTTTGCCCGTCGTTTGCAGATACAAGAAAACCTAAGTGAGCAGATTGCGCAGACCATTATGGATGTTACTGGCTGCCGCGGCGTAGCAGTCGTTATGGATGCATCGCACATGTGTATGATGATGCGCGGTGTTAGCAAACAACATTCAACCACGCGTAGTACCGCGATGCTTGGCGAATATCAACACAATAATCAAGCCCGTAATGAATTTTTGGGTGCGGTACCTAAGCGTCAGCCAGCGTTTTAAGTCGCTGTTAGTTGCTTAGACTGTTGTGAATAACAACCAAATAAAAAGGACGCATCATATGCGTCCTTTTTATTTGGCTGAGCGGTAGAAAAATCGTACTAACTCACTGGCTTTACATCATCTACCCAATCACCATAACCAGCAGCTTCCATATCTGCAAGCGGAATAAAGCGGAGCGCTGCTGAATTCATGCAATAGCGCTTGCCAGTCGGTGCTGGACCGTCGTCAAATACATGTCCCACGTGTGAGTCCGCGTAACGGCTACGAATTTCAGTACGAGTTCCAAATATTCCTCGATCTGGCTTTTCAACCACTAAGCTCGTATCCAATGGGCGAGTAAAGCTCGGCCAGCCCGTACCAGATTTATATTTATCACGCGAAGAATACAGTGGCTCACCAGATACGACGTCTACATATAATCCAGGCGCTTTATTATCCCAGTACTCATTATCAAAGGCACGCTCGGTCCCTTCTTTTTGGGTGACTTTGTACTGAATATCACTAAGCGATTTCTTTAGCGCATCTTGTGAAGGTTTTACAAATGTATCTGGGTTAAAACCTTTGCTTACTTTACTATCTGATGTGTTATTCGACGTCACTTGCTGTGTGCTATCTGCTTCGGGCGTAAACTTACTAAAATCAAGCTCATAGTTTTTACCATAGACACTCTCGATAAATTGATAGCGACCAGAATTGAAGGTATAAGCTTTATAGCGTAGCGGGTTCTTTTTATAGTAATCTTGATGATACTCTTCAGCAGGATAAAAAGTGCTAGCAGGAACAATCTCGATCACTACTGGCTTTTCATACACACCAGATGCTTGCAGTGATTGCTTGGCCGCTTCTGCGATATGCTTTTCTTGCGCATTGTTATAAAAAATCGCTGGACGATACTGTGTGCCGCGATCAACATACTGCCCTTTATCATCAGTAGGATCAGCGATTCTCCATAGCGCCTGTACTATGCCATTGTAAGTAATTTTTTTAGGATCATAATACACCTGCGCTGCCTCGGTATGCCCAGTACCACCTGCTGACACCTGCTTGTAGGTTGGGTTTTCAGCGGTGCCACCCGTATAGCCAGACACGACTTCTACCACGCCAGGGATTTTTTCATAACCTGCTTCAACACACCAGAAACATCCACCCGCTACCGTGGCTACTGCCAATCCTGGCGTAGTCGGTGCATATGGGTTAGCGGCAGTTGTATTCTTTACAGTAGAGCTGTTTTCAGTTGATGCGCAGCCTGCGTAAATCGCACTACTCGCTATGATAAATAACCCTATAATTTTAGATGGTAATATGCGATTCATAAAAATCTCCTAAGCGTAATGTCCTTTAAATATCCTAACGCTTTTGTATCACTGAAACATTCCTATACTGTAATATATTTACAGTTTATTAAGATATTTTTTATCAACTGAGTGCAATCACAAGATAAATTAGACGATTATTTGATAACGATTATATATTTTAGTATGAGTTAACTATAGAAATAAAACGGAAACTTTATTACCTCAATGCATTAAAAAAGCCCATCCTCCAAAGAGTAATAGACTTTTTTATTTTAATATCACTAGCTCTATAAAAAACTATGACGCTGTTTCATTATTACTATCAGCACGTTCATCACTAGCCTGCTTAATCTTCGTTAGAATTTCCTTGATTTCAGCGGCTGATAGATAAGTTGGCACGGCATAAGTATCGCTGACTTCTTTTGCAGCTGCCTTTGCGATATCATTAAAGTCGCTAGTTTGCATACCATTGACAGTTGGATCAATATTTAGATCTGCAATCAAGCCTCTAACTTGCGCAATCAGGTTATCTGATATCTCACTATCGCCATTAGCTGCTTGACCATTCTGTACCATACCGGTTCTTTTAGCCAATGCAGCCAGTCTCTTTTTGCTCGCTTTGCGATTGACGTCAAGTACATAAGGCAACACGATGGCGTTGGCACGACCATGAGGAATACTATAGTAAGCGCCTAACTGATGCGCGATAGCATGCACATAACCCAGACCTGCTTTGTTAAAGGCGATCCCGCCGTAATGAGCAGCAATACCCATCTCTTCTCTTGCTTTTAGATTGCCACCGTCTTTATAAGCTAGTGGTAGATAATGCATAACAGACTTTACGGCAGAGGCTGCATAATAATCTGTCTCTACGCTGGCATTGGCACTCATCCATGCTTCTAAAGCATGGGTCAATACATCAATACCAGTATCTGCGGTGATATGGGCTGGCATGCCTTTCATGATAACTGGGTCAATCGCTGCGGCTAGCGGTACCATTCTTGGGTCGATAGACAATGCTTTTTGGTGCGTTTTATCGTCCGATACTACTGCACCAAGTGTCGCCTCTGAACCCGTGCCAGCCGTCGTTGGTACGCAGTATAACGGAGTCGCGGGCTTTCTTGCTTTAAGAATACCGATTAGCTGCTTTGGCTTGCACTTGTTGCCTTGAGACATGGCAATCATTTTGGCCGCATCGATCACTGAGCCGCCGCCAATGGCTACGATAGAGTCACAATTGGCTTCTATAGACTGACGTAGCCCTTCTTCAACTACCTTAAAAGTAGGATCTGGCGTAATGCCGTCATAGATGTGATAACTGATATTTTTCGCATCTAGATAATCAGTGACTTTTGCAGGTATACCCAGTTCGTTGAGCACTGTATCCGTGACAATAAACACATTGGTGTTGCCTTCATTGATAAGCATATCGCATAGCTCATCGCAGGCAGTCTCACCAACGAATAACATTGGTCTTCTTATAGGTATCACATAAGACACTGCTTTTAATACCTTTGCCCGAGTCTTAGCGACAGCCAAATAACCAGCATGCTGCAAACTGTTGTTCTTTACCAATTTAGTAATACTATTTTGTGTTTTCATGAGCACAAAAATCCTTTTTAATGATGGTTTTAACGGCAATAAAGACCGTTTTGGGCAGCCAGTTAAATATTACTAATTTACGAGCGCCAAAATGTATAAAGATACGTATCACAGCATTATAAAATGGGCAGCTCTCTAAAATTATTGTACCACTGCTTTTTTCAATATGTCGCTATTATTATGAACTGCGATGTGTCAATTTTATACCAAGCCGCTTATTTTAGTCGCTTAATTTAATTGATCAGTCTCAGTGGCTACAGTAAGTCGTTTAAACTAGTCAGTACTTGCCTTTAACAGTTGCTGAGTGTAAGCATGTTGTGGGTGATTAAAGAGATCTTCGGTACGTCCAGATTCTACGCAAATGCCTTGTTTTAACACCATAATATGCTGACACAGTGCACGTACTACCTTGAGATCATGACTGATAAAAACATAGCTGATTTGCAGTCTTTCTTGAATTTCACGTAATAAACTAACTACTGTGACCTGTGTGGTACTGTCGAGCGCAGAGGTCGGCTCATCTAATATAAGTAAGCTTGGTTTCATAATGAGTGCACGCGCCAGTGCCACGCGTTGACGCTGGCCACCTGACAGCTCATGAGGATAACGCTGCGCAAATGCTAAAGGCAGATGTACCGTAGCAAGACTATCTAGCACCGCTTGCTGACGGGCAACTTTTTCCACGTCTTGTACCAGCAATCCTTCTTCCACGATTTGCATGACCGTCATACGCGGATTAATACTGGCAAATGGATCCTGAAATACCATCTGTATCTGCGAGCGGAAGTCACGTAGCGCTTTTTTGGACAATGCTGAGACATCTTGATCATTGACCACTATCTGCCCATTCACACGTGCTTGGTTGCTCAGTAGTTGGCTAAGCGCCAACGCAATGGTGGTTTTACCGGAGCCAGACTCACCGACGATACCCAATGCCTGACCTTTTTGCAGTGTCATATCGACATCTTTGACCGCATCGAACCAGCGCTTGGTACCACCAAGCAGACCTTTTTCAATTGGGAACTGTACATTAAGACACTTCACTTCTAATACGCTTGATTGTTTATCTGCGTTATCGTCTTTTATGGTTAATGCCTGCCCAAAGTCTTGCTTGATAAGTGTGCGAGTATAATCGGCCTTAGGCTGATCAAATACCGAAGATGTTTTACCCTGTTCAATCGTTTGACCTTGGCGCATAACGATGATCTCATCACTATAGCGCCTGACCAGATTGAGATCATGACTGATTAATATCATCGCCATATTGTGCTTGCGTTTGAGATCATCTAGTAGCGCCAAAATCTCATGCTGCAAGGTAACATCGAGCGCAGTCGTTGGCTCATCAGCAATTAGGATATCAGGCTTCTGAGCCAATGCCATGGCTATCATCACTCGCTGACGCTGACCACCCGATAACTCATGTGGATAACGGTTCAACTTGTCAGCAGGATCTGTAATATTGACATCATTTAGCAAAGCGATACTGGTTTCTCGCCATTGCTTTTTAGGTACGCCGCTTAGACGCAACGATTCAGCAATTTGTTTAGCAACCGTATGTAAAGGATTTAATGCGGTCATCGGTTCTTGAAATACCATACCGATACGCTGTCCACGAATAGACCGCAGTGCAGCATTACGCGCCTTATCATTCGCTATGGGCAAGGTAGACATACCTGCCGTATTTGCAAGCTGTACCACACCCGTGATGGTCAAACTATCAGGTAACAGACCTAATAGCGCAAGACTGGCGATCGATTTGCCCGAGCCTGACTCACCAACGATAGCCAAAGTTTGTCCTTGTTTTAGCTTATAAGACAGCGCATCAACTAATTGAACACCTGTAGCAGTCGTGATACCTAAACTATCCACTGTCAGCATAAGCTTATCTTGTGCACGATGAAGACTTTCATTTGGCGCATTGCTGTGCTTGGTGGCGACAATATTTTTAGTCATATTAAGAACGCCTCGGATCAAATGCATCACGTAGCGCTTCGCCGACGAAAATGAGCAATGACAAAATAAAGGTCAAACTAAAGAATCCTGACAAGGCAAGCCATGGTGCATCCAGGTTGTTCTTCCCTTGTACCATTAGCTCACCAAGAGACGGCGAGCCAGGTGGCAATCCATATCCCAAGAAATCCAGCGCAGTCAAAGCGATAATATTGGCCGTTAGAATAAATGGCAACTGCGATAAGCTAGAAGCTAACGCATTGGGTAAGATATGTCTGAGCATGATTTGGCTGTCCGAAACGCCTAAATTGCGTGCAGCTCGCACATAGTCAAAGTTGCGGGCTCGCAAAAACTCTGCCCGTACCAAACCAACCAGTCCCATCCAACCGAACAGTAGCATCATGGCAAACAGCATAATAATGCTAGGACTAAACAGACTGACCAAAATAATAATCATAAATAGCTGAGGCATACCGCCCCATACTTCCATAAATCGCTGCCCTGCTAAATCTACCCAGCCGCCATAATAACCTTGTACCGCACCGACGATAATCCCAATCAGTGCACCCGCAAGCGTCAAGGCCAGACCAAACAGTAACGACACTCGCATACCATAAAGTATCCGTGCCAGCACATCACGTCCCATATCATCAGTACCAAGCCAGTTCTGAGCATTGGGTGCTGCTGGATAAGGCAGACCAAGCTCGACGTTGGGCGTCTGGTCGGCAAACGGAATAGGCGGCATTATATAAAACCCTTGCTCATCAATCAGCGACTGCACTGCAGGGTCTTTATAATTGGTTTCGGTCTCAAATACACCGCCAAACGTCGTTTCAGGATAGGCCTTTAATACCGGAAAGTAATAATCGCCTTGATATTGAACCAGTAAAGGTTTGTCATTGGCAATGACGTTAGCTGCCATACAAATAACAAATATCACTGCGAAAACAAACAGCGATATCACCCCAAGTCTATTTTGACGAAAGCGATTGAGTCGTGCTTGCCAGATAGGGTTCAAGCGTTGCTTTTTTGTGGTAGATAGCTGCTCAGGCATTGGCGCTTTATCTGGTTCGCTATTAATAGTACTGCGATTTGGTGAAGGTTGATTATTTGACATTAGCGCCCCTCAAAGTCAATACGAGGATCGATTAAGTGATAGCTCAAATCACTGATTAACTGCAGTAGCAGCCCCACTAAGGTAAAGATAAATAGTGTGCCAAATATCACTGGATAATCGCGTTGTTGAATGGCTTCAAAACCTAGTAAACCGAGGCCATCAAGTTTAAAGATAATTTCAATCAAAAAGTTACCGGCAAAGAAGATACCAACGATAGCGGCCGGAATACCTGCGATAATAATCAACATCGCATTGCGAAAAACATGTCCGTATAGTACTTGACGCTCACCTAAGCCTTTAGCACGAGCAGTGAGTACATACTGTTTGCCCAGCTCCTCTAAAAAGCTGAATTTGGTCAGATAGGTCAAACCTGCAAAACCGCCTACAGTACTTGCCAGCAGCGGTAACGCCAAATGCCAAAAATAATCTTTTACTTTACCAAGCGCGCTTAGCTGATCAAAATTTTCGGACGTCAGTCCCTGTAATGGAAAGATATTCCAATAGCTGCCACCTGCAAAGAAAACCAGTAAAATCACTGCGAAGACAAACACAGGTATTGCATGTCCGATCGCTAGCAGCATAGCAGTGGCTTTATCAATGCCTGAGCCATGATGCATCGCTTTATAGACGCCTAGCGGAATAGCGATCATATAGATGAGCAACGTACTCCACAGCCCAAGCGATATCGAGACTGGCAGCTTCTCTATGATAAGATCGGTCACCGACTGCCCTTTAAAAAACGACTCACCAAAATCTAGCTGAGCGTAGTTCTTTAGCATGAGCCAAAATCGCTCTGGAGCGGATTTATCAAAGCCATATTGAGCATTGATCGCAGCGACCATCTCCTCAGAGAGACCACGCGTGCCTTGATAAGTACTGTCGTTGCCACCTGCACTGCCCGCACCAATATTACCGCCAAGCGCATTATCTTTTGCGCCCTGCTCAATAAGTGCCAGCTGCTGCTCAACAGGCCCGCCCGGTGCCGCCTGTACGATCACAAAATTGGCAAGCAATATCAAAAATAGTGTCGGCAATATCAGTAGTAGTCTTTTTAAGATATAACGACCCATAATGGCGACTTCCTAAATAAAGAGAGATAGCAATGACGTTCAGCAGCGAATTGTGGTGTATTAAATAGGTGCTTAAAAGCAAACTATTTGTTAAAAACTTACTTTAAAAGTTGTTTTTCAGCTCACGTAACGCTGCAAATACCGTTAACGACTTCTCATCATCGATAGACATTTTGGATTTTACTCCTTCGATTACGCTCGGCTCTTGCGTACGTAAAAACACGTTTACCGCACGCTCATGCTCTAGTGTCACTGGCAGCGTTGCCATGCCTTGTTCAGTTTGCGCCTCTGCTCGTGCTAAGGCTTGCTGCATCGCTTCGTTGTCAGGTTCTATAGACAGACCAAAACGTAGGTTACTGGCCGTATATTCATGTGCCGGATACAGTAGCGCCTCATGAGGCAACCCGTTCAAACGCTTAAAGCTCTCATGCAATTGCTCAATCGTACCAGTAAAGACACGCCCGCAACCTGCACTAAACAACGTATCACCGCAGAAGCAGTGCTTTTGCCCATCGATATCTAAGATATAAGCCATATGGCTAGCGGTATGCCCTGACACATCCCAGACTTGCGCAGAGCAGCCCCATGCGCTCACTGTGCTACCATCTTTGATAGTTTGATCTTCATCGACGCCATGCTCACTATGCGCAACCAGATGAGTCATCGGATACGATTCCTGTAACTCTGCGACGCCGCCGATATGATCATGATGATGGTGAGTCGTCCAAATCGAGGTTAGCTCAAGCTCATGCGTCTCTAGATAATCAATGACCGGCTGGGCTTGACCTGGATCAATGACAATCGCCTGCTTATTATTTTCATTAATCAATGTCCAGATATAGTTATCGCTAAATGCTTTGATTGGGTGAATACGGATACTCATGTTAAATCCTTACCGGTAGTTATTTTTGTTACGTGTTATTTTAAATTATTTAATCTAACTGTTATCTGATAGCAATAGCATATATTCGATAAAAACAGCATATATGCTCAGCTGTCCGTTGTTATCGGGTCAAACCTCATAGTAAAAACTGTCTACTGCTTTAAATACTTATTGATACGCCCTTCTGCCTCTTTATCGACCCACCAGTAATCGATACCAACAGCATTGGTTGGTAGTTTTTCGGTATGGCGATACTGATCCCAGTAGGCGACATTGGTGCCAGACTTGCCGTATAGCGGTACGACATAATGACCTGCGCGCAACAACCTATCTAGCACTTGTGTATACAGTACAATCTCGTCACGATTTTTAGCATTACCAAGGGCAGCAACGACTTGATCGACGGCTGCATTCTTGATACCAGCACTGTTATGATTACCCGGCTCGTCAGCAGCAGCGCTACCCCAAAATGCCGCTTGCTCAGCACCAGGAGATAGGCTTTGGGCAAATACGTCCACGACCATATCATAATCAAAATGGCGCATACGCTCATAATATTGCGGCCCATCGACTTGGCGCAAAGTAGCATCAAATCCCAAGCGTTTTAGATTGCGGATGTAAGGTAACAAGACACGGCCCATGGTCTCGCCTGTCATCAAAATCTCAATCTGAGCAAGCGATCCATCAAGTTGATATAGTTTCATATCCTCATAATAAAACCCAGCCTCTAATAGAAGCTGGCGCGCTTCTAATAATCCTTGACGATTAAAACCATTACCATCACTGGTGGATAGCTGCCATTCTGCTAATGTTGCTTTGCGCTGAATCGGTTCGAGCTCAGACAATAACGGTGTCAATACCTGCATCTCTGCATCAGATGGCGTACCCTTTGCTGCAAGCTCTGAGCCATGGAAGAAGCTCTGCAAACGCTCGTACTGCCCATGAAATAGGGTTTTATTCATCCATTCAAAATCATAAGCAGCTGTCAGTGCTTGGCGAACTTTAATATCTTGAAAGATTGGGCGACGCAAATTCATGACCAATGCTTGCATCGGTACTGGATTTTGACTGGTTATCGTCTCTTTTTGGATAAGCCCTGCTTTTACGGCAGGGAAATTATACCCAGTTACCCAGTTCGATGCTTTATTTTCGGGGCGAAAACGGTATTGACCAGATTTAAAACCCTCAAAGGCAATCTCATCACTTTGATAATAAACAAACTTGATCATATCAAAGTTGTAGCGGCCACGATTGACCATCAAATCACGACCCCAATAATTGGGATCACGTATATAACTTACCGAACGCCCAGCATCGACGCGTCCCAACTTATAAGGACCACTACCCATCAATGGTGACAGACTGATTTTCTCAAAATCGGCATCAATGGAAGACTTGGCAAATATAGGGAACTGGCCAACAGTCAGTAAAATCTCTTTGTTTTCAGCAGAGGCGAAGACAAACTTTACTTGTTGATCATTAATGATTTGAATGTCTTTGATATCGCTAAGATAACTGCGAATATACATGGGGCCTTTGTTCAATATCGCCTCAAAAGTCGCTTTTACATCGCGACTGGTCACACCCGACCCATCCCAAAAACGAGCATTAGGATTGAGATGATAGATAATCCAGCTGGTATCATCTGGATCATATGTCACTTTACTTGCCAGCTGTGGATACATGGTAAATGCTTCATTTAATGAGCCAGTCATCAAAGTATCATACAGATAGTCTGTGCCAATCATCGCCACACCCGTGGTCATCCATTTATTGGCGCTATTAAACGTACCGCGAGCATCTAGAGACAGCGTACCTCCTGATGGCGCTTTTGGATTGGCATAAGGTAAGTAAGGTGCATCGATGTACTTAGTAGGACTATTGTGACCAAGCGCGGTCGTCGTGATAGGTGCAGCGATACTGCTCGGTATCAAACTGACGGTGATGGTTAGCAATACAGCTTTTAACAGGGCGTTTTTTATTATCATGACGTTATAACAAACCTCTATGCTAACCAATATAAATATCAAAACGTAAAGCCTGACAGCAAAACAGCGTTATAGCAAAATTTTATCATAACAAACTTAGGTTTTTTAACACTTTAGCGCAGAATTTCCCTACTTCTAAAGTAGTGGGATGAATGCATTGTTGGTAGTAACTATTTCTACATGTGGTATTATTAATAATAAATATAGCACGAAATATAAGCACCGTCTGTATGCCCACTCAAATTCTAAACGCCCATAAAGTTAGGATATATCCTAATGCCGATCAGCAAGTATTCTTTGCTAAATCATTCGGTTGTACGCGCTTTATTTGGAATAAAATGCTTGGTGATAAGATTGATCATTACAAAGCTACTAAAACCACCCTAAACAACACCCCAGCTCAGTACAAAAAAGAGTTTGAATGGCTCAAAGAAGTGGATAGCCTGGCATTGGCTAACGTACAGCAACAGCTAAGAGCTGCCTATAGCAAGTTTTTCAAACAAGGCTCAGGTTTTCCTAAATTCAAGAAAAAAGGCATTAAAGACAGCTACACCACCAACAATCAAAAGGGAACGGTAGCCGTCACAAAAAACACCGTTAAACTGCCTAAAATAGGCCACATCAACGCCAAATTCCCCAGTAAAATAAACGGCTTAATAAAAAGTGCCACCATAAGCAAAACCCCATCAGACAAGTATTACGTCAGCCTATTGGTTGAAACGGTCGTTGAGCCACTACCAAAGACTCACTCTAATATCGGCATTGATTTAGGACTGACCCACTTCATCGTCTTATCAAATGGATGCAGAGTTGCCAGTCCTAAGTTTCTGGCAAAGTTGCAAGATAAACTGGCGCGAGAACAAAAGATTTTAGCCAAACGTAGAGCTGTGGCCAAAGCGGATCAACGTAAACTATCAGAGAGCGGTAACTACCAAAAGCAAAAACTTAAAGTTGCTAAAGTCTACGAGAAAATAACCAATAGCCGCAAAGACTTTCTACATAAGCTCTCATTCAATATCATCAAAAACCACGATGTTATTGCTATTGAGGATTTGAATGTAAAGGGTATGGTTAAGAACAGGAAACTTGCCAAAGCCATATCGGACAGCGCTTGGTCGGTCTTTACCACCATGCTGGCATATAAAGCGGAATGGTACGGTAAAACGCTTGTTAAAATAGACCGGTGGTATCCATCCTCTAAAACGTGCTCAGGATGCAGTCACTTGCTAACGAAAGCTGAATTACCGCTGTCGTTAAGATCTTGGAATTGTCCAAGTTGCCTGCAAGAAAATGACCGAGACCTCAACGCCAGTATTAACATCTTAAATCAAGGATTGCTACTGGCTAAACACTCAAAAACTGTCGGTGCGACAGGGTTAGCTTAGTCAATTCGCTTAACCGCTGATACAGAATATCGTGTCAAGTATGAGCGTTACCTAAGAAACCCCTACCTATAAGGTAGTGGGTAGTTCATCCTAATGGTTTGCCGTGTTACGCGGCATCCATCAGTACGACATCATTGATATTAGATATAATGGCGGCAGATATTAAACGCTTCTTCCTAAAACTGCGCATCGACAAATATACTCATAAAAAAAGACGCAACTTGTAAAAGCAGCGTCTTTTATTTTAAAGGCTATTATGACTTATGCATGCTTTTTTTCGAACGCAATCATAAAGTCAACCAGCTGCTGTACCCACTCAATTGGTACGGCATTGTAGATGCTGGCTCGCATACCGCCTACGTCACGATGACCTTTTAGATTTAACAAGCCAGCTTTTTCTGACTCTTCTAAGAATACTTTATCAAGGCTGCTGTCTGCTAAAGTAAATGGCACGTTCATGATAGAACGATACTTAGAATCTACTGGATTATTATAAAAACTGCTGTCATCGATTGTCTTATAAAGTAAGTCAGCTTTTTGCTGATTGATTTTACCGATAGCAGCTACACCTCCCTGCTCTTCCAACCAATCAAACACCAGCCCTGCTAAGTACCAAGAATACGTCGCTGGCGTGTTAGACATAGACTCTTTGTCAGCTTGATGCTCATAGTTCAACAGCATAGGACACCATTCACTTGCTTGCCCCATCAAATCGTCACGGATAATGACAATGACTAGACCTGCAGGACCGATGTTTTTCTGGGCGCCCGCGTAGATCATGCCAAATTTAGACACATCTATCGGCTGCGACAAGATACAAGATGACATATCAGCAATGATTGGCGCATCTACTTGTGGCGGCTCAAATATCTGTAGGCCATGAATTGTTTCATTAGCACAGTAATGAAAATAAACGGCGTCTTTACTGATATTCCAATCGCTTTGCGCTGGTACGTCAGTAAAGTTATTCTCTTTGCCAGTCGCAACTAAATTAATCTCGCCCAAACCCAATGCTTCATAGCGCTTAGCTTCTTTGATTGCTTTACCTGACCACGCGCCTGTCGTCAAATAGTCACCGCGTCCGCCATTTAACAGATTCAATGGAATCGCAGAAAACTGCAAACTTGCGCCACCTTGCAAAAACAGCACTTTATAGTTATCTGGTATTTCCATAAGCGTGCGTAGCTTAGCTTCCGCCTTGTCAGTAATGGCCATATACTCTTTACTACGATGGCTGACTTCCATGACCGACAGGCCGCGACCTTGCCAATCAAGCAGTTCGCTCTGCGCGCGCTCTAATACGGCTGTTGGCATAGTAGCAGGACCAGCACAAAAATTTGGCAGGCGATGCGGGGTGGCAGTTGCTGTAGACGTTGGGGTTGTAGGCATAATCACAGTCCTAGGTATGATGAAATAAAAGGATGTTTTTTATTTCAGTTTGTTGATAAAGGCATTGGTATCGATGTTAGTTTTTATACAACTCAATGAGATATCTGCTCCCACAGCTGACGTTTAGCATCACTGTCTGCGAGCATTTCTTCTAATGTCGGCACAGTGGTCAGATTGGGATGTTGAAGGCCATCAGGCAGCGCGGTCAGTGCAGCAACTTGTATTTCTTCGCTTCGGCCAATTCGAAAAATATATCCTGCAAGACTGGCATTGGCAAGCTCAGCAGTATCCATACCATCACAAATCGGGAATGATGTTGTCTCGCAAGTGATTGATAGCGCTTGGGTGATGTTTTGCCATAGTTTTTGACTGTCACTATTTAGCGCTTTGATATCAACCAATATCACCCAGTCACCATAGCGGCCACCTTGCAGGTCAAATGGTGCTACTTTTTTTAAGCTATCATCATTTATGCTGTCATCACTAGTACTCTGCGGAAAATTACTCTGCGCGAATTGAGGCTGCTCAATAGGTGCATTCGTAGAGGTTACAGCAGTTTGGTTCGATGCAGTACTTGGGATGTCATGATAGTTAGACCCAGTACTTGAACTAACAGTATTTGAACTAGCAGCACTTGAACTGACCGTAGTTGAATCAACGGAATCAAAACTATAAGTAACAGGGCTTTGCTCACTAGCCGTCTGTTCAGTAGTAGCTTGCAAATCAGTACCATACTCATCGGCAACATAGTCGCTAGCGTTATAATCATTGATATCATAACCACCAGACGGTTGATCAACTGTGTCTACCACTCTAACGCTCGCTATTACTTCATTGTTATTAGACTCAATATCAGTGGAATCAATATTTGACTGCTCAACCGAAGCTGTCGCAATGTCAGCCATATTGATGGTTTCTGACTCAGGTTGTACCCACTGATTGATACCCATCATCGCTAGAATTTGGCGTTGCTGCACACGGCGCTGTAATACAGTTAGTGGGTCTTGGGTATCACTCATTCGACTCTACTATCCTACTCATTTTGTTTATATCATTTATAGATGTTTTTATGGTTTTGGCAGCTCTCATTAAGCATGCGCTGTACTATCAATTAAGTAATAAATACATGCCCATCAAAACAGCTGTCGAATACCGAGCCAACGCTCTGATATTGCCAACAAACAATCGTATTCATCTTGGCTGACTATCGTATCGTGTAACATCACCGTATGCAACGTACTTAGCCATTGGCGATACTCATTATGAGTAGGCTGGCTCATTTCACTTTCATTATAATCTATTTGACTACCATCCTGTTGCTTCTCTCGATAATTATCAGCATTCGGATCACCTACCAAGCGCTTGATAAAGTGATTGGCAGAGACAGGAACCGCAGAAATAATCGCCAATAACTGAATGCTATTCAAGTGCTGTGCGGTCAATAATAGCCACTGCAAATTAACATCACTTACTGTCACGAGATCAATATCAATCAAGCGCGCATGCCGTCTCAAATCTACAATATAATGCGCCAAACTGTCGTTACCCTCACTCAATAGCGATCGGTCATGCATTGAGATCATCTGACCTTTGGCATCTTTTGATAGTCGATAAGCCAATAAGACAACAACTGATACTTCTGATTTACTAAGTCTTGTAAATACTTGGCCCGAAGGATCTAGTTGCGCCCTTACGTCTTCCATACCAGTCTTCAGTATTTGCGGCCATAGAGATTGCGCGTCTGTATCTTGTAAAACTTCAGACAATATCGGTAGTAACTGCTGCAAATGTAGCGCTTGCCATAGTGACAATATTGGCAATTTTTGATGTGCTAAAGCTAACGGGTTATTCAGAGCAATTGCATGATCGTTACCACTAGGTATATTTTGATCTGACGAATCATAAGCTAAGCTTTTGGTTAAGTCAGATGTCAGCTGTTGGTTAAACAGCTCAAATATGCCCTGCTGATAACGCAACAACATCGTACGGCATTTCTCTTGTTTTTTATAGTACTGATGACTGTCGTGACTATGATCGTTTTTACTTTTGAGCTTTAGATCTTCAATACATAGTTCAGATAAATTCTTTTGATGCAATTGGTTTAAGGCGAGCTCAATCAAAGCGCTGTCTAAACGTCTGTCCAAACTGGCTACTACTGTCATCAGCTTAGTATCTATCCTATGCGGTAATATTTGCTCATGGGAAGTCGAGTCAGTCGCAACAGAGAAGCCATCATTCCAAATATCCTTCAAACTATAAGTGGCAGTCGTTGATAATGATTGATGCTGATGACAAAGCAAGACAGCTTCGACTAATGCTAGCGCACCTAAAGGATGATGACTATGGTTGAGTATGTACTGAGGTAGTGATACCTTTTTAATATCATTAAACCCAATTAATGTGTTTTCTGGTAGGTCAGCGTCAGGTTTGGACTGCCACGGTTTTAATAGCTGATGAACGCCAACGTCTTCGGCCTGTACTTGAAGCCGCCCATCGACCACCACATCAGCTTCTACGGCAAACTCTAAACCGTCATCAATCTCTAATTCGCCATTATCTTTATTACGATTTTCGCTTATAGATTCAGCAAGAACTTTTGCGTCACTTATCTGTTTATTGTCTCTTATATTAATCGTTGCAGCTGTTTGAGTCTCAAATACTGACGAATGCTGCACGTTTCTTTCTGGCAAATATTTACTTAGGCTATTTTCTTTTGTTGCCCCCCAATCACCTAAGCGTCGTTGCCTATATATTTCTTTGACCTTTTGCTGATTTATTCGCTTTTCTTTGGCAACTTGTACCGCAAACTCATGATAAGCATCCGCATTAATAGCGCTCATACGCTCAGTCAAGCTTGGATGGGTGGCAAACCATGACACATCACCCAAGTCTGCCCCACTACTAGCAAAGAAAAAATGGCTGAGTCCATTGATATCTGCGATACCAGACAAACGCGAGCCGAGCGAGTCTTGATGAATGGCTTTTAAGGTTTCGATAATCGCAGGCGTACGTGTCAATTGAACACTAGTGGCATCAGCAAGTAGCTCGCGCTCACGATTAAAACTGTGCTTAATCAACTGCGCGCTTGCCATACTAGAGAAGCTTAAACCATGCAGTAGCAATGTCCAGATACTACGCGAGGCTTGACGATCTATTATAGGTGGCATTTGTACCCATTTAGACTGACGCTTGACTGAGGACTGCTGTTGTTGTGATTGCTGCTGCCAGTAAGCGACCCATTCACTATGCATGGTGAAATTGGCGGTTTGCGCTTCTGTGTTACGTGCCAGCATATCAACCTGTCTCTGTGATAAAGATTTTTGGGAGAGGCTATCGCTATCAAAGTGACTATAATTAGAGAGACGATTAGATATTGGGTCACTCCAGTCATATAGTATCTGCAAGCCTGCCAATACCACCATCAGCTGTAGATTGAACGTAGCATCACCGTGCAATATATGACCATATTCATGACCAATGAGTCCGTATAGCGCCTCATCAGACAGTTTATCTAACGCACCTTGAGTAACGACGAGTACCATATCTGAGCTATGGCGACCAGCGACGAAACCATTGATACCCTGCTCGTCAGGTAGCACGTACAAAATAGGGATTTGCAAACCTGAAGCAATGGCCAGTTGTTGAGCGATTTCATAGTAGCGACGATAAACGGGCGGAAAATCGCGCTCGTCACGTACTGCTATATGACGCGAACGATAGCGAACCTTTTCTTTAGCTTCGTGTTGATGAGCGACTCCTTGACTGTGCTCCCATGCTTCTTGACTTTTATCAATGAACAGCCTAACCGCCCCTACTCGCTGAGCAATAGCGCGACCACCTGCTCGCAGGCGTCGATACTCTAAAAAACTACCACCAACGAAACTGCCTAACGTCAAGACAATGACCAGAACCAATACCCAATGATATATACCGCCTGTAAATACTGTTAGCAGTATAGACATGACAGCCAGTCCTACAGCCATATGAGCAAGTACAATCAGGAAAAACAGTCCATAAAGTAATAGACTGCGCCGCGTACGTATCCGCTGTTCACCAAAAAAATCCATCAGATTAGGCTGCCTAGAGTTCGCCAAAATTATCTAAACCTTAGCCCATATTGACAATCGGTGCCTGAGCAATCGCTTCTCTATCCTCAAATACCAACGGACTGAGCGGACGAAAGCCAAACGTCGTACTAACGAGGTTATTCGGGAATACTTCGCGATCGTTATTATAAAACATCACGCTGTCATTATAATGTTGACGCGCAAACCCGATGCGATTTTCCGTATTGGTTAGTTCGTCCATGAGCTCTTTGATCATACTATCGGCTTTTAGCTCTGGGTAGGCTTCGACGACAGCAGAGAACTGACTCAACGCTTTAGACAACATACCTTCTGCTTTTGCAAACAGTGCCATATGCTCTAGCGAGTCTGGCTGATGCTTATTAGAGTCTTGTAGATCTTGAGCATGATTACGCGCGCTAATGACGCGAGTGAGTGTTTCTTCTTCATGACTCAAATAACGCTTGGCAGTTTCGACCAAGTTTGGAATCAGATCATGACGACGCTTTAGTTGCACATCTATTTGAGCAAAGCCGTTCTTTGCTTGGTTACGTGCGCGTACCAATCTATTAAAAATGGATACCCCAAATACGACCACCAACACCAAAAATGCAATGAATAGCCAAACAAACATCTTCATAATCAAACTCCAAGGTGTCTAGAATGTTAATAAAAAGTTAATACATTGTATTTTAACTCATATTAATCAATAAAACCTTAGAACTAGATAAGAACTACAAAGGAAATCGAACAGGAAATTAAATTGGAAACTCCATAAGCAAATAGATAACGATCAGACGAAATTTTGACCAAAAAAAAGCCCTTTACAATGAAGGGCTTCATACATCACAAATAGGTTTTTTGTACTTTATTGATATAATTATCAAATTTTAGGCAAAAAAAAGCGACTCCAAAAGCACATCCTCGGCACACACTATAACTATTACCGTTGCTACCTTCCGGTCCTGGCGGGATTCATAGAACAATGTTGCGAGGCTACCAATGGAGCCACCAGTCGCAAATTATACAAGAAATTTTTAATTTTACAACCCCTATCTTAAAACTGTTTGCTTTAGACCCTAAATAGTACTGTCATTTAGTTCATTAGCTTATGTCAGCAATATATGAGCATAAATTATATCAGCAATATATGAGCATAAATTATATCAGCAACTTAGGTCACAAAATTCTCACAGCAACTTATATGAATTTTGCTATTTTAGTGAATGAAGTTGTACCCATGTCGATTTCTAGAGAACAATAGGGACAACTTTTCATGTATAAATGAGCATTGATAATTGTCATTTATATATTATTAGAATCAACTTAGGAGATAATAATGAAAAATACTTTATTGAATAAAGCAGCACTAGCTTCTGGTACGGTTTGTCTCATGACAGCGATGATGGGTAGCGCCCATGCAGAGCCAACAGGCTATGATCAACTGACGTTTCAGACAGAAATAAAAGAAGAGATTCAGAACGACGAAGTACGCGCCAGCTTGTACAAAAAAGCACAAGCAACTGACTCTAAGACCCTAGCCACAATGCTCAATACGTCAGTCAACAATGCCATGAAAATCGCTAAGCGCTACCCTAGCGTGACCGTGAGCACAGGGCAACAGCGCACCTATCCACGCTACGACAAAAACGATAAAATCATCGGCTGGACAGGACAGGCAAATATAGATCTGAAAAGTACTGACTTTGCAGCGACCAGCCAGCTCATTGCTGACTTGCAAGAAACATTGGTCATGGATAATCTAAACTTTGGGGTTTCAGACACCAAAAAAGATGCGCTAGAACAAAAATTAATGACCGAAGCTTCTCGCGCTTTTCAGCAGCAAGCTAAGAGCCTTACCCGCGCTTGGGATGCTCGTAGCTACCGCGTCGTCAATGTTAACCTAAACACAGGTAGCAACTATCCACGTCCAATGTATAGCGCTATGAGCATGAAATCAGGAATGGCAGACGAGTCAGTACCAAGCCAAAGCTTTGAGTCTGGTAATAGCACTATTTCTGTGACTGCTAACGGTACCATCGAGTTAACTAAATAAGACAGCTTATAGTTAAAATAAAATAAGTGATTTACATTAAAAAGGCAAGCATCGTTAACGGTGCTTGCCTTTTTATTTTGCTAGCGATATCTATCCATTATATTCAATCATTATTGAGACCATTATTGTGACTGAGCAACTTCCTGTTGACGCAGTTTTAGCATCAATTTTTGATACCAAGCTAGCTTTTGATAAGCCAATAGCTGCGCTGCCTTTCTTTTGTTGTCTTGCAATGTGGTCGTGTTTTGAATCACGTATACGGTACGTGTGATTTGCTTAATTGTTTGGCCAGTTTCGCTTTGTATAACAGCCTTGATTGTATGAGCACCTGGCAAAACATCAACAGTAGCAATAGATGCGCTTAAACCTTGTGCAACCTCTTTGTCATCAAAATAAATACGGGCACTATCCCCTACCTGTAACGCAGGCCGAATCTGTACATTAACATCGATATTCTGTACCGGACGACGATAAGCTCTTTCTTCGCTAGGTTCAGTAATGGCTAACTGATAGTTTACTGGCGTGGTCACCTTAGTATTTATCGCAGTCGACTTAGTAGCAGTCACTGTCTGCGACGCATTTAATGATTGGCGACTTGTATTAGAATTGGTTGTCGTATTCAGACTAGTTGACCTGCTCGTATCATTACCTGTCGTAATAGCCATCTGACTGACTTGTTTGCCAGCTTGCTGCTCATAATCCTGTGGACGGTCAGTAAAGGTGACTTGGCCGGTTTGCTCATCGACCACTTTATAAATAGGTGCAGCATTGATAAGAGGTGCATAAAGACTAGCGAGAGCAACCGTAGTCCATAGCGCAACTCTAATCTTACCCTTCAAGAAACTCGGTTTTGCTAATAAAGTCATAATCCATCAACCTAAATAGTGTCTACTATTAATATAATTTTATAAAACTATTATGCGTGAGTTTTGACATGAAATCAGTAGCGATTTCAAAGAAAATTCAGCAATTGGAATGATACACTTTATTAATACGCATAAAAAAACCAGCCAAGTTAACCTTAGCTGGTTTTGTGACTCAAAATAAATGAGTGTTTTAGCGACTAATTAGCAGCTGTAGTACATGTCAAATTCGACAGGGTGTACAGTTACGTTCAAACGTTGTACTTCTTCTTCTTTCAAAGCAATAAACGCTTC
Organism: Psychrobacter immobilis; assembly: GCF_904846235.1. Taxonomy (GTDB): domain Bacteria; phylum Pseudomonadota; class Gammaproteobacteria; order Pseudomonadales; family Moraxellaceae; genus Psychrobacter; species Psychrobacter immobilis_C. The sequence continues at coordinate 49,078 of NZ_CAJGZN010000009.1, forward strand.
TAGCATGTCTTCAGTGAAGACATCACCTTTTAATAAGAAGTCATGATCGTCACGCAATGCTTGTAGTGCAACGTCTAAGCTCTCTGCAACCGTTGGGATTTGTGCTTCTTCTTCTGGTGGCAAGTCATACAAGTTTTTGTCCGCAGCTTCGCCTGGATGCATTTTGTTTTGGATACCGTCAAGGCCGGCCATCAACAATGCAGCAAACGCTAAGTATGGGTTAGCCGTTGGATCAGGGAAACGGGCTTCTACACGTACCGCTTTCGGACTGCTTACGTGTGGAATACGGATAGATGCTGAACGGTTAGATGCTGAATAAGCAAGTTTGATAGGCGCTTCATAATGTGGTACTAGGCGCTTATAGCTGTTCGTTGATGGGTTGGTAATCGCGTTCAACGCACGAGCATGCTTGATAATACCGCCAATGAAATACAATGCTGTTTCAGACAGACCAGCATACTCATCACCAGAGAATGTGTTTACACCGTCTTTTGAGATTGACATATGTACGTGCATACCTGAACCGTTATCACCAACGATTGGTTTAGGCATAAAGGTCGCTGTTTTGCCAAACTGATGCGCAACGTTATGAACAACATATTTCAATTGCTGAACTTCATCCGCTTTACGTACCATCGTGTTAAATGCAACACCGATTTCAGACTGGCAAGAAGCCACTTCATGGTGATGAACTTCAACTGAACCTTCACCAACGATTTCTTCGATGCGTTCACACATAACAGCACGCATATCATGTGAGCTATCGATCGGTGGTACTGGGAAATAACCGCCTTTCACACGTGGGCGATGTGCCATGTTGCCCCACTCATAAGTCTCGTTAGTCGACCATGCTGCTTCTTCAGCCGTGATCTTATGACTAACGCCAGACATATCGACTGACCATTTAACATCGTCAAATACAAAGAATTCAGGCTCTGGACCGAAATAAGCAGTATCACCGATACCAGTAGACTTTAAATACTCTTCAGCGCGACGTGCGATAGAACGTGGGTCACGGTCATAACCTTGTAGCGTTGATGGCTCGATGATATCGCAAGTCACTACCACAGTCACCGCGTCAAAGAACGGGTCAACAAAAGCAGTTTCTGGATCAGGACGCAAGATCATATCTGACGCTTCGATACCTTTCCAACCAGCGATTGATGAGCCATCAAACATTTTGCCGTCTTCCATGACATCTTCATCAACGGTATGCGCTGGGAAGCTGATGTGCTGCTCTTTGCCGCGTGTATCAGTAAAGCGAAAATCAACCCATTTAGCATTAGAGGATTGGATAAGATCTAATAGTTTATTCGACATGAATAGTCTCCGTTGTGTTGATCACGTAATTGCGATTTAAAATTATTAATATGATGTTCTTGTCCAAGAATGTCAGATGTGCTCTCAATACTAAAACAGCGCATTCGATATTATGCTTATTATCAGCACTATTTTGCGTATTAGTCAAGATGCTCATCTAAAGCGTTTACTCAATCAGACCAATATTTGTGCACATGGTCTAACATACGCCAATTCAATCCTAACGACATTCTAGCAATATACAACTCATAATGCTGAACTCTTCGGGCTCTTGTTAATAATTATTTTTAGACCAATTTTTTGGCTTTAAAATAATCATAACAGCAATAATGCAAAGGCTATGCCAATGTATTGCCACTCTGATAACAGATATAGTTATAGATAGATTTAATTATCAATATTTACAGTGATTTATACGATTAATATCGTTATATATTCATTAATTCCCATCAAATTAATTTTTAGAATAGCACTTAATTAGAGCACCAGTTGAGAACCAAAGGCACTTAATTGGTGCAAATACAAATATATTTATTATTGAAATGCTATTTTATAGTGCAATGTTAATAGCTGAATTTATAACACTATCCGGAATCAAACTATTCTTATTATCGACAAAATAATAAAAAATATGTTTTTACTTGGTGCTTACTTAGATAGCCCGTACCCTACATTTGATAGAAAACAAAATAGTGGTAAGATAACCGCGCGCAATAACCTCCTCTGTTATAGTCAGAGCTGCTTGTGTTCGGCAATCAAGTGACTCGATAACAGTGAGAACAAATTTCATGTTAAAAATATAATAAAACTGATAAGTTGAAGCCTTAATGATTTTGATGATCGATAATTACGATAGCTTTACGTACAATATCGTACAGTACTTCGGTGAGCTAAAGCAGGACATCACTGTCTGGCGTAATGATCAGGTCAGCATTGAGCAGATTAAAACCCTTGCACCTGATGTTATTGTGATTGGCCCAGGTCCGTGCGATCCTGACCGTGCAGGTATTTCGCTGCAAGCCATTGAGACATTTAAAGGAATTATTCCCATACTGGGTATCTGCTTGGGTCATCAAGCGATCGGTCAAGCCTTTGGCGGTCAAGTGGTCAAAGCTGGCGAAGTCATGCATGGCCGCCTATCAGCTATCTATCACAACGAGCAAGGTGTGTTTGCTGGATTACCTAACCCGTCACAAGTCACGCGCTATCATTCGCTCGTCATTGATAAGACAAGCTTGCCAGACTGCCTTGAACTCACCGCATGGACACAAAATGCCGATGGTAGTATTGAGGAAATCATGGGTATTCGTCATAAAAATTTTGCGGTAGAAGGTGTCCAGTTTCATCCTGAGTCAATATTGAGCGAAGCAGGTTATCAATTGCTCAATAACTTTTTACAGACTCACGGCTTGGCTACCCTGACATCCGATGAGCTACCAAAAGTTGGCTAGATTTGACTAAAAGCACCTTGGTAAAAATACTGCTTTCATAAGCCCATACCAAATTTCACACAGATTCACATAAAAAATAATAGTAAGCGAGACCATAATGAGTACGACAAGAATAGAAGAAACGCACACGCCAGAGAGTATTGCAAAATTGTCTGATGAACAAACACATCAATTGCTAACCACAGCTTTGGGTAGAATATTTCAACACATCGATTTAACCTTTGATGAGATGTATCAAGTGATGCTGATTATCATGCAAGGTAGATGCAGCGACGCTATGATGGGCGCTATCTTGACGGGGCTGCGCATGAAGGGCGAATCCATTGACGAGATTACTGCATCAGCCAGCGCCATGCGTGCACTAGCCGCCAACATTGAACCAAAGAACTGCGATTACTTGGTAGATATCGTTGGTACTGGCGGCGATGGTGCTAATCTGTTTAATGTCTCGACTGCATCGGCATTGGTTGTTGCGGCAGCTGGTGCACAAGTTGCTAAGCACGGCAATCGCGGCGTCTCAACCAAATCTGGTAGCTCAGACTTACTTGAGCAAGCAGGTATCAGTCTTGCGCTCACTCCAGAGCAAGCAAAAGACTGTATCGAAAACCAAGGTATCGGGTTTTTATTTGCACCCAATCATCACAGCGCCATGCGTTATGCCAACCCTGTACGCCGTGAATTAAAAGCACGTACCATCTTTAATATTTTGGGCCCATTGACCAATCCTGCTGGCACGCCAAACTTAGTCATCGGTGTATTTACCGCGCAGTTATGTGAGCCAATTGCTAAGGTGATGAAAAACTTAGGCGCACGTCATGTCATGGTAGTAGGCGCAAAAGATGGTCTTGATGAAATCAGTCTTGCGACTTCGACCACAGTCGCTGAGCTAAAAGATGGTGAGATATCAGTCTATGACATGATGCCAGAAGATGCGGGTATCGAGTCTCAAACCCTTATTGGCCTCGATGTCGACTCTCCAGCACAAAGCCTTGAGTTGATTCGTGCTGCACTATCTGGAGCTGACACTCATGACCGTGCCGTACTTAAAGCACGTGACATGATTGCGCTAAATGCAGGTGCCGCGATATACACCGCAGGACTTGCCAGCAACTACCCTAACGGTGTTAGCCGAGCACAAAAAATCATTCAAAATGGCGATGCTTTACTCAAACTTGAGTCTTTAGCCAACTATACCCAACAGCTAGTCGCTCAAGGTTAACTTATAAGCACTCATCTACTGTCTATAGTCAAAGAAATCTAAAACGGATACAAGGCAGCCAACCATAGATTGTACAAATCGTACATCTAAGGAGGATAACGCCGTAGCCATTTAGTAGTTATTAACAGCTTGCTGACTATATTTACATTTAACGATATTCGGATACCAGTATGACCACAACCCATTCAGACATACCGTCAGTGCTACAGCGCATTGTCGCCACCAAAGTAAAAGAAGTAAAAGCCGCTCGCGAAGCATTGTCTCTAGAGGACTTGAAAGCACAGATCGCAGCTGATGATAAACCGCGCCGAGGTTTTGCCGCGGCATTACGTGCTGCTGGCACTAAAGAAAATGGTATCGGTATTATTGCTGAGATTAAAAAAGCCTCACCGTCTAAAGGCATTATCAATCATAACTTTACCCCTGCTCTATTTGCGCAGCAGTATGAGCAAGCGGGCGCTAGTTGTCTGTCTGTATTGACCGATCGTGATTACTTTCAGGGCGATGACATCTATCTTATTCAAGCAGCTAATACCTCAAGCTTACCGATATTACGTAAAGACTTTATGATTGATGTCTATCAAATCTATCAATCTTACCTAATGGGCGCTGACTGCATCCTACTCATTATGGCTTGCCTAGATGATGCGCAAGTACGAGAGTTACATGCACTCAGTATTGAGCTTGGTATGGACGTATTGATAGAAGTGCATACCAAATCTGAGCTTGAGCGTGCGCTACAGTTGCCACGTTCAGTACACAATATTTATGGTATCAATAACCGTGATTTGAATACCTTTGATGTTGACCTGCAAACCACGCTTGATCTTAAAAATATTTTAAACGATGCACTCGCTGCTGATAGCGCTGAGCAAAAACCACTTATCGTGACCGAGAGTGGTATTCATAGCAGTGATGATATTCGTCTCATGCTAAGTAATGAGATTCAGCACTTTCTAATCGGTGAGCAATTTATGAAAACTGATCATCCAGGGCAAGCGTTACAATCCTTACTTGCGGGCGTCGCAGCAGACGGGTAAAGTAACTCAATAATTTATGCTTAAATATATACTAATAGCTTGAACAATGTCTGCGCTATATACATAGTTCAATCAACCATTCATCAATCAACGATACGTTAACTTTTATGTCAAACTCTCTGTTTTCAAAAGAAATGCAAGACCAGCTCAAAGAACTTAAAGGCCAGCTGAGCAAGGGCCGTGATACCAATTCACCTGAAGGTGAGAATCAAAAGCCGACTGAGCCAGTGTCGCTACCGACTCAAAAGCAAGTAAAAAAGACAGTCAAGCAGCTAGATAGTGAACACATCGATGACGATAAAGTTCTGTTTATGCAAGCCATGCATGGTGTCAATCAGCTAGAAGACAAAAATGTCCGCTCACCTGCCAGCGCAACTAAAGCAGGTAAGCCTGATGCAGCGACACTATCAAAACGTGCTGCAGCTCAAGGTAGTGAAGCCAGTGATTTAGGCGCAGGCTTGTCAGATATGCAAGCACTACTGAACCCTGTCGCTGCTGAAGCTTATTTGTCTTATAAGCAGCCTACACTGCAAAATAAAATCTTTGATCAGCTCAAAAAAGGCAAGCTGCGTTGGTATGATGCGGTAGATATCCATGGCTGTACAATAGAAGAAGCTCGCGAAGCGATGACTCAACTATTGAGCCAAGCCAAGCAGAAAAACGAAACCATGGTAAAAATCGTCCATGGTAAAGGTAGCGAAGCGATTCTAAAAACCTGTATCAATGGCTGGTTACGTCAATTGCCAGAAGTATTAGCTTTTTGCTCTGCGCCACCAAAAGATGGTGGTAACGGTGCGGTACTAGTACTACTCAAAAAACCTAAAGCAGATGGCGAATAGGTCTATTGTTAGTGATACGGTACTATATAAAAAGGACTGCTTATTTGCAGTCCTTTTTTATCAATCATCCATGGTTTAGACGTAGACTATAACGATGTTTCCTTTAATGAATACTCTCTTTCATGTACATTCCATTTAATGTGAGCTTCTCACCTTTTATTAATATATAGACTTGAGCACCTTCTAATTAGCAAAGCGAAAACACTATGAGCATACAGATTATTGAAAATACCAACGAGCTAGAACAGCAAATTGCTGCACTAATTGCCACTGAACCAAGGTTTGCTCCTGTGCATAAACAGGTTGGCACACCTAATCTTAGGCATAATGCAGGTGGGTTTGAGCAGTTGATGAGAGCGATGGTTGGTCAGCAGTTATCAGTTGCCGCCGCTGCCAGCATTTGGAAACGGTTGGTTGATGCAGAATTGATCACCCCGCAAGCAATACGTGAAGCGACAGACGATACTTTGAAGACGCAAGGATTGTCTAAGCAAAAAACTCGTTATGTACGCTCTTTAGTGGATCATGATATAGACTTTTCAGCATTAGAAACTTTGCCAAATGAAGAAGTCATAACAACCTTGACAGCCGTGACAGGGATTGGACGTTGGACAGCTGAGATGTATTTATTATTTTCGCTAAAACGTGCAGACATACTTGCAGTCGATGATTTGGCCATTAAAGTTGCGGCGATGGAGTTATTAGGCTTAGCAGAACGACCAACACCCAAGCAGCTCAAAAACTTCACTCAGCACTGGTCACCGTATCGCAGTGCTGCCAGCCTATTGCTTTGGTCGTACTACGGCTCATTACGTGATAAAACCGCAGTACCTTTATAACTAATAGAGCAAAAAACATAGCTAGTGTTATTCACTACCATTCGTGAGCAAAAAGTCTCTTTTAAGGCTGGTTCCATATAGAAAAGCCAGATTTGTTTTTAGTGTGCTTAAACTTACTTTTTCTTAGCATATGACTTTTATGCTTTAGTGCCTTAAGCGCACCACTTCTGCTGACGGTCGCCATAGAGAATTTGTGGTGACTTGCAACATCATTTTTAGCCTTGTCGCTATCTTTACGAATATCAACGCCATCGTCGTTGTAATCTTTCCTGTATACGCTTGTGTTTACTTCCTTGTTATCAGACACTTCATTATTAGCAGAGTTACTACTGTTATCTGATTCATTTCCTTCTGCTGATTCATCAGTACTACTTCCCACATGATGTTCAAGTTCAGCTTGATTAACAATCAACTGCTGAGTCGGCAATGCATGTTCTACTTTATATTTCGCGACTTTCTTTAATATATCGACAAACAAAGCGTTTTGTTTGTCATAGAACTCAATGATACCAATAGCATTCACATAAGCTTGCAACTGAATAACATAGCAATCTTGGCGCAGCTCCAAAATATTGACCTGATTCCATTCTTGATTGGTCAAATCATGCTCTTTTATAAATTCATCTAAGTCATTAACCATTTTGAATATTACGTCAAGATCAGCGGTACGCTTAATATATAAGTAGTGGAAAAAACGAAACATATCGCGAGAGGTAAAGTTTTCGATCTGCATCGATGAAAAATCACCGTTTGGTACCGTAACAATCGTCCGCGACAATGTCCGCACGCGCGATGAGCGAATACCAATGTCGATAACTGTGCCTTCGTAAGTACCGAATTTACAGTAATCACCGATACGCACAGGTGAATCAGCGACGACGACGACACTACCAACTAAGTTTTCAATTGTCTTTTGCGCACCAAGGGCCAACGCCAAACCACCCACACCCAGTGCGGCAATACCAGTGGTCAAATCAAAACCCAAATTGCCAAAAATAACAATCACTGCAAATATCAGTAATAGCGCTTTGACGACCTTACGCAGCAGTCCCAAAATTGAGACACGCTCAGTATAGTTTTTCTTGTAGCTTAGATTTACCGCTCGGGTAAATATCGCATCGATCACTCGCAATAGTAGCCAAGTCAGCGCCAACCAAGAGGCTATATCCGTAAAGCGATTGACTGGCTCACGTAGTGTCACCGATACGCCTGCATAAACCATAACTTCGGATAGTATCAATGCCATAATGACCACAGAGAGTGGCAATATTACTTTGTTAGGTAACGGCAATGGCGTACCACGCAAATACGGATAAACAATCCTTAATAAGTGGTATAGCAACCATACCGCGACATAAGTAAGTACAAAGCTAGTCACAATCATGGTGAGCGCGGCGACCAAATCAGCTAGTTGATAGCCGAAAAGCTTTTTACCATCTAAAGAATCAACCGTATAGCGCGAGACCAAGGTCGGCTCAGTATTTTCTATCACTTCTGGTACTGAGGTCAGCGTATCGCTAGAGAACTGCCAATATTGCTCATTCTGTTTTGAGACCACTCTTTCTAGCAATAGCGGAACACTTCGCTCGCCGATATTAATCACACCGACATTTTCTTGGCTAGGTGGCAGTTGGTCAGTTAGATTACCCTCAGGTGAATTGCTAATCTGTAGATCCGGCTGAAAACGCCCTCCGGCATCCAGTGCCTGTTTAAACTGTCGCACAACGGTCGTTGGGTTGTCAGACTTAGATAAGTTGAGATAATTACTTGCCAGCAGATAGTCATTTTCGCCCAGCGCACTGATAAATCCTTGTACCGTATGACGCGGTGTATCTCGGCCGAATGAATCAGGCAATGGCGTACTTACTGCCTCTCCACTACTATCATTACCCACTCCAAGAGCCCCCGCCTCAACAGCATAAGCACTATTTGGCAAGGCAATACTTAATAGCATAGCCAGTAACAGCATTGCGACTATAAATGGCATCTTAATAATATAATAGAACGAATGAGGCGAAGGACTGGGAGTCAGATTATGCTTGATAGACAAAACAAACCTCTTAATTTAGAAATGGCATGATAAATAACGAATGACGTCCATACTATAGTAACAATTATTTATAACAGCAGTACTTTTGATTACGCAATTTTGTAGCTAACTGTATTGGCATTTGGTTTCTTGATTTATAAACATCTTTAATAAAAGTGACGAGACATTCATAACCTAATTAAATAAAATAATTTTTAACTGACTATTTGGTAAATCCTCATGAATAACATTCAGCCTATCCTGAATAAACATTAGGTTAAAGTAGTTTATAAATCAAAGGATTTTATAGATAATAAGCGCAGTCTTACTTATATGATTTTTTTTGTAATTTTTGACATCCACTACGTCATAATAGTTACTTTTTATTTCTGCATTTTCATTTGATTACTTTGGAATCGACTATGTCTGTATCACGTGCATCTTCACGTACCTATCTTCGTTTAAGTATTTTGAGCGCGCTTGGCTTACTTGCAGTAAATACCGCAATGGCAGCCACCTCTGAAAACACTTCAATTGACGATAGTAACTTACCACAAGTTGAGCTTGATGAGATCATCGTAACAGCGACTCGCACACCTACTAAGGTGAGCAATGTAATTGCGCAAACACGTGTTGTGAATAGTAAAGAGCTCAAACGTTATCAAGGTCAAACGGTAATGGAAGTGCTTAGACGTCAACCAGGATTTAGTATTAAACAAGATGGCGGCATGGGTCAAAGCAGTAATTTCTACCTTCGTGGCTATGATAGCAAACGTGTATTGGTACTAATCGATGGTGTACGTTATGGCTCAATGTCATCTGGACAGCCGGCGTTAAGCTTACTCCCTGCCGATCAAATTGATCGTATTGAAATACTATATGGTGCTTCAGGCTCTAGTATCTATGGTTCAGATGCAATGGGCGGTGTTATTCAAGTCTTTACTAAAGGTAGTAATGTTGAGCAGACCAACTTTTCTGTGACTGCTGGCGTTGGTTCAAACGACCATTATGTCTATGGCGCAGCCGCGCAGTTTGCAAATGAAGCAGGTGCCAAACTGAGTCTATCTGCTAACCGTAACCAAACTAAGGGTATTACAGCTCTTGAGAATCGATCAGGAAACGATAAAGATGACGACGGTTTTAAGAGTAATAACTTTGCACTAAATACAAGTATATCTTTAACGGACACTATTACTATCGGTGCAACAGGTCTTTTTTCTAAGTCAAATACTGAGTTTGATAACTATAGTTTTGGACCAGGTCAGAATGCAGAAGTTGATCAAGAAAACGGTGCAGTATCAGCGTTCTCACAATATGAAAACGATAAAATAACAGTACAACTATCAACAGGTCAAAGTTCAGATAAAGTTGATAACAAAGTTGGTGATGAATTTGAAACGAAACAAAAACAAGCAAACTTATTAAGTATTTATCGCTTGCCTACAGGACAGCTACAGGCTGGTGCAGAATGGCTAAAGCAAGAAGTAGATGTTAATGACAATACTCCTAGCAATAATGGTAACGATAGCTATAAGATAAATGATCGCACCATAAAGAGTGGTTTCCTTGGCTATCAGCTCAACAAAGAGGCTTACGATCTTCAAGCAAACGTTCGTTTTGACGACAATTCGCAATTCGATAGCGAAAGCACCTATAGCTTAGGTTACGCTGTGAAGCTAGCACCTAGTTTACGCCTTGGCACTAGCTTCGCCACTGGTTATAGAGCACCTTCTTTGAATGACTTATATATTGAAAGTGCTTATTATGTACCAAATGAAAACTTAAAAGTTGAAGAAAGTAAAAACTTAGAAGTGTTTATCGAATCTAACAATGCATTACAGACCACACGTCTGACAGGATTTTATAGCCGTGTAAAGAATCTTATTAGCAATGAATATGATCCATCAACTTTCAAGTATCAAGCAACTAATATTGATCAAGCAGAACTGTCTGGTTACAGTTTAACGTCAGACTGGCAGATCAGTAATGTGCTATTCGGTAGCCAATATACCTATACCAATGCAGAAGAGCTTTCTGGCGCCAATAAAGGCAAACAGTTGGTCTATCGACCAGAGCATACTGGCTTAGTATATATAGGATACCAAGCTGCCGAATTTGACATTCGTACTGAAGCTGAGTATGTTGGCAAAACATATAATGTTTCAGATAACAGTACATTTATAGATGACTATACATTGTTTAATATTAGCGGTAACTATTATGTAAGCCCAAATCTGACATGGACTAGTCGTATTAACAATATAACAAATGTAGATTACTCGACCAATGAAAGCTTTGGTCAATATGCTTCACGTTATAACCAAGACGGCACCAATTTCTTTACCTCTCTAACTTACAACTGGTACTAAGCTGATTTAGCACTATAAAACTCTAGCGCTTATGTAAATATAAAAGGTCATCTAAAGGTGGCCTTTTTTTATACCTATGAAAAATATACAGGTGCTTATGCCATGACTGCTTATCATTTATCTCAGTCAATAGGTGACAATTAACCACTCATCTATTACAATAACGACCTCCGAGAGGTGTTGCGCCATAATAGTGATTTACTGCATTAACATTCTATAGTTATGCAATCACAGGTTATGTTAGGCTCGGTTAACTGTCGAGAGACCATATTTTTGGTCGCTCACAGCGCAAACAACGGCACCTGCGTTTTTATTCTTTTTATCATTCGTTAACCACTGATAGGAGCATATTATGGACGCAGTGTCTACTACACCATCTGCCCATACGATCGATCCCTCTTTCACTGACTATAAAGTCGCTGACATCAGCCTTGCTGATTACGGCCGTCGTGAAATCACCCTTGCTGAAGCCGAAATGCCTGCCCTAATGGGCCTGCGTCGTCGCTACGAAGCAGACCAGCCACTTAAAGGCGCGAAAATCGCTGGCTGTATCCACATGACTATTCAGACTGCCGTACTTATCGAGACACTAGTCGCGCTAGGTGCTGAAGTACGCTGGACATCATGTAACATCTTCTCAACTCAAGACCATGCTGCTGCTGCGATTGCTGCTGCTGGTATCTCTGTTTATGCTTGGAAAGGCGAAACAGAAGAAGAGTATGAATGGTGCCTACGTCAGCAAGTACATGTTGGCGGCGAAGCGTCAGGCCAACTTTGGGATGCTAACTTAATCTTGGATGATGGCGGTGATTTGACTGCTTTGATTCACAACGATTATGCAGAGCTGCTTGATACCATTCATGGTATCTCAGAAGAAACCACCACTGGCGTTCATCGCTTGGTTGAAATGCTTGGTAAAGGTACACTTAAAGTACCAGCCATCAACGTCAATGATGCGGTTACTAAGTCTAAAAATGACAACAAATACGGCTGCCGTCATAGCTTAAATGATGCTATCAAACGCGCTACCGATATGTTCCTTGCTGGCCGTCGCGCTTTGGTTATAGGTTATGGCGATGTAGGTAAAGGCTCTACACAAAGCTTACGCCAAGAAGGCATGATCGTACGTGTTTCAGAAGTTGACCCTATCTGTGCTATGCAGGCATGTATGGACGGTTTTGAAGTCTTATCACCATACATCGACGGTGACAACACGGGCGGCGCAGCCAGCATCAACAAGCGTTTGCTTGAAGACACTGACATGATCGTCACGACTACTGGTAACTACCATGTTTGTGATAGACATATGCTAGCAGCCCTTAAGCCTGGTGCTGTGGTATGTAACATCGGTCACTTTGATACCGAAATCGACACTCAGTTTATGCGTGATAATTGGCGCTGGGTTGAAATTAAGCCACAAGTTCATCAAATCTTCCGCTCAGACGATGAGAACGATTATTTGATCTTGCTTGCTGAAGGTCGTCTAGTGAACTTAGGTAATGCTACTGGTCACCCATCACGCGTGATGGACGGCTCATTTGCCAACCAAGTATTGGCTCAAATGTATCTGTTCGAAGAAAAATTCGCTGACTTGCCAGCTGACCAACGTACTGACAACCTATACGTAAAAGTATTGCCTAAGAAGTTAGACGAAGAAGTGGCCGCTGCGATGGTTGCAGGCTTTAACGGTACGCTAACCAAGCTGACCCAAAAGCAAGCTGAGTATTTGGGTGTGCCAGTTGAAGGTCCATTCAAGCCTGACGCTTATAAATACTAAAAGGAGCCTGACTGTGAGTAAGCCTGCTTTCTCCTTTGAGTTCTTTCCTGCAAAGACCGAGCAAGGTCACGAAAAGCTTCTCAGCACTTACGATGAGCTTAATAAGTTGTCGCCAGCTTATTTTTCGGTAACTTATGGTGCGGGCGGTTCAACCCGTAGCCGCACCTTAGATATCGTACAGGCACTAAGTGCGCGTGGTACCACTGAAATCGCGCCGCATATGTCTTGTATTGGCGATGACAAAAGTGAAATCGCTGAATTGCTAGAGTATTATAAGACTTTAGGTATTAGACGTTTAGTAGCGCTACGCGGCGACTTGCCATCAGGTCAGGTGGGCATGGGTGAACTACCATTTGCGGTAGATTTGGTAAAGTACATTCGTGAGCATTCGGGTGATCACTTCCATATCGAAGTGGCCTCCTACCCTGAAATGCACCCACAAGCGCGTAGCTTTGAGTTTGACATTGATAACTTGGTAAATAAATACCAAGCTGGTGCCAATGCGTCGATTACCCAGTTTTTCTACAACGCTGACAGCTATCTGTACTTGCGTGATAAGTTAGAGAAACGCGGTATTGATACAGTAGCTCAGCCTTTGGTCGCTGGTATCATGCCAATTACCAATTCAAGCAATCTCTTGCGTTTTGCTGATAGCTGTGGCGCCGATATTCCGCGCTATGTACGTAAGCAGTTGACGGATTTTGGCGATGATAGTAAGGCTATTCGTGAGTTTGGCTTTGATGTGGTTTATCGCTTGTGTGAACGCTTGATTGCCGAGGGCGTACCTGCCATGCATTTTTATAGCATGAACAAAGTTGAGCCAAACAAACGCTTAGTAGAAGCTTTGGGATTGACTGCTTAAATACTTAAGCGTTCTAGAATATCCTTTAATCATTCCTGAATACATTATTAATGACTGGCGCTTTTAGGAGCGCCAGTTTTTTATTGTCAAAATTTTGACCAATAGCCCTTTACCGTTTTATTCATACACTTTATCTTATTTGATTTTTAAAAATTTCTTCACTGTGTAATAATACTGCTCTAAAAATAATTATCTTTATTAAGAAAAATTCTCATAAAACAAATGTCATTAATTGTCTCAAGTGATATTCTATAGATCTAATAATAACTATACTCAATCAAATAATAGGAATAAGACCACGTGCGACGTTTTTTTTATGCCGTTAACAACGACAATACTGATACCTCACCACTGCCTAAATTGGGTGAGTTACCGCTAGGTAGCAATGTCGAATTACCAGATAGTGTTGTCCATCACTGGTGCCGTGTACTACGAGCCAATATTGGTGATCAAGGGATTTTGTTCGATGGATTTGGCGGCGAATATACAGTAGAGCTACAGGCAATCAGTAAAAAAAATGCCACTGCTACTTTGCTTACACATATAGACGACGATCGTACGGCATCTACTATCACTCAGATTGGTTTGGTAATGAGCCGCGGTGAGCGTATGGATTATGCTATTCAAAAAGCAACTGAGCTTGGAGTGACTGCCATTCAGTTACTCAGCAGCCACCATGGCGAAGTCACATTGAAACCTGCTCAAGTTGAAAAGAAACTGGCGCACTGGCAACAAGTGGCCATCGCTGCTTGTGAACAATGCGGCCTTAATCGTCCGCCCCTCATTCTTGCGCCACAACCTATCAACGAATGGCTAAGCAATACCAATTCTGACGCTAAGACTACTGAGGCTATGGCTACTGACTTTACGAAGACGAAAATGGCCGTCAGTTCTATCGTTTCTGTGCTTAGTCATGATTCTTACTACCAAGTATTAGCAAGCGCTGCAGATCTGTGTATGCAGATGAGTGTACCAGCAGCAGGACAACCTGCCATGCCTAACGCTCTATCTAATATACTCAAACAACAGACCCCTTATATCAAACTGTTGATCGGGCCTGAGGGTGGTCTGAGTCAAGATGAATGTCAGCAGGCAGAGAGTGTTGGATTTGAGCCTTGGCAAATCGGCACAAGAGTCTTGCGTACCGAGACTGCACCAGTGGTAGCGTTAGCTACTTTACATGCCTTAAGCACCTAGTAAAAACTGATAAGTACTAGTATGACTATCGTAGTTTTTATCTTTTATGCTTATAGTCAAAAATAACGTCTGTTCTTCATCGTGCATAGTAAAATGCGATGCCAACTCAATGTTAATAAATTGATAATGCAGTTCTTATTTTTATAAGCCATTATTTTGTGAGCCATTATTATGAGCGATTTTGACACTATCCCAGCATCGATTAAGCAACGGTTAATGACCGAACTGTGTGAGAGAATTGAAGATGCCATATTTATACTAGACGAAAATCTACGTTATTTATCTGTCAATCCTAGCTATGAGCTTTTGATTGGCTACAAAGAAGAGTTTTTAATCGGTCGTCCACTTGGTATATATGCTGCTGAATTTTTATCAGAAGCAGAGCAAGTAATTCTAAAAGATATCAAGAAAAACTTAAACGAACATGGTTTTTATGAACTTGATTTTTCGATGGCCAACCGTTATGGACAGAATATTGACTGTCATATTACTTATCGCAGAATTTATATAGATCAAATGGCTTATCATATTGGTATGCTGCGTGATATGTCTGCAGTTATTAAAGATCAAAAACAGGTCGCCCATTTACTCAACTATGATCAGCTCACAGGTCTCCCTAACCGCAAGGTATTTTTAAGTCAGACAAGTGACATGCTATTGGATAGTTACCAAGAGGTTGTCCTTGTACGCTTAAACATTGACCGTTATCGCAATCTTGCCAGCCTACTAGGGCCTGATGGTGCCAATGACTTAATAAAAAACTTTGTAAAAGGAGTCGAAAAGCTCAAACTGCATAATTTACGCTCTTTTTCTCACTTTGGTGGTGATGATTTCGCGCTATTGTTTGAAGTTAAAGATGCCAACATGGTACGTCATCAGCTAGACACACTCATGCAAATGTGTGAGCGTCCCTTCTCTACTGATAAGAGCCATGCAACAGATGCAAATATCTATTACCATATTTCTGTGGGTGTCAGCTGTTTTCCAAAAGACGATAACGAAGTAACGGGTTTATTGACCAAAGCAGAAAAAGCATTGGACTATGTCAAGCAGCAAGGTGGCGATGATATTCGTTGGTATGATGAGACCATTGAAAGCGCCACCGCTGGTAGCTTAGAGTTAGAGTCTGAGCTTAGGACTGCTACCCTTGAAGGTCAGTTCGTTCCTTACTATCAGCCAAAGTTCTCATTGGAGACTGGGGCTATCACAGGTTTTGAAGCATTGGTACGTTGGCAACATCCTACTCGCGGATTACTCAAGCCCGTTCATTTCATCAATGCCATTATCGCGCACAAGCTCTCCTTTGATTTGTTTTCGCAACTGGCCATTAAGATTGTCAAACAACTAGCCGTTTGGCAACAGCAAGGGTTTCAGCAACACGTCTGTATCAACGCTGATGCCGCGGAATTTAGCCACCCTGACTTCTTTGATATGGTGAGCACACTACTGACAGAGAATGGCGTTGCTGCCCATCAATTGCATATCGAAGTGACCGAATCGTCTTTGATTCAGCGTCATGACAATGTAAAAAAACAGCTTAACTCGCTTAGAGAGCTTGGCGTACGTCTAGCGCTCGATGATTTCGGTACTGGTTATGCATCATTGAGCTACTTGCAAGAATATCCATTTGATTTTATCAAGATTGATAAGAGCTTTATCTCTAATATTGAAACCGATCGTACCCAGCACGCAATTGTAAAAGCCATTTTAGACTTAGCAGTCGCTTTAGACATGCAGGTCGTTGCTGAAGGTATCGAAACTGAGCAGCAGCGTGATGTGTTGTTAGATATGGGTTGCAAAATTGGTCAGGGTTATTGGTTTAGCAAACCCGTGGCTGCTGATGTCGCCACTGCGATGCTGATTAAACAAAATGCTTCTGAGTAAACGCTAAGCTATTCGCTATAAGTTATTAACCATAAGCTACTATGTTCAGACTCCTAGCATACGATCATGTTTGATGTTTATCACGGTTTATCGCGTGTATATCTGTGAAATAACTTATATGCTCGGTTCTACCAAATAGTGTTGTCATTTATACCGATGCGTTTGTCTTTATGGCGAACGCTATTTTTTTGGCTGTCGTTTTTTCATGTTAATACTAATCATATAAAGGACTATCTGTCTTAGTAACGTTAGAGTTTTCATATGCTTAATGCTGCTGCTTCCTAGCGCCTAACGTCGATTGCATAACCGATGCAAGATAGGTTCATGACTTATCAGTCCTGTCACCAAACTTGTATAATCACCTATGAAAGCCTATCTTTTATAGTGAATTTGTTAGAGTACATTTAATCTATCATTGACTCTGATAATCACCACTCTTTTTAACACTATTTTATGTAATCGATAGCATGGTTGACCTGCTTTACTGTTTATCATTTATTTAGATTTTCAGATTGGCTAGGTAAGAATAACGCACTAGAGGATAGTGCGACCATATGCTCATTATTGGCTATGATCGGTTACATTCCAAAAAGGACAGGAAGTTATGCAATACAAAGCGCCCTTACGTGATATCCAATTCGTTATGCATGAACTACTCGATAGTGAAAGCCACTACAAAACTCTGCCTGCGTTCCAAGAAGCTGACCGCGAGCTAATGGACAGCCTATTTGAAATGGCTGCAAGCTTTGCTGAAAACGAACTGTCACCATTGAACCAAAGCGGTGATGCTGAAGGCTGTAAGTTTGATAATGGTAAGGTCACCACGCCAAAAGGCTTTAAAGAAGCTTATGACGCGTATTGTGAGCTTGGCTTCCCTGCTTTATCTGCTGAAGAAGATTTTGGCGGTCAAAACATGCCGTTCTCATTATCTACTGTCATCAATGAAATGGTTGGTACGGCTAACTGGTCATTCTCTATGTACCCTGGCCTATCACATGGTGCTATTCAAACCATCGAGCATCATGGTACTGACGAGCAAAAACAAACCTATTTAGAAAAAATGGTCACTGGCGAATGGTCAGGCACCATGTGTCTTACAGAAGCGCATGCTGGTTCTGACTTGGGTATTATCCGTACCAAAGCTGAGCCTAAAGAAGATGGTAGCTATAGCATCACGGGGCAAAAGATTTTTATCTCTGCCGGTGAGCATGACCTAACTAGCAACATTATCCATATTGTATTGGCTCGTCTACCAGGCGCACCTGCTGGCACCAAAGGTATCTCACTATTTATCGTTCCTAAAATGACGGTAAACGCAGATGGTAGCATTGGCGAAAGCAACAATGTCGTTTGTGGCTCTATCGAACACAAAATGGGTATCAAGGCCTCTGCAACTTGTGTCATGAACTTCGATGGTGCAACGGGTTACTTGATTGGACCTGAAAACCGCGGCCTACAGTGTATGTTCACCTTTATGAACGTGGCACGTATCGGTACTGCTGTGCAAGGTTTGACTGCAGCAGAGTATGCGTTTCAAGGTTCATTGACTTATGCAAAAGACCGCTTAGCGATGCGTTCACTATCAGGTACGAAAGCACCAGAAAAAGCCGCTGATCCTATCATTGTACATCCAGCTGTTCGTAACATGTTGTTGACTGAAAAAGCCTTTGCTGAAGGTGGTCGTGCGCTAGTTTATTATCTCTCACACTTTGCAGATACCGTTGCAAAAGGCGAAGGCGAAGAGTTGAAGTTTGCTGACCAAATGTTATCACTACTGACACCAATTGCTAAAGCGTTCTTGACTGAAACAGGTCTAGAAGCTGCCAACCATGGTATTCAGGTTTATGGTGGTCATGGTTTCGTTAGCGAATGGGGTATGGAGCAGAACGTACGTGATACGCGCATTTCTTGCTTATACGAAGGTACCACAGAGATTCAAGCGCTTGATTTATTAGGCCGTAAAGTTCTAGGTTCACAAGGTAAACTACTTGCTAACTTTGTAAACGTTATCCAAGAATTCTGTGAAGAAAACAAAGAAAACGACGAGATGGGTCAGTTTATCCGCACACTTGCCAAGCATCTTAAAGAATGGGGCGATTTAACTGCACGCATCGGTATGCAAGCAACTGAAACGCCAGACGCTGTCGGCGGCGCTGCAGTAGACTATATGTATTTCAGTGGTTATGTGACCCTAGCTTACTTATGGGCACGTATGGCACTGGTTGCTCAAACTGCTATCGCAAACGGTACTGGCGAAAAAGCATTCTATGACGCTAAAGTTAAAACAGCTCAGTTCTACTTTGCTAAGCTATTGCCACGTACGACTACGCACGTACAGCGTATCAGCACTGGTGTAGAGCCATACATGAGCATGGACGTTGATCAGTTTTCCTTTTAATTAAAGCGCTAAACTTTGCAATCGTATAGTCTTGAGCGGCAATATACTTCGGTGTGTTGCCGCTTTGTTTTGCGCGTGCTTATGACAACTATCAACATAGTTTTAACAGTAGCAACTATCTATAAGCACCGACCTGTCTACCTTCTCACATTATAGTTATCAGCGAGGTGTCTATAAGTACTTCAATAGCCGCTGCTAACTTTTGGTGTACGCACAATTCACGAAGAAATACACTCGCTCACAAGCTTATTTGTTAAACTTTGATTATTAATCGCTAAGGTTATACCAAGAAAACAGTTGATAATCTTAACAACTTCAATTTTAATTATTTGAACCAAAGGAATGTTTATGGCTGTTTATAATGCCCCTCTTAATGACATGCGCTTTATCTTAAATGACGTATTTAAGGCGCCAGAGTTTTGGCAAAACAACGAAAACTTGGCTCATGTCGACATGGAAACTGTCGATATGATTTTAGAAGAAATGGGAAAACTGTCAAAAAACATTCTACTTCCTATTAACCGTAGCGGTGATGAAGAAGGCGCAACTTTCGAAGGTGATGGCGTCGTCACGACTCCGACAGGATTTAAAGAAGCCTATAAGCAATATGCTGAGTCAGGCTGGGTTGGCTTAAGCGGTAATGCTGAATACGGCGGTCAGGGCTTCCCTAAAATGGTTACCATGCTCACCGAAGAGATGGTTTTCACTGCCAACCAATCATTTGCCCTGTATCCAAACCTAACAGTAGGCGCGACGCTTTGCTTAAATGCGGCTGGTTCTGAAGAGCAAAAGCAAACTTATCTAGAAAAAATGTACAACGGCGAATGGGCGGGCACCATGTGCTTGACAGAGCCGCATGCTGGTACTGATTTGGGTATTATCAAAACCAAAGCCGTGCCTAATGATGATGGTAGCTATGATATCTCTGGTACCAAAATCTTTATCACTGGTGGTGAGCATGACCTTACTGACAATATCATTCATTTGGTATTGGCAAAAACACCAAATGCACCAGAAGGCTCAAAAGGCATCTCACTATTTGTCGTACCAAAATTCTTGGTCAATGCAGATGGTAGCTTAGGCGAGCGCAATACGTTAGCGGTAGGCTCTATCGAACACAAAATGGGTATCAAAGCCTCTGCAACTTGTGTCATGAACTTTGATAACGCCAAAGGCTGGATGGTTGGCGCGGAAAACACTGGTCTATCATCAATGTTTATCATGATGAACTATGAGCGTGTCACTATGGGCTTGCAAGGCCTTGGTGGCTCTGAGCTTGCCTATCAAAATGCAGCATTATATGCCAATGACCGTGGTCAAGGCCGTAGCGATACACAGCTACAAAGCCCAGAAAAACCCGCTGATGCTATTATCCATCATGCTGACGTCCGTCGTATGCTATTGAACGCCAAAGTAAACACTGAAGCGTCGCGCTGTTTTGCGATGTATGTTGCCAAAAATCTTGATGAAGAGAAGTTTAGTACCGATCCTGAGTCAGCCAAAGCAGCTGCGGCTCGTGTTGCCCTACTGACACCGGTTGCTAAAGCGTTCCTGACTGATAAAGCACTAGAAGCCACTGTTGATTGTCAGCAAGTATTTGGTGGTCATGGCTATATCCGCGAATGGGGTATGGAGCAGATCGTTCGTGATACACGTATTGCACAGATTTATGAAGGTACCAACGGTATTCAAGCGCTTGACTTACTAGGTCGTAAAGTTGCTCGTAACAACGGTAAGTACGTCACTCACTTCTTGGGTGAGATTCGTGACTTTGTTAGCAACATGCAAGCAGACCACGCTATCAAACAAGCTACGCTGAGTGCAGCGGATACTATTGAAGAGCTAACCACCACTGTGCTTAACAACATTGGCGAACGCAAAAACGAAATCAATGGCTGTGCGGTTGACTACATGCATGCGTTTGGCTACCTTGCCTACTCGTACATGTTTGCGTTGATGGTAGAAGCCGCTAATGGTAAAGAAGGCGAGTTTTATACCAATAAAGCCAAGCTTGCGGATTACTTCGTCGGTCGTGTCCTACCGCGTATCGACGCTCATGCACAAATGGTCAAAGCCGGTAGTGATCCAATGATGAACTTTGATCTTGATTACTTTGATGTACCTGCTAGCTAATCGGTCGCGATTGGCACATTAAAATATATAAAAAAGGGACAGCTAGGTGACTGTCCCTTTTTTTGCCCAAACCATTTGGTCTGTGTTATAGGTCTATGCTATGGAAATCTATGGATATCAAGATATTCGTGAGTAATTTGACGCCGTTTGATAGTATTTAGCCATTTTAGTCCATTTAGGTGACTGTCGATTGTATTAAGGACACGCCCTAGTGAGACCCGATTGCGCAAAGGCGCAAATCTCTATATCAATGGCAAAAGCATAGGTATCACGCGCGCGTTTTATCGCCTCAAAGCTACGTAGGTCTGTTTTTTGATCGGTCTCAACGAAAGTGCGCAGCCCGACGGTACTTTTTTTATAGCCATCTCAATCACTCTTGAGGCACGCGCGTACACATCTGCTTCCGTGAACGCCTCTTTCGCTTTTCCCGTCTCCTCTACCGCTTCTTCTAAGTTTCCTTGTTCTATAGTACAGCGATCTAAAATACAGGCTTTATCCAGATGAGTATGACTGTCATAAAAGCCGCCACAGACAAAGTTACCTTGAGCATCGTAACTCGCGGCTGATGGATTTACTGACTGTCTTGGCTGTTAGCATTATCGTCAGCTATATCCTCAATACGAGCAATATGCTGGTCTGTTATTAAGATATTTACAAGGGTTTTATGAGTCGCTAATCGGGCGTTTTTTATGATTAAGTCAGTCATTATGAGTTATTCCATTAGATGATATTGGATTAAAAATAGTGCAGGTCAAACAGCTTTTCTCGAATATTACGACCAGCCTACCACGCTAACAAAGAACAAAAAGCTCAATAATTATTGATTGCTTCTTTAAGCGGTAGCTATATAGCGATGACTGGTTGGTTCTAGTGATGCTAAGAGTCGAATTGTTTACTATAATAGCTGCCACTGAAGTTATTATGTAAATTATCTAATTAGTTAAATATAATAATTTAGATTCACTAATCATAGTGTGGTTTTATTATTAATATACAGTGATAGCTTTAGATAAAACACGGCACAAACAATCACTTTATTTTTAAAATAAAGTATAAGTGCTTCACCATTTAAAATAATTGAGGAAAGAAAATGTCAAATATCGATCAGTCTTTACAAGAGTTAATGCAAGTTGATGGCGCTATGGGTACCTGTATTGTCGACTATATGTCAGGCATGGTACTAGGCATGGCTGGTGGCGGCGTCGATTTAGAGCTTGCTGGTGCGGGTAACTCGCAAGTGGTCAAAGCCAAAATGGCGACGATGGAATCATTAGGTATCAAAGGTGATATCGATGATATCTTGATTACTCTAGAATCACAGATTCATATCATTCGCCCATCAGCGCATAACGAAGGTTTGTTTTTGTACTTGGTACTCGATAAAGCCAAATCAAACCTAGCTTTGGCGCGCCGTAAAGTACAAGGCATCGAAGCTAAGCTTGAAGTATAAATAAGCTAAAATCACGCTTCTTATTATTGAGTCATTGCTATTGCTGCCACTTTAAAGAGCGATGACTCAATACTCACCCCTTAATTATCAGTAGCTATCGTCATCATTGAACAAGCTACTTTATATGCCTTATTTAAGTGAGGGCAACATGAAATGTATTGCGTATGTCAGTAGAACCACAGCCAATGAGCGCGGTATCAATCTGCCTGCCGGTTTGTCAAACATCGTACAGATATCTCGCAAACGCAATACAGCCGCGCAAATCACAGGTGTTCTATCCTATCGCCGAGGCCAGTACGTGCAAGTGCTAGAAGGGCCGGCTATCGAGATCGATGACTTGATGAAAAAGGTATTGGCTGATCCTAGGCATAACGATATATGGGTGTTTGTCGACGAAAAAGTGACGAAGCGTAGCTTCGATAAGTGGAGGGTCAGTATCTTTGATTTTATCGATCAAGGCCCTATTTTTAAGACATTTATTGAAGACCATCAACAGACATTAGATGCTTTTACGTTTGAGCAAAAAGCACGTCTGCAAGATTTTATCAATTTAGGCAATAACAATGCCATAGCGACTCATTATTACGATGGCAAATATCTAAAACTGCTGGCATGGCCTGACCTTAATCGGACCAGTCAACCGCAGCTGATCATGAATCTTTGCGTCAAATTGACCAAAAACCCTTATCCTTTTGATAGTTTAGTCGCGAGTGATGAGTTTGGGACTTATGATCAGGTCACTGATATTATCAAAGATTTTGAGTCATTAGGGATACTGACGGTGACCGAGCCTGCGCCCAGTGCTGTGTCAGAGCCGGCCAAACCACAAGATATACCAGCAAAAAAACCGAGCAGGTTTTATGGTGCGATTAAAAGATTTTTAGGAATGGGGTAAGCAGTGGACTATCAGAAGCTAGCGATAATCGGAGAAGTAGGTGCCGGAAAAACTCGGCTGGTCAAGACTTTAAGCGAGATAAGTCCTCTTGAAACTGAAGCCAAGTCTAGTATCGATATAGGCAAGGAATATACGACTGTCGGTATCGACTATGGACGTATCACCTTAGCCGATGATATGGCATTAGGTATTTATGGAGTGCCAGGTCAAGAGCGTTATTCTTTTTTGTGGGAGTTTGTCAATCGCTCTTTGTGGGGTCTGCTTATTTTGATTAAGTATGGCGACATCCCTGACTATAATAACTTGGACAAACTGCTGACTTTTTTTGCACCAGAAAAAAACCAAACCACTTGTATCGTAGGAGTGACCCACTGTGAGGACGCCGACCCTGCAAGCCTAGCGGCGCTAGGACAAGAGGTTAGAGCGGTACTCATGCATCATAATGTAGTCGCGCCTATTATCAATGCCGACCCTAGAAGCCGAGAGTCCGCTATTGGTCTATTGCAGCTATTTAATACTCTTAATAATGAACAGTAATGTTAGATACGATTATGATAAATGAAAACTCCCAAGCAAAAGCGGTGCTCTCAAGCTGTATCAAAGAGCTTTGTGAAGCCAATAGAGAAATTGCGCTCGTGACTTTGTGTACCACTGATGGCTTTCCCATTAGTTGTTTTTCGATAAACGAGCTGAGCAATCAAGCAGATAAGTTTGCGGCGATGAGTAGCACGCTTTCAGCACTCAGCGATTCGTCTGCTAGCCAAATGCAGCAAGGAGAGTGTGAGATCACTATCGTGGAGGCGACGTCGGGTAATATGCTGTTTGTAAAAACAGACTACCTGAGTAAGCCTTGCGTGCTGACTGTGGTTGCCAAAAACAAGATGACGTTAGCCGAAGCCAGATATAAGACAAAAAGACTCGCCAATGAGATAACGGCTATCAGCGCATAAAGCGACTCAAGATAGCCTCTAAGCTTATAAAAAGCGCTGACTGGATATGATATTTAGTCAGCGCTTTTTTATTAGCTGGTATAAGCGAAGTACCATAAGTTAGGTGCTATACTCGATAAACAAATATTATCAGCATGGCTATAATCAATACTCATAGGCGGCTTATATAAGCTGTATTGCCAATCACGATATAAAATCAATACCGAAAAAAGGAAGCGCCATCATGGAAAGGTTTCAAGAAAATTGCCATGCGTGCTGAAAAACGGATGAGTCGTTTGCTGCTCATATCTATTTAGCAGCGACGATTATCCATTTACGGTAATTGTCAACATACCCTAGTAAAAATAACTGCTAACAAAATAATTCACCACCGAACTATCGTTATGATTAAAATAACGCAAGACAAGATGTCGCTCGACTACAATTGAACGATTGGTAAACATTACTCAACCACTTATACCGACTTAAATAATAAAAACGATTGAAACAACCATGATAAAGGGTGCGACGTGTCAGAATTAAAACGCATTTTACAACAGATTACCGCCTTGAGCGACGTGCCAGATCCTGCGGTACTCAAACGCTTGATTGATGAGCTACGAGTCAGTGATAAAGAACCTGCATTGGCCAACGAAAAAATTCAATCCCTTATTGATATCATACATCAGCATCCAGAATATGGTGATGGGCTGTCTAGTTTTGTGCTAAAACTGATTATCCAATATCGACAAATCGCGCTGTATACCGACACTGGTATCATGTCCGATCAAGGGTTCTTTAACAGTTTACGCCGTTTGATTGGCCATCGGTTTTTACCATTATTACCACAAGATGACTCTGTCGTTGAACTGGTGAGCTACTTATTTAATAAGCGCTCTGATGAACGCTGGCTTGCCAATATCGAAAAGGAAAAATGGGACAAACTGGTTGAGCTGGTTCGCGTAGAAGAGAAACATTTAAACCTAGTCGCTACCGCAAAAAACAGTATTTTAAATGCTATTATCATTTTGTCTTACCGCATCAGCGGTATCGGCTTGCATCCTGATTTGATGGAGGCCTATCCGCAGATACTGAACTATTCCGCGTCTTTTGTTGCACAAAATCAAGAAGCCGTACTCTTCGTCAATCAATATCGTCAAGCACATGAGCTTGATACCTTGACAGATATTACGCCCGAGCAAGCAGTCGATCCCGCACCCCTATTGGTTATGCTGGAACAGTGCGAAGATATCGTCGCTACCGTACGCAAGCGGATTTATAAAACTGGTATCTCTATTCGTTTGACTAATATGATGCTGCGTCTAGATCAAAGCTTGCAGCGTATGCGGATTTTGACTGAGCTGGTCACAGACGATAATCAAAAGCGAGATCGCGCTGTTATCGAACTGATACAGGCGCTCATCACTACAGCCAATCAGCGCTATAGTATTGGTTATTTGATTGATAACAATACTAAACTGCTCTCTCGAAAAGTCACAGAAAATGCCAGCCGCGTCGGTGAGCATTATATTAGTACCGATAAAGCTGGCTATCAAAAGATGCTCAAAAAAGCCTCTATCGGTGGCTTTATCATTGCATTTATGGCAACTATAAAAATACTGGCGTACCACTTAGCGCTCGCACCCATGGGTCGCGCGTTCATCAACAGTATGATCTATGGGTTGGGTTTCGTATTTATTCATGTTATTCGCGGCACAGTCGCGACCAAGCAGCCAGCCATGACCGCAGCTGCGATTGCCTCTACCATTTCTGAAGGCTCTGGTAAAAAATCGCATCAGTTGACTAAGCTATCAGAATTGGTCGTCGATATCTTGCGTACCCAGTTTATCGCTATCATGGGTAACGTCATGTTAGCCGTACCCGTCGCTTTGATTATATCTTTTGCTTGGTTGCAATATACTGGCGCGCCAATGATCGACACCGAAAAAGCAGGACACTTGCTACATGATCTCGACCCGTTCCACTCATTAGCACTGCCCCATGCTGCCATTGCTGGGGTTTATCTGTTCTTATCTGGTTTGATTGCCGGCTACTACGACAACTTGGCAGTTTATAACAACGTAGGCGCACGTATACAACGTCACAGATTGTTGAAATACATATTGCCTAGCTCATGGCTTCAGCGTTTAGGCGGTTTTATAGAAGCCAACTTGGGCGCTATCATGGGTAATTTCTTATTCGGGGTGTTCTTAGGTAGTACCGCGACTATCGGCTATATCTTTGGCCTACCAATTGATATTCGTCACATTGCCTTTGCTTCAGCAAACTTGGCACACGGACTATTCAATATATCTGCTGATGACATCAGTTGGAGCCTCATCCTAATTTCTATACTTGGCGTGGCCCTTATTGGTCTCGTCAACTTAATCGTTAGCTTTTCACTGGCGCTGTTTGTCGCCCTACGTTCTAAAGAAGTTCGCTTTTTTGAATGGAGTCGCCTCACAAAACTGGTGTTTGGCCATATTATTAGCCATCCGTCTGACTTTTTCTGGCCACGTGATAAGCCAATGAAATATGCGCGTATCGATAGTCAGGGTCACATGATATTTGATGATACTTCCGCACAAAAAAATGGTAAATCTATACCAAGTAATTATGTGGTAAGGCGTTTGTCTGATGTCAGAATCCTGCCTGAATCTAAACACGCTGATGCTCAACATTCACAGACCAACACCGACATCAACTATGAAAAGCAGCCGACAGATGAGCATACGCAGCCGTATAACTCTCCTGAAAAAGTAATGGATCTGGATGATGGTTTAGTCGATGACGAACTAAACAGCGTTCCTTATACCGATGATATTCAATACGATAAGGCCACCAAAACGATAAGTGCGATTGATAACGATGTTGTTAGTGATGAGCCACACCATACTGACTCTGATGACAAGCAGACTGGTGACGCAAAAACACCTTTACCAAAACCTAAAAAACCACCAAAGCTGCCTAGTTAAATAGGTAGTTGCGGTGGGTTTTTGCTCGATCAATCGTTGATATTAAAGTTATTTGTCATAACGTCCGTTATGGGAAGAAGAGCGGTTCCCTAGTTAGGGTTTGGCTGTAGTCCAAACTCTTTCAATAGGTATAGCTGTTCTAATTGATGACACGGCCTAGTTTATCTACATCAGCGGCCATTTTAGGTATGCGATGTTCACCTTCCATTTTACTCACCATCTCTTTCGCCGTTGTAATGTTTATACCAATACTGGTGACATATAGAGGGCGCTTACTTATCCCTCGCCAAACAGCATAGTCTTCTGTAATGTCATAAAAATGATTTTTAGCGATACCGATGATTGGCTTTTTATTAGCTAGGTTATCATACAGATATTTGCCTAATCCTGCTTTGCCAACACTATCCAGAAATACATAGCCGTCTATGATAATTACATCAAAAGGCTCTTTGATTTGGTTGATCAAGGCCAGTAAGCAAGGCATTTCTCGTTTATAGAACTGACCTGACTCATAAGGCGCAACATTATTTACGTTGACAGTATGCTCACTTAATATCTCATTAATCTCTATACCTTGAAAACGTATGCCCGCTACTTTAGCGCTGTCCAGCTTTTGTACCACGTCTGTTTGATAATGCACATCTAATATTAAAAATATCAATTTAGCCCTCATAGATCTATTTATAGATAATCAATTTAAAGTTATTACTATATTTTTTCAGCTGCTCAATTTTTTGAGGTAGTACCTCACTTTCTTTGATACGTAGCTCCTTTAAACTACTAAACTCTTCTTTATCATTAAATATTTCTAAATTATGAAGTCCGTTTAATCCAGTGATGTACATAAACTCCACGTGTATAAAGCTATTGTTCTTTGCCCATTTATCAAACAAATCTTCTGCAACATCTTCGCTTATCTTCAAACGTATGAATGTATCAAATGTAAAATTTTGATAATTTTCTATCAGCTCATATATCTCTGGAACAGGGATGGGGCAATCAAGGTAGTTTCTTGAGTGAATAATATCATCTATAGCTGTAAAACGTTTTATACGATTTAATTTTGGGATATATGTAATATCTATATCTTCAAGCCGATTGGTTTCTTTACAAGTTTTACTATAACCAAAATTTATATCATCTCTACTATTTCTATAGTAGAATCCTGATTGATCATATTCGTATCGAAGTTCAAACATGGATGGCTCATGGGGTTTTGTCTTCCACATAATTTGATTTTCTGTTTCGCCATTTTCAATGGTATAGACCTCTCTATCGCATATACCTTCGTTGAAGGTATATGACATACCTTGATATAAATTACCTTGATAAAATTGCGGTATTGTTCCACAACCATACTCGTCTTCATCTTCATTACAAAACCCTGAAGAGTCTATTTGAATAGGTGAAGATAGCCCTATCTGACACGGTGAGACATACGGTTTAACAATCTCTCCGTTTTTAACTTCATAAGCTTCAAGTTGATGGTCAGGTTTATCAAAGAAGATAATGCCTGTGTATAGCTTGTCGCGCTGATACCATTTACCCTTCTGATACCATTTACCCTTCTGATACCATTTACCGTTACTTTTATTTAACAATGTTGATTTCAATCGTTGCATATTACTCATGTTAATCTTTTCTGAAAGAGGAGTCATTAATCGTGCTAGTAGAAGCGATAATGCTAGAAGGATTCATTTTAAAATATACCTACACCGAACCAATCAGGTTCCTTCACTGGTTCGGTCCCCTAGTGAGGACTTGAATGCTAAGCTGCGGGCTAATGTTATCAACGTTTTAAATCGCTGAAATATTCACAGTGTACTTCATGGTGTACTTAACATACATATTCTATTCATGATCGGTGCGATTCAGGTTAAGCAGAGCTGCGCCGCTATTCGCTTTTCCCATTCAGATTTAGAAATGAAGCCGATATTGTCTGACTTTATTTCTTCTAGAATAATATAATAAGCACTAAGCCGGTTAATAGTATTGATGATCTCAGTTTTTTGACGTTTCGCTTCAGTAAGTTTTTTGGAAATAGTAATTAAATCTTTATCAATATTGAGAGTGCCATTGAAATGATCATTTAGGTGTCTTTTAAATTCATTAAGAGTAAAACCGATAGCTTGTGCGCCTTTAATCATTTTAATACGCTCAATACATTCAGGATGAAATTCAGTGTATAGGCGTGATCCTGCTTGGCGTTTTCGAGATTTCAGTAACCCCATCTCATCGTAATGACGAATAGTATCTTTGGTTGTGTTAGCTTGGGCTGCTAAAGCTCCTATTAATAAGAATGATGTATCAGATTCCATACCATATACCTTAAAAATATAATTTTTATCTAGTTTTAAATAATTATACCTAAATAGAACCAGTAAGAACTGATTTCTGACATCCAACGTCATAAACTCTGTTGTGGGAACATGATCGGTGCGCTATACAGGCACCGA
Organism: Psychrobacter immobilis; assembly: GCF_904846235.1. Classification (GTDB taxonomy): domain Bacteria; phylum Pseudomonadota; class Gammaproteobacteria; order Pseudomonadales; family Moraxellaceae; genus Psychrobacter; species Psychrobacter immobilis_C. The sequence continues at coordinate 79,140 of NZ_CAJGZN010000009.1, forward strand.
ACTGTTGGATACTAACGGCTATTCAATAAATTATTGTCAACACTTACTATCAAACTAGTTATATCACTTCTCAACTTTGTTAACACTTTGTTTGCTTCAACTCTTTCGTTAAAGTCTTCTCTCCAAATGAAGAAATCCGAAAAGCTACCATTACCGGAGTTCATAAGACTGTAGGTGTCTCCAACGCTTTTAATGGTTGCTTTAGCGTCTTCGTTATATTTTAACGAGTACTGTATTCTATTTATAATTACATTAATTCCTCTTATATAGTTGTGTTCATCCTCCTGAAGTAAAATTTCTCTCAATTTTAAAAAATAGTGATTTAGCTCAGTTAATTTATCTATATTATTCATTTTATTTGCCTATCGAATTTCCTGAAATAACGTTAGCTATACAATTTTTTATAGGGCATACCCCAACGAAACCAGATGTTTCACCCTTTAAGTCTATTAACATACCACTTAAAATAGACTGGTATAATGGAACTACTTATAACAGACTGTTTATTTAGCCTTATATATTAAGACGCTTATAACCCTCTTTATGGACTCGGGCACTGTGCGCTTGAAGTTGTTACTTTGCCGTCACCCAATCTATAAGCCAATAGATAATTACCCCACACGCAGCCACCGTCTAGTGCGCGCGCATGTGGCAAATCAATTTCGCCTTTTAGCGCAGCCCAATGTCCAAATAGTATCTTACGAGTGCGCGGTACTTGCCACTCAAACCAAGGTAAAAAATCGATTGGCATAGCCTCATCTAAACCTGCTGAAAAGCTAAACTCAAGCGATCCATCCTGCTTACACAAGCGCATACGCGTAAAGTAATTAGCAATCGCCCGCATTTTGGTAAATCCTTCGATACCTGCATGCCATTCATCCGCTTCTTTGCTATATAGATTCGGCAGTAATTGATCGAGCTGCGCCAAATTGCTTTGCAGCTGAGCTTCTAATTGCTGTGCGTATCCTGCAGCTGCTTCAATACTCCAATGCGGTGGAATCCCTGCATGTACCAGCACCGTATGCTCATCAGGATAGGCTAATATCGGCTGCCTGCGTAACCATTCGAGCAACTCATCACAATCATCCGCAGCAAAGATAGGTGCGGTTTTGTCTTTATTTTTAAGCTTGGCTGCCCCACGCCAGACTGCTATCAAATTAAGATCATGATTGCCCAATACCGTTGCCGCAGCGCCTTGCTCACACAACGCTTTGACATGACGCAGCGTGTTCAATGAGTCCTCGCCGCGTGCTACCAAATCACCAGCAAACCATAACTTGTCTTGGGCAGGATCGAAATCCAGTGTCTTTAGCAATTGTAGATATGCAGCATAGCAACCCTGTAAGTCACCGATAACATACTGATGGCGAAAACTCATAACACCTCAACGATTTAAATACGATAGTTAAAGACAGCTCGATAAGAAATAAATACTTAAGTACTAGTCATAAAAATAAAGCATAAAAAACCGCCATTATAATTGACGGTTAGTAGCATGCTTTTATGTATCAAAAATACATTATACGTCTAGCTGTTGTGAATGATTGCTTAGGTTCACAAAGTCTGTGACGCTTAGTGTCTCAGGTCGTGCCTGCGGATCAATACCACAAGCCTCAAAATCGTCTTCGCTCAATGTCGGTAGCAACGTTGATTTTTTGAAGATAGCACGTAGCGTCTTGCGGCGATGGTTAAAAGTCTCACGTACGACAATGGCAAAATGCTCTTCATCATTTGCGACGACTGGTTTGTTGATATGCGGTGTCAGGCGGAAGACAGCACTGGTCACCTTGGGTGGTGGATTAAACGCACCGCGAGGAACGGTCAGCAAGTAATCTGTATCACAGTGATATTGCATAATGACCGACAAGCGGCCATAAGTCTTGCTACCCACGTCGGCTGTGATACGCTCGACCACTTCTTTTTGCAACATAAAATGCATGTCTTGAATCACATCGGCATAGCTAAGCAGATGAAATAAGATAGGCGTTGAGATGTTATACGGTAGGTTGCCCACTACGCGCAGCTTACCGCGCTCTTCACTATATAGCTCACGGTAGTCCACATGCATCGCATTGTCTTTGATAATCTCAAAGTTTGGATGGCTATTGGCACCGATACGAATACGCAAGCTATCTGCCAAATCACGATCTAGCTCCACCACTGTCATTGCATCCACTTCTGCCAATAACGGCTCGGTCAATGCGCCCATACCAGGCCCAATCTCGATCAAATTGTCATCGCGCTCTAGACGAATACTTTCGACGATTTCGCGAATGACGCTAGTATCATGCAAGAAATTTTGGCCAAAGCGCTTACGCGGCTGATGTTTGGCAGCACGTAAGCTGTTAGAAATAGTTTGAGCATCAAATGAAGTTTTGGACATAAAAGAGTCTTAATGTATAAAAGATAAATGGGCGATGATAATGTAATGGCAGCGATATACTGACTTTATAATGGTGAATTATACCACAGCTCATAATTAGGCTGTGTTTTTGAATAATTATTATCGATAGACGAGCCATGCTTTCGAGTAACCGGCCCGGTAACTTTTTACCTCTACATTCATATAATATAAACTCTGACTATGCTAAATAGTAGCGTCAAATCAAGTGCTAGCAGACAGAAACAGGTCCAAAGATGGCGACATCATAACGATTGCGGCGTAAAACTAAATCGATAATTAAACGATTTTTAACGCTTCTTGGGTTTAATAAAGCCCCACTGCATAACGCAATTGGTTATGTTTCACCTTTTGAGTTTGAAAAGCGCTATTATGATAATTTAACCCTGTCAGGCATTGCTGTCTGACTCCAGTAAAGTAAGCCAGTCTCTGATATGGTCGAGGCAGTTTAGCCCTACGCGATCGTCAGCCCGCCAGATAAATACCCTTAGGGAACTCACATATGATCCTGAAACTTAACGTCACCCTCCATTATCGACTCTCAGAGCCAATGGATCTTTTGCTTCAGATTGAAGCTGCCGATCTTGCGGATCAACGGGTACGGTCAGCCGAGATTTGGACATCAGACGTTGCGCATTTTTCACGGGTTACCGCCGATGATGGCATAGGAGAGCGGATTTGGATTCATGCCGAAGGGGATTTTAGCTGCACTTATCTCGCAGAAATCGCCGTTGACCGTCCTGCCTTAGACATATCGGCACTGTCCCAAACGCCCTTGCATCTTTTGCCCGGAGAGACGATCAGGCATTTAATGCCGTCTCACTATTGCCCGTCAGAACAGTTCCATGCCTTCGTGGACGCCGAGTTTGGCGATCTCACTGGCGGCGCACGGATTGCCGCAATGCGCGACTGGATCGAGTCGGCATTTAGCTATGTACCCGGATCGAGCCATGCACAAACCACCGCGCTCGACAGCTTTGCTCAACGTCAGGGCGTATGCCGCGACTTTGCGCATGTTCTCGTAACACTAGCGCGCGCGTCGTCGATACCAGCTAGGTTTGTGAGCGTTTATGCGCCCGATGTGACACCACAAGACTTTCATGCCGTGGCCGAGGTCTATCTTGAAGGGAGCTGGCACCTCATTGATCCGACTGGCATGGCAGGTGCCGACACAATGGCCCGCATCGGTGTTGGGTCCGATGCGTCCAACGTCGCGTTCTTAACCTCGTTCGGATCCATGGATCTGATCAACCAATCGGTATCCGTCACCAGACAAGCTTAGGGTCCTGATCCTAGGCTTTCGAGCCTGTGTTTAAGACAGATGCTGCCTGTCATACACGATAAAAACTTTACTAAATCGTCTTAAGCGGCTGCCTTTTTAGGTAGGCATTACTGATAATAAAATTATTAAGTACTATGTGAAAAATATTTATAAGCACTGACTTATACAGCAGGTACATCGATAAGTGACTTATCCGCCATCTCATTAGCCATATTTAGTGCTTGATATAAACTGGTCGCACTCGCACCGCCGCTTCCTGCCAAGTCTAACGCCGTACCATGATCGACAGAAGTGCGAATATAAGGCAAGCCTAAGGTTAGATTGACCGTATCGCCAAAACCGTGCGATTTTAATACTGGCAATCCTTGGTCGTGATACATGGCAATGACCGCATCACAGTTTGTTAAATGTCTGGTAGTAAATAACGTATCCGCTGGCATCGCCTCTGATATATTAACACCTGCATCGATGAATTCTTGCAACACAGGATTGATAATTTCAATCTCCTCACTTCCCAAGTGCCCGCCCTCGCCTGCATGTGGATTGAGGCCGCAAACCAAGATGCGAGGCTGCGTGAGACCAAACTTCTCTCGCATATCATCGATGACAATTTGTACCGTTTGGCGTACATTATCGGCAGTAATCGCAGCAGGGATGTCCTTTAATGGTAAATGCGTAGTGACAAGCGCGACTTTCATCGCTTGATTGGCCAGCATCATGACGACTTTTTTACGATCGCTTTGCTGCATAAAAAATTCAGTATGACCACTAAACATGGTGCCATCTAATAGCTTGATACCAGCATCTATCAACGCTGATTTTTGCAATGGCCCAGTGACGATGGCAGCGACTGTATTATTTATTGCCAGTTTATGAGCAATATCTAATTGCTGAGCCACCATCGCTGAGTTAGCGATATTGATTTGCCCGCAGACAACTGGTGCGGCACAAGGAATATCCAGTAGGATGAAAGCACTATCAGCGTCTATATCTTGCTGCGATATCTGATCTACCAAGTTAACATCGACGTTATCGGCATTTATATCTGTATTGATAGTATGCCAACTAGGTATGCTTTTGAGAACGCTAGCTGCAACCAATTCCTCCGCGCGAGTTTGCATGGCTTTAGCATCAGCAGTCACCCAAATTGGCCGAGCAAAGTCTTGCAACTTACTCTCTGTTGCTAGTCCTAGTACTACGTCCATGCCAATACCCGCAGGCTCACCTGTGGTGATTAATAGCGGGCGTTTTTCTTCTGTCATAACAATAGCCTTATGTTGTTCAAATTATTGATTTTATTGTATTTATAATTGATATTATAAGTTTTTATACTTAGTTATTGTATGGTATTTCTTAGTTCATGAAAAACAATCACTTCATATTTAGTGCTTTATCAAGTCTAAAAAACCACATTATGTGTTAAACTTTCGCATCTGATTGTAGCATTTACAGACAAACCTGAAACCGCGTTTTGGTACTTCTATCGTAGAGGCGCGCTATGTTTGTATTGCCCTATCATCGACATCTTTTTTCATACCCATTTTAACTCATTAGGCACTCATGGCAGAAAACGACAAAACCGACGACTTACTCAATCAGACACCGCCGCACAATATTGATATTGAAAAGGCATTGCTCGCGTCTTTGATGAGTATCGAAGAGGCGTACGACAAGATTGCCGATATTGTCACCAAAGATGACTTTTATGCTGGGCGACATCAATACATTTTTGATGCCATTGCTCATTTGGCGGCAGTGAATGAGCCTTATGATACGGTCATGGTACACGACTGGTTAGAAGCGCAAAAGCTACTAAAAGGCGCAGGTGGTGACAGTTATTTGGCCGATATTTTGAGCCAAAGTCCTGCGACCTTATTTAACCTGACTGCCTACGCCCAGCGTGTGCGTGAGCTCTCAACGCTGCGTCAACTGATTACCACTGGTAATGACATGCTGACGCTTGCCTATAATCCAAAAGACCAAAGCGTTAGCGACATTCTAGACAATGTCGAAGGCAAGATATTTAGTATCAATGAGCAGCATAATAAACGTGCGGAACAGCGCGGACCTGTTGGTATCACTTCTGTCTTGACCAATGTTATCGATAAGATTCAAGAGCTAAAATCTAATCCCGACGGCATGATTGGTTTGCAGACACCATTTGCTGAATTGAATAACAAAACCCAAGGCCTACAAGCGGGTGACTTGATTATTGTCGCTGCGCGTCCTTCGATGGGTAAAACCACTTTTGCGATGAATTTGGCAGAAGGGATTTTGTTTAATGAAGATTTGCCCGTCGTGGTGTTTTCGATGGAGATGCCCGCTGAATCAATCGTCATGCGTTTGCTGTCCTCATGGGGCGCGATTAACCAGACGCACCTGCGTTCTGGGCAAATGAATGAAGATGAATGGGCAAAGATGATGAACGCCATTCAACATTTGCAATCAAAGCATTTATATATTGATGATAGTACTGCCCTACCGCCGTCTGAGATGCGTTCTCGCTGCCGCCGTATCGCCAAAAATCATGACGGTCGCTTGGGTGCTATCGTAGTCGATTATCTTCAGCTGATGAAAGTGCCAAGTCTAGATGGTAACCGTGTTGGCGAGATTTCCGAGATTTCTCGTAGTCTAAAGGCGCTCGCACGTGAGCTTGAATGTCCAGTGATTGCGTTATCACAGCTTAACCGTAGTCTAGAAAACCGTCCAAATAAACGCCCTATCATGTCGGATCTACGTGAGTCTGGTGCGATTGAGCAGGATGCCGATTTGATTATGTTCATCTATCGTGATGAGGTTTATAATGAAAACTCAGACCACAAAGGCGTGGCGGAAATCATTATTGGTAAACAGCGTAACGGCCCTATCGGTACTATTCGTTTAGGCTTTGAAGGTCAATTTACCCGCTTTATTAATCTAACGCCAGAGTACTATCAAGGCGTGAGTTTTGAGAATGATGAGTAATTAACCTTATAAAACTTAACCCTAACAAAGACTGAGCCTTATATAAACTCAGTTTCAATTATAGGTTAATGAATAATTTTACATAACCAGTTTTTAATACAATAGCCAGTACCGCATCAACTCAATCGATGCAGTACTGGCTTTATAACTTCATAATTCTACTCATACAGAAGGCGATTATGCGCACTATCACCATAAAACCAAAAGCCCTTACTCATAACCTAAATCAAGTAAAAAAGCGTGCACCCCAATCGAAAGTGTTGGCCATGGTCAAATCCAATGCTTACGGACATGGCGTAGCGGCAGTCTTGCCAGCCCTGCAGCAAGCAGATGGTATCGGTGTCGCTACGTTGACTGAAGCGCTAGAAGCCAGACAGTTAGGTTGGGAGAAAACCATCGGTCTAGTAGAAGGTGCGTTTAGCGCTGATGAGTGGCAGCAATCGATTGATCATGAGATTAGCTGCGTGATTCACCACGGACCACAGTTAGAATGGGCACTACAAAATATCCCACCAGCTGGCAGTGCAACTAGAGTAGCTTGGCTCAAATACAATACAGGTATGAACCGTTTGGGTTTTAACGCTGAGGGTGTGCTATCAGCAGCAAAACGCTTACATGAAGCGGGTTATCAGCTGATTCTAGCCACGCATTTTGCCAATGCTGATGACCACGATCACCCATTGAATGCAATGCAGATTGAGCGTTTCTCAAGCGTGCTAGCGACTTTGAAAGACACCATTAGCCCAAATATCCAAGGCTCATTATGCAACTCTGCTGGTATCGTCAACTTCCCAGAACATCATTATGATTGGGTACGTCCAGGTATTATTTTATACGGTAGCTCACCTGTCGTTGATAAAAGCGTACAAGAACTAGACTTACAGCCCGCGATGGAATTTAGTGCTCAAATTATTGCTCTACAAACCGTTAGCGCAGATGATGCAATTGGCTATGGTAGTCGCTGGCGTGCGCAGCAAGATACTAGAACCGCTTTGGTCAGCGTTGGATATGGCGATGGCTATCCACGTGTGGTCACGGATGATGCATATGTTACTGTCATGGATGCTAATGACAGCCAAAGCTACCGCTGCCCGGTGATTGGGCGAGTGGCTATGGATATGATTGTTATTGATATCAGTAGCGCACCTGAGAGTCTTGCTATAGATAGCAAGGTCATGCTCTGGGGCGATGCGCCTCGTGTCGATGAAGTTGCAGGTCATGCTGGGACGATTAGCTATGAGCTATTATGTCGCCTTAGCATACGTCCAAACCGTACACAGGCATAATCATTAGCGGCACAGTCATTAGCATATAAGATATTGTGGCTTGCTAATGTGATTTCGGTCTATTTGGCAAGCCATTTGATCTTGATAAAAATGAACGTTTACATTGAAAGTAAATACGCTATACTAAAAGTTTGTTGTCAACCCAGTAACGCACTGACGCGATGCTATTGAAGACTGATGACGTTTCACTGACTGCGATCGACTGCTAGGATTACTATGAGTTTGCGCCATTTTTTAACCTTATCTGATTTAACCAAACAAGAACTAGAAAACTTAATCAAACGCGCAAGCGAACTGCGTAAGATGCAACACGCAGGCGAGATATACCAGCCTTTTGTTGGTCGTACGCTTGGCATGATATTTGAAAAATCTTCAACGCGTACCCGTATCTCGTTTGAGACCGGTATGGGTCAATTTGGTGGTAACGCCATATTTTTATCACCAAACGATACGCAGCTCGGTCGCGGCGAGCCATTAGAAGATTCAGCACGCGTGATTTCTAGCATGGTTGATATCATCATGATTCGTACCTTTGGGCACGAAAAAGTTGAAACTTTTGCTGAATACTCAAGCGTACCGATTATCAATGCATTGACCGATGACTACCATCCATGCCAGTTGCTTGCTGATATGCAGACTTATTACGAGCATCGCGGTAGTATCGAAAATAAAATCGTCACTTGGGTCGGTGATGGCAACAATATGTGCTCGTCATTTATGCAAGCTGCCAATCAGTTTGGTTTTGAATTACGCGTGGCAGCACCTTATGGGTTTGAGCCTGATCCGAAACTTATGGAACGCTTCTCACATTGCGTCAGTCTGGTAGAAAACGTACAGGACGCGGCAAAAGATTCTAACTTAATTGTCACTGATGTGTGGGCAAGTATGGGTCAAGAATCAGAGCAAAACACACGTGCACGTCGTTTTGCGCCTTATCAAGTGACACCGTCTCTATTAGACAAAGCCGACCCTGAAGTGGTGTTTATGCATTGCTTGCCAGCCCATCGCGGCGAGGAAATCTCTCATGACATGCTTAATGACCCACGTTCTGTCGTTTGGGACGAAGCTGAAAACCGCCTACATGCACAAAAAGCATTGATGGAGTTTTTACTTAAAGACAAAATCAAGTTACCTGCATAACTTAGGCTATTCTATAAAAAGACCGTGGGATAAATAGTAAGGTAACTTGCTAACACACTCCTAAATAAGTTTCTAAATAAAAAAGCCGTCCAGATCTGGACGGCTTTTTTATTTATACAAATGATTTGATCATAGATTAACGCGTGAGCGTTGTCACACCATTAGCACCTGCTTTTAGCAGAACGTCTGCTTGGTTTGCCGCAAAGATACCATTACAGACCACACCTACGATATTATTTAGCTCTTTTTCGAGCGCGATTGGATTACTCACATCCAAATCATAAGTATCTAGAATGACATTACCATAATCAGTGACAAAGTCTTCACGATATACTGGCTCACCGCCCAATTTGGCCAATTGGCGAGCCACATAAGAACGTGCTTGTGGTAATACTTCAATCGGTACTGGAAATGCGCGACCTAATATATCAACACTTTTACTATCATCGACCATACAGACGAACTTGTTTGAAGCTGCTGCCACAATCTTTTCGCGAGTCAATGCACCGCCGCCGCCCTTGATAAGTTGCAAGTGTTCATTGACTTCATCCGCACCATCGATATAAACATCCAATGTACCAGCAAAGTTTAAATCGACTATTTCGATACCAAGCGCACGAAGTTTGTCTTCTGTCACCTGTGAGCTAGCGACAGCGCCAGCAAGCTTCAATTGTGGCAACAACTCAATCAAACAGTTGACCGTACTACCTGTCCCTACCCCAAGTATCATATCGTCTTCGATATAGCTTAGAGCAGCTTTGGCCGCGGCTTGCTTTTGTGCTTGCTGATCACTCATCATAAATCCTTGGAAAATAAACGTATGGTCTTAAAAAAAGTAAAAGGCTAAAACAGATAAAATGCGCGGCTATTATAACCGATGATATTAATGGATGTTAGCGCATCATGACGCTAATTTGTGAGTCCTATCTTGCCGACCTAAGACTTAACTTCGTCAAATACTTGCACTTCATGTAAATTTGAGCATGAAATCTCAAGAAAACTGCAATTGAGTCTTGCAAGATACTAAAAATCGGCATAGGCTAATCTATTTCGTTTTTATATTCATTTACACTTTTTATATTCATTCTGTTTAGGGATTACTATGCTGTCACACTGGGTACGAGCCATCTTACAAGCCACCGTCTATGACGTTGCTATTCAAACACCACTTGAAACGGCGCCCAAGCTGACCCAACGTTTTGCCAATGACATTCGATTTAAGCGTGAAGACTTACAACCGGTCAAGTCTTTTAAATTGCGCGGTGCCTATAACCGTATCAGTCAATTGAGCGATGAGCAAAAAGCGCGTGGCGTCATTTGCGCTTCAGCAGGTAATCATGCACAAGGCGTGGCGTACTCTGCACGCAAATTATCATTAAACAACATCATCGTCATGCCAACCACGACTCCCGACATCAAAGTAGATGCGGTAAGAGCACTTGGTGGCAATGTAGATCTGCACGGTGATAGCTTCGATCAAGCAAATCGCTATGCGATTGACCGCGCTAAACGCGAAGGACTGACCTTTATTCCGCCTTATGACGATGAACTGGTCATCGCAGGACAAGGTACCATCGGTCTTGAGCTGACCCAGCAGTGGCGTAATATGGACTATGTATTCGTTGCCGTTGGTGGTGGTGGCCTAATTTCTGGTGTGGCCGCATTCTTAGGCGAAGTGGCACCACATGTAAAAGTGATTGCAGTAGAAGCCGAGCAGTCAGCTTGTCTAAAAGCAGCGCTTGAAACAGGTGAACGTGTCAAACTTGAGCAAGTAGGATTGTTCGTGGATGGCGTGGCAGTCGCACAGATTGGTGAATTGCCTTTTGACGTTGTCCGTACACAAAAAAGCGATAACTCAGGTCCTATCGTTGAGCCTGAAGTGATCACTTGTACCAATGATGAGGTGTGTGCGGCTGTCAAAGACATCTTTGAAGAAAACCGTAGCATCGTTGAACCTGCTGGTGCATTGTCAGTCGCTGGTATGAAAAAATATATCGAAGCCAATAATATTCAAGACAAAAATTGCGTCGGCATCATTTGCGGTGCCAATATGAATTTTGACCGCCTGCGTTATATCGCTGAGCGTACTGAAATTGGTGAGAAAAAAGAAGCCATCTTTGGGGTTACTATCCCCGAGCAAACAGGTGCTTTCTTGAACTTCTGTCGTAGTCTACATGGCCGTAATATTACTGAGTTTAACTACCGCGCTGACAGCAAAAAATCACCAGACTCAATGGAGCCTGCCTCAATCTTCGTAGGTATCGCTTTAAAAGAAGGTGAAAAAGAGCGTCAAACCATCAGTAACCAATTGTCAGACGATGGCTACACTGCTCATGACCTGACTGATGATGATATCGCTAAATCACATATCCGTCATTTGATTGGTGGTCATGCTCATGTCGAAAACGAGCAATTGCTACAAGTGGTATTCCCAGAACGTCCAGGCGCATTGCTAACGTTCTTAGAAAAATTGGGTGATGACTTCAATATTACTTTATTCCATTACCGCAACCATGGTGCTGCTGAAGGTCGTGTGCTGGTTGGCCTGCAAGCCTCTGAAGGTAACTCTCGTCAGCTACAAGACGCGCTTTTAGATATTGGTTATGACTGTGCCACGGTCAATGACAACATTGGCTATCAGTTGTTTTTAAGATAACCTCCTAAGAGTATGTTCCTAAGATGAATAACAAAAGCGGCTTCTCTTATGATTAGCCGCTTTTTGCATCATATAACCCGATACTAGGGAATGTCCCTATTTTAAAAATGGTGATAAACGTTTGAACTGGGAACACGTCCTAAGCACTACAATCACAAAAATACATTTGCAAATAGTAAAGTTGCCCTAATATTATTTATATAAAACTATGATTTAATATAAAAACGAATGCAGAGTGACTCTTATGAAGAAAAATGCTAATGCTGATGATAATAACCAAGGTTTGGTGAAAATCCGTCTCGATAAATGGCTTTGGGCAGCTAGGTTTTATCGTACACGCACCCTAGCCAAACAAGCGATTGAAAGTGGACGCGTGCACTATGCTGGTAGCCGGGTAAAAACCAGTAAAGAGATTTCAGTCGGAGATGAGCTAACCATTCGTCAAGGCTCAGCGACCGCTATGACTGAAAAGACGGTCGTTGTTGAGGCGCTATCTGCACAGCGTGGCAATGCGACCGCCGCTGAGGTACTATATTCAGAGACCAAAGAAAGCGAGACGCGCCGTGCTTACTATGCCGAACAGCGCAAACTAGCCAACCTTGCTCGTCCTGACAACAAACCCAACAAAAAAGAGCGACGCGATCTACAACGTTTTAAAAGTAATCAAGATTAAAACCGTTTCACTATTTCGCCTTTTGGCCATGCATCATATGGCCAAATTTTCATTGTTAAATGACGCTATTGTTTAGTCTCTATCCTTGCCATTCCAAGCATTAAGCGTTACGCTAGCAGCTGATTCAATCGATTGCATGCTAATAAAAGCCGCATTAACAATGCTGGTCTCTTATAGCATGTTTTTTTTGTTATAGAAGGTCATATTATGCTGATGAAAGCCTGTACTCCCTCGTCTGTATTATTGGTATGTTTAGGAAATATCTGCCGCTCCCCTACTGCTGAAGAAGTTTTTCGTCAGCAAGCAGCGATTGCTGGACTATCTATAAAAGTAGACTCAGCAGGCACCAGTGATTGGCACGTTGGTAGTGCGCCTGATGCTCGCTCACAACGTCATGCTAAGTCACACGGCTACAAAATTAATAAGCTGGTCGCTCGTCAAGTCAGTGCCAATGACTTTCGTGATTTTGATTTAATCTTAGCCATGGATTCACAGAATCTAGCTGATCTACAAGCTATTAAAGACAGCATTACAGCAAAGTCAGAGGATAATTTGGCAACACTAGCACTGTTCAGTGAAGAAGACCCTACCTATTGCGGCAGTGATGTGCCAGATCCCTATAAGGGCGATAACGATGATTTTGAAGAAGTGATCGAGCGTATCGAATCAAGCGCCCAAGCTTGGATAGAAAGCTGGAAAGCCTGCTAGCCATACTGTCTATATTTCTGCTACTCTTGCATCCGGTATCCTCTATAATATGGTTAATCCTCTATAAAAGAGCTACAGCGTTAACCTCGCTTGAAGTATCACAGTTACGTCTGCACTCAGTTGCCTTGTATCTCTTTTAAATTGAATCAACTATAGCTACCTTATCATTTATTATCCTTTTGCCACATAGGCTATGTTATGACCCAAGCTTCACGCCTTGACCACAGTACTCAGTCTACCATCAGCTCTGATGTTTCGAATGTTTCAGCGACTGCCGTAGTCAATGATTCAATCGACTTGTCACACGACAATACTATGGCATTGGCCTGTGTTGCTGATTCTGTCGTGACATTAGAGAATGAGGCGCAGCTTGACAGTTTTATGGCAGCTTATATAGAGGATACAGCAGACAAGCTACCACTGTTTGTACTGTCTGGCGGTAGTAATGTTTTATTGCCTGCCGATTTGAAAGCCATAGTACTGCAGCCAAAGATGCGTGGTATTCATCTGACCGAACAAACTGACGATTATGTCGATATCGAAGTAATGGCTGGCGAAAACTGGCATGATTTGGTCGTACATACGGTCAATCAAGGTTGGTATGGGTTAGAAAATCTTGCCTTAATACCGGGTCTGACAGGCGCTGCACCCATACAAAATATCGGTGCATACGGCGTACAATTAGAAGACCGCTTACAGTATGTACGCGCCTATCATTTGCCGACACAAACTTGGCGCCATTTGTCAGCTGCTGATTGCCAATTTGGCTATCGTGACAGTATCTTTAAACGTACGCCAAACACATGGCTTATTAGCCGTGTGGGTTTCAGATTACATACTAATCCTGCCAATATTTTAGCCAGTTATGGCGATGTACAGACTGTGGCGCAGCGCTATGCGGAGCAACAAGGGCGCGAGCAAGCGATGCCTCATGATGTTATGCAAGCCATTATAGATATTAGACAACAAAAGCTGCCTGACCCAAAACAGCTACCTAATTGTGGCAGTTTTTTTCAAAACCCTATTATCGCTCAGGAGCGGTTCACAGCGCTGCAAGCAACTTATCCAGCTATCGTTGGTTACGCGATGCCTGATGCAATGGTAAAGGTTGCCGCAGGCTGGCTCATTGAGCAAGCAGGGTTAAAAGGGGGCGGCATTGCACCTATTTTTACGCATAAACAGCAAGCACTAGTATTGACCAACCATACACCTCAGCAAGCCACACAAGAGGATGTAGCCATAGCGCAGAAACATATCGCTGCTACTGTCTATGAAAAATTTGCCATTCAATTGTCACGTGAGCCAGTCTGGGTAAATGCTGATGGCTCAATTGGATATGCTGAGCATGTGGCCTAAAAAATCATGGTCTAAGCGGCTATTATCTAAACGATTATGGCGATATTACTTGCGGTTTTCTGAACGCATGGTGACGCTTTTTCGCATTATCAATATTACTTTTATACTAGGCTCCACGTCTGTCATTTTAGTGATTATTAGCCTATTTACTCCGCTGTTTTCGCAAGCAATCGTTTATATCTTTTCTCTATTGCCACTACCTGATATGCCTTCTGCTGCAATGAGCTCACCGCCTACTGCCTATGTAGTCTTAGGCGGCGGTCTGACCAATGACCACAACAACCAAATTATCCTAAATCGCTATAGTCTCAATCGTGCCCGTACCGCTGCAGGCGCTTACCATGACTTACCTCTACCGATTGTACTGAGTGGCGCTGAAGCTCCATGGCTCGGTCAATGGTTGATGGAACACGGTATCGATGGACTGATCAGTGAAAATGCCAGCATGAATACGTGTGAAAACGCCCGTTTTACGGCTAAACGTATTCCGCTACGCCATGTATATCTGATTACTGATAGCTATCATATGGCGCGTGCACGCAGACAGTTTGCCTTAAATGGTATTAACAGCACACCACTTCCTGCGCCATTACCAGTTAGACGCGACTGGATGAAGCCTGCCCACAACTTAAGTCACTCACGGCGCGCTGTCTATGAGGTCGCAGCCTACCTGCGCGATGTGATACGCCCCCAGATGGACTGTCGCCATGCCAATGATGTGACTTCGCAGCAGCTATTGACCCCAAGAGGCAATGCCACAAAAAACTCTGACGAATAAACGTTAAAGATGTATACGATACTATTGAGAGACTCGTTCTAAATGCTACCGATCATCCACTACATTTGCGATAGGTGTATAATAATAAAAGACACTGCTATTGAAGAGAGTTACCATGCTCAGTATATTTTTATTAATCCCATTAAGTCTCATGCTATTTGTGGTTGCCATCTGGGCGGTGCGTTATGCGGTCAAGTCAAATCAATTCGAAGATCTGGACAATGCATCACAGCGTATTATATTGGATGACCGTCAAGAACGCCGCCAAACCATGCAGGCTCATGAACGCTCAGCACCTACTCAGCAACAAGATGAAACAGCCGCAACTGATGGAAATAACGATCATTCTGAGATAAATAAAGATTCAGAAATCTAATTTATCTGCCTTATAAATGCGTAATTTATTGGTGCCGTTTTATTAAATAATTCAGCACTAGCAAGTTCGCCCTTTACCATTCTTAGGAGACGCATTCATGACCATCGCTTTACTTGTGGCGGCATTACTAATGGGATTCTTTGGTTCACCGCATTGTTTAGGCATGTGTGGCGGTCTTGTGACCGCATTTGGTCTGTCTATGAAAGATGTCAGCCCCGCCAAACGTCGTGCTTTGGTGGCCACGTATCATTTTGGGCGTTTAACGAGTTACGCATTATTGGGTTTAATTGCAGGGCTAATCGGTATTACCGTATTAAAGCCATTGATGATGGGTAATAGTACACCGCGTATTTTATTAGGATTGGTACTGGTATTCGTCGGTGTGACGATGCTTGGTGCGCCGTTTTTGACTAAGCTCGAACGTTTTGGTATGCGCTTTTGGCAATACCTTAGCCCACTGCGTCAAAAGGTATTTCCACTTAATACTTTTCCGCGCGCATTAACAGCAGGGTTGCTTTGGGGCTTTTTGCCTTGTGGTTTGGTATATGGCGCTCTACTAATTGCGGTCGTTGCTCACAATCCATTAAGCGGTGCTGCGTTGATGTTTGTCTTTGGTTTAGGAACCATACCGATGTTGGTTGCGACGCATGAGACGGTCGGTTGGCTACGTGATAAGATTGGACGTTTTCGCCTAAGACAGCTAAACGGCGCGGTTATGGTAATATCAGGTTTGGCAGTAGCGGTCGTGCCGATGGTCATGGCAAATATGCATGGCGGCCATGGTGAGATGAATCATGGTAGCCACGCTGCTATGATGTCCAATATGGGCTCTCATGATATGAGCCAAATGAATCATGATACGGATATGGCAGCAGACATGGATCACAACATGCAGGATATGGACGACCATATGGACCATAGCATGCATGACATGAGTGATGAATCAATGGACATGAATCACCATGAGCATACTGAGATGATGGAACATGCTCAATAAAGTCATCTAAACAGATACTATTAGCACTTAGCATATAAAAAAGCCCTCAATACCATTTTTGATATTGAGGGCTTTTGCTTGTTAAATAATGCTCAGTTTATAGCAACTATTCCTGCCATTGCTCAAGCGTGAACTTGGTTTCTAAATGCTTCTCTAATGCCGGTATATTAAAAGCATCATCCTCACTCACAAAGCTGATACTAATACCTGTCTGACCCGCACGGCCCGTACGACCAATACGGTGTACATAATCATCTGGCTGATCAGGCAAAGTAAAGTTAACCACGTGGCTAATATCATCAACATGGATACCGCGCCCTGCCACATCTGTCGCCACCAAGATAGACGCGTGACCATCTTTGAAACGCTGTAAGTACTTCTCACGTTTTTGCTGAATGACATCGCCCGAGAGCATCACAATATTATGCGCTTGACGCAGTTTGTGAT
Source organism: Psychrobacter immobilis (assembly GCF_904846235.1). Classification (GTDB taxonomy): domain Bacteria; phylum Pseudomonadota; class Gammaproteobacteria; order Pseudomonadales; family Moraxellaceae; genus Psychrobacter; species Psychrobacter immobilis_C. The sequence continues at coordinate 96,204 of NZ_CAJGZN010000009.1, forward strand.
ACAGACGCTTTACTTGGTCTTTACGATTGGCAAAGACGATGACCTTCTCTACTGCTTCATCACTGATAATACGCTGCAAGGCGTCTAGCTTTTGATCTTCTGTCAGCAAATAAAAATGCTGATCTACTAATTCACTGGTCTTGTGTTCAGGCTCAATTTCAACAAACTGAGGCTCATGTAACCAACGATAGGCCAAATTCATCACATCTTGGTTAAAGGTTGCAGAAAACAACAAGCTTTGGCGATCGGTATTGGCAGGCATTCGACCAACTAGGCGCTTGATATCAGGAATGAATCCCATATCTAACATACGATCGGCTTCATCGAGTACCAGTACCTCTACTCTATCTAGATACACCATACCTTTATTAGCAAGATCAATTAAACGGCCTGGCGTCGCTACCAAGATATCAACGTATTGACGTTCAAGCTCGTGTTGCTGAGTTTCATAGTTAGTACCGCCCATAATACAGACGCTATGTAGCGAGGTATATTTGGTTAATGCAATGCAGTCATCAAATATTTGCTGAGCCAGTTCGCGAGTTGGCGCCATGACCACAGCGCGCGGCTCACCAAGATAGCGCTCTTCGTCATTGGTAAATGGACGCTTAAGCAAGGCTTCCATAATAGTCAGTAGAAAGGTCGCTGTTTTCCCTGTGCCCGTTTGTGCTTGTCCGATAGCATCTTGATGTGCCAATGTATGCGGTAGTATCTTTGCTTGAATGGGCGTCAATTCAGTAAAGCCTAGATCACTTACTGCACGCAGGGTCGCTGTTGAAAGTGGCAAATCAGTAAACGTTGTAAAATTGCTCAAAAAAATATCCTTTTAAGTGAATTACTTGTATTTTATTAATTATAAATAAGCTCACAATGAACCTTTATAGTGTCAAATGTAGTGTTTAAACCGTAATCAGTAAGAGTAGCTTTATTAAGTCTGTGGGAAACCATCAGACATATAGGCATAAAAAAAGCCAAGCCCAAATCCAATCCTACCAAATATGCTGCAGTTCACTCAACATAGGTAAGATAAGATGGGCTTGACTCAGTAGTATATCAGTAGTTTGTACAGACATTATAACTAAACCGCTTTAATGTCTGAGTAAATTACTCTTCTATCTTTCTGACTTCTTCAGCTTGCAGACCTTTGTCACCTTCTACTACGCTGAACTCAACTTTTTCGCCATCTTTTAGAGAACGATAGCCATCACCCTGAATCGCGCGGAAATGGACAAAAATATCTTCTCCGCTGTCACGTTGAATGAAACCAAAGCCTTTTGAGTCATTAAACCACTTAACGATACCTTGCTCACGAGCTGACATAATATTACTTCCTAAAAAAGTCCGCTTAGCCCTAGCTTCCTTTGCGACATTGCATATAAACAGGGTCTAAGATTATGAAATCAAAAATTAAGAGTATTACTACTCTACTTACCATCGTCTATGTAGTACTTCAATTACCTACATAGTGCTTCCATAACGAATTCGCTAAACGCGCTTATTGTCATGAAATTTGATGATAGCAACAAACTTGCAATATTTATTGCATAAAAAATATCATAGCACGGGTTTTTAGCAACATAAAGACTTTTAATATGCTTTTTGATATCTAGATAATTTTTTAGACAAATTTTTATAACCTAGCTGGCAAGCTGTTATGATAAAGAGCAAAATGCGTTGAAGCCAATTTAGCTTGGCAGCTCGCGCCTTAAATTATTCATATATTATTATAAATTATTAACATCGCTCAATAGTTACCGAGACCATTATGACCTCCTCTACTCCATCAAAAACAGCCGAACAATCGACTAACGAAAATTCAAATCAAATACTGACTTATAAATTACTACTGGTAAACGGCGTAAATTTGAATTTACTAGGCAAGCGGGAACCGCACATTTATGGTCATACGACACTTGCTGATATAGAAAAGCAACTAGTTGAGCACGCCGCTCGCCACGGTGTAGAGTTAATATGTATACAGTCCAACCATGAAGGTAAGCTAGTAGACGACATTCAGCATCATGGATTATTGGCGGATAAATCTGCCCAAATTGACGCTATTATTATCAATCCGGCTGCATTTACGCATACTTCAGTGGCTCTGCGCGATGCGCTATTGGCCACCCAAAAGCCATTTATAGAAGTACATTTATCCAATGTTCATGCCCGTGAGCCTTTCCGTCATCATTCATATCTAAGTGACGTTGCGGTAGGAGTCATTTGCGGCTTGGGACAATTAGGCTATCAAATGGCGCTTGATTACTGGTTGAGCACTATGTATGCAGTTGACACAAGCAAATAATATGACTGTGCTTACTTTTTTATCAATGATTACTCGCGTTTTCACACATTAGTCAAACAGTAATCCTGCAATTAAAATAATAGAATTACGACTGAGTAAACAACCCATTATACGGTGACATGAATGGCAAAATCGTCCGGAAAACGCTTTATGAAACTCGCTGGCATGACAGCGAGTATTGCTGGCAAAGCCGCTAAAAACTCATTTAAGCATCTCTCAAGTGACGAAGAAAAACGTCTGCAAGCTCGCTCAGATCTGATGCAAGACGTGGGCGTTCAAATTGCCGAAACGTTGGGTGAGATGAAAGGCGCAGTGATGAAGGTCGGACAGATTGCTTCACAATATAAGGATGTATTCCCGCCTGAGGTTGCGTCAGCACTCGAAAAGCTACAGAAAGATGCGCCGCCAATGCCGTATGCGCAAATACAAGCTCAAGTTGAACGTGAATTGAAAGCGCCTATCTTAGAATTATTCAGCGAGTTTGAAGAGACACCTTTTGCCGCAGCATCCATTGGACAAGTGCACAAAGCGACGTTGCCATCGGGTCAAAAAGTGGTGGTCAAAGTCCAGTATCCTGATGTTGATGAAAACTGTGATAGCGATCTCAAACAAGTACGTATGGCATTAAAAATAGCTGGCGTGCTCAATATGAGTAAGCAACTACAAGAGCAGCTTTTTAATGAGATTCGCCAGAGTCTGCACGATGAATTAGACTATGTTAAAGAAGCTCATAACTTACGCGTATTCGGCGCTTTTCATGCAGAAGATGAAGGCCTTATTATTCCCAAAGTGATTAGTAGCCACTCTTCTAGACGGATTTTAACGTTGACCGAAGAGATGGGAGAAACATTGACTGTCGCTGCGACATGGGACAATGACATCAAACAAAAAATAGCAGAGCGCTTGTTTAATTTTACCGCAGGTCAGCTATTTGGCTTATACCGTATGCACTGCGACCCTCATCCAGGTAACTTCGCGTTCCGTCATGACGGTAGTGTCGTGGCATATGATTTTGGGGGTATCCGCAGTTATAGTGATAGCGAAGTGCAGCTATTCAAACGCTTTGTCAAACATGCGCTAAGAGGTGACGTCACTGCACTTGAACAAGATTTGATTGCCCTAGATATTCGCCGCGAAGATGACAAAAACATCCCTGGTGAGTTTTATGAAAAGTGGCTATCAATCGGACTCAAACCTTTATCCATTAGCCCCTATCAAGAAGGCGAGTTTGATTTTGGCAGCAGCCAAGTACATCACGAGGCCATTGCACAGATGCGTACGTCTTTGAAGTACTTTGGTCAGTTTCAACCCTCAGCCACCACTATGATGCTAGATCGTACTGTATCAGGACAATACTGGAATCTGGTCAATCTAGGCGTCGAGATCGACCTGTCACCACTGGTTGATGAATACATTGATGCGTAGATGCGTATTAGGTATGTTGACTGTCACGATTAAATCTATCTTTAGATATGTAGCGCGTGTCCACAACGATCGCAAAAGTCTGCCCCTACTGCATGGCCGAATTTACCACAGTTTGGACAAGTCACCGGGTTGAGCTGCGGACGCATGTTACGTGCTAGCTCTGATGTGAAAATACCTGTTGGTACCGCAATAATCGAGTAACCTGTGATCATGACCATGGTTGCAATTGCTTGCCCAAGCGGTGTCTTGGGTGACATATCACCGTAGCCAACCGTAGTCATCGTGACAACTGCCCAGTAGATAGACAGTGGAATACTGGTAAATCCATTCTCCGGCCCTTCTACCACATAAATAATCGAACCAAAGATGGTTACCAACAATACAAGCGATAGGAAGAAAACCGTAATTTTCTGCTGACTGGTTTTTAATGCGGATGCCAAAAACCCAGCCTGCTGCATATAGGCCTTGAGCTTAAGAACGCGGAACACACGTAAAATACGTAATACCCGTATCACGAGTAGATACTGTACGCCTACAAACATTAGGCTCAAATAACTTGGCAATACAGACAGTAAGTCTACTATTCCAAAGAAACTAAAAGCATAGCGTAAGCGGTTGGGTGCTGAAAACAGCCTTAACGCATACTCAATAGTAAACAAAATAGTAAAAAACCACTCTGCATAAAAGAACAACGTGCCATACTGCAAACGCATATATAGCACACTATCAAGCATGACGACCGCCACACTGGCTAAAATTGCAATCAGCAATACAATATCAAAGAGCTTACCCAGACGAGTATCTGTGCCTTCAATAATGATATGCGTACGGTTACGCAAGTGTGTAAGAGCTTCGGCGGTTGGTTGCTTCATAGAATCAGTACTTTATAAAATCAATGGCTTGATAGCACGCAATGACTTAAAATGTGATGGATAAGGGCAAGTTGGTCAAAATAGCTAAAACTGGTTTATAATATCGCTCACCTATCACAGTGAATACAATCTATAAGTTGCCACAGTGTAGCAAAAAAGCACTCTCAACAACATACAAATCGTTAACGTGCCAGTAGCGCTACTACCTCAAATAGACAAAGTAATGATAGTATAAAATCAGGCAATCAGATATCGAAGGTTGTTGTTAATCACTTTTTTTACCCATAAAAATAGTACGTAGAACTTAAGGATGTTATATGGCAGGCCATTCAAAATGGGCAAATATTAAACACCGTAAAGCCCGTCAGGATGCAGTAAGGGGTAAGATATTTACCAAAATTATTCGTGAAATCGTTTCAGCTGCCAAACAAGGCGATCCCGATCCTGACAAAAACCCACGCTTACGTGCCGTTATCGAAAAAGCCCTATCCGTCAATATGACGCGCGACACGATCAATCGTGCTGTCGACCGTGGTACAGGCGGCGGTGATAATGAGAATATGGAAGAAGTCAGTTACGAAGGCTACGGTGTTGGTGGTGTGGCTGTATTGGTCGAAACCATGACTGATAACCTTAACCGTACTGTCAGCGAAGTACGTCATGCTTTTACCAAGAATGATGGTAATCTTGGCACATCAGGCTCAGTGGCGTATCTATTCACCAAACGTGGCGAAATCACTTTTAACGATGTCAGCTTAGAAGATGAAGTCATGCTCGTTGCACTAGATGCGGGCGCCGTTGATATTGAAAATGATGGCGAAAGCTTACTCGTTATCACAGAATGGGAAAGTTTCGGTCAAGTCCAAGATGCCCTTAATGCGGCTGGTCTGATTTCTGACAACGCCGAGGTCACTATGTCACCATCTACCACGGCTGAGATCGACAATGTCGATGATGCTGAAAAGATCATGAAGATGATTGATATGCTAGAAGATGCTGATGATGTGCAAGAAGTTTATACTAACGTGAACTTCTCTGCTGACGTCATGGCTCAGCTTGAAGCATAAACTTATTAATTGTTCAGTAAAAAGGGCCAGATGCTAAAAGTATTTGGCCCTTTTTTATTAAGATAGATTTAGTTTTACGTCCAACTTCCTTCTAGTGCTAGTAAATACTCTTTTTTATCTAGCCCGCCTGTATAGCCACCAAGCTTACCGTCGCTCGCAATCACTCGATGACAAGGCACGATAATGCTAAAAGGATTTTTGCCATTGGCCTGCGCAACCGCACGGAATCCCTTTGGACTGTTGACACGCTGCGCGAGTGTGGCATAGCTGATGGTTTCGCCGTACTCAATACCTTGTAGTGCCTGCCATACTCTTTGCTGGAACTCAGTACCCATAGAGAAGTCTAAAGGTAAATCCAACGTCTTACGTTTACCATTAGCATAGTCTTTGAGCTGGAAAATCGTTTCTATTAATAATGCTTGAGCAGGCTCATTCATGCTTAGGCTATTTTTATCTATAAAAGTAAAGTCTTCATCTGTCAGACCATAGTACTTTTTAAGTTTAGGTACAGATTTTGAGCTATGCCATGAGTTACCTGCCAGCAGCCAGTTGGCTTCAACGAGCATAGGCTGACCATGCACATTGACACGAGCAATCAGTGTTAATCGATGTGACCCAAAGGCTGCTGTGGTAACTATCATAGCGTCTACTTCCCTATTGTCTTCAAAATAATTTACCAGATAAAACTGGCTCTCTTATTCTTTATCGTCGGTCTCGAATAAGGCGGCGACAAATTGCTTCGGACTAAAAGAACGTAAGTCGTCAATCGACTCACCCACACCAATATAACGGATAGGCACATCTGTCGTTTCGGCAATATTAAACACCACACCACCTTTAGCAGTACCGTCTAGCTTAGTAATGGTGATGCCTGTCAGTGGCACAACTTTATTAAACAGTTCGACTTGGTTGATAGCATTTTGACCCGTGCCAGCATCCAGCACAATCATACCTTCATGCGGAGCACTTGGATCCGCCTTACGCATGACACGTACGACCTTCTCCAATTCTGCCATCAAATGCGTTTTGTTTTGCAGACGTCCCGCAGTATCGGCAATGAGCACATCGATATTTTTTGCTTTGGCTGACTGCATCGCATCAAAAATGACAGAAGCGCTGTCAGAACCATGACCTTGCGCTACCACTGGAATATGATTGCGCTCGCCCCAAATCTGTAACTGCTCAGTAGCTGCCGCACGGAACGTATCACCCGCTGCCAGCATGACTGATTTACCCTCGCCCTGCAGACGCTTGGCAAGCTTACCAATCGTTGTAGTTTTCCCTACACCATTGACACCTACTACCAATATAACAAACGGCTTTTTGCTAGTATCAATCACCAATGGCTCAACTTTTGGTGTGAGGATATCAACCAACTCACTTTGCAATGCTTTATATAGAGAGTGTGCGTAAATCAAGTCACCACGATCTGTCTGCTCGGTAAGGCTCTTGATGATACGGTTCGTCGCGTTGACGCCGATATCGGCTACCAATAGCTGATCTTCGACTTCTTCTAAGAGCTCGTCATCAATCTCTTTGCCACCGATTAAGATACTGACCATGCCTTCGGCTAAGTTTTTGCGTGACTTACTGAGGCCCGTTTTCATACGGTTAAACCAGCTGCCCTTTTTCTTATTTTCTTTAGTCTCTTGTGACTCTTGTAACTCTGTAGCAGGCTCTTTGGTAGTAGCTGCCTGTACATTACTGTCAGCCACTGGGTTTACGCTTGGTGTATCACCCAATTGCTCTTGCAATGGCATAGCAGGAATGGTTGACGCAGTATTAGTTTGACTTGTAGCAGCGGCTGTCTCTGTAGCGCTTGAAAAGCTTTCAGAATTACCTTTAGGGACATTATGCTCTTCTGTCATAACAATTGGCGTCGCTAAAGCAATATTGTCCGCAGCATCATTACTAGAGACGTCTTGGTTTACCATACTGTCCTTTTGCGGAGCAATATTTTCTGTTTCATCAATAATGGGCACAGATTGCACCGGTAGACTGGGTAAGGTAATATCATCGTCATCTAAGTCGTCAAGACCAGCATCAAGGTTAATGACTACGCGGTTGCTATTGTTTGGGTTGTTCATAAATTTGCCCTAAAAGTTATCACGATCAATTATTTGTTTATTGTTAATGGATTCATAGGTTGTCATCTGGCTACGAGCGACATGACATCTAATTTTGACCTATTTTAGCATAATTCAAGTCATGCTCAGCCCTTACCCTATTAGACTATCGTCAAAATTTATCTGTTTAAAAAATCACTCGATGATTTGAGAAAGTTTTGCTTAAGGTTTAGACACAAAATTCTGACCTGTTACTTGTCAGACTTCGCCTACTCTACCAAGACTTATTCGATAAAAACTTATTAGGAATCCGTTATGTCATTACTCTCTAAGCACTATAAGAAAATCAGCAGCATCAGTGTGGCTGTTTTATTAACGACGACTACATTGGTGACAGGTTGCACCACGACGCAAGAGTTCAGACCGACTGCTAGTGTTATGGTTGGTGCTCAGACCTCTTTGTAATGCCTGCTATCACTATGATTAGCATTTAATTCTTCTATTATTATTTTATATAAGTAGACCATATCATGCCATTGTCTTTACCTCTAGCAGCTGCGCCATTACGCATGGCTTGTGCCTTAGCAGTAGCAGCGTCACTTGCTGCGTGTCAAACCAATACGATGCCTACTGACTCTGCAACCGTGACAAGCTCAATCGCAACAGATAGCTTGGCTCAAAACATATCAGATGAAAATAAAACGAGCAAAGACACTCAGCCGTCTGAGTTGACAATGGACATGTCAGGTCGACATGAATATCAGTTAGAAAATGGTCTAAAAGTCGTCATAAAAGAAGACCACCGTGCCCCAGTCGCTATGACACAAATCTGGTACCGAGTGGGCTCGGCAGATGAGCCTCTTGATAAAGGCGGTATCTCTCACTTACTCGAGCACATGATGTTTAAGGGCACGACCAACGTTTCTAGTGATGATTATGAGCGGCTAATTGCTAAGTTTGGTGGTGTCAATAATGCCTTTACCAGCTATGACTATACCGGATACTACGAGCTATTCCCTGCCAATCGTATGCCGTTAGCGCTAGAGCTTGAAGCAGATCGCATGAAAAACCTTATATTTGATGACAAAGAATTTGCTAAAGAGCATCAAGTGGTCATGGAAGAGCGTCGCCAACGTACTGATGACAATCCGCTTGCTAAAGCGTATGAGTCATTTCGTCTGCTGGCCTTACCTGACAGCCCAAAAGGCGAATCTGTCATTGGACCTATGAACGAGCTAGAATCGATTAAACTTTCAGATCTAAAAAATTGGTATAAGACGTGGTATGCACCAAATAATGCAACGTTAGTCATCGTCGGCGACGTGCAACCACAAGAAGTACTTACTCAAGTCAAACGTTACTTTGGTGATTTAGAAAAAAGCAACCTACCCAAACGTACCTCTGTGACTCAAAAAGGCTTCCGTGGTTATCAAAAGGTAGACTCTGAGCAAGCCGTTCAAGTGCCCGTTCTACTGATGGGTTACAACGTGCCAAGCCTTGCCACGGCAGGCACCAACAATGAAAAACAAGCTTATGCCCTGTCACTTGCGCAAGATGTGCTCGATGGCGGCTTATCTGCACGCTTAGAGAGTCGACTGATACGTGAGCAAGGTATATTGACGACGGTTGGTACTTCTTACGACTTGCTAGATCGCGGTGATGGGCTGTTTTTGATTCAAGCAACACCGCGTGAAGGCGTCAGCTTAGAGCAAGCACAACAAGCTATAACTTCGGAAATAGAAAAGCTAAAAACCGATCCTATTGCCGATGACGAGATCAGTCGCGCCAAGACCAATACGGTTACTGGTTTGATTTATGCGCAAGACAGCATGGAAGGACAGGCACGTATGATTGGCTCGTTACAATCTATCGGTCTAGATGACAGACTGCTTGCTAAGTTGCCAACTAAGCTCGACGGTATTAGTGTGGCTGATATTCAAACTGCCAGTAAAAAATATTTGGTCAAGGACAACTTAACGGTGATGCATGTCGTACCACCTAAAGACAATAAAACCTCAGCGAAATAGTCGCTGCCTATTATCAAACGTCTCATAGAAATGACCATAACACCGTATTCTTAATAAGAAGAAACTCATGATTCAGAATAAATACGACTATAAAGTCAGACAACAAGCTTTTAAGATTGCTTCACCTTCTGTAAGAAGCACTATCGCATCTAAAAAGCGAGCCTACCTCAGTGCTAGCGTAATTCTCGCTTTTAGCGTCTTGGCTACTACTGCTCAAGCTGATACAACAGCTGCTGAAGATTACCGGGCACCTGCTGCAGTCGATGCAAGTGCGCCAATTGCTGCTCTATCTAAACTGACCAGCTTAGCCGATGACAAACCTTTAAAAGTCACCGTACCGACCATTCAACAGTTTAAGACCAAGTCTGGCGTACCTGTTATGTTTGTACAAACGACCACCTTGCCAATTGTCGATGTTGATTTGCGTTTTAATGCTGGTAGCGCGCGTGATGGTAGTATCAAAAAGGATGGTTTCGGTATTGCGAATATGACAGCGACGATGCTCGAACAGGGCTCAAAAAGCCTAGATGAAAATGCATTTACTCGTGCAGTGGAAACGTTGGGCATCAATCTAAGCAGTAGCGCCTATAAGGATATGTTTATTGTTTCACTGCGTAGCCTATCTGATGATAAGCATCTCCTGCCAGCCATTGACTTAATGACACAGATGGTGAGTGAACCTAACTTTGACGAGCAAGTTCTAGCTCGCAATAAAGCAAGACTGTTGGTAGGCCTGCAGCAACAAAAACAAGATCCTAATAGCTTAGCAAGTATCGCTTTCAACGAGGCTCTATATGGTACTCACCCTTACGCGCATCCATCAGTCGGCACGCTAGAAAGCGTTCCTACGATTGAGAAGCAACAACTGATAGACTTTAAAAATAAATATCTAGTTGCAGCAAACGCGTCTGTTGCTATGACCGGCAACCTGACATTAAAACAAGCCAAAAAACTGGCAGAAGACATCACTGCTAAATTGCCTACTGGCCAAGCTGCCACTGATTTACCTGAGCCGAAACCGCTTACCAAAGCGCAGCACGTTCATATTCCATTCCCAAGCACTCAAACCACTGTACTCATGGGACAGCTAGGTAGCAAACGAGCTACCGACCCAATAGCACAGCAGCAGCAAACCAACTTTGCTGTTGGAAACGAAGTCATGGCAGGCAGTGATTTTAATGCGAGACTAATGACTGAGGTGAGACAAAACCTTGGCTATACTTATGGAATCTCAGGATCGATGAACCCAATGCTCTCTCGAGGTCCCTACCAGATTGGTTTTTCGACACGTAATGACAAGGCGCGTGCGGCCATTGATGCAAGCTTAGCGGTTATCAACGAAACGCTGGACAAGGGTATCACCACTGAGGAGATGCGCTTAACTACAGATAATCTGAAAAATAGCTTCCCGATGGGATTTGCGAGCAATGTAGGTATCAATAGCTTACTTGGAATGATGAATTTTTACCAATTACCGAATAATTACTTAGCTGACTATACCAATCGCATTGATCAAGTCACACTTTCAGAGGTCAATCAAACCATGCGAGATACGCTAAAGCCTGATAACTTTTTAATAGTTACGGTTGGGCAAGAAGATCCTTGGAAAGAAAAGAAAGTGGTAGAAAAAACCAGCAAGAAATAAATCGCTAGGAAGCAATATTAGAAATAAGCGTTATCAATCCAATGGACGTATTATAAATGGTAAAAAATACTACTCATAATATGTCCATTTAAATATTTGAACGGCTATAATCTTTAAATAAGAAGCAGAACATTCTTAATGCTTGGCATTAGGAATACTTGGCGTCAGAAATTTTTAGCGCAACATCATAGACAAAATGCTCAGGCTTATGGGTAGCCCCGTTATAGCTCAAACGGATAACATGCTTATCATAAGACGTCACTTTATAATTACCATTGGCAAAGTTATGTAGCGTCGGCACAATTAATAGCGCTTCTATTTGACGGTTATCTACTTTAACATTGAGGCGCTGACCCTCTCGCGGATATAAGAAATAATCACAGTAGTCATTTACCATGACCTCTGATATACGTTCGATAACCTGATTACCTGTTTCTTCTTGAATTAATTTTGGACAGACATCAGAGCGCTTAGAGGCTAAACGAGCGTAAGAGTTCTTGATACTATCTTCTATCTCTTTAGAGCTTTGTATATGTCTATCAGCTTTATCCGTCACTATCATATTGTTTTCAGAGGACATCTCTGTACTACACGCATTAATCAATAATACCGACATAAGTGCAGAAGTAAACAAAGCGCCATACTTATAGTTCGAGTGCAAAAAACTTTGCTTCTCGTTATTTAATTTATGATAGTTTTTCATTGTCAAGCGCTGATTTTTCATAGTTTTCGCTTAAAGTAAATTTGGTGGTTTTCTTTATAAGCCATGAAAATATAAAGGCGATTGATAACAGATATTATTAAAGCATAGTTTTTAAAGACCAAACAAATTTTTAATGAACTCATGCGTCTATCCTATGAATCCTACCAAATAATTACAAAATTATTATTTTTAGTAAACACCGGAATAGTATATATAAAAATGAATATATATCTAGCGTTATCTCGGCTAACTTTATAATTATTTGAATTCTCGATTCTTGATAAATCAATTAATAGCGGCAAGAAGAGGAACTACTAGCGTGATTGAATCCCCATTTGCGATAACCATCAGTATCTAAATGAATAGCCCCTGTCGCATATAATCCTAAGCCAAAGTTATAAGGCTGTCCTTGATACTGCCAAAACTGACATAAGCCATCATGCATAGTACTCAAGCGCCATAGATTGTCTTCATACTCAGGTACCCAGATATCGATAGCACTTGCATTCATATGCTTACTACCGTCTGCCCCGCCTGCACAATCATTCAAACCTGGGTTACGATATACCGAACGTATCTCACTGCTGAGTGGTAAAATGCCTTGGTTTTTCAACTCACTATAAAGGCGTAATGTTGGTACAATGTTAGACCATAGTTCTTGAGGTGGCAGTTGATAAGGCTCATATCCGCATTTACTCCAACTACGGGCAGTCGTCAGCAGTTGAGACAATGGCGGTACATTCTGTGATCCGACTCGTGCGCTAAGATAACGCTCATACTCTGCTACTTGTCTGGCACGATAACTATTGCTATTTAACCATGCATTAAAGTCCATATTCATAGAATCGTTATAAGCACCATTATAGGTGTTGTTTGCTGTACTATAAGTAGTACCGCGTCTCACTACATTCACACGTTTGTTTTCTTCAATGGACAACCTAGCATCAATTTCGAAATCACGCTGTTTTTGTACAATCAAGTTTTGCATACTGTCGCTATTTGATGCGTTCGCACCACTCAACATGGTAACACCAGGACGCTGATTTGAGCTGTTAGTAGAGGGCGTTATATACGCATTACTGTTATTGCTTGTACTGCTACTTTGACGTATTTGAATACGGCGTTCACTATCATCACTGATGATAACGGCATGAGCACTGACACTGCCAGCACATAGGATAAGGGTGATAATAGGTTGGCAAATTTGCCTATACGCATGGATTTTTGATTTTATCATTGCAATAAACTACCGCTAAAAACGTTTTATCGATACTATCAAATTTTCAACAAGCAGGCTAAACTATCGCTTCTAATTTGAAGTCCAATATTGATAATTAACACTTATCCTTACAACTTTTATAATTGAGTGACTTTATTATTATTTGTGAATTATATAGCCATCGCGTGCTCGCATACTTTTATTAAAATCGGTAATTTTAAGTACGCTTCTCATCATTATTTATAATGAGATAATTTAGTTAGTACTTCCCTCCTACACCAATTGTTAGCCAAATTCTGCCTATGTCTTCTAACCCGCAATATCGTTTTTCACGTCAGAGCCATCATTTGGGTCAAGGTCATGCACCGACACTATGGCAACGCATTCATATCGACCCATGGTTAACTTTACTGTTATTGACGGTCTGTTGTATTGGTCTGACGATTCTATACAGCGCCGCAAGCCAAGATATTGGTATGGTCATTCGCCAAATGGTCAGTTATGGAGTGGCATTCGCGGTAATGTTTACTATGGCGCAGATACCGCCTAGTCTCTATCGTACTTTCACACCCATATTTTATGTCTTAGGACTTATCTTATTGGTATTGGTAGATATTATTGGTGAAGTACGTATGGGTGCTCAGCGCTGGATCAATTTGCCTGGGTTCGGTAGTGTGCAGCCTTCAGAGTTTATGAAGCTTGGTATGCCAATGATGTGTGCTTGGTTTTTGTCTAAGCGTGATTTGCCACCGTCAGCATCTAGCATTGCTATCACCTTAGCATTGATCATTGTACCGGTGCTATTAATTGCTAAAGAGCCTGATCTTGGTACGTCGTTACTGGTCGCTGCTAGTGGTATATTTGTGCTTTTCTTAGCAGGCCTTTCATGGCGATTGATTTCTGCTGCTGTAATTTTAGCTGTGCCGTTTATTGCTTTTGCTTGGAATTTTTTACTCCACGACTATCAGCGTACGCGAGTATTGACACTCCTTAATCCTGAAGCAGATGTACAAGGTGCTGGGTGGAACATCATTCAATCGAAGACAGCCATTGGTTCTGGTGGCCTCACTGGAAAAGGCTATCTAGAAGGCACACAATCGCACTTACATTTCCTACCAGAAGGCCATACTGACTTTATTATTGCCGCCTTCTCCGAAGAGTTTGGCTTGCTCGGTGTGATGCTACTGATGTTCATTTACTTTTGCCTTCTATCACGCGCCTTATATATCGCTTTCACCCATCCTGATGTTTATAGTAGATTGTTGGCTGGTGCTATAGCTATGTCTTTCTTTGTTTATATATTCGTCAATGTCGGCATGGTTGGCGGTATTTTGCCTGTCGTAGGTGTTCCACTACCATTCATTAGTTATGGTGGTACGGCTATCGTGACTTTGATGGCAGGATTTGGCCTACTCATGTCTATCCATACACATAAATCCAGCTAACTTGTATAATATACTTTCTGTATAATTCGTCTTTCAAGTAAGTCGTTATAATAATTATGGTAGTACCATTAAGATAAATTGTTTTGTACTACTAATGATTTGATAAAAGACAATGAGCCATGGCGCGAAGCAAAGTTTTATTCTTAGCGCTATGGCTTTTTTATTTTAATATTTTTCATATAATGTATGTTTGTATTAATCACTAGAATAGTTACAAATCCGAAATAATTGTTCGTTTTAGTGCCTCTTATTTTTAATAGTAAATAGACATGATTTTCAATATGAGTTAATCGCCTATAAGTTCAGAAAGATTTTATTCCTTGTTTTTTACAAAAAATTGCGTTAACCTCGTTTTACTGTACTCTGATACATAACCCGTACATAGCTACTAATAAACTTTGCATTTAAATATATTTAGGTTGTAGCGTAGCCGTATAGTTAGCATCTTGTAGATTCCAGACTTTCAAATACACTACTTAATTAACGGTTTGATAACAAAGCGATACGCGATGTCCTCTGAACCTTTTATTAACGTAGCACTCTAAAGAAGTTTGTAGATCGCACATCATGTAAATACAACATATAGTGACATTGTCACTTAGTCCTGATTTTGGACTTTGTATTCAATGCTTATCGCTAACTATCATTTGAGCGTATCATCAGTCACTCTATCTATTAGATGTACTGAATACTGATGATAATGAAATGAAAAATTACCATATATTAATATCTATAAGAGCCGCTCATTAATCAATATGAAAATAATAGATTAATGCCATGCTCAATCTAAAATATTTAGAGTTAGGTTTTGATGTATAAGTTATAGAGGTATTTATGAACAAGCGTTTATCTGGTTTACTTACAATGTCAGCAATGTTATTTGCTGGCTCTGCAGTCGCGACCAATGCAAATGCTGTAGAAGCAAAGACCACACTTGCTATGATTTCGCAAGATAACGCCTCCCACATTGACCGTGTACTTGGTGAATTAAGCCGTCAACATGATGGTGCATCAAGTTTGGTAAAGTCAGCCCGTCAGCCGACTTCATTGGCACTTAGCAGCTCATTGTTAGCCAATGATACGACACAAGTCACCAATGATGAAGACGTACTAGAGCGCTTAACAGCTGTTGCCTCTAACTCTGTCAGCAAATTTAAGCAGACTGGTCTTGCGTCTTGGTATGGTCGTAAGTTTCATGGTCGCAAGACTGCCAGTGGCGAAACTTTTGACATGAACGGTTTAACTGCAGCGCATCGCTCATTACCATTAAACTGCTATGTCAAAGTCACTAACAAGACCAATGGCAAAAGTGTCGTGGTAAAAGTGAACGATCGCGGCCCATTCCATGGTAACCGTGTATTAGACCTATCTTATGGTGCTGCCAAAAAACTCGGTATTACGAGCAAAGGTGTGGGTAACGTTGCTATTGAGCGCGTTGCAGGACCTTAATTTTAGGTATCAGTTTTAAAGACCAATAATATTACTAGCCCATATAGCAAAAAAGCCTAACTAATAATTAGTTAGGCTTTTTTTATGGTTCATATTTATCGCTCTAGGCTCATAGTAGCGACTGAACTACTCAAAACAAAGTGCTATTAGTCCTATGTACTTTATAACTCAAATGCGCTTTCAATAGCATCATCGAGTCGCTCAACCGCAATCACGTTGATACCTTTAAACTGAGGCGCATCCTTAGCAGGTGCATTGGCCTTTGGAATGATGGCATGCTTAAACCCATGTTTCATCGCCTCCTTCAGGCGCTCTTGTCCGTTAGGTACTGGGCGTATCTCGCCCGATAGACCAACTTCACCGAATACTGCTAATGAAGATGGTAACGCTCTCTCTTTAATACTTGAAGCACAGGCCAACAGTACGGCCAAATCAGATCCTGTCTCTATGACTTTGACGCCACCAACGACGTTGACGTAGACATCTTGTCCACTGGTATGTATCCCGCCGTGGCGATGCATCACTGCTAGTAGCATAGATAAACGTTGGAAATCTAGACCCAATGCCATTCTTCTAGGCGAGCCTTGTGAGTCATCGACCAAGGCCTGCACTTCTACTAGTAACGGCCTTGTACCTTCACGGCTGACCATCACCACAGAACCCGCAACAGGTTTGTCATAACGACTTAAAAATATCGCTGATGGATTGGCGACTTCTTTGAGTCCCATATCAGTCATACCAAAGATACCCAACTCATTAACCGCACCAAAGCGATTCTTGACCGCACGAATCATACGAAAACGCGAGTCAGACTGGCCTTCAAAATAGAGTACCGTATCAACCATATGCTCCAATACTCGCGGACCCGCTAACGTACCTTCTTTGGTTACATGTCCTACTAAAAATAGCGCTGTCCCTGTTTGCTTAGCATAGCGCGTCAAAATCGCTGCAGACTCTCTAATCTGACTGACACCACCTGGTGCAGAGTTAATAGCGTCTGTATAAATTGTCTGAATAGAATCAATAATAGCGATGGCTGGCTGCTCTTGCGTTAATGCAGCACAAATGGTTTCTACGTTAGTTTCGGCCAGTACAAGCAGTCTATCAGCAGGCAAGTCTAAGCGTTTGGCTCGCATGGCCACCTGTGCAAGCGACTCTTCACCCGTCACGTATAACGCACTACCTGCCAATGAATCAGCTCGTGCCATACTGGTCGCTGTTTGCAGCAAGATAGTTGATTTGCCAATACCCGGATCACCACCGATTAAAACCACAGAGCCTGCCACTAGTCCACCGCCGAGTACGCGATCAAACTCACTGATACCGGTTGGTAGGCGCGTGTCGAGCGTGACACTTACTGCATTAAGCGGCATGACAGCACTGTGAGTACCAGAGTAGTTACCAGCTGGCGCACTGGTACCACGAGTAGTAGCTCGTGCGTTATTGGGCTTCGCGGTGCTCTTATTGTGATGAGGCATGCTAACATTTGGGGCTTCGACCAAGCTATTCCATTCCCCGCAATCCGTACACTGTCCAGCCCATTTACCAAAATGTGCACCACAATGCTGACAGACATAGCTGCTTTTATTTTTTGCCATAGCTTATAAGCCTTATTCAGAGAATCAATCAAGAATAATGAAGAAAGTATTGTCACGCTTTATAAGCGCTGATTCAAAAATATTTATTATGATAAGTCAGCCATTGGTTTTGTAAGCTGTACTTGAAAGAGGATGATGTTAATTGTAGGTATAAATAGTAACTGGCTTATAAGCTCTATATAAAATAGTTTTAGCTAGCTCTATTAGTTAATTAGAAATTACAAAGTTATTGGTATAAATTTTACGCAGCGTTTGGAAAGCAAATACATAGGAAGTAAGGAAAACCTATGCCACCACAACTCTACTTTAACGGCATCTTTTTGTTCTGAATGCACTATATAAAATAGAGTATGAGATAAGGAATTTAATGCTCTCACTTATACTTGAAAGTCTTTACCTAGATAAACAGATTTGACTAAATCATTTTCTAACACTTCAGCCGAAGTGCCTTCTGCAATGATAGCGCCTTCTGATACGATATAAGCCTTTTCACAAATCGCCAATGTATCTCGAACATTATGATCGGTGATTAAAACGCCAATACCGCGATTTTTAAGCGTCAAAATAACGTCTTTAATATCACCGACAGAGATAGGATCTACCCCTGCGAAAGGTTCATCTAATAAGATAAACTTAGGATCAGCGGCCAATGCTCGCGCAATCTCACAGCGTCGACGCTCACCGCCTGACACGCTCATACCCTGAGACTTGCGCACATGTTCTAAATGGAACTCGCCAATCAACTTTTCAAGTTCTTGATGCTGTTCAGCTTTACTTAATTCTGTACGAGTCTGTAGGATAGCTAAGATATTATCTTCGATAGATAATTTACGAAAGATTGATGCCTCTTGTGGTAGATAGCCGATACCCGCACGCGCACGCTCGTGCATTGCGTATTTAGATAAATCCATTTTACCTAGCGTAACACGGCCCTTATCCATATTGACCAGTCCCACCACCATATAGAAACTTGTCGTTTTACCAGCACCGTTAGGCCCCAACAATCCGACAATTTGACCCTGTTCGACAGAAAATGAAACGTCTTTGACCACCCAACGCTTTCCATAGCGCTTGCCTAGATTTTGCATAGTCAATCGAGCGACAGGCGCCGTATTAGTATTTGATGCCGATAGGTCTAGATTTTTATCATCGCTCATAACTTACTCTTACTTTCACAAAATTTAAGCATTGCTAAAGGCAGACTGATTTACTCATAGCCTGTTTATTTGGATTAACGTACGCCACTCTGATTTGTACCATTGTTAGGCGGGAATACCAATTCAACGCGCTGATTACCACCAGCAGTCGCTTCAACATCACCTGCTTTTAGGCTATAACGAATGACGTTACCAGCGAAGCTTGCACCATTTTGAACCAGTTTTGCATTACCAGTTAGTGTAATAATCCCAGACACTGCGTTATAGTCAATCTTATTAGCCTGCCCTTTTGCCAAGCCCTTTTCTTGCGTGACTACTTGCTGCATGGTCGCTGGACGGCCAGTTGCTACCGCTGAATTAATGCTACGCTGCTGAGATAGATTGACCGTGATGTTATCGGCCGTCATCTTAAACGTACCTTGAGTAATAATGACATTGCCTGCATAACTGGTCACGCCGGTACGCTCACTATAAGTGGCTTTATCCGCTAGCAATTTGATCTGCTGATTAGAATCTGATGGCAATGCATGACTATATAGCGGTAGCGCCAATAACATTACCATTGGCAGTGCGCGTAATTTGTGCAAGCAGAGTGATGATGCGCGTAAAGTAGGCAAAAATTTAAGTTTCATATAAATAACTCATTTCATAATAGGTGGTAGGATTTGCAAACTTTATGCTAGCTGCTATTTTTTGATACGGTAAATAGAAAGACTTTGACTAAAATAATGCTTTATCTTGGCGTTCAGATGGAGAAAAGGCAACAGCCACTTGACCAAATTCATACTCACCTGTCTCAAGATTGGCAGTCATACTAGAGGCTTCAAATCGATTCATGCCTTGTTCGATTTTCACAGGCGCGTCACTGTATACTTTGCCTGACTTCGTATTACCTTTTAGCGTACTACCAGTCACTTTTATCGGTTCGATATCAGGAGTACTCTTATTACCTTCGCTCACCAGTGTAAATCCACCTGATAAACTAAGCTCCCCTGTCTGTTGACTGATGGCTGCACTGCCCGCTTGAATACGATAACGTTGCTCTGCAGATGGTTCCCAATTCATCGTAATGCCTGACATCTCATCCTGATTGGTCTCAGGATTATGCGTCAAAGACTCAGCGGTAAGTTCGTATTCGGTTTCGCCCTGATCATTCGTCTGTACGGCTTTAATATCGGTGGCTTCATAATCGACATCTGTCGTTTCAATATTGACTGGCGGCGTTACGTCGCCTTGCTGCTGAAAAAACCAACCCGCGATACCGGCAATAATTAAGGCTAATACAATTAAGACACGTGTATTCACGACTGTTTATCCTGAGTTTGTGCCTCATCAAGCGTGTAATGCGCGATAAAGTCTTGATAATGTCCATGACCTTTTAAGATAAGATCACATATCTCGCGCACTGCACCAGTACCGCCAGCACGAGTCGTTACCATGTCACTGCGCTTGATGACTTCAGCATGCGCGTTAGGTACGGTTGCTGCAAATCCTACTGTTTGCATCGCCTTAATGTCTGGTAAATCATCACCCATATAGGCACAGTCGGCAGCAGTGATATTCAGGGCAGGATCTAGAGAAGACAGCAGCTCGTTTAGCGCAACAAGCTTATCATCACGGCCTTGCACCACATGGTTGACGCCCATTTCTGTTGCGCGCTTGTTCACCATTGCACTACTACGGCCCGTAATGATAGCTGTCAAAATACCGTAGCGTGCTAACGACTTAACACCCACACCATCCTGTACTGAGAACGCTTTGGTCTCAACACCGTTAGCATCATAGATAATTTGACCATTGGATAAAATTCCATCGACATCCATGACCAATAGTTTTACTTGTCCGGCTTTCTGTATCAAGTCCTGCATTATTTATCTCTTTTTAATATTTATTTTCGAAGCGTTATTCTATGTAGCTTAACTATTTCAACGGCAACTCACAAACCTTATTTGACCCCAGCTTGCAGCAAATCATGCACGGTAATAATAGCTTCTAAACGATCTTCATCATCAATAATCAATAACTGGCTAATACCACTCTCATTCATAACACTCAGCGCATCTGACGCACGCATGGTTTTACTGATATGGCGTGGATTGCTGACCATTACTTCATGCATTGGCGTTTGTAGATCGATACCTTTTTCTAACCTTCGGCGCAAGTCACCATCTGTGAACACACCGACGACCTTATTGTTATCATCAGTCACTACTGTCATACCCAAGCGACCAGCAGACATGGTAAATAGAGCTTGTTGCAATGGGGCCTGCTGATGAATCAAAGGCAAGTCTTCTGACTTGGTATGCATCAAATCTTCGACACGCGTCAATAGCTGACGACCTAGGGCACCAGCAGGATGCGATAATGCAAAATCTTCAGACGTGAAATTACGTGCATGTACTAAAGCAACTGCTAACGCATCTCCGAGCGCTAAAGTAGCAGTCGTACTGGAGGTAGGCGCTAGATTAAGTGGACAAGCCTCTTGTGATTGACCGAGCGTTAATACAATGTCAGCTGCTCGCGGTAGCATACCGCGCTTATCACGACTGATACTGATGAGAGGAATATTTAGATGCTTAACAACTGGTAGTAGCATCTTGATTTCATCTGACTCACCTGAGTTTGAAATAGCAAGCAGCACATCACCTTTTACAAGCATCCCCAAGTCGCCATGTCCCGCTTCACCAGGATGCATAAAAAAAGCAGGCGTACCCGTTGAAGCAAAAGTCGCTGCAATCTTGCGTCCAATTAGCCCTGACTTACCCATGCCCGTAACCACCACTCGACCCTTACAAGTCAGAATGATGTCACATGCTTGGGCAAATCTGTCGTCAATCTGCTCTGTTAGTAGTGCTAACGCAGATATCTCTGTGTTAATGGCCTCGATAGCAGTGGTAATAAATTGCTCATGGGTTAAGTTGTTTTTGGTATCACTCATGAATCCGCTCTATTTTTATAATGAATCAATACGCTATTTTACTACACTATGTTTCATATTAGTAATAGTCTACAAAATCTACACTAATATAGTGCTTCATACTGAACAAAGAACTTGCTGCTGTCTATACAAAAAAAACCCACTATATCAGCAGGTTTTAAACAAATAAATCATGTCTTAATGTTTTTTCAGACAACGCGCTCGATTAATGCAGTGCTTTAGCTGTTGCTATCATTAGAACCATCGTTTGGCTTATCTTCGAAGCCTGTATTATCTGCTGTGGCATCAAAACCACGATCTTGACCGAAACCACCACGCTCAAACCCGCGCTCTTGACCTTGACCAAAGCTACCGCGTTCAAAGCCGCGATCCTGACCTTGGCTAAAACCACCACGATTAAATCCACTGCGACTCGATGCAAATCCGCGCTCTTCAAAACCGCCAGCAGCAGGATTGCTACCACGTTCAAAGCCACCGCCTTGATATCCAGTCGGTGCTGCGCTCTGAGGCTGAGCACTTGTACCTGTCGTCGTACTACTACGCGGGTTACGCGCTGGCACGACTGTTGAGATGGCATGTTTATATACCATTTGGCTCACTGTGTTTTTTAAGAGAACGACATATTGATCAAATGATTCAATTTGGCCTTGTAATTTAATACCATTTACCAAAAAAATAGAGACAGGAATGCGGTCTTTGCGCAGCGAGTTCAAGAACGGATCTTGTAAAGTTTGTCCTTTTGACATGAAATCTCTCCTAAATATTATATAGTTATGTTTTGAGTGCCAATTATTTTAAGTGTTAATTTAATTATAATGGCTAAAAGGTAGATACAATAAGGTGTTTTCTTTATAAAACGTATCTAAATAAATATTCGTTGCTCTTAAGTGATTCCACTTTATCGCGAATACGTTATTATTGTAAATAATTAAGTAACTGGTTGTTTCGTTAATACTTTTTGTCTACAAAAGTTCATAGGTCAGACATCGTAACGATGCTCAATACACTGAGCCAAATTATAACAGCTATCTATGTCAATTTTTGAAACTAATTGTGTTAGCTATCATTGCACCTTAAGACAAGTACTCCCGTGCTTCGACCATGGTTTCAAACGTTTGTAATATCATACGACTGCTAGCATCAGCCCCGCTCTCAGATTCTGCTATCCCACTTGATGATGCACTGGGCAGTTGCATTACCTTTCTCAGCCACGTGTACTGACGTTTTGCTAGCTGTCTTGTAGCATATAATGCCTTATTTTGCATTTCCTGACAAGCAAGCGCCTCGGTCTCTTGGTTAGCCATGTTTGGTTGAGCAACTGACTGAGCAACATTATCTGAGATTTCTTTTTTTCCATTGACAGCTGGATGCTTTCTAAAAGCTTCATAAAATTGAGCTTTATCAAGATGAATCTCATCAAATATCGGATGATCAATATGCACCAAGTATTCTAGTACTTGCCTGTAACCCACACAGCGCATCGAAGGCATATTAGGCGTGAGCGGATACTTTTTTAGTAAGTCTATGACTTCAGCCACTAGCCCTTCATTCCACATGATATCTAGACGTTGTTCGATACGATTATGTAGCCATGAACGATCTGGCATTACCGATAGCGCGTGCCACTGCTGCTCTGGATTGTGGGCTAGGGCTTGCTTTGGCTTACGCTGCCAGTCGCTTATTGGAATATTTGTTTGTAGGTAGACCTCAATTGCTCGCGTGATACGCTGAGTATCAGTAGCATTCAAACGCTCATGACTTATAGGGTCTATACTCCCCAAATAATCATATAGAGCGCTAATACCTTCCTCTTGACGCCACTGCTCTACGCGCGCCCGTACGCTGTCATCGCTATCGGGCACAGGAGACAACCCATCGAGTAGCGCCATGTAATACATCATGGTGCCGCCTACTAATAATGGTATCTTGCCATTTCTATGACATTCGTCAATAAGACGGGCAACGTCACTGACAAACTCAGCCACACTATAGCTTTGCATAGGATCAACGATATCGACCAAATGATGTGGATAACGCGCCAACTCAGCCGCTGTTGGCTTGGCTGTGCCAATATTCATATCACGATATATCAGTGCTGAGTCCACTGAGATTAATTCAAAACGACCTGTATCGTATAGCTCGTACGCTAGTGACGTCTTGCCGCTAGCAGTTGGTGCCATAAGACAAACCACGCTGTTATCCGTCAGTTTGTGAGGTAGGCTATCAGACGAATGTTGCATAAAGTGGCCTTTCATAATATATGGATAACTCAGATATCAATTGGTTTAATTGCTTTAAGATGTTGTAATTATTTTCAGATATTCAGGATAGCATTAGCTTTACTAAGCGATGGCTATCTATCGTCTTGATAGCATTGTTCATCATTATTTCAGTAAGATCATTCACGAAAACCATTGAATCTTGCACAGACATTTGCGTATTGACACTAATAAGTTGCTGATTAATCTCAGTAGCACTGCTTGGCAATCTATCTTTTTTGAATACTTGATGACTAGAGGTAAGTGATTCGAACAACTGGCTTACTTTAAACTGCCAGTCTTTAGCACTTATCAGTGCACACTGCCCTTGGTGATAAAATAATAACCAAGGTAGCTTTTTATCATCTGTGTTTAAGTCCATGTCAACAGCTTCTACATCGTTAATGATATCTAAGCAAATTGGTAAAGATGCAGAGGTAGTTGCTTCATCAGAATAATATGAAGTGCTGTTGTTACTATTGTTACTTTGGTCTGATCGCTCATTGATATAAGATTGCACTGACTCTTGCAATGAAGGATTATTTGAAGATGATCGGTTTGCAGTAGTCTGATAAGACTGCTTATTAGACTCTACTTGATTATACTGCCTTGGGTTATTGATAGGCTGAATACTCGAGATGGGCATTTCAGACGAACGACCTTTAGAAGCATTATTACTTGCTCGTTCCGCAGATTTGTATTGGCTATCAGTTTCGGTCGTCGCTACGGACGCAGATGCAGAATCAATTCCAAGCCCAAACTTAGCTACATCGATCGTTTTCAACTGCGCACGAACTGTATGGCCTAAGTGCGCCATAATATTATTCAACGGACTGATTTTGATACGTTGTTTAGATGGATGCACATTGATATTTAACCATTGAGTTGGTAAATCAAAATACAGTGCATACCCCATACCTGCTAGCTGCGCACCTTGTGCCAGTTGACGTATCTGATTGCTAATCAATGCTTCTTTTACTAGTCTGCCATTTACATAAATCAGCTTTGGTAAGTCAGATTTATCATGATATAGCGGCCATAACCAACCACTAATCGCTGCCTGATTAACATTGCTATCATCGTACGCTACAGACGACTGTACCAGACTCGATAAATCTATCGATATTGCTAATGCATTATCTGTCAATGCCATACCAGTCGCTTGTTCCAACCGCGGTAGTGGCAAACGACTGTCATTGTTACCACTAATACTCGTAGCACTTGCAGATAATGATAGACGTTGCTTATTGTCATGAAAAAGTGTCAAAGCAACATCGGCACGCGCCAGTGCGACTTCTCGGACAATCGTTTCGATATGACCAAATTCAGTAGCAATAGATTTTAGGTTGCCACGGCGGGCAGGCACATTGAAATATAAGTCTTTGACTATGATTGTTGTGCCGCGGTTATGGACAACTGGTAACAGTTTTGGTGTATCATCTAATACGCCAGCGACCTGTAATTGACGGCCAATGCCGCTCTCATCATGACTACTGGTTAAGGTCAAACGTGAGACAGCAGCCATCGCCGCTAACGCTTCACCACGAAAACCCAACGTCGTAATACCATGCAAGTTAGCAACATCGGCAACCTTACTGGTCGCATGACGAGTGATGGCCATGACCATATCATCAGGATGAATGCCCACCCCATTATCTACTACCTCAATCAGGCCCATACCGCCTTGAGTGATGCGCACCTCAATACTAGTCGCACCAGCATCGATGGCATTTTCCAGCAACTCCTTGACCACCGCTGCTGGACGGGTCACCACCTCACCTGCTGCTAATTGATTGATTAGCAACGGCGATAGTTTTTTAATACGGGTATTAGGATGATTATCTGGCATTTATAGATGTCATATTTTTGGAAAGTAGCGATTGGTGTAATTTAGATATTCATTTAGATGATAAGTTGCGATAGTTCCAAGCCCTGCGCTTGACCTGCCTTTGACACTCTCAACTGCACTTGGCGTGCTTCAGTGTCGTTATCATCGCTTACATTTTGAATCATATCGATGAATAAAGTGGGCGGTGGAAGATAGCTATCAGCGCGGCTAGCCCATTCGATAATAATTAATGCTTCAGGCTCATCAAGATACTCATCAAACCCAATAAAAGACAGCTCTTCTGGATCTTGCAGACGATATAAATCTGCATGATAAACCGGCTTGATCGAACCATCCTTTCGCTGAATACTGTAGGGCTCAACCAAGGTATAGGTTGGGCTTTTCACCGCACCTGTATGACCAAGCGCTTGTAACCAATAACGCGTTAGTGTCGTTTTACCAGCGCCCAAGTCACCTGCCAGCCACACGCTACCTGTCAGTGACAAGGTCGCTAATTGCTCAGCCAATGCTTGAGTATCTTGCTCAGAATTGAGTATCAGAGTCTTTAAGTATTTGCTATTTTCTATAGATTGAGTATCACACATCAGACTGAACCTGCTTGTACTTGCTCTGTCTGAACCTGCATGGTCACGGTTGGATTGGTAAAGCTTTCACCACGAATCAGCTTGGCATATAGCTCAGAGTCAGTCCACTCAGCACGAACCTGCTCACTGAATTCAAAGTCCTCTAAAACTAGCTTACCCATTTGATCGTTTGCAACATCATCAGCAAAACACTGCGCATACCCTGTCGCCGTCTCGTGAGCAATTACTGAGTACACGCTGACATCTGCTTCACCATTTTGCATTTGTGTCTGACGTAGTATTTCTTGTGCCCAAAAAAATATCACTCGTGAAAACTGCTCTGCCGATGGTGAAACTGACAAGCTTATCCAACGTGCGCTAAATTTCTTACACGCTGCGACATACTCAGGATCATCTTTGTTCCAAAAACAAATGGCATGATCAAAGCTATCGATAATGTCTTTGATTGAAGATTTTAGCAGACCAAAGTCATAAACCATTTGCCCATGGTCTAAACGAGTGGCCTCAAGGATCAGCTCAATCTGATAGCTGTGGCCATGAATCGAGTGCTTACAACGCTCAGAACTACAGTTACGAACGATGTGAGCATTTTCAAATTTGAACAGTTTACGAATACGCATAATAATTTGACCAAAACAGTAAGCACTATGGTGCTAAATGTTAATAAATAAGAGTTTGCCGCGTTTATGAATCGGTTTATGGTTCATTATAGCAAATCGCCATGTATCCGTAAGTAAGCACTTATTAATACAATGATTGATTGAACGAATCAATTGGTAAACTAGAACTAACCGTAAACATAAAGAATTTGAATGATACTTAAATCGTAGACGAATTGTGCGAGCGCTATCTATTACTAAAGCTTAAGCCTATACTCTATTCAGTAAACAGCTATGTTAGCTGTATTCACACTGTCTTGAATTCGCTTAACTTGGCGTAATGAGTAGTGTGCTGTAAAAAAGGAAACGATGATGAGCAAAGGTCAAGATAGTAAGAAAAATGTTAAGAAAAAGCCCCTTTTGACTGCTAAAGAGAAGAAAGCTGCCAAACAAGCCAAGAAAGACGACAATGGTAGTATTTTAGGCAAACATTAATAATAAATACATTAATATGCCAATCTGACCTAACCGTTTGATCGGTATTTTTTGATTCGTCCTTGGCTTTTAGCTAAGCACTGTCTTTAATTAAGCTTAGGTTTTTATTAAGCTCCGCGCGGCGCAAACATAATAATCGCCATTCCTAATAGCGCAACTATCGAACCCACTATGTCCCACATGGTTGGTCGTATACCATTGACCGTCCACAACCATAAAATCGCCATGCATATATAAACACCACCATATGCAGCATAGACCCTGCCCGCAGCAGTTGGGTGTAATGACAGCAGCCAAACAAACGCGACCAAACTCAGCCCACCAGGTATCAGTAGCCAGATTGACTTGCCTTCTCGCAGCCAAAGATAAGGCAGATAACATCCTGCAATTTCAGCCAATGCAGTAAGCGCAAATAGCCCAACCGTCTTTAATTCTGTCAAAAATCACTACTCCTCGACCGTAATAAACCCAGTCAGATATGGTACAGCATTCCCCAAAATAATCACCCTATCTCTGTCACCACTTATAAAAAGCTATTTTTTCTAACATTACAGTCAAAATCACAGTAAAATCTATCATAACAAACAAACCTCTTAGATAACTATCTATCGAGGCCATACCGACATTGTAAATAGGAAGTTAGCATCATGATGCGTATTGGATTATTTTTATTAACCAACTTAGCAGTGATTGTGGTATTTAGCATTGTGTTTGGTATTTTATCGAGGTTTTTTGGGATTGGTGGTGTGCATACGGTGGGTGGGCTGAACTATATTAGTCTTGCCATTATGTGTGGTATCTACGGTATGGTTGGCTCGATGATCTCGCTATTTATATCAAAATGGATGGCTAAAAGATCCACTGGTACGGTAGTCATAGAATCGCCACGCACCGCTACTGAGCAATGGCTAGTCGATACAGTCGCCAAACAAGCACGAGCCGTAAATATCGGTATGCCTGAGGTTGGTATTTTTAATAATTCGCAGCCAAATGCCTTTGCGACTGGTTGGAATAAAAATAAAGCACTGGTAGCGGTTTCGTCTGGTCTACTACAAAATATGAATCAAGATGAAGTCGAAGCGGTACTGGCGCATGAGATTGGCCATGTGGCTAACGGTGATATGGTAACCCTTGCCCTCATTCAAGGGGTCGTAAATGCCTTTGTAATGTTCTTTGCACGTATTGTAGGCAGTTTCGTTGATCGTACTGTGTTTAAAAATACCAGTGACCGCCCAGGTATTGGTTACTTTATTACGAGTATCGTAATGGATATCTTACTTGGATTTTTGGCATCTGCCATCGTGATGTGGTTCTCACGCTTACGTGAATTCCGTGCGGATCAAATGGGTGCAAAATTGGCCAGCCGCGAAAAAATGATTAGTGCGCTTGATGCGCTTCGTCCTTCTGCACAGCGACCAGATCAAATGCCTGAGAGTATGAAAGCATTTGCGATCTCATCAGGACAAACGCAAGGCTTTAGTATTGCCAATCTATTCCGTTCACACCCAACGCTTGATGACCGTATTGCGGCGTTGAGAGAATATAATCCTAATTAATGACAATCGATTTAAAACCAACTTGCTACTTGTTAGCAGGTTGGTTTTAAAAAAATACTTTATATAGAAAATTAGAAGTTAGAGTATGAATACTCAGTCACTATCATTTTATTTAGTAGTAAAAGGCTAAACATTAGCGCTAGTTTAAATAAAAGAGATATTACTTCTTTTCCTTAGACGGAAAAAGCGATACCAAACCATCTCCTATGATTCCTCGCCAAGCAAAGTAATCATGTCCTGCAGCATACTCTTGATAATGTGTATCGTACCTTTTTGCCAATAAAACGTCTCGCAGATGACGATTGGTTCCCAATATACCGTTGCTACCACTTTTACCACGAGCCGTTTCAAACACGCCTGCGCTCAAAAAGAAACGAACGGGTGCCTTATCCATTTTTATTACCTCAGACGCTACGAAGTGTTTATCTTCTGCTGTCTGATCTTTTGGATGCCACCAGTAAGACCCAGACATAGAGATAACATTGCCAAATATGTCGGGGTGACGTAGTGCGATAGTCGTCGCTGCTAAACCGCCATAACTTGACCCTGCAATGACCGTTCTATCCGTTGGTATCGCTACTGGCAATCGTTTATTTATTTGTGGTACTAACTCATTGGCCAATACATCTGCAAACATTGGGTTGGCAGGTAATTCACGTGCACGGGCATCATTGTCAGGATTGCTAATAAACACCGCTGTCACTGGTGGAACCTTACCTTCTGCAATCAAATTATCTAAAATCGTGGGCAATCCAACCGTATCAATATAGGCTTCCGCATCAAAGATATATAACAGCACCGCATCATCTTTACTATTCTCCTTGTTGTTATTAACAGTTGGGGAGTAAATGGTGATATCGCGAGTATTGTCCAATGTACTATTGGTAAATTTAAAGGTAGACAACTCTCCTTTGGGAACCTCTGCCTGTCTTTTTATCCAACGCCTATTTGGTGCGTCTTTTAACGTAATAGTAGATTTGGTTGTGTACTTATCAGTGGCTGAACGTGGCCATGAATGGTGATTATAAGGATCGGCTTGAGCCACGGCTTTTATGGCGACTCTACGAGCAAACTCAGACAGAGGTGGCTCAGGGGTATTGGGAGCAATCTGATAGGATAAGTGCGTGTTGTTTGGCACAATAAAACTTTTGTACCATGTATCAGAGTCTACCAATCGTTGCAATGCATCATGATTGGTGGACGGGCCACCCATTAACTTGACATTGCGATAGTCTCCTCGCGCTAAAAACGTCATCACAGTGCCCAAAGCTGTGTCTTCAATCAGCGGTGTACCTAATACTTCCACTTCCGCCCAAAAGCGATCTGTACTCTGCCCTTTCTGCAATGACTCAAGTAATGCCGATACTCTGGGGCTGAGTAACGTGTCAGAACTGTCTAGAGAATTTCCTAAAGAACCTTTTAAATCTTGCTCTGCTAAACTAACACGTTGTTCGAGCACTATCTGATAAGCACCTGAGCCAGACAGTCGCCAGGTCTCTGCACAGTTTTCGGCTACTGAATAGAAGTGTTGTTTGCCACTTTTATTATCAATCAAACGGCGCGATACTTTTCCTGTGGCATCGATAACATCTAGCGTCATCATACTTCTATCACTCTCAACATATCCGGTTAGATAATCGCCTGTATCGCAAGGAACGCTAAAATCTAATGACTTATGCTGTGGCTTGATATCAGCGTTTTCCCTGTTGGAATGATTTAAATCGCCTTTTAAGGGACTTTCAATCGTTAGCATCGTTGCCTCCGAACCAAATGCAGGAAATGACGCCGAATATAATAAAAAGGTAAAGCCTGCTATGGCCCATTTCTTCTTAGGAAGAAATCGTATGTATCTCATTCACTACTCCCTCATTTATTCACTGACAAACATCTAATTTCTACCTTTACAGAATGTCTAGCGAATGATACAAAAGTGAAATACTACCTTATTTTTAATATATATGATATTGAAAATCATTATCGTTTGATAATTTATTCTGTATAATTAAATAGACAATGACAATTTATTTTTTCTTTATAAAATAAAAAACCCACCTGACTCAATTAAAGTCAGATGGGCTTTTAGAATAGATATAATGACTAACTAAATATCAAACTCAAGTGCTCTATCACCATCGGCATCTTTGATACGCGTTGGCAAACCAATCTTATTTAGTAGATTAATAAATGGCTTGGCATCTAGCTCTTCGACGTTGACCATCTTGCCTGCATTCCATTCGCCAGTTGCGACCAGTATCGCAGCAGCAACAGGTGGCACGCCTGCGGTATACGAGATACCTTGGCTACCAACTTCATTGTAAGCATCTTTATGATCTGAAACATTATAAATAAACACTTCAGTCTCAACACCATTGATCTTGCCTTTGACTTTGTCACCAATGCAGGTCTTGCCTGTATAGTTTGGCGCAAGTGAGCTTGGATCTGGTAGTACTGCTTTAACGACTTTTAGTGGTACAACTTCTTGGCCTTCAGCAGTCATTACTGGCTGCTCAGACAATAATCCTAAGCTCTGTAGAACAGTGAAGACATTGATGTAATGCTCACCAAAGCCCATCCAAAAGCGAATGTTTGGTACATCTAAATTGGCTGACAATGAATGCACTTCATCATGACCGCTTAGATAGCTGTTTTGCACGCCCACAACTGGCAAATCGTCCGTACGTTTGACTTCAAACATTTTGTTAGACTGCCACTTGCTGTCTTGCCAAGAGTAAACCGTACCGGTGAACTCACGGAAGTTAATCTCTGGGTCAAAGTTGGTCGCAAAGTATTTGCCATGGCTGCCCGCATTGATATCAATGATATCGATATCCGTCACAGATCCTGCATCCATCATGTCATAGCCAAGACGCGCGTAGGCGTTGACCATACCAGGATCAAACCCTGCACCTAAAATAGCAGTGACATTGTTGTCTGCACAGCGCTCTTTACGTTGCCACTCATAGTTGTTGTACCACGGCGGTGTCTCACAAATCTTACGTGGATCTTCATGAATAGCCGTATCTATGTAGGCAGTACCTGTCTCAATGCAGGCTTCTAGTACGGTCATATTGATAAATGCCGAACCAACATTGATGACTATTTGTATTCCAGTGTCTTGTATCAGCTGCACGAGTGCTTGGCTGTCCATCGCATCAACTTGATGCGTATGCAAGACCGCAGCCTGCTTAAAGCTGTCTTTTTCTTTTACACTTTGGGCGATGGCATCGCATTTGTCTTTTGTACGTGAGGCGATATGAATCTCACCAAGTACATCATTGTGCATCGCACATTTATGCGCGACCACTTGAGCGACACCGCCTGCTCCGATGATCATTACGTCTTTTTTGTTGGGCTTAGCTTGTTGGTTTGTGTTCAATGAACAATCCTCCTTTGTGTCCCTGTCGATACCATTGATAGCGGCTATGCAAAACAGAAACGAGTGAATGATATGCGTGAATTAAAAAGGAAGACCGAGGAAAACCCACGCACCCGTCGGGCAAATAATACTCCATTATTTGCCCGACGCGATTATAACAATTTTTATTCCCTTATCGGTAAAAAATAATGTATCAATAGCAGATACCTTAAAATCACCCGTTATTAAGACTAAGCCTTTGTTTTCTAATGTAGAAAAGTCTTAGAAATATCGCGTTAAGACAAGCTGGCTTTATAATCTTGATAATCAAACTCGCGCTGGATATCGATACTGCGATCCAACCGGCGGATGACAATCGCTGGCATGTTGACCCCATTAAACCAATTCTTCTTCACCATCGTATAACCAGCAGCATTGCCAAAGGCAATCTGATCGCCTATCTGAAGATTACTCGGTAATGCATACTCACCAAAGATATCACCTGCTAAGCAAGAACGACCATAAATAATGGTATGGTCTGCCGACTCAGCATTGGCTTCAGACGGCGCAGCTTCTGCTGGATTGCCAGTAGGTGCAATATTGCCAGCAGTATTATTGATCGCGGCAATCGGTGCGGACTCACGATAGATAAGCAAGTCGAGCATATGTGCTTCAATCGAAGCGTCGACGACGGCGAGATTTTTTTGATTGTGCATGGTGTCTAACACCGTCGTCACCAACGTGCCTGCGCCATGGATACTCGCTTCACCTGGCTCAAGATAGACTTGTACACCATAAGTTTCGCTAAATGCTTTTAGACGTGCAGCCAGTTTTTCTAGTGGATAGTCAGGCGCGATAAAATGGATACCACCGCCTAAGCTTACCCATTCAAGCTGCGCTAAGATATCGCCAAATCTGGCTTCGATATCAGCCAAGCTTTCACTAAAGGCTTCAAAGCTGTCATTCTCGCAGTTGTTATGAATCATAACGCCTGTAATATCGCTAAGTACCGCTGCGATTTTATCTTTATCGTGCTCACCAAGGCGGCTAAATGGACGTGCAGGATCAGCAATCAAAAATGATGAGTTGCTGGTTTTTGGATTTAATCGTAAGCCTACTGGAACACCTTGCGCTGCCGCTTGATCTTTAAAAGCAGTTAGCTGTGAGATTGAGTTAAAGATTATTTTATCCGCATAGTTCAGTACTTCAGGGATTTCATCTGCACTATAGGCGACGCTATAAGCGTGCGTTTCTTTTTTATCGCTGCTACTGGCATCATCGTTATTACCAAAGGTTTCATAGCCCAATCTCACTTCATTAAGTGAAGACGAAGTCGTGCCATGCAGATAAGGCTGCATCACATCAAAAACACCCCATGTGGCAAAGCATTTTAGTGCCAATAATGCTTTTGCACCAGACAGCTCACATAGCCTAGCGATGATTTTCATATTGGCAACGATAGCCGCTTCATCGAGCACGTAGTAAGGCGTTGGTGGCAATGCCTCGTTGATAGAATTCTCTAGATTTTTTGCATTCATAATAGATTACCTAATAGACACTCTGCTGTTGGTATCTTGACAGACAGATATAAATATTTGCGCTATAGTAGACTAAATTCATCATAATTAGAATATCTTATGGCACTCTCAACCGATTATTCCACCTCAGCCAGTCGATCCCATTCATCACAATTGGATCCGAAAAATATAGATTTGACTTATCTAGATCCTGATGCGCGTGCCGTGTTGGATTTTTGGTTTGATAAAAACAATGAAGCTTACTGGTTTGAAAAAAACGATCGTTTTGATAAGCAAATACAGGATAAGTTTGGCGGTATTTGGCATGCAGCGAAACAAGGCGAATGTGTCAGTTGGCGTATCGCAGAGTCCTCATTGGATGGTAATAGCTCGATAACGGCGTTGGCAGGACGCTTGGCAGAAATTATTGTGCTAGATCAGTTTTCACGCAATTTATGTCGCGGACAAGCAAGTGCATTTGAGCAAGACGGTATGGCATTAACACTCGCCCAAGAAGCCATTCAACAGCCTTATTTTGATACTCTACCGATACAATGGCGTAGGTTTATTATCATACCGTTTATGCACTCTGAATCGGCCATGATTCATAAGCGTTATCTACCGCTATTTGAGCAATTAGATGATGCAAATACATTAGATTTTGAACATCGTCACAAACAAATTATCGATCAATTCGGGCGATATCCACATCGCAACGAGTTACTAAATCGCGACTCAACAGAAGATGAAAAGAACTTTTTAAAACAGCCTAATTCATCGTTTTAGGCGAGATTCCTAGTACTGCTTGAAGATACTCAAAGTTATTATGCAAAAAATTATTACATAAAAAGAAGGTCTGAATCATATCACTGATTCAGACCTTCTTTTTTACGATAAATATTTAGAGATTATTAGATACTTATCAGTAATTTACCTTACCAGTAGTAAACGTAAATGACTGCTGTTCTAATGTTTTATCGTTAACCAAAATATCAAAGCTGCCCCCATCATATCTTTAAAACGAGATAATGCATGTTAGAAATCAGCTTTCTATCTACTTCTTTTATAGCTACTGTATTTCTAGCGCTTTTCTTACTGGTGCAAAACTACGTCTATGCGTTGGCAAGACACCATGTTTTTCGATCGCTTCCATGTGCGCACGCGTCGGATAGCCTTTATGTTTGGCAATACCATATTCCGGATATTGAGTATCCAGTGCATACATCGATTCATCACGACTTACTTTTGCTAATATACTGGCCGCTGCAATACTAGTATGACGCGCATCGCCTTTTACCCACGCTTGGCAATCAATCGCAGATGGCGCTACCTCTAACTTTTTAAAACTATCATAGTTCAAATCAGGGCAACGATTTCCATCAAATAGCGCTTCGATCTTTAATTGATTGAGCGACGTACTTTTAGCATTTCCCGCGGTCGAAAAGCTTTTAAAAATCACTTCTAGCAACGATTCAGTGCATAAGCGCATGCCAAGCATCGTTGCCTGCAAGATATTCACCTGGTCGATTACTGCTGCTGGTATATCAGCGATGATATAACCGATAGCATGCTGCTGAACCAATGGATAAAGGATATCGCGCTTTTTTTCACTCAGTTGTTTGGAGTCCGTTAGTATCGACAACGGCGTGTCTTTGAGCGGTTGTTCTTCAATTAGACCTGACCAAGTCGCAGGTAATATTGCCGCCGCCACATTGACGCTACCTAGTAATGGTCCGCGCCCTGCTTCATCAACGCCGATTTGTAGTATTGATTGCTCCGTCTCTTGGTTATCATTAGTCAGATATTGAGTAAGCAATTCAGCGGTATTCATTTGCCCATATAAACGTATGGGCGCTGCTAACTGAACATATTGTCCTTTAACATCAATATGCTCAATATTAATATCAATCGTTTGAACTGAGCTTTCTGTACTGTGTTGAATATACATAATATTAGAAAGTCTTTCTTGTTTAATTAGGATTAATAGTATCAGTATTTTGGATAAACCACTGTTCAATCACGCTGTTTGCAGGCTCATGATTACTTTGCTGCTGTAGCGACTGCTTTGTCACTAGTAAGTCGTGTAATTGCTCGGCATAAGCGCGTGGTTGTAGCAATCGCATTACGGTGCGGCAGATATTGTCACCGCTCGCCTGCTCTTGAATAAGCTCAGGTACGATTGGTGCATTAGCCAATATATTAGGCAATGCCACATATGGCACTTTTACCAGACGCTTGGCTATTTGGTAAGTGAGCTGATTTAATTGATAGACCACTACCATCGGCCGTTCAATCAGCATTGCCTCCAGCGTTGCTGTCCCAGATGCCAGCATCACGATATCTGATGCCGCCATGGCATGTTGGCTAAATTCTGGCTGGGTATCATCGTAGACCACCACAATTGCTTCACGTAGCTGCTCTGAGCGTTGGTCGATCACTTCTTGCACGATATATTGATGGTTTTGATCAACCGTTGGAATAATAAAGCACAGCTTAGGATCTAATAGGATTAACTTTTGGATACCATCAAGCATCAATGGCAGAATAGCCGTAATTTCACCGCGCCTAGAGCCTGGCATCACACAAATAAGCTGACTCACATCATCAAAGCGTTCAATAAAAAACTGCTGCAACCCATCGTTGTCCCAAACGAGCTCACTGCGACGTTGATTGATTGGTGTATCGATCAGGTTCTGATCAATGGTTCGTAGTAATGGATGGCCCACACAGATCGCTGGATGGTTATGTCGCTCATAAACTGGCAACTCAAACGGGAATAGACATAGCACCAAATTGGTCGCCGCTTTAATATTATGGATACGCGACTCGCGCCATGCCCAAATAGAAGGACTGACATACTGCACACAGAACACGCCTTGGGGCTTTAGTTTTTTGGATACTCGCAAATTAAAATCAGGCGCATCAATACCGACGAACCAATCAATATTGGCAGCCTTAAATGCGCTCAGTAGCTCTCGGCGCGCTTTAAGCAAATCTGGTAGCTGCGACATGACCTCAACCAAACCCATCACTGCCAAGCGCTCTAACGGGAAAATACTCTGTAGCCCTTGCGCTTGCATTTTTGTACCGCCTACGCCTACCCAGACAATATCATCACGTAGATTATTCATTTGCCGCATAAAATCTGCGCCTAAGCTGTCACCAGATACTTCACCTGCGACGATGCCTATCACTAGCGGCGTAGCATTTATATTTGCTACTTGAGAATCCGTCTCGGCTTGATGAATGAGGTCAGTATGGTGATGAGACGTAGCAAAATCTGTCATGACAAGCTCTCGATATTAGAAATACACAAAATAAAATAAACCGTTATTATAAAATATAACGTAATAAATCAGCGATACGACCTCACGGATAATATGCGCACTCATCCGTACTGTTTTAATGACACAGTTTGGGCCACCCATCGCTAATGTTGCTATCATACTTGACGATGATACAAATAGCGAAATTCACGCATAAAATCTGAGCGTTATGCACCAAAAACTCAATTAACTCTTATTAATAGATAGAAAAACCAAATGCTAAACGTGCATTTAGAACGTCAAATATCACGCTAAGTCTCTATAAGTATAACTAAGTTTTAGTTTCCTCATTCCAGTTATCAGTCAATTAACCGCTCGACTACCCTTGTCAACCAACACTTTTGTCCGCATAATGATTATTCCTATAAATCAGCTAGACGATATATAACCATGACAACATCAGTTACCCATAATGCAGATATTGACGACGTGAATATTGAAAAATTTATTCCTTTGATTACTCCCGCCGAGCTAAAAGCCGAGCTGCCTCTGTCAGACGACGCGTATAACACCGTACTAAAAGGTCGTAATACTATTCAAGATATCTTGGATGGTAAAGACAAGCGTTTGTTTGTGGTCATTGGCCCTTGCTCTATTCACGATATCAAAGCCGCTCACGAATATGCCGATCGTTTAGCCGTATTGGCAAAAGAAATCGAAGACAGTGTATTTGTGGTCATGCGTGTTTATTTTGAAAAACCTCGTACGACGGTTGGTTGGAAAGGCATGATCAATGACCCTGACATGAATGACAGCTTTGATATAGAAAAAGGCTTGCGCACGGCTCGTAAATTGCTACTTGATTTGAATGAAAAGGGTCTACCTTGCGCGACCGAAGCACTTGATCCAAATACACCGCAGTACATTCAGGATCTAATCAGCTGGTCAGCCATTGGTGCACGTACCACTGAGAGCCAAACGCATCGCGAAATG
Organism: Psychrobacter immobilis; assembly: GCF_904846235.1. Lineage (GTDB taxonomy): Bacteria > Pseudomonadota > Gammaproteobacteria > Pseudomonadales > Moraxellaceae > Psychrobacter > Psychrobacter immobilis_C. The sequence goes on from NZ_CAJGZN010000009.1 coordinate 134,589, forward strand.
AGCTCTGGTTTATCATGCCCAGTTGGCTTTAAGAACGGTACTGATGGCGGCATGACAGTTGCTGTCAATGCCATGCAAGCGGTTAAAGAAGGTCATAGCTTCTTAGGTCTGTCGTCAGATGGTAAAGTCTCTATCATCAAATCTAAAGGTAACCCTTACGCGCATGTGGTACTTCGCGGTGGTAACGGTAAGCCTAACTATGATGAAACTGCGGTAGCTCAAGTCGAAAATGAGCTAGCAAAAGGCAAAACCAATAGCAAGATTATGATTGATTCAAGCCACGCCAACTCAGGTAAAGACCCTTACCTACAACCGATGGTTATCAAAAACGTTGCTGAACAAATTCAAAATGGTAATAAATCAATTATCGGTATGATGATTGAGAGTCACTTAAAGGGTGGCAATCAAAAATTGACTGCTGATTTAAGTCAGCTTGAGTACGGCAAATCTATCACCGATGGTTGCCTAGATTGGGATAGCACCGTCACAGCATTACGTGACTTACGTGATATGGTAAAAGATGTGCTACCAAATCGCTAATAGCTATCCGCGATAATTTATCGTCGAGCAAACCATAAAAAGCCCCTTTCGCACTGATGCGAAAGGGGCTTTTTATTTTACTAAATTCCCTGTTGCTAGCATATTACTTGCTTTATTTAAAAGATTCACATATTTTTGTGTGTTTTTTCCAATCCCATAAAATATAGTCCATAGATCGTCAATATCTGAAAACACTGGAACTGTAACTGGATCAGGTAATAACAACCTTAAACGTATAAGCTCATTAATGTATGTAGCTATATCTTCCTCATTCCAACTAGTGTCCTTATAACTTTCACTTGTAGCTTCTAATCGTCTGTAAGGTATGTCTGTAATATCTGAAATATTATTGTTATGCGTTGTTAGATAAAAATCTACTAGATCATCATCTAAATTTTTTGTAGCTCGGATAAAGTTTACTTTATTTAACTCGTTAAAATCATCTTTATTGCAATATAGTAATGCTAGTGCCATCATAACCCTATTGCTTGTAGTTTGAAGAATAGCATCTGCATAATTTACTAAGAACCTCTCCCCTTCTTTGCTATTTATAAAGTTATTCAGCTCCTCGTTATCTTCGACGCTCATGGTCTCATAATTAGTATCAACATGACTTAAAAACTCTGAAAATCTTCTTATTTGAATTTGCTCACGAGCTTTTATAAAAGTTTCAAAAACTTTTGGGGTTGACTTCAATACACTATATGCTACTTGGCTAATCGGTTCCATTTCTAAGTCTCGCGTAAAGCTATATATATTGACTAACGTTTTTATTGAATAATCTAAAGACTAATCCAGTTAACTGAATTAGCCTTTTATAATCTTCAAAAAAACATGACCTGACTGAATAGAAATCAGCTATTTGCAGCACCTAGCACGCTCTCTAAGCTTTCGAGCACATGCTTAGATGAGACATTCTTTTGTAAATCTATCAGCTGCTCATGCGCCATTTGACGACGCTGCTCAGCCAACGTATTCCAGCGGGCTAGTACTTGCAGTAAGCGTGAGGCTAATACAGGATTGGCATCATCTAATTTCTGAATCACGCCTGTATACATCTCTAGACCTTCTGCCGTCCAGAGTACCGTCGGTTGCGAGCTAAAAGCGCTGATAACCGAACGGACACGATTAGGCGTATTCCAATCAAAGTCTGTGTGCGTCAGCAGCGACTTGACCATATCAGGCGTTACGTCGTCAGCCGCAGCTTGGACACTGAACCACAAATCGATAACCAGATCGTTTGCTTGGAAACGCTCATAGAATTCTGCTAAGTACTTATCTGCACCTGTCAATTGATGATTGACCATGGTCTTCAATGCACCAAAGCGCTCAGTCATACAGCTCGCATTATCATACTGCTGCTGTGCCCAGTCTGCTGCATCATCCACATTGGCAGTCAATGCCATATCAAGTACGACATTACGCAGCGCGCGAACGCCTCGAGCTTCAGCACTATCCTCATAAGACTGCATTGGCAGGTTGTTGTAAAGCTCAGCCCATTGGCCTTTTAACTTATCAGCTACTTGCTTGTATAGCCCATCGCGCTGCTCTTTAACCAGCACTGGATCGTAGTTTTTAGAAATAGCAGAAGCCAACTCTTGCGCTGATGGAATATCAAGCAACCGTGCCGCTAGCATCGCATCATCAGCCGCTAAGACAGGCAGCGTCTGTGCCAATGCTTCCAAATACACATCAGGGCTACTCTTCGCACCTTGTCCTTGCAGCAAAATACGATTTACCAGCATTTGAGTGACCTGCCAGCGGTTAAATCCATTGGTTTCATGCTTAAGCAAAAACGCTAAGTCTGCATCTTGATAGTCATAGTTGAGCTGTACTGGCGCGCTAAAATCACGTAGTAATGATACGACAGGCTCGCTCGCAACGTTTTCAAAGACAAACGTTTGCGTCGCTTCGTCAAGCAATAACATACGCTCAGCAACAATAGCGCCTGAGTCTTTATCAAACAATGCGGTTGCTACAGGTATCGGCAATGGTTTTGGTGCATCAAAGCCTTTGACATGGCGTGTCTGCTGATTCAAAGTAATAGTCAATGTCTGTGCGGTACTATCGTAAGTTTGAGAACCCGATACCACTGGCGTACCAGGCTGACGATACCAATCAATAAAATTCTCGATTTTGTCATCAGTGATACTAAGTGCTGATAAAAAGTCCTCGACCGTTACCGCTTGTCCATCATAGCGACGGAAATACTCATCTGTTCCTTTGCGGAAATCATCTGGCCCTAACGTATTGGCAATCATGCGTACAATTTCAGCGCCTTTCTCATAGACAGTCGTCGTATAAAAGTTATTAATCTCAACAAAGCTCTCTGGACGTACTGGATGCGCTAATGGGCCTGCATCTTCGCTAAATTGATGGGCACGCAGGGTCGCCACGTCATCAATACGCTGCACCGCACCTGACTGTTGATCTGCTGAAAATGACTGATCACGGTAAACGGTAAAGCCTTCTTTTAAACACAGCTGAAACCAATCACGGCAAGTAATACGGTTACCTGTCCAGTTATGAAAATACTCATGAGCAATAATGGCTTTTACGCTAAAACTACGGGCATCGGTAGTTGTTTCAGGGCTAGATAACACACAAGCGGTGTTAAAAATATTCAAACCCTTATTTTCCATTGCACCCATATTGAATTGGCTGACCGCCACAATCATGTAGCGATCTAAATCGTAGGCTCGTCCATAATTGACCTCATCCCACTTCATCGCATCTTTTAGGGCTTGCATACCGACATCGCATTTATCGATATCAGCAGACTTGGCGTACAACTCAAGCAATACTTCTCGACCTTCGCTGGTCGTATAAGAGTCTGTCAATACATCTAAATCAGCAACCACACAGGCAAATAGATAGCTTGGCTTATTGGTTGGATCGTGCCAGATGGCATAATGACGGTCTGGCGCGTCGGCTACTTCGCCTGCTTCGACTAAGTTACCATTGGCCAATAACGTCGGATAACGCTTATCTGCTTCAAGTCGCGTAGTAAATATCGCTAGCACATCAGGGCGATCCGGATAGAAAGTAATCTTACGGAAACCTTCTGGCTCGCACTGAGTCACAAACATCGTATCGTCACCACTACCGGCCATATATAGGCCTTCAAGCGCCGTATTGGTCTGCGGGCAGATACGCACTTGAATATCTAAAGTAGCTCGCTCAGGGGCATTATAAATCGTCAGCTTACCCGCTTCCTGCTGATAATCCTCAGTAGTCAACGCCTTACTGTTCATCGTAATCGTTAGCAGCTCTAATGCCTCACCAAATAAGACAATATCCCCTGCCGTTTGACGTACCATCTCAAGCGTACTGTCTACCTGCGCGTAGTCTTCGAACAGCTTAATATCTAAATGTACTGTCTCGACATCAAAACTTGGTTTGGTATAGTCTTTTAGATTAATCTTGCTTGGCGCATGAGGCGGCACATCTGGCATTTCAGGATTGATGATTTGTGCATCAGTTTCAGCAGTAGACATATGGTGTCCTATTATTATCGGTGATTTGGTTATAAATTATTTTTAATGGGGATGAGTAATATATGATTAATATCATTTTACTATTCGCAAAAGGCAATAGTGTAAATAAAGACTTTATCTTTAGGCTAAGCGCTTAATAAACTAAGCACATAGACAAAGCTTCGCAGTAACTAAGCTAATTTTTATTACTAATTTGACTTTCTCGTTAAGCTTATAACTAGATTGACCTAAATCGCTAAATTTCAAGTATGTAAAGTAAGATATCGTCGGTTCAAGATGATTTAAATATGAAACATACGTTATCAATTGGATAATGTCGTTGAAAATGATTTAATAGTCGTACTGATGACCAATCATTTAACTAACGGCTTATTATATGACAAAAAATACGGTGAAACGCGCAGACATTACCCTACCTTTGCTTATAGAGTATGTTGATGCACTACTACCCTCATTAACGACTCAAACAGAACTGTCACCTGAGCATAACAAAGATAATAGTGAAGCATTGTGGGTAGCACATAACCATGCCGACTTATTAGCACTACAAGCACAACTTGACGATACTACATCTATTAATGAGAACACTGAAGCGAAGCGGAACGCACAAAAATTATCAACGTTATCAGATCTTGCTAAACAGCATGTACCTGATCGTTATGAGCTTGCTTGCTTTTGGCTGCCTACCTTGTCAGAAGAGCTGACTCAACACTATGTGCCGCTACTGATGCGCTACCGTGACCTGTATGCCGCGCATTTGCTTATTGCATTGGACAGCTCGATAGATTTGAAACCTTATGGCTTTACGCCATTTGATATATTGAGTGAGCCATCTCTAAATATTGATGATATTCAATCTATTACCTCATCAACCGTTACTGCGACGCTTTGGCAATTTAATCTATATGACTACAAACAACTGCCAAATTGGCTCAATGCTGATTACTGGGCCAACCCTGAAAACTGGGGCAAGCACCGCTGGTAATACGCTCGATTTTATCTATCGTAATTTACAGTAAAAATACTTACATAAATTAACATTTAGTATATTATAGATAGAGATTGCCTAAGTTTTATCGGAAGCAGTTTAAAAAAACAAATTTAATTAAAATTTTAGGAGCTCGTCATGTCAATCAGTTTTTCTAAGATCGCTGTTCTTGCTGTGCTATCAAGCGCCGTTGCACTAACCACTGGTTGTGCGACCAAGCGTTCTACCTCAGAAGTTGTTGTTGCTCCGCTAGGTATTCCAGGTGGACAAGTTGGCTACAATGGTGCGGTTATCGTTGATAACTCAAACGCTGTCATTACTGGCGCTGAGAATATTCAAGCGGTTGTCTACTTTGCTTTTGATAGCAGCGAAATCACTGCTCAATCAGCGAGTGTCCTTAACCAACACGTGAGCCTATTAAACTCAAACCCAGCAGCTGGTGTCGTTATCGCAGGTCATACTGATGAGCGCGGTAGCCGTGAATACAATATGGCACTCGGTGAGCGCCGCGCCCAAGCAGCACGTAATTATCTTGCTGCTCAGGGTGTCGCCGCCAACAACATCCGTGTCATTAGCTATGGTGAAGAACGTCCTGCAGCGGCTGGCAACACCGAAGATGCTTATGCACAAAACCGCCGTGCTGAGCTGTCTTACTAAGCGTCATTAAAAATCATTTGCTTTAAAAAAGCCCAGTAATGTTATATTACTGGGCTTTTTATATTCTATTGAGCTAAGTAAGATATAAATATTTCAAACTCAAATGTAAGATACCTAATTTCAAGCATATTATTTATATTTCTAAAAAAACTTCGTTTTCAATTAAAAATATTAATGGCCACTCATGATAATACCAGTACTAAATATCACTAACGTCCAACTTACTCAACTCGACCATGAAACTTGGTGCGTGACTGCTCAAGTAAGTGATTTATCCAGTCCTGTAGAAATGAGCAACTTGTGGAACGACTCATACTGGTTATCAGCGTATCTATCATCACATATGGTTTTTACTGAGTTTCGTCATTTCAAATGGCATTATCATGCAGTACAAAAACCAATATCAAAACGTAGTATTGCTCATAGGCAACGTCAACAGCAGCGCCAAGGTGTAAGACAGTTACTACAAGCGCTACTCAATAAGCTAGAAATCAGCGATACCTTAGATGAGTCGAGCTTTCCCTATCGCCTTAGCAAAAGCAAGTATTACGTCTGTTTTAGCCATACAGCCGCTCATAACAAAAATGAATTCAATAAAAAATCTCATCAAAATATCCCTGCTATTTCATACAGCAAAATAGCAGCGGTCATCAGCCGTCGTCGCCCTGCTGGCATCGATATCGAGCACAATGATGTTGCTTGGCATATCGTCAAGCGTTTTTACTCAGATAATGAAGTTACTATCTTACAGACGTTACCAAAAAATCAGCGTGATTATATTGCAAAGTTACTATGGCAAATCAAAGAAAGCTTTATCAAGATCCATCAGTACACTTTGGCACAAGGTTTAGGTATAGATTACTCTGATGTCATTCCTGCCTTGACTGATGATATGAATAAAGACTTTATTACTATCAGTCATACTAACGATCAATCCAATCACCAAATTGCAGTATTGCAAGCAGATCAAACAGTCGTCGTTTTTTGATCATATTTGGCAATGCTCTCGTATTTATTATCTTCGCTTTCTTTTAGACATAAAAAAACGACCCTAAAAAGGGTCGTTTTTTTTGTTCTCTTCTAATAACAGTATTTACACTGTGATTAGATTAGAAACGGTAAGTTGCACCAAGTTTAACGATTGGAAACCACTCTAACCAATCTTTATCTTCTAAATCTTTCTCAGCTTGGTCAGCTACAAGTTCTGCATCTGGATTAGTATTACCAGCTACGCGATTGATTGTTGCAGTGGTTTTACCCATATATGCTGCACCAACTTCACCAAATACACCGAAGTTGTTAGTGATGTTAGGGCGGAAACCAACTGTTAGGTAAGGTGCTAACTTGTTACGATGTTCAATAGTCCCTTCTAAAGCACCTACGTCACTCAATAGATACTCTTCACCATTAACACTATAGTACGCGTCGTCACCACTTCCCTCAGCATTAGCTCTTACATCAATATCGTTGTCAGGAACGATGATACCAGCACCCATAGTGAACCAGTTACCAGTAGGACGCAATTGCACACCTAGATACGGGTTGCTAAAGTCACTATCAACATCATAATTGATGTCATTTGCGTCAAAATCACCACCGAATAAGTCAGCAACATCGCCACCTGCCCAACCAGCTTGTAGTTCAGTTTTCTCGTTAAGTGACCAACCGATGTTAGCACCATAACCTAGAGTACCAACTTCAGCGCTAACTGATGCTGGGTTGATAGCTGTTTGGAACAAAGTTTTAGTGCTACCAAGTACCGCACCAGTAGTGTTGCGTACTACACCAGCGTCAGCATTGTATGCATAAGCAGCAGGTTCTGCTTGATAAGCTACAGCAACTGGCTCAGCTTCATATGCAACTGCAGCATTGTTATCAACAACGATAACTGGCTCAGCAGCTAATGCAGCAGTTGATGCTAGAACAGCAGCAGAAATTGCCGTCAATTTAATAAATTTCATAATTATTCTCCTAAAGTGTGAAATAAACCCGCCCATAAAAAACGATGATTGTGCTTTTGTTAAACCATCATTTTGTTGAGGTGATTAAAACAATTCTGACTTGAAAAGTCACCCCTACTGATGCTGTTTTTATTTGCCATTATGTAAAGATTGCATAGGTACTGTAATAATTGCTACACCAATCTGTAAAAATTCGCTTTTATGTTACATAACGTCCTTAAAGTAACCAAACAGCGTAAACATGAGACTTCGCTTGCTTAATGTTTATGTAAGGGTATTGCAAAACATGTCCACATAGTTATCTAGAACGCACTTTGAATCAATGACAATTATATGGCTCAACCTTACAGAATAGTGTGCCTTGTGAGTTGACGTATCTATTATTACGTATATAGGCAAATCTACGCCAACAAATAAAACGATATAAATGATCTCATATAACGCGACTAACGCTTGCCTCAAGCGAATATTATGCTAAATTAGTTGTTATAATAGATTTGTTATAGAACGTTAGTAATGTCACTATTTGTCTTATTTATGAAAATTTTGTGATGCTGTCTGAACCGCCCCGACTTTATCGGAGAGTGATTTACTTGAGTCAGGCAGCGATGCCTGACAGGGTTAAATTATCATAATACCGCTTTTCAAACTCAAAGGGTGACACATATCCAATCGTGCTATGCAAT
>NZ_CAJGZN010000010.1 GCF_904846235.1 Psychrobacter immobilis
CTGATTTAAACCCTATTGAAAAAAAATGGGCACAGGCTAAGTTTCTACGACAAGGGTGGATGGAGAATAATTTACCTAAGCTGTTTCATGATATGGGTTGTACCAATTTTATTCTGGATTGACTATAGTATCAATATCTACTCTTAGGTTTTTACCAGAAAAACTACAAATTATTAAATCCAATCAAACGTTAGATATACCATGGCAGTCGATTGAAGATATTCATGAAAAACGGACACTTTCACATGCTCTATTGAAGATAGTAGTGAACGAAGAGAGTAGTGGAATTAAATCAAACTATGGAGAGTATTCATTTGATATTTATGATGTTTGCTATAGTGCAGCAGATATTGAACAGCTTGCTATTATTTACTGGGCAAAAGCCATAGGTAAAGAGATCAAAACAGTCGAGTAGGGTGCACTCCGCGTACCATTTAAGAACTTTATTTAGGAATTAAAAGTATTATTCAATAAATAGCGGAACGTTAAATCATTTGCATAGATAAAGGTTTTTAATCTATTGTTTCCTATTTATGCTTTGGTGCGCGAGGCGCACCCTACAAATTACTAATTTTCCACACCCATAATCTCATATACTTAAAAACCTACTCCACCAATTCCTCATGCGGATTAACTTTAGACTCACCTTTCTTACCATCTGGCTGAATTACAATAGGTAGTACCAACCCTTTAGCAAAGTCATCAGACAGCACATAATCGTAGCGACTGGCAGCGACATCGGGCGTGGTATGAATGATAAGCGTCATCTCATTGCCATCGGTTAGCTCGTGTGAGACATAGGTTTCGCTGAGCTGATCTAATGCTTTCGATAGTGCCTCGTTACTTGCCATGCTCACCGTCAGATTGTGCTGAGCGGTCGCAGCGTCCACTTTGAAGTAATCTGCATAGTCTCGGACGTTTTGACTATCGATGGCAAACGGATACTTATAATTAGTAGGGTCAGCAGGCTTTGCACCACTATCTACCAGTGACCAGTCGATGGTGTCGGCTGCTGGGGCGGATGGATCTGCTGCTGTCTCCGCAGTTTGCTCAGTGGCATCGACAGAATCGGTAGCGTTATCGCAGCCTGTCAGCGCCCACATGCTTGCCGTTGCAATTACCATCATACTTATCAGACGCTTTGTCATCGAGTTACCCTTTTGATTATTGGTCATGATTGATTTGCTCTACCTGCTATTTTGACAGCTTTCTTTGTGCTTCTCTAGCGAAATACATTAGATGGTAAGTTTTGATATACTCTAATCCTCTATAAAAGAATGACCGCGTTAACCTCGCTTGCAGTATCACAGTTATATCTGCACTCGGCTGCCTTATACTACTTTTAAATTGAATCAACTATATAGTCAAGTCTATATAAATCCGCTATATCGTCATCCTCGCTAAGCATACTAATGTATAACTTGCACTGGGTTTCCTTGTATCGAAATTATATTGAACTGACTATACAACCGTCTATTTGGAACTGGTTTTTATAGCCATCTTTATACGCGTATCAAACGAACACGCATAAAAAAGCAGCCACCATATAATGACTGCTTTTTGTCTATTACGACTATTTATCTATTACGACTATTTATCTATTACGACATGAGCGTATCTCTAGCTGATTAGATTTGGCAGTTTACTTGGTATTCTTTACCGTCAGCCCACTTCATCGCAAAGATACCTTTGTCACCTTTCATATGCCATGCATAGACGACTTCTGGGTTTGAGTCGTTTACATAGCTTGCGACTTCGCCTTTTACTTTACCGTTTAGGATGATTGGCTGCTCGGCCCATTTTACTTTTGGTAAGGTAGCGTTGAGCATCACTTGTTCTTTATTGATAGATTGCTTTGCCATGATTTTGCTGTCATCGGTACAGGTGTATGGTGCTGGTGCCATACGATCATAGGCGGCGGTTACTTTTTCTGGAACTGGCGTATCAGTTGCATCTGGGGTAGTTGGTGCGGTAGTCGCACAAGCGCTCAATAGGGCAAGGACTGGTAGGGTAGTCGCAATTTTAGTTATCATTTTCATGGTGCTCTCCAAAGCTTTTCGCTGATGTCATTTACTTGTTCTTAATGATGCGTTTAGCATATGAGGGTTATAGTAGCGAAAACGAACCATTTCAATGTTAGAAATTGTTCATTACCTGTTAGCTTCGTTACCCAACCGCTGTCTAATGTAACTTGCAATCTGCGACAGGGTGAAAAGTAAGCCGGATTAATTATGAAATCTGTGACTATAAACTTGGCACATAAAAAAGCGCCTATCAACGAGTGGCTGATAGACGCTTTTTTGCTTTACTTAACACGCGCTAGATTGAGCATGTATTTTTATACTATGAACACTATTTGCTATGAATACTACTTGGTTTTACGTGGTGGCAGACCAGTATGCTGAGTCTGGAAATTGCCTTTGCTGACTTTTTTCTTACCCGCCATGCCTTTGCCTGCTGCGCCTTTAGCTGACGCACTGTTGTTTGACGAGCCATTACTACGCTTCACTGAGTCATTGCCAACACGGCTATTCTTTTTGCGCGCTGATTGGTAAGTATCTTGCGCGGCATCACGCCCTTCTAAACTGGCGTTAAATGGTGGAATCAAACAACCACGGTTTTTACCAATCAAGTCACTACGACCCATGTCTTGTAGCGCTTTACGTAGTAGTACCCAGTTTTTTGGATCATGATAGCGTAAGAACGCTTTATGCAATTTGCGCTGCTTGCCAGACTTGACGATATCCATGTCACCTTCATCACGGCTGACCTTATGTAGCGGATCTTTGTGCGTGTGATACATGGTAGTCGCGGTCGCCATTGGGCTTGGATAAAACGCCTGTACTTGGTCAGCACGGTAGCCATTACTTTTGAGCCAAAGCGCAAGGTTCATCATATCTTCATCTTTGGTACCTGGATGAGCGGCGATGAAGTAAGGAATCAGATATTGCTCTTTGCCTGCTTCTTGGCTGAACTGCTCAAACATGGCTTTGAACTGATCATAGCTGCCCATGCCAGGTTTCATCATCTTCGATAGCACACCTTCTTCAGAGTGCTCAGGCGCAATCTTGAGGTAACCACCGACGTGATGACTGACCAATTCTTTCACATATTCAGGATCTTTCACTGCCAAGTCATAACGCAAGCCTGAAGCAATCAGGATTTTTTTCACGCCTTTGATATCACGCGCTTTGCGATATAGCTTAGTCAAATTACTGTGATCTGTAATCAAGTTTTCACAGACATCAGGATAGACACAAGATGGCTTACGGCAGTTCTTTTCAATCGTTTCATCTTTACAGCTGAGGCGATACATGTTTGCCGTTGGGCCACCAAGGTCAGATATCACACCAGTAAAGTTCGGTGCGGTATCTCGAATTGCTTCTACTTCACGCAAGATTGAATCTTCTGAACGGCTCTGGATAATGCGGCCTTCGTGCTCAGTGATCGAGCAGAAGGTACAACCACCAAAACAGCCGCGCATGATATTGACTGAAAACTTGATCATGTCATAAGCAGGGATACGCGCATCGCCATAGCTTGGATGCGGCAAGCGTGCATACGGCAGGTCAAACACATAATCCATCTCTTCTGTTGAGAGTGGTACTGGTGGTGGATTGAGCCAAACGTCGATAGAAGTATGCGAATTACCAGCACCGCTGCTATGACGCTGTACGAGCGCACGGGCGTTACCCGGATTGGTCTCTAGATGCAGGATACGACTCGCATGAGCATAAAGCACAGGGTCAGATTTGACATGCTCGTAATCAGGCAGACGAATGACAGTTTTTTCACGTGGTGGCATTTTTAGCTTATGCTTACGTGCGGTCATTGGCTTATCAAAGCCGCGCATTTGTACCACTTGCGTCTCTTCATCGACTTGTTCAGCGTTGATGACTTTATTGGCAACTGGCTCAGCGACGAAGCCCTGATATTGCGATGACATAGATGACGGCATGGCTTGGCCAACAGGCGAGTCCGATGGTTTGTTCTGCTCAATTGAACAGTTATCAACGTCTTCGGTCATTACATAAGGGTTGATGATTGGATCGACACGGCCAACGGTATCGACATCGTTACTCGCAACCTCGGTCATGTCTTCTTGCCAATGGCGACGGGTCGGGGTCAATAAGTAAGCCGTACCACGCAGTTTGCTCATCTGCTCAAAGCTATAGCCTTTAGACAGACCATGTACCACATCGACGATCGCACGCTCAGCATTGCCATACAGTAAGACATCAGCACGCGCATCTAGCAAGATACTACGGCGGACTTTGTCTGACCAATAATCATAATGAGCAATACGGCGTAGACTTCCTTCGATACCGCCTAAGATAATTGGCACATCAGGATAGGCTTCACGGCAGCGTTGGCTATAGACAATAGCCGCGCGGTCAGGGCGTTTGTTTGCCACGTTGCCTGGAGAGTAAGCATCATCGCTACGGATTTTGCGATCAGCGGTATAGCGGTTGATCATGCTGTCCATGTTGCCCGCGGTCACGCCGTACGCATAGACAGGTTTGCCAAGTTCCATAAAGGCATCTTTGCTCTTCCAATCTGGCTGAGCGATGATGCCAACACGGAAACCTTGCGACTCTAATAGACGACCGATGATGGCCATACCAAAGCTTGGGTGATCGACATAGGCATCACCTGAGATGATTATGACATCACAAGCATCCCAGCCCAAATCGTCCATCTCTTTGCGGCTCATCGGCAGATAAGGCGCCGGCTCGTAGCAGCTCGCCCAGTGTTTGTCATAATCATAAAGTGGCTTGGTGCCTTGTTTAAAGGCAGTGCGGGCGATGGTATCGGCAGACATGGGCGGACCTGTTAATTAGAAAAATGGCACTAAAAATACAGCCCTTATTACCCAATGATAATAAAGGCGAATTTAAAAGCGCTCATTTTAACATGAATCGCCTTCACTATGCGACCTATTCTATGAGTGGCGATTGCCGATAAGTTATTGATAGCGTGAGATAAACTGCTCATGCAAAGTAAGCTATCCGCACAGCAAAATAATGGCAAAAACAGTCTAGACAGAACAGTCACATTATCAGTTCAATCAAACTTACTTCCAACTATCATTCTCTACTCTAGTTCATTTTATAGCTACATCCTCGAAAGCATCATTATCGAAATACTGATTCGGCTGTTACTGGTCATTTGTTTTCTCATATTTATAAGTTTCTTTGATTTCTAATAATAGGTTTTGGCACAGGTTTTGCTCCACCCTTGTTAGGGCTTATTTGTGTGCATTAATGAGTAAAAATAGTGCACCGATAAAATTTGAACGGATAGATAAGTGTTTGGAGATAAAATGAGAACATCATCTGTTGGACTGGACACGATAAAGACATTATTAAAACTATTACAACCATTAAAACTATCGCTAAGTAATAGGCTGGTGCTAAGTACAGTATTGTTTGCAGCAATGGGTAGCGCCCAAGCTGCTGAGGCCGACACATTGACCGTGGCACAGCTGCTCGAATATCAAAATATCGCTTGGATTATCTGGGGCGGGGTATTGGTGTTCTTTATGCAGGCAGGTTTTGCTCTACTTGAGAGCGGATCAGTACGAGCGAAAAACGCGGTAAACGTGATGATGAAAAATTACACTGACATGTGTATCGGCGGTCTAGCTTTCTACTTGGTGGGTTTTGGGCTGATGATGGGTACCAATCACTCCGGATTTGTCGGCACGGATCACTTTATGCCAGTCGCGTTATCCAATATGGACTGGGCATTGATGTTTTTTCAGATGATGTTTGCAGCGACAGCGGTGACCATTGCTAGTGGTGCGATGGCAGAGCGCGTTTCCTTTATCGGCTATGCGGTGGCGGCCTGTTTGATTTGTTTGTTTATTTATCCCGTATTTGCCAGTTGGGTATGGGGCGGTTATTTCGGCGGTACTGGTTGGCTAGCTGAGCTTGGCTTTATTGATTTTGCTGGGTCTACAGTCGTGCATTCTATCGGTGGTTGGTTAGCATTGGCAGGTATATTAGTCATTGGCCCAAGGCTAGGCCGCTTTGCACCTGATGGCACGCCAAGACTCATCGCAGGGCATAACATGACGTTGCTGGCGCTAGGCGGATTTATCTTATGGTTTGGCTGGTTCGGCTTCAATGCTGGATCGACATTGTCTATCACGGGCAATATTGGTTTAATCGCAGTCAATACTTTTGTCGCAGCAGTCAGTGCGGTGGTGAGCTATATGCTTATCTCCCGATCGCTCAACAAAGCTATTTTACTGAGCGATAGTGTCAATGCCAGTTTGATTGGTTTGGTATCGATTACCGCAGGCTGTGCGACTACGACGCCTGTCTTCGCTATCATTATCGGTGTGGTTGCTTCCGTGGTTTATATCTTATCGTCGCAAGCGTTATTAAAATTCAAAGTAGACGACGTGGTCTCGGCAGTGGCAGTACATGGCTTTGGCGGGGCGTGGGGTACGCTCGCAGCAGGATTATTCTATACAGGAGATTTGTTTAACTTATCACGGCTTGGCGTACAAGCGCTAGGCGTCGGCGTGGCGTTAGGCTGGGGACTGGGATTGGGGCTAGTGATGTATAAGCTTATCGATTTAAGCTTTGGGTTAAAAGCAAGCCGCTTACATGAGCAGCGTGGCCTTGATTATACCGAGCATGCAGAGCTTGGTTACCCTGAGTTCCAAAAGCAGATGTTCGATGCGAAAAGCCTAACTGAGCGGCATTTATAGGAGAGAGCTGATGAATATTGATACTCAATCCGTAGACCAAGCTGTGACTGCGATGGCAGAAGTACTTGCCGATTATCTACATCCTGAGGAGGTGCGACTACTTAAATCACAGTGGCAGCGATACTCAACGGTCTCTGTGAAAATGATGCAACAGTGCGTCTTGGATGCGACAAGGCGCTATCCTGAGCTGCAAGCTTATAAGTCTGATATTAGGAAAGGCTTTTGGGCTACCTTGCAAGCGGACAGTCAGCAAACAGTAGAGGCTGATAGTCACAATAGCCATAATGGTCATAATAAAGCAATCAAAGCGCCAGTCCCTGTCTCTGAGTTGGTTCTGGCATTTTATACCGTCATAGAAGCACTGCGCAGTCAGCTATCAGAAACAGAAAGTCGCAACCTATTTCTGACCATGCACCAAACTGTTTCGCAAGAGCGCACCTTCAAAGGGCATAGTCTTAACATCAGTCAGTTTCTAGAAGGCAATCGCCCGTCCGTACCTGATAATGAGCACCTGTTGAATAATTTGATGCAGCTGGCTTATGTATGCTTATGCGATGTTGCAGGCCCTGTCGAAGCAGATGAGATGATGTTTCGAGCGGCAGAGAAGGCGAAACAAAACTACCCGAAAACATTGGTCGAAAAGTTATTCTAAAATGTTGAGTGGGCACGTTACGGGTGGGTACGGAATACCTTTCGATAACGTGCCTTATATAAAAGGGCTTTTATAACGTAACTGTCATGATGTAGCTTTCATAACGCACTTTGAAACTTGATACTATACGATGAGCGGTCTAGTAGTTTAACGATCTAATCTAATAACTGAAGCGGGAAAGTAACCACGTCAAAGGCGAGGGCAAAGGGTAGCAGTACTAGCTTTTGTGCGCCATTTGGACCGCTACGAGTGACGACATCCTGCTGAGTTTGTGTATAGAAACTCACCGTATATGGTTTGGTCAGTGCGCGATAGTTTGACTGAATCAATCCTAAGTTACTAACTTGCGGATAGATAGCGCCTTTGACAGGAACGCTAAAACAAAAGCGCTGAGCATTGATACGTTGATCGCTCGCTGAGGTACACTCTTTACCGTTGTTTTGCAAAAAGAACTGATAGTCTGAGCGCCCAAACTCATCTTTTAATTTAGCATAAGACAGTTTCATCTCACCTTGGAAGTACCCATCGTTATTGGGTACATGAAAGCTCATGTCGTTATCCACTTGAATGTTTTTTTGCGTGAGGTTACTCAGTAAGTTCACCATTTCTGTCCCACCTTGGGTGAGAACGTAGCTGTTCTTTTCTCCTACGATAACCATTGACGCGTTTGGTATTTTTGGTAACGCTTGCGCAGGACGACCAAAAGCAACAATTTGATCTTCAGACAGAATTTGCTTCGTCGTGTTTGTGGTGACGTGTCCGCTATTGTCTAATAGCGAGCTGGTCGCACAGCCTGAGCTGGCTAGTACCGTAGCAAACAAAGCGCCTGCTATTACCTTTTTTGAATTTGACGGTTTTAGTAACGCTTTCATGTTGTTGTTATCAGCGTTTGTATGGTCAATCATGATTAGGCTTCCTTGTCTAACAAATGGGCTTACGAAATTAACTATCGAGTTTTTATTTCTTCTCGGATGTCTGGTGAATATCGTACAGTGTTTATATGTAACTTAGCTACTTATCATCCATTGTCATATGATAGGTAAGTGTAGCTGAGACTGTTAAATTATAATTAATCTAGCGTGATTTTGGTTCCACTCTTGGTAAAGTTCATCACAAACTGACTCTTAAAGTTGCGTACATTATTTTCGTAAGTCAGCAAGCTGCGCGTGAACTGGTGGTAGTCGCTCATGTTCTTTGCATTGACCATCAGCATAAAATCAAAATCGCCAGATACTTCATAACAGCTCATCACTTGCGACTGCGCATCCATCAAACGCTCAAATCGATGTTGCATCGACGTATTGGAGCGCTCCATTTCTATCATCACCACTGCGGTCAGACCGTAACCCACTTTATTAGGACTAACGATGGCGACTTGTTTGGTAATCACGCCGCTATCTATCAATGCTTGAATGCGACGCTGAGCCGTCGCAATAGAAACGTGCACTCGTTCTGCGACAGTTTTAAGCGGTAATGTCGCATCATCTTGCAATAAGTTCAAAATGGCTTTATCGGTGTCATCTAGATGCTGACTCATGTGCTTATCCTTTTACAGTAACCCTTTTATATAAATGGGTTTTGGAGTAAAAATATAATAAGAATTATGCATTTATTAAATTATTATCATAATAACTTAGTAAATGATAAATAAATTGATTTATAAGGTAGTAATTGAAAAATAAATTCATTATTTTTGATAAATAGATAATTTATATCATAAGACATCAGTAGAATAATACCTATCAGCCAATAGTTACGCAACTTACGCACGCTGAGCTTCACCTTTTATCCTTATCTCAATCTATGGTGCTTCCCATGTCTATGCAAATGCTATCCAATACCTTCACTACGAGCCTCACACGCTGGCTGTTACCTAGTGTTTGGACAACTGGTAACACGCAGCAGCGCACGCTGATGTTGGGAGTGTCATTTGCCATCTTATCCAATATCTTGTTTGGTGTACTCTATGCGTATAGCAGCTTTCTGACGCCTTTATCGGGTACACAAGTGTTTATCTGGCGTATGCTGTCAATGTGGGCGGTGTTGGTTGGCTACTTATTGATAAGTGGACGTCTGGGATTGCACATCGATAAATTGAAAGTGTTAAGAGGCGCTAAGCAGTGGGCTTGGCTGCTATTACCTACGCCAATATTCCTTAGCCAGTTTTGGTTATTTATGTGGGCGCCAGTGAATGGGCAAGGTGTGCAAACCGCGATGGGATACTTCTTATTCCCGTTAATGATGGTAGTGTTTGGTTGTGTCCTCTTTGGCGAAAAACTAAGCCGTTTGCAATGGTTGGCAGTGGCCTTTGCTGCATTGGGCGTGGGTAGTGAAGTTATCCGTACGCAAAGTGTCTCTTGGGCGACGCTATGGGTATGCGGTACGTATCCCGTTTACTACATTTTACGCCGACTGCAGGGAATTGGAGCCGTAACTGGGTTATTGGTTGATTTAACGATATTTGCGCCTTTTGCGCTGGCTTACTTGTTCTTCTTTGCCCCAAGTAGTTTGGCGCTAGTTAGCGGCTCTGGTTTCTTTATCATGATGCTAGTAGGTTTGGGTGTGCTCAGTGTCTTGGCGATGAAGACCAATATTGATGCCAGTCAAATGCTACCAGTCAATGTCTATGGCATGATGAGCTATCTAGAGCCAGCGTTGCTGTTTATCTTGGCAGTGACCGTACTAGGTAACCCATTTGAATCAGCGATGATCTATAGCTATGGTCTGATTTGGTTAGGTATTGGGTGTTTGATTGCTCATGGTGTTAGGCAATTGCGTCAGGCTAGTAGAAAGACAGCATCGTCTCTAGAAGAGCAAATGGCATAGAAAGTCACTGGCTAGATGTTATAAAGGTGACTATTTTATAAAACTACTACTTTATAAAGCCTATTTTTGCCAACTAACGTTTAAAATGATTTTTATAAAATGTGATAGACAACAAAAAAGGACGGCTCAGTAAATATTGAGTCGTCCTTTTTTATATAGATTAAATAACGCTTAATCTAAATGCTGTTTGAAACCGCGTTGCTTATCACGTTCCCAGTCACGATCTTTTAGCGTTTTACGTTTGTCATGCTGCTTTTTACCCAAGGCTAGACCAATTTGGCATTTCACCAGTGAGTTTTTCCAGTAACAAGATAGCGGTACACAAGCGTAGCCTTTCTGGTTGATTGCCCCAGATAGTTTTTCGATTTCACGACGGTTCAGCAGCAGTTTACGGGTACGAATACTGTCTGGACTAACGTGCGTTGAGCTCGATAGTAATGGCTGAATGTGCGCCCCAAACAAGAAGGCTTCGTTATTGCGGAATATGACGTACGCTTCAGTAATCGTCATTTTTCCTGCGCGAATGGCTTTGACTTCCCAACCTTGTAATGCCAGTCCTGCCTCAAAGGTTTCTTCGATAAAATACTCATGACGCGCCTTTTTATTGGCGCAAATCTGATTATCTGGCTTTTTTGATTTTTTTGACATAATTTCTCCATAAGGATGACCCAAAACACAGGCTCCTTATTTAATCAGTCCCACTAATTCCTCATCCTAATCCAATAACTGGTCTTGTTTTTTATTTCGATTATGAGATGGATGAGTCGAACTGCCTATTGTATCAAAGCCTCTGGTGAAAAGGTAAATCAGCTGTTAGGACAAATGTAGCAGATAAGTATTAAGTTTGAGCAAAATTTGCTAGCATATGGCCTAATATCACCGATTATATCAGTCATGCTATGAGCCACTCTATTTCTCCCAATTCCTCAAAGCTACATACCAAAATTCTATACCCTGGTACCTTTGATCCTATTACCAACGGTCATGTAGATTTGGTCACACGCGCCGTCAAGCTATTTGATGAGGTCGTTATCGCGGTTGCCTCAGGCCATCATAAAAAACCCTTGTTTAATTTTGAAGAACGCGTTGCTTTGGTCGAAACCGTATTTGCTGATTTACCGCAAGTATCTGTCATTGGTTTTGAAGGGCTGCTTGTTGATTTTATGCGTGAAAAAAACGCCACGGCAGTTTTGCGTGGCTTGCGTGCAATGTCAGATTTTGAGTACGAGTTTCAGCTAGCCAATATGAATCGTGAGCTTGATGAAAACTTTGAGGCAGTGTTTTTGACCCCCTCTCAAAATTACTCCTTTATCTCATCTACAATGATTCGCGAAATTGCCAAGCTTGGCGGTGACGTCAATAAATTCGTTCCACCTTGTGTTTTGCAAGCATTCGACAAAAAGTTAAATATTAAATAAAAGATGTTGCATCAAAGATATGCTGCTAGCACTTGCTAAAACAGTAAGGAGCAGCCATATATGACTGATATAAGCAAAAATATAAGGAACAGTTCATGGCACTATTAATCACTGATGAGTGCATCAACTGTGATGTGTGCGAGCCTGCTTGCCCCAATGAAGCCATCTCAGAAGGGGATGATATCTATGTCATCGACCCTGATCTATGTACAGAATGTGTCGGACATTTTGACGAGCCACAATGCGTTGTGATTTGCCCAGTCGACTGTATTCCTCACGATCCCAATCATGTCGAAACTGAAAGCGACCTGCTATCTAAATACAAACGTATTACGGGTCAATAGAGTACTTATAAGCGATTGATGACGTCTGGGTTTACAACGTTTTAGGGACAACACGATGACCATGGAAACAATAACCACGCAAACAACAACCACGCAATCCATCCAAGTCACAAACGACTTCGATCAGCAACACCTTTGGCATCCATATGCTAGCCTGCCACCTACTTATTCTAATATTGTAATCGATCGTGCTGAAGGTATTTATATCATCACCGAAGATGGCACGCGCCTGATAGACGGTATGTCGTCATGGTGGGCGAGCGTTCATGGTTATAATCATCCTAAGCTAAATGCGGCGATTATTGAGCAATTGGGTAAAATGGCACATGTCATGTTTGGCGGATTGACTCATCAACCAGCGATAGATTTGGGCAAAAAACTGCTCGACATTGTACCTACTGGTCTCGATGCAATTTTTTATGCGGACAGTGGCAGTATCGCGGTAGAAGTGGCACTAAAAATGGCGCTGCAGTATCAAGTAGCTGCCAAGCGTCCAACCAAGCAACAGTTTGCATCAACCCATTCAGGGTATTACGGAGACACGTGGCATGCCATGAGTGTCTGTGATCCTGTTAATGGTATGCACAGCCTATATGGCAAGCAATTACCGATGCAGCATTTTGTTCCTGCGCCGCCACTTGGCTTTGATCGCGCATTGCCAGTAGATGAGCGTGAATCATTAACTCAGTTTTTTGTAGAGCATGGCGAACAGCTGGCGGGTTTTATCATTGAGCCAATTATTCAGGGCGCAGGCGGGATGCGTTTTTATAATCCTGAATATCTACAATTGCTGCGTCAACTGTGTGATGAGCATGATGTACTACTGATTGCGGATGAAATCGCCACTGGGTTTGGGCGTAGTGGTAAATTGTTTGCATGTGAACATGCAGCTATTAGCCCTGATATCATGACCATTGGCAAGGCTTTGACGGGTGGCTATATGACTTTTGCCGCCACGCTATGTACCCGCAAAATTGCCGATACCATTCATAATAGTGACTATCCAGCGCTGATGCATGGCCCAACCTTTATGGGCAATCCACTGGCTTGTGCAGTTGCGTGTGCATCGATTGATTTGATTATGTCTTATGAGATTGAAGCGCGTACCGCAAATATGCAATGTATTATGGAGCAACAACTAGCGCCTGCTGCTTTATTAGAAGGCGTTGCTGAAGTGCGCTGCTTGGGCGCGGTCGCTGTAATTGAGCTGCATGAAGCGGTCGATATGCCCATTTTTCAGTCTTTATTGATTGATAACGGTATCTGGGTCAGACCATTTGGCAAGCTGGTGTATATCATGCCGCCTTACGTGATTACCGATGATGAATTGACTACCTTATGCCAAGCGTTGCTAAAAGTAGTGCGTACGTATTTAGAAAACCGAGGTCAACCATGAGTGTTTTATTTGTTTCTGGTATCGATACCGATATCGGTAAAACTTATGCTACTGGGCTGCTTGCTAAAGCGCTTATGCAGCAAGGCTTAAATGTCATCACTCAAAAGCTAGTACAGACAGGTGTATCGATCAATCCAGATAATGGTGAGATGAATATCGCTGATGATATTATTACGCATCGTCAACTTATGGACATTCCTTTACAGCAATGTGACCTCGATTTTACGACTTGTGCTCATCGTTATAAGAAGCCAGCGTCTCCTCATCTGGCTACTAAATTATCAGGAGAAACACTTGATCCTGATATGATTATCAATGCTACTAAGCGACTGCAATCTGAGTATGAGCTGGTACTACTAGAAGGTGCAGGTGGCTTACTTGTGCCGATTACAGAGAATCTACTGATATTAGATTATATTGCCGAGCAAGGCTATCCAGTTATTTTGGTCACCTCTGGTCGATTGGGCAGCATCAATCATACTTTGCTGAGTTTAGAAGCCATAAAATCGCGCGGATTAATAGTACATAGCGTAATTTATAATCATATTCATGATGATGCTGAACAAACGGATACTGAGATCGCAAATAGCACTATTGAGTTTCTACGAAAATACTTGAACAATCATTATCCCAAAGCGCATTGGCTACAGATACCGTATCTAAAAGATAATCTGGTCGGTAATATTGAAACACTGCCAGAAAATTTTGTTTAGCTTATTTATGTTGTCCACAAAAATAAATTCAAAAGACATGCGCAGGCAGTCATAAGTTTGCTATACTAGCGCGCTTGGTAGACTAGGCGATCGCCGCTGCACACTGGCAACAGATGAGCAGGGGAGGAAAGTCCGGGCTACATAGGGCAGCGTGCCAGCTAACGGCTGGGCAGGGTAACTTGACGACCAGTGCAGCAGAGAGTAGACCGCCTTTAGTATCTTAGGGTATTATCGGTAAGGGTGAAAGGGTGCGGTAAGAGCGCACCGCGTGGCTGGCAACAGTTCACGGCATGGTAAACTCCACGCGTAGCAAGACCAAATAGGCATCGGCATGGCGCGGCCCGCGTTCGATGCGGGTAGGTTGCTTGAGCGTATTAGCGATGATACGCCTAGAGGAATGATCGTCCACGACAGAACCCGGCTTATCGGTTTACCAAACCTTTTTTATTGTTTGTTGTAGTAATAGTTGTAATTAATCTGAATTAAAATCGTTTTTTTGCAAAAAATGCTTATTAGGGGTTGACGGCAGTCAGCAGCTTGGGCATAATGTGCAGCCTAAAACGGCGATGTAGCTCAGCTGGTTAGAGCGCATGACTCATAATCGTGAGGTCAAGAGTTCAAGTCTCTTCATCGCCACCATATATAGTAGTACGAAAAAAACCAATCTATCGAGATTGGTTTTTTTTTGCCTAGAATAAATAATCTTCTCAAGGTTTTCCATCAGTTCTTGATATACTAGACATTCTCTATAAGTATTAAGTTTTTTTCATTTCATCTGCAAGTCACATCTCTTCTAACAAAATCGCCTTACTTTGCAGTGGAAAACTGCTAGAATACTCTTTTATGTCTGCGCATTAGAGTTAATGTGCTTGACTATGGATTTTAGACGTTAGTATTAGCCCGATCGGCTTGTTATAAGGGTTAACCTTCAAAGAAGTACAAGCACGTTATCAATTGCATCTGACAGTATTTATTTTTTAGTTTTATTATTCTATCACCCTTAATTTAGTAGGCGCTTTGTGACTGCATTAGCCAATATTCGTAACTTTTCAATCATTGCCCACATTGATCATGGTAAGTCGACACTTGCCGATCGTTTTATTCAAATGTGCGGTGCCTTGCAAGATCGCGAGATGCAGGCGCAGGTGCTCGACTCAATGGATATTGAGCGTGAGCGCGGTATCACTATTAAAGCACAGTCAGTAACACTGTTTTATGATCATCCAAATGGTGAGCGCTATCAGCTTAACTTTATTGATACCCCTGGTCACGTCGACTTCTCATATGAAGTGTCGCGTTCATTAGCAGCTTGTGAAGGTGCGCTATTGGTTGTTGATGCCGCTCAAGGCGTAGAAGCGCAGTCAGTAGCCAATTGCTATACAGCCGTTGATCAAGGCTTAGAGGTCATGGCGGTGTTAAATAAGATTGATCTGCCGCAAGTTGAGCCTGAGCGCGTCATTCAAGAAATTGAAGATATTATCGGTATCGATGCCGTTGATGCACCGCGAGTATCAGCCAAATCTGGTCTTGGTGTTGATAAGCTGCTAGAAGCGCTGGTGGAGTTTATTCCGGCACCAACTGGTGATCGTGAAGCGCCACTCCAAGCACTAATTATTGACTCTTGGTTCGATAATTATTTGGGCGTGGTTTCATTGGTACGGGTGCGTGAAGGTACTATACGTAAAGGTGACAAGTTATACATCAAATCGACTCAAGAGGCACATCTAGTTGGCTCGATTGGTGTCTTTACCCCTAAACCTGTAGATACGGGTGTTTTAGAGGCAGGGGAAGTCGGCTTTGTTATTGCGGGTATTAAAGATATTGCCGGAGCGCCAGTAGGCGACACTATCACTCATGCTAAAACCCCTGATGTCGACCGTATACCAGGTTTTAAACAAGTCACGCCACAAGTCTATTCTGGTATGTTCCCAGTAGATTCGAGTGATTTCGAAAAATTCCGTGAAGCTTTGCAAAAATTGCAAATCAACGATGCTTCGCTGTTTTTTGAGCCAGATACGTCGGATGCGCTTGGCTTTGGTTTCCGCTGTGGCTTCTTGGGTATGCTGCACATGGAGATTATCCAAGAGCGTCTAGAGCGTGAATATGATCTGGATTTGATTACTACGGCGCCCTCAGTTATTTACGAAATTGAGAAAAAGAACGGTGATGTAATCTATGTAGATAATCCATCACATCTACCTGAGCCAAACAACATTGAAGAGTTCCGTGAGCCAATTGCCCGCTGTCAGATTTTAGTACCGCAAGAGTTCTTAGGCAATGTAATGACGTTATGTATTGAGCGTCGCGGCGTTCAAGTTGATATGCGTTTTATGGGTCGACAAGTACAGCTTATATTTGATATCCCAATGGGCGAAGTGGTCATGGATTTCTTTGATCGTCTAAAGTCAGTCTCACGTGGTTTTGCATCGCTAGACTATAACTTTGAACGTTATCAAGCCGATAAGTTGGTGAGAGTTGATGTACTAATCAATGGCGATAAAGTTGATGCCTTAGCGATGATCGTGCACGAAACCCAATCACGTTATCGTGGTAATGCTCTAGTTACTAAGATGAAAGAGTTGATTCCGCGCCAAATGTTTGATGTCGCCATTCAAGCGGCTATCGGTAGCCAAATCATTGGTCGTAGTACGGTAAAAGCCATGCGTAAAGATGTATTAGCAAAATGCTATGGTGGCGATGTGTCACGTAAGAAAAAGCTATTGTCTAAGCAAAAAGCTGGTAAAAAACGTATGAAGCAAGTAGGTAATGTGGAAATCCCGCAAGAAGCCTTCTTAGCTGTGTTGCAAGTTGATAGCTAATCATTGAGCTTAATTTAAGATAGCCATTGTAGATAACAGTCAAATGTAGTGAGTCTTATCGTAAAAGTGTTAGATAAGCCGCTCGTTAATAGGCAATTTGGTATGGATTTTGATTTTAATTTAATTTTAGTGCCGTTAACTATAGTCCTAGGAATTGTTTGGCTGTTAGATAAGTTAGCGCTCAAACAGCGCAAAACTCGTGGTCGAGGTCAGGAAGGCTTACTAGTTCGCTGGGCTTATGACTTTTTCCCTGTGTTAGCAGTGGTATTGATAGTACGCTCATTTTTAATTGAGCCATTTAATATCCCATCATCGTCTATGGTGCCGACGCTATATACGGGTGACTTTATTGCTGTCAATAAGTATGCATATGGCGTGCGCCTGCCGTTAACCTATAATAAGGTGCTAGATACTGGTGAACCTGAGCATGGTGATGTGGCAGTGTTTCGCTATCCTGAAAACCCGAGCATTTATTATATTAAACGCGTTATCGGTTTGCCTGGTGACACCGTAAGCTATAGTCAAGGCACGTTATCTATCAATGATGTACCTGTTGAGACTAAGTCTGTAGATTTCGCGGCAAATGCTGAATTGACTTCACAGCTATACTTACCAGGCCAGGTTGGTCCAGGTCAAGTACTGACTGAGGAGAGTGCTTCTGCAATGGGCCAGCAAGAAGAAGGCGCGGCACAATATTTTGAAGAAGTACAAGGTGACAACAAACATCTCGTGCGCTATTTAGACGGCATGAACAGTTCACAATACGCGCCATTTTTGCAGCAACAATCACCAGAGGTGGTAGAGTCAGAAGGCACTGAGTGGCGTATTGATGTGGCAGAAGGTCAGTATTTTGTGATGGGTGATAACCGAGATCGCAGTGCAGACGGTAGATTTTGGGGCTTCGTTCCGGATGAAAACCTAGCAGGTAAGGCGGTCTATATTTGGATGCATAAACCACCTGGTCTTAACCTACCGACCTTTGAACGTAATGGTACTATCAATTAAGATTATCAGATTGTCTAGAGATTGATTGGTTAATAATAGTTTTATGCTAATATCATTGCTATCTAATAAATAGCTATTTATTATTTATACACTTATTCAAAATAGTCGTTTATCTTTAGAAGGATATCATAATGCAGCAATTATCTGGTTTGGCTATGCAGCGCGGCGCCAGTGTGACAAATGTTGTTCTCATTATTATGCTTTTAGGTATTGCGACTAAGTTGACAGTAGCTATCGTACCGGCTCAGATTGGTGATTATCAATTGACTAAGGTATTAAGTGCACAGCTAAAAGAAGCTAATAACAATAAAGAGACAGCCAAACAATTTGTTGAACGTGTCAACAAACAGTTATCTATCAATGCTGACTATGATACTAAAGCGGAAGATGTATTTACCTTTACGGATAAAAAAACAGGTCAATTGGCTATTTATAAAGAATATGCAGTAACTAATAACTTTTTTAGCAATGTCGACATCGTGAACCGTTTCGAAGGTAACATCGAGATGGCAACAGCAGAGTAAGCCATCATAGTACGACATAACGTTTTCATTATTTCATAAAATATATCAAATAATATTATTAAACTAAATCTGTCAAGCAGAAGGGATAACCACAAACCACGCATGAAACCAACTTCGCACCATTCCCAAGCGGTTCCTACTTCCCAAAAAAATAGTACGTCTGTTGACACGCTTGTTGTTAGCTCAGAATTTATTCAGCGGTTAGCAGTATTAACGCGTAAGTTAGGCTACGAATTTAATGACTTGAGCCTACCTAAACTTGCATTAACGCATCGCTCATTTGATAGCAAAAAAAACTATGAGCGCCTAGAGTTTTTAGGTGATGCACTATTAGGGATGATTGTGGGTGAAGCTTTATATCATCGTTATCCTAGTCAAAACGAAGGGCGCTTAACGCGTATGCGTGCGACATTGGTGCGCCAAGAGTCGTTGGTAATTATCGCTCAAAACTTAGAGCTATCTAACCATCTTATATTAGGAGTAGGTGAGCGCAAAGGTGGCGGTCGCAATCGTGCTTCTATACTGGCCGATGCCGTAGAGTCTCTGATTGGTGCTATCTATTTAGACAGTAAAGATATGGATATTACTCGTAAATGTGTTCTCTCTTGGTATGGTGATCTAATTGATAATGTCAATGACCAAAAAGCGCTGAAAGATGCTAAGAGTCGGTTACAAGAGTGGCTACAATCTAAACAGTTTGACTTGCCTAATTACGAGCTCATGGAAACGCGTGGTAATGCACCGCATCAAATTTTCGTTGTACGTTGCCATGTCAATATCAATAATTGCCCTGACATTACTGAATCTGGTGAAAGCCGACGTATTGCTGAACAAAAAGCCGCAGAGCTTATGATTAACCAATTACATAAATTGCCAGGATCTGCCAAAAAACGTGTATAGCCGATGTCTATTAATGCATTTTTAGATGCAGAATATTAGCTTAGATTGGTTTATAGCTTGCAAAACATATATTAAAACTACCTCACATATTATTTATTTTAAAACTTTAAATGTTTCTAGCCTGTTTTTAATGGTGACTAAATAAATTTACCATCAAAGACTGTTCGGCTAGTCACAAACCCTATAGGATTAACTTATGAGCAATCATACTGATTTGCCATCAAACAATGAAGACAGCACCCAAAATTTGGGTGAAAATACAGATATTGATTCAAGCCAAAACAATATCGAAGTTACCGAAGAGACTCATGGTATTGAGGCAGAAGATATTGCATTAGACAATGATATGGCAATTGAAGAATTTTTTGCACCGAGTGGCAATGCTCGTATGGCTGAAGATTTTAGAGCAGGTTATGTGGCCATTGTTGGACGTCCAAATGTGGGCAAGTCAACTTTGATGAATCACTTATTAGGTCAAAAGCTGTCTATCACCTCACGTAAACCGCAAACTACCCGTCATCGTATTCATGGCATTTTGTCAAACCATGAAATGCAAGCTGTGTTTGTTGATACACCAGGCATTCACCGTAACGAAGTACGTGCTATCAATGAACGTATGAATAAAGCGGCGGTATCGGCGTTAGTAGATGTAGATTTAGTACTGTTTGTTGTCGATTCAGATCAATGGCGTGACGATGATTTATTGACCTTGCAAAAGCTTGGTGAGACCAATCTAACGGTCGTCTTGGTTATCAATAAGTCAGATACTCTAAAAGATAAAGGCAGCGTGCTACCACTTATCGAAACTTTCAACGATAGTTTCGATTTTGCTGATATCGTTCCTGTATCTGCACTAAAAAATCAAAACTTAGATCGTTTGCAAGAAGTGATTGCCTCACATTTACCAGTTGCTGCTCCCATTTATGATACAGAGCAAATCACTGATCGCTCTGAGCGATTTTTGGCCAGTGAAATCATTCGCGAAAAAATCATGCGTAGTGCGGGTGATGAAGTGCCATATGATTTAACGGTACAGATTGATGAGTTTAAAGACGAACCTGCACATACTGATCCAAAGACAGGGCGTCCACGCAAAGCTTGTACTTTCATCGATGCGACTATCTATGTTGAACGTGGTGGTCAAAAAGCCATCGTTATCGGTGACAAAGGTCAGCGTATCAAACAAGTTGGTATGGATGCTCGTAAAGATATGGAGCAGTTATTCGGTAAAAAAATTATGTTAACTTTGTGGGTCAAAGTGAAACGTGGTTGGTCTGATGACGAACGTGCGTTGACCAGTTTGGGCTATTGATAGCGGTTAAAAACGAACGCTTCAAAAATACTGCCTGCCTTTTAGCTATTTAGGTAATAAAAAATGCGTAATGAAGCGCTCGTCGGGTATTTATTGCATCAGCGCCCTTATCAGGAAAAGCGTGCTTTGTATTATCTTTTTTCCCAACAACATGGTGTGATACATGGTGTTGGGAAAAAAGGCGCGCCACTATTTATGCCATTACAGCTTTTTGCTACTGGCAAACGTGACTTAAAAACCTTTAGTCAAATTAATATTGCTTCGCAAGATAATACTCAAGCTGACAGTGTTCAAAAAGACGGTGTTCAAAAAGATAGTACACCTGCTGTCTTGGAAGCCGTACCTTACGCCAATATCAGCGGTCAACATCAGTATGCCGCACTATATATAAACGAGATTCTGTGGCGGCTGTTACCTACTGAAGACCCAATGCCAGTATTGTGGCAGCATTATCAAATCAGTCTACAACAACTCAAACAACCTCTAAGTAATAGCGAGCTTCGTCTCTGTCTACGTCAGTTTGAGCAGTATCTATTTACCGAATTAGGATTCACTTTAACGTTAACGCATGACAACGTTGAAGACCCCATCGAGTCTGATTGTACTTACCGTTTTTTACCGGATGTCGGTTTGCTCCCTGTATTGGTACATAATGAAGAGTCTGAGCATTTAGCCAGTGAGTCTGGACAGACTGTTTTTAAGGGTGCGGATATCATAGAAATGGCACGTTTAGGTATTACTGAACAGACGCTGAGCCATTGGTCAAAACTACATCGACATCTTATTGATCATTTGCTTGATTATCAGCCGCTACAAAGTCGTCTGTTATGGCAGCAACAGCAGCGTTATCAATAACTGCATTCTCAAATATCATCGTAGTATCAACTATATAAGTTAGGCTTAATTGTCCAAAGGATTTTTATGAGTATCTCTGTATCTACCTCATCTGAAAACAATACAAAAAAACCTTTGCTAGGCGTGAATATTGATCATGTGGCAACATTGCGTCAAGCGCGCGGTGTGAGTTATCCAAGTCCTTTGGCTGCTGCATTATTGTGCGAAAAGGCAGGAGCAGATGGTATCACTATACATCTACGTGAAGATCGTCGTCATATACAAGATGCGGATGTTTATGAAATGGCAGGGCAGTTGTCGACGAGAATGAACCTAGAGATGGCAGCAACGGACGAGATGCTTGCAATTGCCTGCGAAGTTAAACCTTTTTGGGTATGTCTAGTACCTGAAAAGCGTGCAGAGTTAACGACAGAAGGTGGTCTTGATGTTGCAGGGCAAGTCACGTCTCTAAAAGAGTATGTTCATAAACTACAAGCCTCTAATATTAAAGTTTCTTTGTTTATTGATCCTGATGACAAGCAGATTGCAGCCGCGATAGAGTGTGGTGCAGACGCGGTAGAGTTGCATACGGGTGCTTATGCGGAAGCAGGGTTAGCAAATGATACTGACGTACAGTTGGCTGAACTTAAAAGAATCGAACATGCAGTAGCTATAGCACAGAGCCTAGACGATAATTTGCTTATTAACGCAGGTCATGGCTTAACTTGTGACAATGTTAATGCCATTGCAAAGATTGATGGTATATATGAGTTAAATATTGGTCATGCACTTATTGCAGATGCCGTATTTTTAGGGTTGGAGAGCGCTGTGACAATGATGAAAGAGGCCATGTATAAATAGGTTTACATATATGACAACTATTAACCGCTACATTTCGTAGGGTGGTCTGCGTTAAGTTTGTGTTTGACGATACCGGATTGGTTAAAAGAGATTTGGTACATTGACTTGTTATAAGAAGATGTGGGGCAGTATTTTATATGGCCGAAGTGTCCTCGCGGTCTGCCACTATCACCCCAAAATTTAGTATAGTGACGCCTACCGCCAACTCTTAATTTCACCGTACTATATTTCAGGTCTAAAGATTGCTGAGTTAATAAGGTATCTACCTGAGGATCAAAATGCTTATTGTTGTTTTTATCTACGAATAGCAGAAGTGTCTTATCACTGTTCCTATGGCATTGCTGTGCATCATTCGATAAACAAACCAAGACATCTTGTCGACTTATATAACTTTCGGCCTTTGCTAAAGATAAAGTGTTCTCTAACTGATGCTTGACCCGTTGGGCTTCCATTCGTGCTAAGTGCGTTAAGATACTTGGCGCTGCAATAGCTGCGATAATTCCCAATACCATTGTCGTCACAGTTAGCTCAACGAGAGTAAAGCCGTTTGATCGCTTAGCACTGAGAATATTATTGTTTTGAAGGGT
Source organism: Psychrobacter immobilis (assembly GCF_904846235.1). GTDB lineage: Bacteria > Pseudomonadota > Gammaproteobacteria > Pseudomonadales > Moraxellaceae > Psychrobacter > Psychrobacter immobilis_C. Next base: position 22,913 of record NZ_CAJGZN010000010.1, read on the forward strand.
TAACTTTCTATAACTGACTAACTTCAATAGTTTATTGAATAACCTAGATACAATAGCTAAAAACTTATCAATTCCATATCCGCCTTTTCTGCAAATAGGCAAACAAAAGGTAAAAATGAATATTCTTCTATAACTGGCCAGTACCTCATTAAATAAGTTCATAAAGCGCTACATCCTATAGCTATTTGTCATTCAAGTAGAAAACAACGTCTCATACATCCTTGTGTTGACTATCTTTCAAGCACACCAATTGTCCAAATTCTTTAAACCTTCTCTGACTTAACTGTATATAAGAAAGATGCAATTGATAATTACTTGATTTTCAGAAGAATATTGGTTTTTTACAATATATATGTAATATATAGCGACTGTCAAAAAATGTTTCAATTAGTGAAAGAACGATATTAGCAATAGAGAAAAAATTCTAATTGTAATAAAATGCTTCAAGAAAATAGCTATCAATGGACTACTCATCTATCGCAAACTGATGTGTAAAAGATAAGAAGCGTAAGGTGTGTTAGTTCTGGGTAACTTAGACTGTTTACTGTGTTTTAGTTACAACATTATCGTGTAATAATGTGTAGCTCGTTAACGAAAAAAGTTGTAAACTGAATTAATAATCGCTAAGCTATTCCTTAATTGGTTTTGCTTTGTAACTTAAAATGCGTAAGAGATGTTTATCTTAGTACGTCTTGAGAATCGGTTTTGCTTAATGCATCACTAAAATTATCCTTTGGAGGAAGTCCATGAAATTGAATAAAATCGCTCTAGCTCTGTTCGCTGTAACAGCGGCTCCTTTAGCAGCTAATGCTGGTGTTACTATCAGTCCATTATTACTAGGTTATCATTACAGCGAAGGTGCTGATGACGATCAAGCTGACTTGTTAAAAGATTATAGCGGCAATGGTGATAGCTATTACAAAGAAGATGGTCTTTATACTGGTGCAGCATTAGGTATTGAACTGACCCCTTCTACTCAGTTCCAAGTAGAGTATGGTGTATCAGATACTGATGCGATCAACCAAGATGGTTCTGATAACTTTGATGCAGAACAAGAAACTATCTCTGGTAACTTCTTAATCGGTACTGAAGAGTTTACTGGTTATACAGATAATGCATTTAAACCTTATGTATTAGTTGGTGCTGGTCAATCAAAACTTGAGATTAAAGACTCATCAGGTGATAAAGTTAGTGGAACTAAAGACACTATCGGTAACCTAGGTCTAGGTGCTATGTATCGCATCAATGACGCGCTAAGCCTACGTGGTGAAGCTCGTGCGATTCATAACTTTGACAACAACTGGTGGGAAGGCATGGCTTTGGCCGGTCTAGAAGTAGTACTAGGTGGCCATCTAGCACCTACAGTAGCAGTACCACCTATGCAAGAGCCAGTAGTTGACAACACTCCAGTAGTTGTTGTTGAAGCTGATCTTGATTCTGACGGTGATGGCGTACCTGATAGCATCGATGCATGCCCAGGCACTCCAATGAACGTTGTAGTTGATGAGCGCGGTTGCCCAGTACCAGTAGACATTACTGACGAACTGAAAATGGAACTACGTGTATTCTTTGATAACGACAAGTCAGCTATCAAAAACCAGTACAAGCCAGAAATCGCTAAAGTAGCAGAGAAGATGCGTGAGTATCCTAACTCTACCGCTCGTGTAGAAGGTCATGCTTCTAAGACTGGTCCTTCAGCACGTTATAACCAACGTCTATCTGAAGCTCGTGCCGTTGCTGTTAAATCTATGCTAACTAACGAATTCGGTATCGCTCCAAACCGTCTATCAACTGTAGGCTATGGTTACAACAACCCAATCGCTTCAAACGACACTGAAGAAGGTCGTGCTATGAACCGTCGTGTTTATGCCATCATCACTGGTGACAAAACAATGACTGTTGAACAAACTAAAGATATGGTTGTTCAGTAAGTATTAGCAAAATAACCGTATAGTCAAATATACAGTTACAAAAAAAGCCACCCATTGGGTGGCTTTTTTTTATTTATGTATTGAGAAAGGTGAGTTATTACATAAATTTATGAATCAATAATGTTATACTAGCTACCCAAACATTCTGTAAATTAACAGTATGTACATTAGCATAGCTATCTGTATGATGGATTCGTCAGTATAGATATTTGATTGTATTGAACTTTTTTATTTGATAGCATTATTTTTTTGCGTCATCTTAGATTCAATATCTATCTGATTGATGATGAAAGTTTATTCAGCAGCGCTTACTGCTACTGCATTTTTTTAAGACGAAACGAGCATTTTATATGGCGAACGATATCAAACACCTGCGTAACATTGCAATTATTGCCCACGTTGACCACGGTAAGACAACTCTGGTTGATAAGTTATTACATCAGTCTGGTACTTTTGGCGACCGTGCAAACATTGCTGAGCGTGCAATGGACTCAGGTGATATTGAGCAAGAACGTGGTATTACCATTTTGGCTAAAAACACAGCTATCCGCTGGACAGATAAAACTTCAGAAACTGAATATCGTATCAATATTGTAGATACCCCAGGTCACGCCGATTTCGGTGGTGAAGTTGAGCGTGTAATGTCTATGGTTGATTGCGTACTTTTGGTTGTTGACGCTGTTGATGGTCCAATGCCTCAGACTCGTTTTGTGACGCAAAAAGCATTCGAACAGGGTCTAAAGCCAATCGTTGTTATCAACAAAATTGACCGTCCTGGCTCACGTCCTGATTGGGTAATGGATCAAATCTTTGATTTGTTTGACAACCTAGGTGCAAACGATGAGCAGCTTGATTTCCCAGTTGTTTATGCTTCAGCATTGAACGGTATTGCAGGTCTAGAAGCAGATGATTTAGCTGATGATATGACGCCATTGTTCAAAACTATCGTTGACGTTGTTCAGCCACCACAGGTTGATGCTGACGCTCCGTTCCGTATGCAAATCTCAAGCCTTGACTACAACAGCTTTGTTGGTGTTATCGGTATTGGCCGTATTCAACGTGGTAAGGTTAAACTTAACACGCCAGTAACTGTCATTGACAAACATGGCAAGACGCGTAACGGCCGTATCCTAAAAATCATGGGTTACCATGGTCTTGATCGTATTGACGTTGAAGATGCACAAGCAGGTGATATCGTTTGTATCACGGGTATCGATGCGCTAAACATCTCTGATACTATTTGTGATCCTAACAACGTTGAAGCACTACCAGCACTAACGGTAGATCAACCTACAGTATCTATGAACTTCCAAGTAAATAATTCACCATTTGCTGGTCGTGAAGGTAAGTTCGTGACTTCACGTAACATTCGTGAGCGTCTTGAGCGTGAGTTGATTCATAACGTAGCATTACGTGTAGAAGACACTGAGTCTCCTGACAAATTTAAAGTATCAGGTCGTGGTGAGCTTCATTTATCAGTACTTATCGAAAACATGCGCCGTGAAGGTTTTGAGCTAGGTGTTTCTGGTCCAGAAGTTATCGTTAAAGAAGTTGATGGTAAGCTACAAGAGCCGTATGAAAACGTTGTCTTCGATATCGAAGAAGAGCATCAAGGTTCTATCATGGAGCAAGTTGGTCTACGCAAAGGCGAGATGACTAACATGGAGCTGGACGGTAAAGGCCGTATGCGTATTGAGGCAACCATACCAGCGCGTGGCTTGATCGGTTTCCGTTCTGAGTTCCTAACCCTGACTTCAGGTAGTGGTATTATGACCTCGAGCTTCTCACATTACGGTCCACAGAAGATCGGTGATGTTGGTGGTCGTTCTAATGGCGTATTGGTTTCTATGGCAAATGGTACTTGCCTAGGTTTTGCTCTATTTAACCTACAGAAACGTGGTAAGTTGTTTGCTGAGCCACAGCTTGAAGTTTATGAAGGTATGATTGTTGGTCTTAACTCTCGTAACGATGATATGACTGTTAACCCGACGACTGCTAAACAGTTAACCAACGTACGTGCTAGTGGTACTGACGAAGCATTGACGTTGACGCCAGCAGTGAAATTCACTCTTGAGCAAGCGCTTGAATTTATTCAAGACGATGAGCTAGTCGAAGTAACGCCAAAAGCGGTACGTATTCGTAAACGCTACTTAACTGAAAGTGAGCGTAAACGTCACGGCCGTGGTAAGAAAGGTGCTTAATATCAATAAGTGAGTTACTGAGTGATTCATAGTATTGATGTTTGACGCAATCACTTAGTGTCAGTAGTTTTTACTGGCACTGAGTGGTTAAAAAATGAGCAATATAAGGTGAGCTATTAGTAGTTCACTTTATACTGCTTTTTTTTGTGTTGTAATCTTGGAAAAATACAGACAGAATGAATAGTGACGTTAATGTATTCAATTATTAACATGAAAGCTAGATGTGACACTTATTATATAAATATCTATTTGCTTATAGATAAATTTTGAGGAAAAGACAATGAGTATGGTTTCAGAGTTTAGAGAGTTCGCTGTCAAAGGTAATGTGATGGATTTGGCAGTCGGTGTCATCATCGGCGGGGCTTTTGCTACCATTACAAAATCTCTGGTAGATGATATTATTATGCCGATTGTCGCTTTTATCTTTGGCGGCGAGATTAATTTTGAAAACATGTTCTTAGTTTTAGGTGATGCACCTGATGGTATTGCTCTGACTTATGATGCGCTCAAAGAAGCAGGTGTTCCTGTATTGGCTTACGGTAGTTTTATTACCGTACTTATTAACTTCTTAATTTTAGCTTTCATCATCTTCATGATGGTTAGAGGTGTCAATAAAATGCGCCGTGCTGAAGAGGTAGAGGAGGTTATTGAAGAAGCAGTAGAAGAGCCATCAGAGGAAGTGAAGTTGCTGCGCGAAATCAGTGCTAAATTAAGTAATACCAGTATTACAAAATAAATTATCAACTCGTTGACAATAAAAAAGGCTAACGTCTCGTTAGCCTTTTTGCTATGAAATAGTCACAGTCATTTTTTGTGAACTATTTGATGTGCCTATTAAAAGCAAATTGTTATGGAGTAACCACTACATAATCATTAGTGTTAATTAAAATCTCTGATGGTTGATCGACAACGATACGTACTACGTTATTATCAACGACTTGAGATTTGTAATAATTGTCTTCTGCAACTGTGCAGCCTAAACAACGTCCCATCGCATCCCAAGGTTCAACAAATAGCTTCTGCTGTGCTTGATCTGCATTACCACCAATAAGTGAGAAAGGTAGGCTTACGATATAAGCTGCCGTACCAGCTACCGCATTCACGAGTTGCAGTGGCTTACCAACAATCGTATCGACTACCATCGTCTCGTATGAAGGACCAAAATCAGTTTCATCAATTTCTATAGCTGCAAAAGTAGGCTGGATAGTTGCAGCTACCAATCCTAGAGTTGCCAATACAGTAAAAAATCTCTGCTTAACTGTGCGTTGGGTTTTTGCTTTAACAGTCATAACGATATCCTGAAACTCATAATAGTATGATTAATGGCTGCTGCTATTTCCACACAGGAATCTTGCGGCAACAATAGGTAGGCTAAATATTACAGAAAAATAAATGATACGCACTATTTATGTAAGCGCTAGCACTATTAAAGCAAGATGTGCGCTAATAAGCAACAAAAATGAGAATAATCTAGCTATAGCTTTGGCAGTATTTGATACTTTCAAAAATAAATACTCTGTCTAGATATTAGCCTCATTTAATCTAAATATACCTCAAGCAAACAGATGTCAGTTATTAGCTATTTTAACGGCTGGCAATTTGGACAATAAACACTGGCTCTACCAGTAAGTTTGATGTTTTCTAATGTTGTGCTGCAATGCAGACAGCTTTCTCCTTGTCTACCATACACGTTTAAGGTTTGTTGAAAGTAACCAGTTTGACCACTTGCTACTGTGAAATCTCGTAGTGTTGATCCGCCCAACTTTATCGCTTTCTTTAAAATTTCTTTAATATGATTCACTAAAATGACAGTTTGTTCGTATGAAAGTTGATTGGCCGGCGTAGCAGGGTGGATGCCGGATAAGTACAGGCTTTCAGTCGCATAAATATTGCCAACACCGACCACGACTTCTTGTTCCATGATGATAGATTTAATCGCTCGGGTGATGGGTTTTAGTCGCTTATTCGTTTTAGTATCATCTGACGTTAACCCATTGCTATCTTGGCTAGATAAATCTATACGCTGGATTAAACTGTATAAATAGTCTGCGGTAAAATCTTTTGAAAGAGGCTCAGGACCTAGATGATCTAGTAGTTTATTGCCGTAATCCTCATGCCATAGTACTGAACCAAAACGTCTTGGATCATAGTAGTGTAGCTGAGATTTTTTATTAGCAGTATCGTTAAAAACGACGACCAGATGATCATGTTTACGCTTATCAGTACCGTAGCTGTGCTGCTGTAAGCTACCTGACATTCCTAAGTGAATGAGAAGCTGACGCGGTTCAACTTTGCTGGCTGACATGGGAGCGTTATTCTGTGCAGCTACTGGCAGAAAATTAAGAATCAAATACTTTGCTCGGCGCTCGACACTCTCCAATGTGTAATTAACCAGCTCGTCCAAGTTGTCTGGCATCATCCATCGCAGCTTTGGTTGAAATACTTTAACATCAACGACCTGTTGCCCCATCAATGGAGCAAGACTGGCTTTAGTGGTTTCTACTTCAGGTAATTCAGGCATAGTATTTTTTAACAACTCTATTATGGAATAAACAACGACTGGCTTAAGGTTTTATTTACACAACTGCACGGCGCGCATGCAAAATACCATGTTGCTGCTCTAATTTTGCGAGCAGCTTAGAGAGATGTGCTAAGCCTGAGACTTCAATATGGAACTTTAAAAAAGCAATATTGTCGTCATTACTTAACGTTTGAACTTGGCGAATATTGACGTTTTCTTTATCAATTATCTGAGTCAAATCACGTAGCAAACCGCGTCGGTCATATGCTTCGACATGAATATCAACGGGCTGATAACGCCCTGTCTGCACTTGCCAAGCGGCTTCTATCTTGCGCTCAGGATCACGCTCGACCAGACGTAAGTACTCTGGGCAGCCTCGATTATGTACACTGACGCCGCGCGATAAAGTGATGTAGCCAGCAATCGGTTCGCCATGCACAGGATGACAACAACCTGCCAAATTGATTTCAATATTATCCAAACCATCGATATGGATTTTATACGCATCGAGCTTACCTGTATCTCGGTTATCTACATGCGGTACAAAGCTCTCTGGTGGTATCTCAGGTTCAAGGTGTAGCTGACGAGAGATATGACTGGTCAACTGATTCAGGCCAATATCACCTGTCACCAGCCCTACAATAATATCGTCGGTCGTATTGACATGAAAATGCTGAATATAGTCGTTTAGATCAATACTGTTAGGATGAACAGATAGGCGCTCAAGCTCTTTGCTGAGCATTTGGCGACCTATTTCAATATTCTTATCACGGTCTTGCTTATTGAACCACTGGCGCAGTTTTGAACGGGCCCGATTGGTATGAATATAACCTAGCGATGCTACCAACCAATCGCGATTGGGCTCACGCGATGCCTTGGTGATAATCTCAACTTGCTCGCCTGTTTTCAACTGATAGGTCAGTGGCACATAGCGCTGATTGACGCGGGCTGCCTGCGCGCGGTTGCCAACTTGAGTATGCACATAGTAGGCAAAATCAAGAACGGTCGCGCCTTTTGGTAGTTCGGTAATATCACCATCCCGACTAAAGATATAAATACGTTCTAGCTCATCAAAATCAACGAGTTGCTCTTCTTCATCAAACTCGATATCGTCTATCTCTTCGCCCGCTACAACAGCTGAGCGTGTCTCATTATTGATAGATAATAATTGGCGCAATGAGCTGATTCTTTGATTCAGATAGTTGTCTTTCTTGTTCTTTAGACCTTCTTTGTAATTAACGTGCGCACACATGCCAAGCTCGGCCTCAAAGTGCATCTCATGAGTACGAATCTGGACTTCTAGTGACTTGTTTTCTGCAATCACAGCCGTATGTAGCGAGCGATAGCCATTGGACTTAGGGTTAGTAATATAGTCATCAAACTGCTCAGGAATATAACGCCATAAACCGTGTACTAGGCCTAAAACGTGATAACAGTCAGAAGGGCTATTGACCAAGACACGTAAGGCGCGAATGTCATAAAGCTGATCGAACGATAAGCCTTTGAGCTTCATTTTTCGATAAATAGAGTAGATATGTTTGACGCGCCCAGATACTTCGCCTTCGATACTGGCATCTGCTAATGATTCATTTAATTTGTCTTGTACGCGCTGAATATAGGACTCGCGTTCGCTACGTTTTTCTGACAGCAGCTTAGCAATTTCTTTGTAGCGGTCAGGCGCAAGATAACGGAAAGCTAAATCTTCGAGCTCCCATTTTAACTGTGCAATGCCTAGGCGATGGGCTAATGGCGCATAAATAGTCATGACTTCACGTGCGACACGCGTTTGACGCTCTGGCCTAGAAAACGTCAATTCACGCATGGCGAAAGTACGTTCAGCCAGTTTTATCAGTACCACGCGCACATCGTTAGTAACAGAGATGAGCATACTATAAATATTTGATAGCTGATCACGCTGATTATTGACGAAATGGTCTTCTAAGCGCTTGTTACTCTCAATAATCTCCGACAGCTTACCCATTGCAAGGGTATCTTTAACAAGCGTCAAAATATCTGGACCAAAGTTTTTTTCCACTTCAGCGAGACTAATAATTGATTTGCGCGCACTGCGATACAGCATGGCCGCGACCAATGCGTCTTCATCTTGATAAAGATAGGTCAAAATATCAGTCATACCAATACCGGTCACATAAGCACCTGAACGCTCAGATTCACTGGTATTCATATGACTGCGAATAAACTCGCAAGCTGCACTTAGGTTGGGTACTGACTCTTGTCCAATACGCTTGGCCACATTATCTAGCCAAGTAGGTACGTCGATGTTGGCGTGGTGGTCTAAGTCGACCGCCTCAAGCTCATCGTTTGATAGCGCATTGGTATCATCCAAATACTCGTCTTCAGTGTGAGGGTCATGCAAATGATAAGTGTGTGCAGCTGAGCGATCAAAAGTAGTATGTAGCTTGTGGGTTGCCAACTGGTATTTGATGTCGAGGGGAATTTGGGCATAGCTATTGGCTGACTGGTGAGAGCGTTGGCTCGCCACCAGTTGTGCCGCAAGTGTTGCACTATCGGCCTGAGTGGTCTGTCCATCCACCAGCGGTAATCCTTCACGAATTTTTACCATAGCCGACTCCTCTTAGCTATTTTGAATTGATTATAACCTCATCTACTATGCACACACTCTGAATTAACGATCCATAAAGCGTCAGCTATAAACCAATACAACTGCTAAAAATGTTATTTTTAGCAGCTATAAAATGCGCGTAAAATATATAAAGCTATGAGTGCAAATGCTTGCTATGTAGCGATTGGAAACATCATCAAAAACATAGGAAGATTGTTTACTATTATCTCATTTTAAAGTGACAAATCAAGCGAGCCTCTGTACGGCTGTGGTCAATTACGCTAAATAATGACTATTTATTAGCACAAACTTATCAAAGCTTTGAGTTATCTTAGATAATTGTAATAACCCTTAAATGTCTCTTTAATCAGGTTCAACTATCAGTCATTTCTAGCTATCAATCATTTTTGAAAATTAATAACGTTAAACTGCTACTTTTTCAAAGCGAGCGATAGATTCAACATGGCCCGTATGGCAGAACATATCCATCACGCCAGCATGAGTCAGACGATAGCCTTGTTCTAACAATGCTTTTGTATCACGAGCAAGGGTCGCTGGGTTACAAGAGACATAAACAATGCGCTCAGCATTAAATTTTGGCAAATATTGCATAATCTCCCAAGCACCAGAGCGCGGTGGATCAATCAATAGTGCATCAAAGCCTTGGTTGGCCCATGGCTTATCAGTACAGTCTTGAGTCAAATCTTGACTGTAAAATTCAGTATTGTTGATACCGTTGCGACGAGCGTTGTCAGCAGCACGTTCGGTCATGGCTTCACTGCCTTCGACACCGACTACTGAGCCTGTCTCGCCAACGAGGCGCGCTAGTGGTAAGCTAAAGTTACCCAAGCCACTGAATAAATCTAATACGCGTTCGCCTGCTTTTAAATCCAATAAGTCACAGGCAAGCTTGGTCATCTGACGGTTGACCGATAAGTTTACTTGAGTAAAGTCAGTAGGGATAAATTCAAAAGTCAGATCATACTCTGGCAATTGATAATATAAACGACCAAATTGCTCGCTCAAATCATCAGCGTCTGTCAACGCAATACGTTGGATGCTATCAACGCCTTTCGACTGCAAATACAGCTGCCAATTACGCGCTGCGAAAAATACTTTTAGTTTGTCTATATCAGCGTCTGACAACGGTTCTAAATTACGTACGATGAGCGCAACTGGCTGATTACCATCAGGTAGTTCTGGCAGTTGCTCACCCATTGCAAGCTCAAGCTGAGCAATCTTGTCACGGCTCTCTAAAGTGCTAATAAGCGTTTTTAGGTTTTCAATCTCGAAACCAATACGCGGATCTAAGATATGACACTCATTTAGCTCTGCTAAGAAGTTACTTGAACGCTCGCGGAAGCCGACAAGCGCGGTTTCTTTTTTGACAACATAGCGCACGCCCAAACGTGCTTTGGTACGATAACCAAGACGATCACCAACCACAGGGGCCAGCCAATTGTCAGGTTCTGCATTGGCTTGATGCATTAGCATTTCAGCCAGTACTGACTGTTTAAAGTTTATTTGTCCATCTGGCTGCCAGTGCTGCAAGTTACAACCACCGCAAGTACCGAAATGTGGGCAGGGTGGTACAGCACGTTCAGGGTTTGGGTTGGCAGTAATACTAATGGCATCGCCTTCTTCAAAGCTAGCACGGCTATTAGTTATTTTTACTAAGGCGCTTTCACCTGGGAGGGCAAAGCTAACAAAGATTTTTTTGCCATGCTTATCTTCAGCATGACCTTCCGCAACATCAAAACCATTACCATAAACAGCAACGCCGCGACCATCATGTGATAAGCCATCAATATTAAATGGAATTGGCTCTGCATCTTTTAGACGACGACGTGTCTTTGATGATGGCTTTGATTTTTTCTTACTCGGCGGAATGACAATCGTTTGGGTGTCGTTTGTTTGAGCTTCATTCGTTTGAGCGTTACTGCTTTGCGCTGCCATATCAGATGCTGTAGATGTTTTTGAATCGGTGGGTTGCATAAACCTGCCTTAATAATAAATAACTAGAAGAGGGGAATAAAAACTACTAATAATGCGAATTCTATAATTCGGGTGCCGATGACCAGTCAGCGATAAACTCTTGATGTCGCGGACTACCGTCAGCTTGGGTATACTTTGCCAGATAGTCATAGCTCTGCTGCTGCCAAGCATCAAAATCTTGTGAAGACAACTGTCCTGTTAGACGTAACCAGCGTAAATAAATAAGCCAAGTGTTCATAACATCAGACTCACAGTATATAGATAGGGTCTGCCAGTCACCGCTACTAACAAGCGCGCCAACCATGCTGCCATCCACGTCAGTTTTACCGGGTAATCCGTACAGACTTGCGACGATATCCATGGCTTCGCGGCGGCTAGCACCGTACTGGCTAAACCGATCCATCAAGTCTAGATGACGCGTATGAAAGCGATTAACATAGTTATCAAAGCGCATGTTTTTAATTCGCTCGCCTTCTTCGAACAGCCAGGGCGCTGACAAATCATATTGCATGGCACGATATATCAGTACAGGTATGTCAAAGCCTGAGCCATTCCAACTAATAAGTTGCGGCAGTGTCTCAATGTCGTTAAATGCTCTAAAGAACTTGGCTAGGATTTCTTTTTCACTAAATTTATCGGCAGTCAAAGAAAATAGCGATAACTTACCATCTTTGATATACAGAGCTGAGATACAGACGATACGCTGTAGTGGCAAGCGCATAAAGTCGTGCCCTGCCTCTTGTGTACGTATCGCTGTCAGCGCACTTAACGCATCCGCATCGTTGAGATCGGCCAATTGCGGATAGATACGGCGTGCTGCATCGACATCGGCGACAGTCTCGATATCAAAAACCAAGATAGGGTCGGATGGTAGCGCTTGTGACATAGATAATCCTGACTATTTATGAGCTTATAGTTAATTCATTATAAAAGAATAACAGCGTTAACCTTGCTTGAAGTATTACGTTTACATCTGCACTTGGCCGCTTTGTACTTCTTTTAAATTAACGATACTAAATGGTATTTCTTATGCATTAATTAACTTCTGCGCTACTGTTATCCATATTGCTATCGTCAACGTTATATAAACCCGTTGATAAATAACGATCGCCACGATCGCAGACAATAAAAGCAATGACAGCATTAGGGTTTGCTTTTGCCACTTGGGTCGCTGCCCATGCAGCTGCGCCCGAAGATACCCCAGCAAAAATACCTTCAGTCTTCGCCAATTTACGCATATATACTTCGGCAATACGCTGATCGATATCCATCACTTCATCAATCAAGTCTGCATCAAAAATACCTGGCATATAGGCAGCAGGCCAACGGCGAATACCAGCAATCGAAGCTTCTTCGTCAGGCTGTAGGCCGATAATTTTGACGTCTGGATTTTGCTCTTTTAGGTAGCGTGATACACCAGTAATCGTACCTGTCGTGCCCATCGAGCTAATAAAATGCGTAATTTTACCTTCTGTCTGTGCCCATAGCTCAGGGCCTGTAGTCAGGTAATGTGCTTGGCTATTATCAGGATTATTAAACTGATCCAATACAACCCCTTTGCCATCTGTTTGCATCTGCAATGCCAAATCACGCGCAGCTTCCATACCTTCGTCTACTTCAATCAGCGTTGCGCCATAAGCAATCATGGCATCTTTACGCTCTTGGGTAGAGTTGGTCGGCATCAGCAACGTTATCGGATAGCCACGCATCGCAGCGACCATGGCCAATGCAATACCAGTATTGCCACTAGTGGCTTCAATCAACATATCACCAGGCTTGATATCACCGCGCTGTTCTGCTTGATAAATCATATTAAAAGCAGGACGATCCTTTACAGAACCCGCTGGATTATTGCCTTCAAGCTTAGCTAATACTGTGGCGCCATTGGCAATGTGCTCTTGCTCAGGCAGGCGTTGAAGTTTTACCAGCGGCGTTTGACCAACGCAATCAGCGAGGGTAGTGATTTGAGTAATAAAGTTAGCATTTGACATGGCCGTAGTGGACATAAAGTATCCTTTTCTATTTTTTAAATATGTTTTTAATGGCTTGTTTTTGATGGAAGCGCTGTTTTTATTGTTTGATCATAATTTTAGACAGTCGCTTGGTATATAGGTTTACGGTGATAAGCGAGCTAAAAACGAAAGGCATTAGAGTGCGCTCTCATATGTTATGACTATGAGCGATATATTGTGGTAAATAAAAAGTGGCTTTATTATATCATTTTGTTTTCAGCTGCGCTTATCGCATCAAGGATTAATAGTCACTGTATCAGGTCAGTACTAATGCTACGTTAAGGGTTGCAAAAGTAGGACCATTGCTTAAAGCCATATTCTCTTTGACACAGAGTGGTTGGTACTCTAATTATAACGTTATTCATCACATGGAATGCTTAACCAGTACTTATAAAATCCTGTTAAGATAATCTTGAACTATTTATCAATTGTCTTATCAAAATTAGTGAACTTATTAATGATTAATAGCTTCATTAAGAGTAGCCCCTTACCCAAATACTCTGATACGACATGCTGCAAGTATCACGAATACTGACATTATTACAAAAATTCACGGCAAGAACCTTAGTAGAGAGTAGACCTAGCATGGCATATAAAAAACGTTTCGACACCAGTAGTGCTTATGGTCAGCTGATCATACTGGTGTTTTTGCCTATCTGTGTGTTGGCAGCAGTAGGCGGCATTTTGGTATTTCACGAAACCATGCGCGCAAGCGACTCTGAACAAGAAGTATTGGCCGAAGCGGTACTTATTCGTTATACACCAGTCATAGCTGAACTGATTCCTGAGCTGCTAGAACAAGAGCGCCAGCAAGTAGGGAGTAGTGCTGAGAGGACCCAGCAAGCGGCAATGACGACGCTAGAGGGTATCCAAGATAAGCTTGGACGTATGCAGTCTGAGCAGCATGTACAGCGCATTGCTATTATTAATGAAGGCAATCAAATACTAGCAACAGTCGGTTATGGTCTCAATGAAGAGTGGCCGCTAATCAGTGATTCCGCAAGCTTTTTGTCACAACGACCAACGCCTGTAGGCACAGCGTATGGCAGTGTGTTGGGAGAATTTGAAGGGCAGACATTGTGGTTGCTCGTCGATATGGATAATGAGCCGCTCTATATTGCACGCTACCGTATTGCGATGGCGTTAGTGATTACCGGCTTGTTTACTATTTTGATTCTACTACTGAGTTTAAATATCTATTCGAAACGTTGGATTGCTCCCATTTATGAGCTGCGGTTGCAGTTGCAGCGTACCCATGTTGATAATTTATACCAACCTGTACCCGTTGAGTCAGATGGTGAGCTGAATTTATTACAGCAAGATCTAGTCAGAACATTACGCCGCTTACATAGAAGCTTTCAAGAGCTCAAAGACCATGCCGAGCAGACTGAGGATGATTTACGGTTGGCATTTGATGAGATGGAAATGCAAAACATCTCTATTCGAAATGCACGTGATGCAGCGATTTCAACCAGCCAAGCAAAGTCTGCATTTTTAGCCAATATCAGTCATGAACTGCGTACACCATTGAACAGTATCGATGGTTTTATTAATTTGCTGGCACGTCATGGTGAGCTCAATCCTGAGCAGGACTTGTATGTACAGACCATACGTAAGTCCTCAGCACACTTGCTCGCTTTGGTAAATGATGTCTTAGACTTCTCTAAGATTGAGGCAGGTAAGCTGGTACTGGATCGCCATGAGTTCGATCTCTATGACACTATTTATGATGTGGTCGATATGCTATCTCCGGTCTCTGCGGAGAAGGGTTTACGCATGGCAGTACTGTTTTACAATGATGTGCCGATGCGTATCAATGGCGATGCGTTACGTCTTAAGCAAGTATTGACCAATATTGTTGGTAATGCCATTAAGTTCACGGATAGTGGTGATGTGGTGGTGCGTGTGAGCTTAGATGACCACCGTGATAATTATCTGATGATTAGCGTGCAAGATAGCGGAAAAGGTATTTCTCTGGCAGATCAAAAAATGCTGTTCCAAAGCTTTAGCCAAGGCGATCCATCAATCACGCGTCAGTATGGTGGTACAGGGTTGGGTCTGGTCATCTCCAAACAGTTAACGCGCTTGATGGGCGGGGATATTGGATTTCATGATAATGCGCAAGAGAATATTGCCAATCAAGGTGCGACGTTTTGGTTTCGCATGCCAGCCCATGTCGATGTGCTAGAGGCAGCCACAGGGCAAACGATTGAGCTGCCAGTATTAGCACCATTGGCGAGCGAGACCGATGAATTTAATGTGTTGGTTTGGATCAATCATACCGCTTCGATACAAGTACTCAAGGCTAGCTTGCAGTACTTACCAATTAAATTGACTCAAGCCAACTCGTTGCCAGGAGTGCTTGAGTCATTAAAAGAGCACGGTAACTATTGGGATTGGGTCATCGTTGATGATGACACGCAAGACGATATGATGGCGCTCCTCAAGCAAATACGTTTGCATTATCAAGGCAAGCTTGCTGTATTTGGCTATCAAGTGGCGGCCGATCAAGCGCTACTCAATCGCTATCATGCCAACATACTGTATGAGCCATTAGACAAAAGACAGCTGTACGCGATGCTTGATACGCAAAGCCGTAGTACGCCGCAAAGCCTGCAGGAACCACGCTGGAAAGGGGTCACGGTACTGGCAGTTGATGACCATTTGCCCAATTTACTAGTGCTTGATGCTCTATTGAGCGAGCTAGGGATTCAGGTAGTTACTGCGAGCAGTGGGTTTGATGCTATCGAGATTATCAGTAAACAGCAAACCAAAAACATCAAAACTGCCAAGAGCGATAAGCAAAGCCTATCGAATAAAACGCAACTTTCTAAAGCAGAAACACGTGATGAGATAAATAAGAAAACAAACAGCGCGTTCTATCATGAGGACACGAGCGCTGACGATAAAGCAGGTACGCAAGACAAAGACAATATTGATCTGATATTTATGGATATTCAAATGCCGCGTATGTCAGGACATGAGGCGGCTAAGCAAATCCGCAATATCGAAAATGCGGATAGTCGTATCCCTATTATCGCTCTGACAGCTCACGGGTTGGCAGATGAACGTGACAAACTTATAGCCAGCGGTATCAATGACTATGTCGGCAAACCTATTAGCCAACCTCAGTTATTACAGGTGCTACAGAAATGGCTTGGTCGCAAGAGTACGACACCACAATTGACCGCATTGCCCGATACAGATTTGCAAAACTTTGGTTTACAGCATCCAGATTTACAGGGTGCTAATTTACAAGATGCTAATGTACAGAGTATCGACCCAACAGAGGCTGAGTTAACTGCTATTGACTCGCTGCGCGGTTACTCAATCAATGATAATGATTTATCGAACGACTTACTCTCTAACAATGTAAATGGGCTAGAGACTCAAGCCAGTTCAGATATGTCTTCAGATACATTAACCACTACTTATCCAATAATAAGAGGAGACGGGGTAGATCGTAATAGTACTTCTGTCAGTAGCGAGCCGAAAATTACCCGTCCACTATCCCTGAAAAAAATCCGTGATGATTATTTGCGCGATAGCCAGCCTCGTGAAGGCTATAGACGGGATACTGCGCGTGATATTCAGCCGCGCTATGAGAGCTTACGTTTACAAAAACAAGGTCAATCGCCACTACTACAATCACCAACAAAGTCTATCAATAACTCTCAAGATAAAAGCCCTCAAGACCAAAGCTTTCAAGATAGAACAGCTAACGCTAACTCGGCTTTACACGAGCAAATCAATAATGACCTTAGTAACAATAATATAAGCAAAAGTGATACCTCAAACATTTTAGATTGGCAAGATGCGCTCACTCGTTCAGCGAATAAACCTGAATTGGCGGCCAAGCTTATTATCATGATGATCGATACTATCAATGATGAAAAACAAGCGCTTATTCAGGCATGGGAAGCGCATGACCGCAATATGTTGGCACAAATTGCCCATCGTATATTGGGTGGGAGTCGATATACAGGTGTACCACAACTGCGTCAGGCTAGCCAAGATTTGGAAGATAAGTGCCTGCTGAATGTACAGCATACGACACCTGTGCAATTTGCAATGATTGAGCCATATTATGAGGCATTATTAACGGCGCTAGACAACTTGCAAAAGGTGGATTTATCTTCTTATCCGCAGCTTAATTATCATCGCTTAAGCGAAAATGACATGACGTGGAAAATGATATAAGTTGAAGATGAGGTAAGACGGTCAGAATCATTCAGATTCAGAGAGCGATAGACGATCGCGCTAAAATTGTTTATAGCTACTAGTTAGACAATCTTTATCTGCTGTATATGAAACTGACTATAGTATCGTGGCAGTCAGTTATTACTACGGTACAACAAAGACAAGCCTGCTAATATTGTGAATATTAGAACCATATTTTTTTTATTCATTAATAAGGATTGTTATGAACGCGATTGCAAGTTACCAGTATGAGACCTTACAAGTTAGTATTACAGACAACATACTGACGGTTACCTTAAATCGTCCACATAAAAAAAATGCCATGAGCTTTCAGGTAATCAATGAGCTGATTAAGCTGGCAGGTCGTATTAGCAAGGACAGAACCATACGCGCAGTCATTCTAAATGGGGCAGAGGGGACGTTTTGTGCAGGGATCGACTTAGGGGACTTAAATCATCCAAAGAATACAGCATTTGCGCTTTGGGAGTTGATTAAGCCATGGCAAAGTGCGTTCCAACGGGTGTGCTTGGTATGGCGTGATCTACCAGTACCTGTCATAGCAGTATTGGAAGGGTATTGTATCGGCGCTGGGTTGCAGTTGGCGTTGGCTTGTGACATACGTGTCAGTCACCCTGATTGTCAGTTATCTATTATGGAAGCTAAGTGGGGCCTAGTGCCAGATATGGGACTGACCCAATCAGCATTTGGGGTTCTACGAGAAGATACTCTAAAAGAACTCGCCATGAGCGCTCGTATCATCGATGCTAATGAAGGCAAAGAGTTAGGCTTGATTAGTCATTGTAGTGAAGCGCCTCTTGAACAAGCACAAAAACTTGCTGCCGAATTCGCAGAGCGCTCTCCTGATGCGGTACTAGCAAGTAAACGCGTGATAAATGCGATGTATGATCAACCTGCTAAGACTTTGTATAAAGAAAAAGCATGGCAGCTTAAAATGATGCTTGGTCGTAATCGTAAGCTTGCCCTCAGAAAAGCAAAGCAGGCCAGCACCTTATTTGGCAAACGCCAATTCCGCTAAATTTTTTCCACTAGCAACTTTGTTAGTTCTGTTTTTTATTTGACTCGCTTTAATAGAAGAGGACTATTAGCTAAGAATACCAGATATATTTTGATAAATTATTTTGACGATTTTTAATTGTTAGCGGTTGTTTCGCTATTATCTTATAGCCATTGAAATGCAAGCAGATAGCACGATATAGCATTGTCTGCTTGCACCGATGTGGGTAAAGATGCACTATTGTTGTTAAAGGTAACTATTTTGATTATTGGATAAGCCAGTAAAATGACGAAAGCCTACCTAACAACACGTGCAAGCTATTAAATGTCGAAAAATAAAATATCAAAAATAATAGCCACTATATAAAACGGTCTAAATATGTCTGCTTCAAAACCCTCCCTTCCAAACAAACCTATCGCTTCTGAGCGAGTGCGCTCTGCTGATTTGCCTGTTGCATGGATTATGATGCTTGGGCTGATGGTTGCGGTAGGGCCATTATCAATTGATATGTATCTGCCAGCACTGCCATCGATGGCTGATGATTTCGGTGTTTCAACGGCCTTTATGGCCAACTCTGTCCCTGCATATTTTTTAGGTTTGGTATTTGGGCAGCTATTTTACGGACCTTTCAGTGACCGTGTTGGCCGTGTCAAACCCTTGTATATAGGTATGACGCTATACGTTATCGCTTCTATTCTTTGTGCGACCACTGACAATGAGTACGTACTGTTTGCAGGCCGTACTTTACAAGCGTTGGGCGCGTGCGTCGGTGCAGTAGTTACTCGCGCTGCGATTCGAGATCGCCTCACTGCCAAACAAACGGCAAAAGCTTTTTCCATCATGATTTTAGTGATGGGCTTAGCACCCATATTGGCACCATCGCTTGGCGCGCTATTCTTACAGTTTTTTGATTGGCACTCTATCTTTTGGTTCTTAGCTGCATTTGGTGCTCTAAACTTGCTACTTACTAAGTTTTTCTTTTTTGAAACTTTAACCGAGGAAAATCGTAACGTACGCCCTGCAAGAGAAGTGCTCAGTCAATATTGGGATTTATTAAAAGACCCGACTTTTAACTATCCAGCAATTGGTGGCGGATTGTTAATGGGAGCAATGTTTGTCTATATCAGCTCGGCCTCTGAGCTAATTATGGATACCTATGGCGTCTCAGCGACACATTTCGCTTGGTTATTTGGAATGAATGCGGCGGGTTTTGTGGGTTTGACTCAGCTGAACCAATGGCTTACCAATCGCTTTCGAATACTAAGCATTTTGCGATTCGGGGCGATGATGCAGGTTATCTCTGCGGGTGTGCTATTCGTGATTGGCTTGCTTTTAGGGACGGATGCTTGGTTGCCACTGGTGCTGGCTTGTATTTTCTTTTGTATCGCAGGATTGGGTCTGACCCAGCCCAATGCTTCTGCAATTGCGCTCGCTTTTCAGAAACGCCGTGCTGGTATGGCAAGTGCATTACAAGGCTCGCTGATGTTTTCAGTCGGTATCTTCGGCGGGTTATTATTGAACCTGTTTCCAGTCAACCCAGTTCTCAAAGTTGGTATTGCCCTGTTCTCACTAATGAGTTTCGGTTCTTTCCTGATTTGGAAAATTGATCGTAATTTAAATTTGGACGATGCAGAGTAACAGCATCTCTATTTTAAGTTAACTGTACTTTAAAAAAGCACTTATACGTTCACAGCGTATAAGTGCTTTTTTGTGTACTCTATATATTTTTCTTCAGAGCAAAATTAGATTTTATAGATATTTTATATGATGGAATTTATTGATTATAAACAAGTATATGTTTTTTATAGTTATATGCAGCCTTTGCTATATATAGCTTACCTTAAATAATGACCAAACATAATTATTGCAATCATGAAATTAGACAAGTACTATCTAGCGTAACTTTCTGTAAGTAAATATGTATAGACATTGCTTAACCTTGCTAGATTGTCAATTAATTAAAATGTAAAACAACGTTAGGTTTCAAGGATAGATTATGAAGCAGTTATATCGAGCGTTACCGATTTTGTTGAGTGTTGGCCTATTTGGCTGTGGTAATTCTGCTACTCAAGAAAGTGCAAACGCACCAGTAAAGGAAAACACAGATAGCTTTGTGAGTAAGCTACCTGATACAGCGCCAACATTGAAAGTTGCCATGACTGGTGATTTGCCGCCTTTTTCGTTCCAAGATGACTATGGCAATATGCAAGGCACTGATGTTGATTCAATTCGTGCTATTGGTGAAGAGCAGGGATTCAAAGTCGAGTTTTATAAGGAAACTTGGCAAGACATGTTCGATAGCGTCGAAACAGGAAAGCGTGATCTAGCGATTTCTGGTATTTCTTACAAAGACGATCGGGCAGTGAGATATGGTCTATCAACACCATACTTTTTCAACCCAGCTACTATCATGTATTTGGAAGGTAAGTTCGATATAAAAGGCTTAAACGATATAAAAGGTCTAAAAGCAGGTACGTTAGAAGGCTCTAAAGAAGAAGACACGCTAAAAGAGATGGGCAGTTCAGTTGAGCTAATTTCAAGACCTACAGCATTTTTGGCGTATCAGGATTTGGTTCAAGGTAATACGGATGTCTTCTTGTACGATATGCCAGTCTTGCAATATATCGTCAAAGGCTATCCTGAGCATAAAGTGAAAATTGTACCTTATGAAGCTGCAGATGCACCTTCAGCCCAGCAAGTGGTGCTCATGGCAAAAGAAAATACTCAGCTTATCAAAACGGTTAATGAAGGTATTGCCAAACTAAAAGAAAAAGGGACATTTAAAGAAATTGAGGCGCGCTGGTTGGGTGAAGCTGACCCTGCTGAAAAGAGCGACTCTGACACCAATACTAAGCAATTGAACTAAGGAATTCTGAAGATGGCAACCGTACCTAATGTTGACAATAAGCGCTATCAAGGTCTGATTATTTCAATTGCACTATTTTTATCTCTAATCGGTGCTTTGCTGGCGTTTACGTTTTATACCTCAAATTTATTAGAACGAAACACGGCTTTAATTGACCAAACTAACCAAGTGGCAAACAGTGCACAGGCAGTAATTAAAGATCTTTTCGATTTAGACAGTAGTTATGGTGAGGATACTAACTCTCCACACATACAACGAGTGCTAAGCCGTTTAGAGCAAAATACTGCGTTGATTACTAGCTCGATTGCTGCTATTGAGCAAGGCAGTACAATTACAGATGCAGAAGGTAATAGCTATGACTTGCCAAAAATTGATAGTCAAGCACAAACCAATATTGCTGCGGCCAATGAGCAATGGAAAGCGCTAGAGCCCAAAATTCAAACATATCTAAAAGATGCTGATAATATCATGGTAACGTCTGCTGATGAATTGACGCAGGCCGTTGAACAGGCGAAGACATCAAGTTTGTTTATTAACGATTCTTTGGATAATTTGACAAAAGACGTGTTCGATAGTGCACAACGTCAAGCAACTACCATTCGTCTTATTCAGGTACTTGGTGTTGCCGCTATCTTTACCTACTTCCTAATTTTCGTATTCTTCTTTGTACGTCGTCTACGTGAGACGGATGCTGAAGCATCTGCCGCTCGCCAAGAAACGCAAGAGATTATGGAAACAGTAAATACGGGTCTTTTCCTACTGGATAAAGACTTGAATATTGGTCAACAGCATTCTCGAGCGTTGAACAATATCATCGGCTCTGATAGCTTAGCAGGGGAAAACTTTACCAATGTCTTGCGTGGTCGTATCTCTGATAAAGACCTCAAGACCACCCAGCAATTCATTGAACAGCTCTATAACCCTCGCGTTAAAGAAAAATTGGTAGATTCACTTAACCCATTAAACAAAGTCATGCTGCATAACCTGTCTGACGACAAGAGTCTTGATAATCGCTTTTTGGATTTTAAATTCTCACGTGTTTATGACAATAAAGACATTGCTCGTATTTTGGTCAACGTTAACGATGTATCAGATGCAGTCTACTTAGAACAGCGCCTAGAAAAAGAGCGTTCGCAAAACGATATGCAGATTGAGATGTTAACGACTATCTTGAATGTGAATCCAAAGATTATTAATGAGTTTATTGGTAATACCCAAGCGCATATCGAGAAGATGAATAACATCTTGAAAAATCCTGGTAGCTCACAATACGAGCTTGAAGGCAAATTGAAAGCTATTTATCGTGAAATGCACAGCTTAAAAGGTGAAGCATCAGCACTAAAACTACACAGCTTTACGAAGATTGCTTCTGATGCTGAAGACAAGTTACATGCATTACAAAACCAAGGTCAGTTGTCTGGTAATGACTTCTTACCATTGGCAGTACATTTGGATGACTTGCTCAGCTTATCGAACACGATTGCGACATTGGGTGAGCGTATCAACCGCTCAGCACCGACAGCAGCTAAGTCGTCAACCGTACAACAAGCACCAGTCGCTACTCAAAATCCAGTAGCAGACCATGCAGCTAGTAATGCTGACTTTGATGGTGGGCTAGATATCGACTTAGACAATGGAACAGATGACGATTTATTGTCCTTTTACAATGAGTTTACAAAAGAGATTGCTGCAAGACAAGGCAAGCAAGTACAGCTAAAAAGTACGACGCTAACCCAAACCAGCATTCCGGCAAATCTGGCAAAGCCAATCAAAGAAATCAGTATTCAGTTGCTGCGTAATGCGGTGGTACATGGTATCGAGTCACCAAGTGTGCGTCATACTACTGGCAAAACTGACATTGGGACCATTGACTTGGAAGTGCAAGACAACGGTTCAAACTTTATGTTGGTTGTGCAAGACGACGGACAAGGCATCAACTATGACAGCATCCGTAATAAGCTGATTGAAGAAGGTCGTTTCGGTACGGAAGAGGCAAATCAGCTTAGCAAAGGTGACTTGCTCAAACAGCTGTTCTCTTCTGGATTCTCTACTAAAGAGCACGCAGATGAAGACGGTGGCCGCGGTGTTGGACTTGATATCATCAAAGCAAAAGTAAAAGAGTATGATGGCAAGCTTAATGTAAATAGCGAGCTGGGTCAGATGACACGGTTTGTCATTACTTTACCTAAAGCTTAATCAAAATAGTAATTATATTGTCAGGGACGACAAGCACTTCATTAAAGGTAGTAGATAAGTTATGTATAAGTTAATGATTGTTGATGATTCAAATATTATTAGAAACCGTATTCAGCGTGCATACGATTCAGGAAAGTTCATGCTGGTGGCGACAGCGACTAGCGGTGTTCAAGCCATCGAAAAGTTCAATGTCCATCGTCCTGATGTAATCACCATGGACCTAACCATGCCACAAATGGATGGGCTAGAATGCATTGAGAAAATCATCGCGATTGATCCTGAAGTACGTATTTTAGTGGTGTCAGCATTGTCCGATAAAGCCACTGGTATTGAAGCATTGTCACTAGGTGCTAGCGGCTTTTTGTGCAAGCCTTTTTCAGAAGAGGAGCTTGTAGAGTCTTTGTATGAGCTGATGCAAGACTAATACCATTCATCGACCAAAGCAGATGTCATTATGAAAGAGCAAAAGCTACAGATTTTTTTAAGTATTATTAGTAATTATTTTGACCAGTTTGGGGGAGAAGAGCTTATTGCCGATACTCCTTACTTACTAGAAAACAAACAGCCAAAAGTCCACGATTATACGGGCGTGATTGGTATATCTGGTGGCCAAAAAGGCGTGGTATATTTTTCGGCGACGCGTGAATTGCTGTCTTCAATATTAGACAGCATGGGCGAAACCGATAAAAGTGAAGAGAACTATGTAGATCTGGCTGGGGAAGTGGCTAATACCATCGCAGGCAATGCACGCAAAGAGTTTGGCTCAGAGTTTCATATCTCTGTACCATTTGTGTTTAAAGGTGCGCCGCAAAGTATTGTGTTGCCGAACGATGAGCGTTCTTTTATCATCCCCATCACTTGGCATTCTCAAGTAGGCGAGATTGTGGTTTGTTTGCAAGACTAATGCTGCCACGTAATACAGATGGATATTAATATATTATGGTTAAAGTAGAAAAATTGGGTGTGTTTCTAAGCTCGATCAATGCGTTTTTTGCGCAAATCGATGGCTCGGAAGTGTCAATTGATACCCCTTACTTGAACAACAACAAAAGCGCGATTGGCTTTGATTATAGCGGTGTCATTAAGATATCAGGGCCTTTAGAGGGCTGCGTCTATGTCAGTGCACCAAGCGTGATGTTGCGAGAAGTCATCAAAGTGATGGGCGAGCCTGACTCTTCAATCACCATGATGAAAGATTTGTTGGGTGAAATGGCCAATACAATCTCAGGTAACGCTCGGACAGAGTTTGGTTCAGAGTTTATTATTTCTCCGCCGCACATTGTAGAGAGTGCGCCAAGCGTGTCTTATTTACCTAAAGACCGTCAAAGCTATATCACACCATTTACGTGGCATGGCTACAAAGCGGTCATTGGTATTTGCATTGCATAAATTATAGCCAATCCTCTATAAACGAGTGATAACTATAAAAGAGCGACAGCATTAACCTTGCTTGAAAAATAGCTATTAAAAGATAATCATAAAAAAAGCGATGCAAATGTGTCGCTTTTTTTTGTTTTATTATCGCCGTAGTTTGTTTTTATCTTATTGATACGCTACAAACAAACTGCTGGAGATTCCAAGACGTTATGTGATAAAATACAGCGCAGCTATTTTTTATAATTCACTTTATAGTTTAGATTTGGGCATCTGCTTCAATCTAGCGATAGCTTCTTTTTTTAAACCAACCAATGACACACACATCATGGCAAAAAATTGCTGGGTGTTTGGCGACTTGATTAATTTGTGATCTGTTAGTGCTTTACTAATGAAAACTAACCGGTAGCAGATGCGTGTCGCTAAATAGGCTGTTTTTGTGATGTGGAGGCATAACCCAACCAATAGGATATATTCTCATGGCTACAAAGAATCCAACCAAAATCGAAATGCGCGACTTACTACAAGCAGGCGCTCACTTTGGTCACCAAACACGTTTTTGGAACCCAAAAATGGGTCCATACATCTTTGGCGCACGTAACAAGATCCATATCATCAACCTAGAGCACACCGTAAAAGCGTTCAACGAAGCGTTGACTTACGTAAACGGCCTAGCTGCTAAGAAAAACAAAGTATTATTTGTTGGTACTAAACGCGCTGCAAGCGGTATCGTACGTGAGCAAGCAGCTCGCGCTGGTATGCCATACGTTGACCATCGCTGGTTAGGTGGTATGTTGACTAACTGGAAAACTCTACGTCAGTCAATCAACCGTCTAAAAGAGCTAGAAAAGCAAGCAGAAGACGGTACTTTCGCTAAGCTAACTAAGCGTGAAGCGTTAGAGCGTACTCGCGATATGGAAAAACTTGAGCGTTCACTAGGCGGTATCAAAGACATGGGCGGCCTACCTGACGCTATCTTTGTAGTAGACGTAGATCATGAAGCGATCGCTATCAAAGAAGCCAAGAACTTGGGTATCCCAGTTATCGGTATCGTTGATACTAACTCTAGCCCAGACAACGTTGATTACATCATCCCAGCTAATGATGATGCTATCCGTGCTGTGACTTTGTACGTAACTTCTATGGCTGATGCTATCATCGCTGGTAAAGAATACGCACAAACTCAAGCTGGCGGCAAAGCTGAGCAAGCACCTGCTGCTACTGAAGAAGCACCAGCTGCAGAAGAAGCTGCTACTCCAGCAGAGTAAGTAACTGAATCAAAAAGTTTAACGTTGTAAGGATACCTTGATAACACGTTTATCAGTATTCATATAATAGGTTGAACAGCGTATAAGCTCATAATAGGCATGATGTAGTTTTACTCGTCATGCCTTGTTATTGAATAAAGCCTTATTAATAACACCATGTGTATCAGCGGGTCGCTATCGGGCGAGTATTATCGTTCCTACTGGCTATATTGCTGTACTGTAGAGATGTTATTTGTTTGACATCAACTACGACTATATTAGTAATCGTTCAAAACGAGCTGTCTGCTAGATTTTAAGTAATACCAAGATATCGAATAGAAATACAGCACTTAGAAATACAGTGCTCCTATACATAACTATACTAAGGTGACTCTTATGACAGAAGTAAAAGTATCTGCCAAAATGGTAAAAGAATTGCGTGACCGTACTGGTCTTGGCATGATGGAATGTAAAAAAGCGTTAGAAGAATCAAACGGTGATGTTGAAGTTGCCATTGATAACCTACGTAAATCTGGTCAAGCAAAAGCAGCTAAAAAAGCGGGCAACATCGCAGCTGACGGCGCTATCATCATCGCTCAAGGCGAAGGTAAAGCATTCTTGTTAGAAGTTAACTGCCAAACTGACTTCGTTGCAAAAGATGACAGCTTCACTGCATTTGCAGAAAAAGTAGCTAACCTTGCACTAGAAAACAACGTCACTGACGTTGCTGCTATCTCTGCATTGCCTTATGGCGATGGTCAAACTGTAGAAGAAGCACGTGTATCACTAGTACAAAAAATTGGTGAAAACATCCAGATTCGCCGCGTTGAAACGCTTGAAGGCGCAAACATTGCATCGTACCGTCATGGTCTACGTATTGGTGTTGTTGTCTCTTATGAAGGCGGTGATGCTGACACTGGTAAGAACCTTGCAATGCACATTGCAGCGTTCAACCCTGTTGCTGTAGATGACGAAGATGTTGCGGCTGACGTACTAGCACGCGAAAAAGACATCATCGAAGCAAAAGCAAAAGAATCTGGCAAGCCTGACAACATCATTGAAAAAATGATCGAAGGTGGCCTACGTAAGTACTTAGACGAAGTTACTTTACTGCGTCAGCCATACGTTATGGACAATGAGAAAAAAGTTGGTGACGTACTAAAAGCTGAAGGCGTAAAAGTACTTGGTTTCAAACGTCTAGAAGTTGGCGAAGGCATCGAGAAGAAGCAAGAAGACTTCGCTGCTGAAGTTGCTGCAACTCAGGCTGCTAACAAGTAAGCACGACGTATATTGGAGAAGGCTGCAAGTGCTCAATGAGCACCCGCAGCTTGGTTCTACTTTTTGTATTAATATAGAGTAGAGCATCCAAGCACAAAAAAGCCCGTTAATCTTTTAACGGGCTTTTTTGTGTCTGACTATTTATTGAATATCTATTTAGAAAGTGTTCGTTAGTGAATGCTTAGTTGAAAAGTCTTTAGAGCTAACAATGCCTAGACCTAATAGTATTTAAACTTATTTTAGCGCAAAGCGTCATAAGCTGAATTGGCGTAGCTGGCACTATTCACATTGCTACTGGTACCGTAACTGACATTTTGTAGCCCGCTACTTGTAATGGTGCTACCTGTTTGGTTGCTAGCATTAATGCTAGCACCAGATAGACCTGCATCGTTTTTATATAGGCTATGATAGCGGCTCATGACCTTTTGGACATAGTTACGCGTTTCTTTAAATGGAGGAATACCGCCGTATTTATCAACATTGCCTTCGCCAGCGTTGTAACCTGCTATGGCATACTCGACGTTGTTGTTGAAGCGGCGCATGAGCCAAGCGATATATTTGGCAGAGCCTTCGATATTATCGGCAGGGTTCCAAGGATTACTTACTTTGAATCGACGGGCTGTGGCAGGCATCAACTGCATGAGGCCTTGAGCACCTACTGGCGAGCGGGCATTAGGATTAAAAGCAGATTCGGTATGCATCATCGCTTTCATTAGGGCAGGGTCAACACCGTTGCGTTCAGCGGACGCACGAATGTAGCTGTCATAAGAGTTACGACTTCCGCTGTTGCTAGCGGCACTGCTACCATAGCTATCGCTGCTTCCGTCATACATCTTAGAGTCTTTATAATAAGTTACTTTTACTTTTTTCGTAAACTTATCAAAATTTCCACTAGGGTTTACGTTGGTCAGTAATACTTGCCCACCTTTGTCTTTATAGATATACATATTGCCAGCATTGGCAGCAACAGAAAAACTAGACAGAGCAAGTGCACTTAATAAAATAGGAGACAAACAGCGAGTAATTAAAGTAGCAGTATTTATCATAGTGTTATCACTTTTCATCGAATAATGGCAAATTGTTTTGACTATAGACGCGTTGTTTTATGCGTTTAAGCGGTTATCAGTAATGCCGGATTTTGTAGCTCATCATGAACACAGCTACTCAGCGGATACCACGTCTAATAAGAACCACTTGCAATAGATACAAAAAATAATAGTTGCTTACTATAACATATAATAACTTTTCGCCGTATCAGATTGGCAAAATAAGTTGTAAAATCAAGTTTTTACCGTTGCGCAATATAAGGTGCGTACCACGCTATAAGTTTAGGGACTTGCTAGAGAGACCCTCATATCATGCGATTTCTAATCGCTTGCAGTCTATTTTGAAGTGAATGCAGCATCTTAATGCTCTAAAGTTTAATCATGATGACAATGTTTAAAAAAAGTGCGTATATCAGAGACTGGTACACATACCAAGCTTAAAATCATGTTTGGCGACGGTAAAAAACAAAGACAAAGCTATCGACTGTTTATTAGAATCAGTTATTAAAGTCAGCAACCATAAAGCTCTAAACACTGAGGGCACTGACGAATACAGGTACCCAGACAGCAGTAACCAGACCATTGACAGCCAGTCCGAAGGCGGCATAACGTCCAGCCGTATGACTGATTTGCCATGCCTCTACGGTACCAAATGCATGAGCGGCCAGTCCGAGCGCCAATCCTTTGGCACGATCATCATTAACGCCGCGAAACAAAAAGCGCGCGACCGTGCCGCCGATGAGACCTGAGACAATAATAATGAGGTTAGCCATCGCTAATGGTGCTTTGATTAAATCTGCGACACTGAGTCCAATAGGCGTGGTCACAGAGCGGGTAGCGAATGCCAGTATGGTGTCATGGCTGAGCGAAAACAGATAAGCCAGCGACATGGGCAGTAGGGCGCCAACGACGCTAGCAATTGCAACGATTATAGTCAGTTTTTTGACTGGTAAGCCTTTAAAGTTCATTGCTGCTAGTGGCACGGCCAATAGTACAGTGACATATCCCAAGAGATGATCGAATACGGGCTTGGCTGCGCTATAGTAGTTGTTGTAGTCCCATTGCAGTACAAACAAGAAGACCAGCACGAGAACGAGCGCGGTAATGACCATTGGCAACCAGGTCAATTTACGCGCCAAGACACGAGCAGTCACGTGTGCTACTAAAGTTAGGAGTACAGCCGCTAGGGTCGCCATAAATACGCTGTCAAAAGTCATAATATTTCTCCGCAGCTCACGGCTGTCCCTTTTGCTCAGTGGTAGTCGTACTATCAGTGTTTGCAGCGTGATTGAGCCAACGATTGGCCAATAATGCTAGTCCCCACAGCGGTATGAGCGTACTAACGATCATCGTTATCATCACACCCAATAGCTCATCTCCTAGAGCAAATAGCAACAAGCCTGCACCAGCAGAAACTGGTAAGAAGGCAAAACCACTATCGACTAGCAATGTATTACTGGCCTGTGTGAGCCAGCTCGGTAACCCCTTGAGCAGTCGCCACGCCATCAAAATGACAAACATCGCAACCAAACCGACAATATTGGCCGCTTTTTCGATGCCTGCCATTTGACAGAGAACAACCGCCGTCTCTCGGACAACGATAACCATGGTCAACGTTAAAATTAACGAAATCCATAGCGGGAGATGGGAGGAGTGAGCAGGCTTCATAAGCAATTCTGGCCAAGTCAGATATAAATGGATGGTGTACCAAACAAAGTATGTGATCACACCAAGAACACAACGTAGAAAATGATGCTATGCATACTGATGGTAGCAATGATTCACTTTCGAGAGATTAGCGCTATCTATCAATATTTATTGAATGTATAACAGGCGATTATATAGAGAGTGGGGCAACTAATAAAGCCTATGCACCGTGACTGGTCATATCCAAAAAAAATAGACGATATCAATGGATATCGTCTATTCTATTTTAACGTACTATATAAGGGTTTGTGATCTAACAGTATGAATCAAACGTTCATTCAACTACTGTCGCAAATGACTCACTTTAACAATAGTTCTTATTTTGCAGAAATGATCATTATTTTTCTGAATCAGCTGTTTCTGAGTGTAATGCATCAAACTCATCAAATGCTTTTTCCTCAGCCTCTGTCATAGTCGGCTCTTCAACGTCATCAACTTTTTCAAACTCTTCGAGTACCGGCATCAGTAGTGTTGCTTGTGCAAGCGGCAACACATCGATAGGTTTTAAGTTGGCTTGACCCAGTAGCTGTCTTAGACGGTCACTTGGCAAACGAATCGTCAGACATTCACGACCCGTATCGTCATAGCTTTCTTCTTCAATAACACCTAATTCATATAGAGTGTTTTTGAACTGTCCAGCATCATACGGCAAGGTCAAATCAAACGTCGTCAGTTTACCTGTCAACAGTTGCTGTACGGCAAGCGTTAGCTCTTCCATACCGAGATTCTGTCTAGAAGAAACATAGACGCGGTTTGGCTGACCTTCGCTAGCATAGCCGATATGTGCAGGCTCATCAGTCAAATCAATCTTGTTGTAGACATTGAGCACAGGTACATCGTTATCGATTTCTGCCAATACCTCTTTGACCGCCTGAATCTGCTCGTGCATGTCTTCGCTAGAAGAATCAATGACGTGCAATAACAAATCTGCTTCTAGCGTTTCTTCTAGGGTTGCATGAAAAGACTCAACCAGCTCATGCGGCAGATGACGGACAAAACCAACCGTATCGACTAAGACGACACGACCAACTCCCTGCCAGTCTAGACGGCGCAGGGTAGGGTCTAGCGTCGCAAATAGTTTGTCAGCAGCATAAATATTTTCATCGACCAAACGGTTGAACAAAGTAGATTTGCCCGCATTGGTATAGCCGACCAGTGAGATGGTCGGTACATCAGATTTCTGTCTACGGGCGCGACCTTGCGCACGGGTCTGACGGACTTTTTCTAGTTTGCTCTTTAGCTGATTGACGCGAGTCTGTAGTAGACGGCGATCGGTCTCAAGCTGAGTCTCACCCGGTCCACGTAAACCAATACCACCTTTTTGACGTTCCAAATGCGTCCAACCACGTACCAGACGTGTTGATAGATGATTAAGCTGAGCCAGCTCTACTTGCAGCTTACCTTCATAGGTACGGGCACGCTGCGCAAAAATATCTAAAATCAACCCAGTACGGTCTAACACGCGGCACTTCACTAGCGCTTCGATATTACGCTCTTGTGATGGCGACAAACTGTGGTTAAACAGTACGATATCGGCTTCGTGTTCGCGCACTAGTTCTGCGATTTCTTCTGCTTTTCCGCTACCAACAAAGTATTTGGCGTCAGGGCGCGAGCGTGATCCAGTGACTAGTGCCAAACGATCGGCACCTGCTGAATCAGCCAACAGCTCAAATTCACTAAGATCATCAGGATCTTGAATTTGGCGGATGTCTAAATGTACTAAAATGGCGCGTTCGCCACCTTCATGTCTTTCAAAATAATCCAAAGAGTATCACCTATTTAATAAAGTAAATGTCTCGCTATAATCAGCTTAATAAGCTTTAACATAGCGTTCATATGATTATCTATATATGGTCTTATCACTTGATATTAAAGCGTATTAGCATAATTAGCGATGGTTTTATGTTACAGCATTTGCTACAGATAACTTTTTATAAATCTGCTTTATTACCCATTTGTATAAAAGTCGGCACTCACTGAGTGAACAAGCTATCACTGAGTGTGTGAACTTTGTTATACTGGGCTCGTTTTTTGACTATTAAACACCCGTTATTTAATCATGAGGGCGAAGATGAGCCAAGCTAAATCAAGCTTTTCACTCAGACGACAGTTGAGCCGAGGTAGACAGGTTGCTGGTATGACCACGACTATGGTCGGCGGCATACGCGCGGCAAAGCGTATCGGTGCCTTTAAGCAGCCACCACGCGAAACCCTACCACGCTATATCCAGACATTCTGCCGCAAGATGGCAGGTTCTTTTGGTGTAAAAGTAGTAGAAGTGGAACCTGTAGAGCAGTTCCATGGCTTATGGGTATCGAATCACGTGTCATGGATGGATATTCCTGTCGTTGGTACTGTGAGCCCAGCGTTCTTTTTATCCAAGGCTGAAATCGGTGAATGGCCTGTATTTGGCAAACTTGCCCATGCCGCAGGGACGCTTTTCATCGAGCGTGGCTCCGGTGATGCAAGCTCAGTATCGGCACAGATTGCTGACTTTTTAGCCAAAGGTTTTTCGATTATTTTCTTCCCTGAAGCGACCACTACTAGTGGTAAAAAAGTAAAGCGCATTCATGGAACATTGCTGCAAGCAGCCATTGACGCTGATGTGCCTATCAGACCGATCATCATCGCTTATGTCAATAAAGACGGCACACTAAGCGACGCATTGCCATACTATGGTAAGCTGACGATGAAAGAAAGTATGAAAAAAGTGCTCGATAGCAAAAACGTGACCGCTTATGTATTGCCACTCGCGCCTATAGATCCAGAGGGTCGTAACAAAAGCGAGCTGACCAATTTATTGCAAGCACGCATGAATGAAGGGTTGGCTGAGCTGCACTCAAGAGTACTTAGCGCACCAGTTGAAGACTGATTACTTATAGTTGAGCTAGTTAGAGTTGAACTAGTGCAGCTAATCTCAGCCAGTTAATAAAAGGGCGCAAATCGAAACGATTTGCGCCCTTTCTTATAGGAGATTTAATAGAGCGAACTTAATATTATTTATTCAGCAGGCTCTATTAACATCCAGTCTCTATAAAATACCAACTATGGTGATGGATTAGGTTGCTGTGTATGCACCGCTTCAATCGCTTCTAATACATCTGCTGTTAGCTCCACATTGACACTGTCGATGTTTGATTTGAGTTGCTCGGTCGTCGTCGCCCCAATAATGTTGCTGGTGACAAAGTGACGAGAGTTCACAAAAGCCAATGACATCTGCGCCATGTCCAGACCTGCATCAGCAGCTATCTTGGCATATTGTTCAGTGGCTGATTTGGCTTGCTCATTCACATAACGTCCAAAACGATCGTACATTGTGAGGCGTGCGCCAGTTGGACGTTTGCCATCAAGATACTTACCAGACAACACGCCAAAACCAAGCGGTGAATATGCAAGTAGACCAACGTTTTCACGATGGGCAATCTCTGCCATACCGACTTCGTATAAACGGTTCAATAGGCTATATGGATTTTGTACGGTAAGTGGTGGAATTAGACCGTTTTTATCTGCTTCCCATAGGTAGCGCATGAGTCCCCACGCGGTATCATTCGATAAACCATAAGCACGAATACGACCTTTTTTGATCTCATCATTCAGGGCCTGAATAGTCTCTAGAAATGGCGTTAAATCGTCTAATGACTGTGCTGCCATCTCTTCATCATAGCCGCGCTGACCAAAGAAATTCGCTTGGCGTTCAGGCCAATGCAGCTGATAGATATCGATATAGTCGGTTTGTAGACGTTCCAAATTCCCGTCAATAGCGCTGCTGATGTGATCGGCATTAAAGCGCGTTTGACCATCACGCAAAAAGTTCATTGGCGATATCTTGCTAGCGAGAATAACTTTGTCACGCTGTTTAGTCTTGTTAAACCAAGTACCCATAAAGCGCTCGGTATCACCTTGTTTGTCTTTATCTGGTGGTGACGGGTACATCTCGGCGGTATCCCAAAAATTCACACCTTCAGAGAGTGCCATGTCTATTTGCTCGTGTGCTTGAGCTTCGGTATTTTGCTGTCCCCATGTCATCGTACCTAGACAGATCTTAGATACTTTTTCATCGAGTTGCGGTAAGGTTTGATACTGCATATAAGTCTCCCTTTTGGCTTTTTTATCGATATTAATTTTTATCGTCGCGAGCTTTTATCTTAGTTAATGCCTAACGAGTTTTTGATAGTCTTTAAGTGACTACATCAATTTGATACCAGTGACACCGGGTGGTGTGACTTTGAAGATTTTTACTTTGAACAACACGTCTTGTCCAGCAAGCGGATGATTAAAGTCGACTTCGACTTGATCATCATCGATGGCACTGATCGTACCGGGCAGCGTGTTTTTACCTTTGTCTTCGAACTCAACCATCATGCCAATCTCTGGATTATCAGCGACTAGCGCAAACTGAGTACGACTAAAATGTTGGATGTTTTCAGGATTCCACTCACCAAATGCTTGCTCTGGCTCAAGGTGTGCGGTACGAGTGTCACCGGCGCGCAAGTTCATCAGTACTTGCTCAAAACCAGGTAACAAGCTCTCATCACCAATGGTCAAAGACACAGGTGCATCACGATTAAAGGTTGAGTCGATGATGGTGCCGTTCTCTAGTGAAACTTCAAAGTGCAGCTTAACAAGGCTGCCGTGAGCGATACGAGTGTCTTCGTTTGGATTAATAAATTGAGATTGAGTCATAATAAAAAGCCATCGGTTACTAGAGTAAAAGAATAGAAAATAATGAGTTTGATTGCAGTGTTTTTAATTGCAGTATTATAGTGTAAGAAATAATAAGCCATCTAAGGCTGGATGTAAGCGTCAATAATGTAACGCAGATGGTGTACTATAATTGGCAATTCTAAAAGATATGAGGTGTCGGTAGTGAATAAACAACAAGGCACTGTCAAAAAATGGCAGGACGATAAAGGATTTGGCTTTATTGAAACTGAAGCGGGCGAGTCTGTCTTCTTTCATGTGAGTGAGTTTAAGGCTCAGCGCCGTCCTAATATCGGTGAGGCAGTGGTCTTTAGCATTGGACAAGATGCGGAGGGACGCAAGCGAGCCAAACAAGTACAAGAGCTTGGGTTTGTACAGCAAAAAATGGCACAAAAAAATAAACAGATCCGTCAACGTAATGCCAAACGTAGCGCGCAAGCGGAGTTTGAGGCAGGACAAAAAAAACGCTCGTTTCTTGGACTGGCTTTTTATGGTGTCTTAGCTTTATTAGCAGCGACCGATAAACTGAATTGGCTAGTGGTCGGCTGGTATGCTGCACTAGGGTTAATCACTTATATAATGTATGCCAAAGACAAAGCTGCTGCGCAAAGTGGCGACTGGCGTACGCCTGAGTCTACATTGCACGTGCTGAGCGCGCTTGGCGGTTGGGTAGGGGCGCTATTGGCTCAGACGTATCTGCGGCACAAATCACAAAAGCCTGAATTTCGCGTTACCTATTATTTGACCGTTGTCATTAATATGGCAGGCTTGCTGTTTTTATTATCAGGTGGTGGGTTAGAGACCGTGACTGACTTACTGTCAGTGTCTCTGTAAATAAAACTAAAACATTAGGCATAAATAAAACATGATATTTTCCCGGGATTTGAAACATATAAAGTCAAATTATCACTTTAAACTAAGAACGATATTAGATTTCATCAATGAAATAGATATTTATATAGAAAAGAACCTTGATGAGATTAAAGAAGCTGGCCTTCCTTCTGACCCTGAAACTACGTCAGAAGGAGAGAAGTTAAGAGACTTTTTTATTCAAGCTTTAGATAAGAGTAATAATAAGAAGGGTGAAGGTAAATTCAAGGTTACATCGCCAGCATTGTCTAAATTTATACTAGTTTTCATTAAACAAATGAAATACAGTCAATTTTTAAATGAAATGACGCTGTCATATTTGATTGCATGCCAAGAAGCAATGTTTAAGGATTATTTGCAGTGTATTTTAATGAATAATACTAACTGTCTTAAGTCAGGAAAGGACAAACTTTCATATGATGAAATTTTAAATTTTGATAGTATGGACGAATTGGTTAAAAGTATAGTAAAAAAAACAGTTGATAGTATAGGTTATGGCAGTACCGAGGATATCGCTAAATACTATCTCGAAAAATTCAACATAGAATTTAAAGATTTTCACGGCTGGAAGATAATTGTTGAATCAAGTTTACGAAGAAATCTAGTTATTCATAATAAAAGTTTAGCAAACGATAGTTACTGTAGAAGGTTTAGTGAGTTTAGCGTAGATGATAAGATTGACATTAGCGGTGAATACATTAAGGGAGTTGCAGAAAATTTAATAGAATTTAATGAGTTTTGTCTTTTTACAATAAGTCAAAAATTTGGGATAGAAACGTAGAGTTTAGGGTAAACAAAAAAAGGCGCGTTACGACTGCGTAACCCACCTTTTTAATTTATAAATCGAATTAATATCTCTAGCTACATGCGTTTATGACCGTGGCATTTCACGCTTCTTTTCCAAAAACAGCATATCGATGACAATCAATAGTACACCGATAGATATACCGATATCCGCGATATTAAAAATCGGATAATGCCAAACATCAGCATAATGCACATGGATAAAATCAATCACATGACCATGTAGTAAGCGGTCGATTAAATTACCAACTGCACCGCCCAATACTAAGGCTAGGCCAAAAGATAACAGCGTGGCTTTGCGTGGTGCTTTAATCAGATAGATGATTAGAAATAGCGACATTAGTAATGCCAGTCCTGAAAAAAACCACTTCTGCCAACCGCCAGCATCCGCCAAAAAGCTAAATGCCGCGCCATAGTTATAAGCCAATGTCCAATTAAGAAATGGCTCAATCACCGGCACTGGATCATGAAAGGTCAGTTTGGTTTCTGCCAGCCATTTGGTCCACTGATCGATGATGACAACAACCAATGCCAATATATACCATACAAAAGCACGACTACCATTGGCCACCAGCTTTGGTGTCCTATTTGTTGACTTGGTCAGGCGACTTTTAGGTGTAGTCGAGCTACCCGTGGTTGCATGAGCAGGCTTAGGCGAATGGTCAACCTCAACAACTTGCGGCTGCTGGTCATGCTGGCTTTCAGGTGAGTCTGTTGGGTTAGGCATAGTGACGCACCTCGCCATCGCCACTGACATTGGTTACGCAGCGCGCGCATAGATCAGGGTGTGCGCTATCTGTACCGATGTCATCACGGATGTGCCAGCAGCGTACGCACTTAGTACCAGTAGCCGCGCTTACTTGGACCACTAAATCTACAGCCTCTTCGGTATTGGTATCGGGCGCTTCTGCTGTCTGTGTGATGCTATCAGCAGGCGCTTCGCTCATTGGCTTTAGTGCAGCGTTACTAGTAATTAGTACAAAACGAAGCTCTTCATCAAGCTTGGCTAAGCTCTCATGCATAGCACCGTCAGCGTATAGACTCACGTCGGCAGACAAGTTGGCATTGATAATTTTTTCGCCACGTGCAGTTTCGATATGTTTGTTTACCATGTCTTTTGCGAACATAATGCGCTGCCAGTCATCGTTGCTGATAGCACTTAGCTCAAACGCTGGGAATTCATACCATTCTTGAGTGAATACATAGCCGCCTTTATCAGCATCACGTTGGTTCAGTACTTCCCAAGCCTCTTGCGCGGTGAATGATAGGATTGGTGTAATCCAGCGAATCAGCGCATGAGTGATATGGTAGATAGCCGTCTGCGCAGAGCGACGAGGCTGTCCATCTGCCTGCGTGGTGTACTGGCGATCTTTGATAATATCTAGATAGAAGCTACCCAAGTCTTGTGAGCAAAACGCCGTGACGTGCTGCGTGACTTGGTGAAAGTCCATCGCATCATAAGCGCTAATGATTTGCGCTTGTATGGTTTGTGCGCGCTCAATAATGAATTTATCAAGGCTAACCAATTCATTGATATCAATGCTGTCGGTCGCTGGATTGAAGTCATCGGTATTGGCAAGCAAGAAACGTAAGGTATTACGGATACGGCGATACATATCGATCGCACCTTTAAAGACCGTCTTACCTGCGCTCATCTCATAACGATAGTCACTTGAGGCAATCCATAGACGCAGCATGTCTGCGCCTGTTTTATTGATTTCTTCTTGCGGGGTGATGATATTGCCCAGTGACTTACTCATCTTGCGACCGTTTTCATCGACCACAAAACCATGGGTCAATACTTGCTTAAACGGTGGACGCTCATACATCGCTTCTGACGTTAGCAGTGACGTCTGGAACCAACCGCGATGCTGGTCAGAGCCTTCTAGATACATATCAGCTGGATTGGTCAATTCATCACGCTGATCAAGTACCGCAAAATGCGTGGTGCCTGAGTCAAACCAAACGTCCAACGTGTCAGTTGCTTTGTCATAGTCAGCGGCTTCACTACCTAAGAAATCTTCACAGCTAGCATCAAACCACGCTTCTACGCCGCCTTCATTGATTTTTTGTGCCGCAGTTTCCATCAGCTCAAGCGTGTTTGGATGCAGCTCGCCAGTTTCTTTATGCGTAAAGAAAGTAATCGGCACGCCCCATGTACGCTGACGCGAGATACACCAATCAGGACGACCTGTCATCATTGCTTCGATACGGTTTTGTCCCCACGCTGGCGTCCAGTTGACTGATGGAATATCAGCCAATGCGCGAGCACGTAAGCCTTTGGTTTCCATGTTAATAAACCACTGAGGCGTAGCACGGAAAATAATTGGAGACTTGTGACGCCAGCAATGCGGGTAGCTATGCTCAATTTTGGTATGGCTGATTAAATGGCCATTGTCATGTAGGGCAGCGATGATTTTTGGATTGGCTTTATAGATGTGCTCGCCTGCAAATACAGCAGCGCTATCTAAATAAACGCCTGTACCGCTTACTGGGTTTTCCACTGGTAAGTTGTATTTTAGACCAACGATATAATCGTCTAAACCGTGACCAGGTGCAGTATGTACCAGACCAGTACCACTATCAGTAGTCACATGATCGCCCAAGATGAGCGGCACTTGACGGTCTGCAATTAGTGGATGCTGGGCATGTAGGCCTTCAAGCTCGCTGCCTGATACAGTTGCTAGGATGCCGTTATTTTCTAGCTTAAGTTCGTTCAACGCAGTTTCGACAAGGTCCGCTGCGAGTAGCAGGTTGCCTTTTTCGGTAGCAACCACGCTATAGTTATGCTCTGGATGTACTGAGATAGCTTGGTTGGCAGGTAGTGTCCATGGCGTGGTGGTCCAAATAACAGCAGCGATGTTATCTGCGATATCTGCCAATGCGGCTACTTTATCCGTACCGAGCACATCAAAGCTGACATAGATCGCGTCAGAGACTTTGTCTTGATATTCTACTTCTGCTTCTGCTAGGGCAGAGCTACAGTCCAAGCACCAGTTGACTGGCTTCATACCGCGAGTCACATGACCATTGTCATAGATTTTGGCAAGCGCACGCACGATGTTGGCTTCTTGATGAAAGTTCATGGTCAGATAAGGATTGTCCCAATCACCAAACACACCTAAACGCTTGAAGTCTGCCTTTTGCAGTTCAATCTGAGTACTCGCATATTCGCGGCATAGGCCACGGAATTCGGTAGCAGAAACTTTTTGACCAACTTTACCGACCTTGGCTTCGACTTTTTGTTCGATTGGCAGACCATGACAATCCCAACCAGGGACATAAGGCGCATCAAATCCTGATAAGGTTTTTGATTTTACAATAATGTCTTTTAGTACTTTATTGACCGCATGACCCAAGTGAATCTGACCGTTGGCGTATGGAGGGCCATCGTGCAAAATATATTTGGTTGCACCAGCACGCGCCTGACGAATTTTACCGTAGACGTCATCCGCTTCCCAAGCAGCCAACCAATCTGGCTCGCGTTTGGCAAGGTTTGCGCGCATCGCAAATGGCGTATCCGCAAGGTTCAGCGTGTCTTTGTAATCTTGGCTTGGTGTGTCAGTGCTTTTATCAGTCATAGAAGATATCTTTTTAAAAGGTAGGTTTGTGTGTCGGTTCAAAACCGGATACAAGGCTCGATGTTCAATATAGTTCAATATAGTACTGATGGTTACGCGGTATTGATAATGCTTAATTACTAATAGTAGGTATATTGCTCATCATAGTCGGTTTATCAACCATCATGTCAATAAATACCCATTGTCGCTCATTAGTCGGTAAATAGTTACGTCAATAATAAATGGTAACGAGACGATTGCAACATAAAATATGCTAGTAAAAATAATTCAAAAAAATATTTAGATCGGCAGCTATTATATGACAAAAAGGGTAGGGTAAAAAGAGCTGTGCGAGGTCAGCCCAATTTTGTCCAATATCAATCGTTTATCTGTGTTGTATATCCTCAGCACGGACGTAGCTATAAGCTCCTTGAATGCTTATTCATTGAAACATAAAGTACGACTCAAGTGCTAAAAAACAGATGCTAACCATAAGCGCAGTTTTAGTGACCATAACGGCTGAATACCTGTCAGCCCTTGTGTCATCTCGCCATTTTCTAATACCACATAAGACGGTGTGACTTGTCCTTGCCAATCTGCAAAGATATTGCCTTGTTGATCATTTATGGTGGTGAAATCAAACTGATGCTGATCGAGGTAGCCGCGTAACTCTTGGTTTGAGCCGGACTGTACGGCAACAGTGACAACGGGATAGTTATCTGCTGCTAGTTTATTGATAGTGGGCGAAGTAAAACTACAGACTGAACACCACGTACCCCAAAAGTATACCAGTGTCGGCCGCTCATGACTCATCGCTGCCAAATCGATAGTTTGCCCTTGGTAATCGGTCAGTTGCAATTGAGGGTTGGCAGGCATAATAGGCTGTCGCCACCAATTGACCACGCTATAGATCACGACAAACATGAGACCATATAACATTATCGTTTTAAGTATCGAAATGATCTTTCGCTTCGGCTGCTTCTTTGGCTTTACTTCTGTTTGCTCAGTATCAGTTGTCATGACATCTGCTTTTTAGTTTGTATATTGTTTTCAGTTATTTTCAAATAATGGCTTATCGTTACTGCTTATCTTATCGTGATTGCCTATATGATCATTGCACAAAGAGTAGACAGTAGATAAAAATAAACGGCTGAAAATCAGCCGTATTATTTATAAAGTCTACTATAAGTGTACTACGTCAACCGACCATAACTAACTACAATTAACTACGGCTTTTGTGCTCGGTTTTGTAATGGATCACCAATCAGTACGCTACCTGAATTTTCGCGGCGCTGCTCATCACTTAACTTGCTCGCTGGAACTTTGGCTTTGCGCTTCCACTTTAAGCTGAACAAATCATCACGGCGATCGATTAAGTTATGTACTGAGCCTTCGTGACGAACGTGAGTCAGCTTGTCCAAGTTTACATCAGAGAAGAACACCATCTCCGTGTTGGCAGTGGTCTCTGCCATAATCGCATCATGCGGGAACGCAAAGTCTGACGGTGAAAAAATCGACGATTGAGCGTACTGAATATCTAAACTCTCAACTTGCGGTAAGTTACCGACTGAACCACAAATCATCACATAGCATTCGTTTTCGATAGCACGGGCTTGCGCGCAGTGGCGGACACGTAGATAGCCGTTTTTGGTGTCAGTCCAGAAGGGCACGAACAAGATATCCATGTCATCAAGTGCCATCAGACGTGCAAGCTCAGGGAACTCAACATCGTAGCAGACCAAGATGCCGATACGACCCGCATCCGTGTCGAATACTTTGACTTCATCGCCACCTTCGATTACCCAAGCGCTGCGCTCATGCGGAGTAATATGAATCTTGCGTTGCTCTTCAACGGTGCCATCGCGGCGACACAGATAGCTGACGTTGTATAAGGTATCGTCTTCGTCCAGTAACGGCATCGAACCGGTAATGACGTTGACGTTATAACTGACCGCTAAATGCGAGATTTCATTTTTGAACCACTCGGTATAACCCGCCAAAAATCGAATGGCAATATTTTGATCAGTTTCTTCGCACAGACCCATCAATGGCGCATTGAAAAACTCAGGTAAACAAGCAAAGTCTGAGTTGTAGTCAGCCATGATATCGACAAAGAACTCAACCTGTTGCAGTAATTCTTCAGGTGATTCGACTTCACGCATCTGCCACTGGATACCACCGATACGAACCTCAGACTTGCGAGTATTAGGCTTATAGTCTTTAGGCTCGTAGTAGATATTTGCCCACTCAAGCAAGGTAGCAAAGCCCTTTGATTGCTTATCATCTGGCAGATAAGCGGTCAAAATACGTTTAACGATAAAGCCATTAGACAGCTGGAACGACAAAGCTGAATCGTGAATTTCACGGCTTTCAACGGCATCAATATATTCGCCTGGAGTCAGATCCTTGTGATTATGATAGTTAGGTATACGCCCGCCAGCTAAGATAGCGCGGAAGTTCAACTGTCGGCATAACTCCTTGCGTGCATCATAAAGACGACGACCGAGACGGTAGCCGCGATAATCAGGGTCGATGAGTGCATCTAAACCATAAATGGCATCACCTTCTGGATTGTCTCTAATGATTTCTTTTTGCCCAATCAAATCATCATAGGTATGTGGATTTGAAAACTTGGCATAGTCAACGCGCATGGAGAGCACGATACCAATCAGCTGATCATGATCAAACAAAGCAATCTGACCTTCTGGAAAAGCATCGATTAAAGTATGAATGGTTGTCTTTGACCACGCGCCACCCAAGTTTACATAGACACGATCCATTAAGGCTTTTAATTGTGGATAATCTTTTTTCTTAATCTCAGCAATCGTGAGGTGAAAGTCATCTAGTTTTTCCATCTTACTCATAAGTTTCCTGTTTTGAATAGCTATTGAATGTAGGGGTATCGAATAATGGGGTCATGGCACATTGATGTACCGATTTTTGTGCAAAAAAATAATAAAAACATTCCAATAGGAAGATATTGTCGTTACAATAATTTATTGCCGTATTTACAATAGGTTATGTTGATATCTTAGGCTGTTTTGCTCACTATATTTCGTAGTGATTTCGGCTAACGTATAGGGTTAAAGGATAACGAACGCCGCATTCTATGTCGCTTTATATCTATTAGGTTTGTGAGCACCGATAATCGCCTAACTCTGCATTATCATTGTACCTGCGACTGTCTTGCTATTTATTATCTCAATATAGAATCTAAATAATATCTATCAGCACCTTTTGTTTTGCTTGTTATCATAGCAAGCTGTAACGGTAATAACAGTCTCACGTAGTAAATATTTGCTACGTTTTTGTGAGTCAATTTTTTGGTTCAACTCAGGCATAGTATTGTGTTGCTTGTTTCGTTTAGCCGTATCTCATCGGCTTCTTAGGATTATTTTATTATGCCTTTAAATCATACCAATAGAATCATGAAGTGGGATGATATAGATGACTCCGCTTTGGTTCAGTTGGTTTATGTCAGTACGCTGACGCTTGGCTCGCGTTTGAGCACCTCTATCTTTGATGAAGTAGAAGGCCACGCACGTAACTACAATCAGCAGCATAACATCACAGGCACGCTATGCTACGGTAACGGTCATTTTCTGCAATGTATTGAAGGCAAAAAATCAGATGTATTTAATCTGCAAGAGCGTATTTTCGTCGATAGTCGTCATAAGAATGTAGAAGTATTGCTATTACAAGTCATCAATCATCGCAGCTTTGCCGACTGGCGTATGCGCTTGCTGTTTTTGGAGCGTTGGTTATGGTCACCCGCGACCAAGAAACAGGCCGTACAATTATCTCCATTTTTACCATTTGCGCCGCACGGTTGGTCATCTGATCGGACCGAACAGTTTTTGCAAATTATCAAAACTTTCGATAGTCCACCTCATATTAAGGCGGCAGGTATTACTTATAATGCATTGGGTAATATGGTGCGTCATATCGCGGCACCGCATCAGGCATTTCTGATTATTCAAGGGTTTTTGAGCATACTACTGGTCGTCGCATTGATACTGTTGTATTTATAAGTCGTAGTTTTTGCGAATTATAAACCAAAAAAAAGACGCTAGCCTCTCGGGTTAGCGTCTTTTTATTTGAGATAAGTGTTAAACATCTAATCACATATCAAAAATCTTACCACGGTTCATAATATTGTTTGGATCAAAAACCTTTTTGACCTCTTTTAAGTACTCAATTTCAGTCTCACTACGGCTATAGTGCAAGTACGGCTTCTTCGTCATACCAACCCCATGCTCAGCAGAGACTGAACCGCCATATTTTTGTACCGTCTCAAACACGTATTTATTGACGACCTGACACTCAGCAAAGAAATCATCTTTGCTCATGTTTTCAGGCTTTAAAATATTCAGATGCAAATTACCATCGCCAATATGACCGAACCAGCACACTTCAAAGTCAGGGTAGTTGCTACTGACAATGTGATCAATCTCTTCGATAAAGGTTGGTACATGGCTGATAAGCACAGACACATCGTTTTTATAAGGGGTAAATACTGAGATGGTCTCTGAGATATACTCACGTAGCTTCCACAGCTCTGCCGCTTGTGTGAGGTTTTGACTCATAACCCCATCGACGACCCAGCCTTGCTCCATACAATGCTCAAATATGGCCATCGCTTTGTCCATGATTGGCTCATAAGGCGCTTCAAACTCTAATAGCGTATAGAACTTGGTACGTGATTCAAACGGCTCTTGTACTTGACCATGTGCCATCAG
Organism: Psychrobacter immobilis; assembly: GCF_904846235.1. Taxonomy (GTDB): domain Bacteria; phylum Pseudomonadota; class Gammaproteobacteria; order Pseudomonadales; family Moraxellaceae; genus Psychrobacter; species Psychrobacter immobilis_C. The sequence continues at coordinate 67,760 of NZ_CAJGZN010000010.1, forward strand.
CTTATCAATCGCTACATCGTCAAAGAACTCGAATGCCGTCAAATCAATCTGTGCTTGAAAGGCAGAGAGTACGTTCATCACATCGTTAAAGCTGTCCATACCAAGCACCATGACGTTTAAGTCTTGGGGCTGACGCTCAAGCTTTATTTGCGCATGAGTGACAAGGCCAAGTGTGCCTTCACTACCGATGAATAATTGGCGCAAGTCATAACCAGTAGCATTCTTTACCATACCGCGATTCAGCTGCAAGATGTCACCTTTACCAGTGACAACAGTCAGACCCATGATCCATTGACGGGTCATGCCATAGCGGATGACTTTGATACCGCCTGCATTAGTACCGATGTTGCCGCCTATCTGACTAGAGCCTGCTGAGGCAAAGTCGACAGGGTAGTATAGGTCTTTTGATTCAGCGAATTCTTGCAACTGTTGGGTGACGACACCGGCTTCGACTTCAACTATTCGATCGGCAGGATAGAACTGTCCGATCTGGTTCATTTTATCCATGCTAACAACGATTTCACCGTTGGCTGCGACAGCACCGGCAGATAGACCAGTACGACCACCGCTTGGGGTTAGGACGACGTTGTGCTCATTGGCCAGCAGGACGATAGTCTGTACTTGCTCAGTGGTCTTTGGAAAGACGATGGCAGCAGCAGCAGGCGCAAAATGCTTGGTCCAGTCTTTGCCCCAATGCTCTAAACTTTCAGCGTCAGTTTTGATTTGGCTGGGATCGAAGTCATGGGTATTAGTAAGCGTGCTCAAGATGGTTTGCACGGCATTGGTTTCGGATGTGGGCTGAGCGGTAGTTGGCGTCATGGTCAAATCTCAATATTGGCGTAAGCACGATGCTGGGACTGCTTATTATATAGCGAAATAACTATAAATTCAGTGGTGAGTCAGCTCGTAGAGGTAATAAGTGGATGATAATTTTTACCTATTAAGAAGAGGTAAGTAATAAATAGTTGATTCGATCGGTTTCAAACAGAATAATTCACTATAGCATAAAAATTTTTCAGGCTTGATAACCAATAATTCATCTAATCTGCTAACATCGACCTCAAATTTTGTGTAAGATATCGGGACTGTTTTCGTTTCATCCATCATAGATTATCCAACAGGTAATCTTATAAAACAATTATAGGACAGTTCTCATATGGCGTTATCACTACAAAAAGACAAAATCCGGTTTTTATTGCTTGAAGGTCTACATGACAATGCCCTAAAAGTATTGGAAGGAGCTGGTTACCACAACATCGAGAATATCAGTCACGCTTTAGATCAAGACGAGCTGATCGAAAAGATCAAAGATGCTCACTTTATCGGTATTCGTTCACGCACTCAGTTGACGCGTGAAGTACTTGAGCACGCACACAAGCTTATCGGCATTGGTTGCTTTTGTATTGGTACCAACCAAGTAGATCTAGACGCCGCTCGTGATCTTGGTATCCCTGTCTTTAACGCGCCATTCTCGAACACTCGTTCGGTAGCTGAGCTAGTATTGGCAGAAGCCATTATGCTGTACCGTGGTATTCCTGAAAAGAATGCAACCGTACATCGCGGCGGCTGGGGTAAGTCTGCGACTAACTCACACGAAGTGCGTGGCAAGACTATCGGTATCGTCGGTTATGGCTCTATCGGATCGCAACTGTCTGTCTTGGCAGAAAGCTTCGGTATGAAAGTCATCTATCATGATGCTGTGACCAAATTGCCACTAGGCAACGCGGTACAAGTTGGTAGCCTAGAAGAGCTACTATCAACGGCTGACATCGTGACATTGCATGTACCTGATGTACCAAGCACTCGCTATATGATGAAAGCTGAGCAATTCGCTCAAATGAAAGAAGGCAGCTACTTTATCAATGCGGCTCGCGGTACGTGCGTCGAGATTGATGATCTAGCAGATGCGCTTGAGTCTGGTAAAATTTTGGGCGCGGCTATCGATGTGTTCCCAAAAGAGCCAAAATCAGCTGACGAAGAGTTTGAGTCACCACTACGTAAGTTTGATAATGTGATTTTGACGCCGCATATCGGTGGTTCAACCCAAGAAGCACAGGCCAATATCGGACTGGAAGTAGCAGATAAGTTTGTTAGATACTCTGACCAAGGTGATACGGCGACGGCTGTGAACTTCCCAGAAGTTTCTATTCCGTTCAAAGAAAACTCGCATCGTCTGCTACATATCCACAAAAACGTACCAGGCGTACTGTCGCAGATCAACCGTCTGTTTGCTGAAGCTGGCATTAACATTCTAGCGCAGAGCTTAATGACGGAAGGTGATGTTGGTTATCTAGTCATGGATGTCGATTACAATGATTCAACAGCTGCACTAGACCAATTAAAAGATGTGGAAGAGACTATCCGCGTACGTATTTTGTTTTAATATAGTCAATCCACTATAAATTTGGATTAACTATATCAGTGCTAATAGTTTTGATAGGCACTGAAGATTTATCATAAAAAAAGAGAGGCTCTATTGATTAGAGCCTCTCTTTTTTATTTCACTTCTTTTCTATTGTACTAATGCTAAGTTTAATTGGCTTTCGTGTTGTTTGCAGCTTCTGCTTGTAGACGCGCTTCCGTCTTAGCAGCTTTACGTTTTTCGATTACATCCATCACATCGCTACCGATATGGGCTTCGCCACGCTTTTTCGCTAGCTGCATTTGGTGCTCACGCTCACGGAAACGGGCTTTCTGCTCGTCGGTCGCTTTGTCGATACAGTGTGGGCATGACTCGCCTTTGATATAGGCAGGGCTTTGCATCTCCTCAGCGGTGATTGGCATACGGCAAGCAAAGCATTGCTCGTAGCTGCCTTTTTCTAAGTTGTGATTGACCGAAACGCGATTATCAAAAACAAAGCAGTCACCTTGCCACATAGAGTCACTAGCAGGGACTTCTTCGAGGTATTTTAGGATGCCGCCTTCTAAATGATAGACCTCTTCAAAACCTTGCTCGCGTAAATAGGCAGTCGACTTCTCGCAGCGGATACCACCTGTACAGAACATTGCCACTTTTTTATGCTTGGTTGGATCAAGCTCTTTTGAGACGTATTCTGGAAACTCGCGGAACGTTTCAGTGTTAGGATTGACTGCATTTTGAAAGGTGCCGATTTGCACTTCATAGTCGTTACGCGTGTCGATCAAGGTGACTTCAGGATCTGAGATCAACGCATTCCACTCGCTTGGTTTTACATAGCGACCAACGGACTCCAATGGATCGATATTCTCGACACCCATGGTGACGATTTCTTTTTTCAATTTCACCTTAGTGCGATAAAAAGGCTGTGCGTCAGTATAGGATTCTTTAAAGGTAAAAGTACCAATTGCTTCAATACTGCGCAGGTAGTCAAGTACGGTATCGATACCTTGACGCGTACCAGAAATCGTACCATTAATGCCTTCGCTTGCAAGTAACAACGTACCTTTCACATCGTTATCGAGCATAGTGTTTAGGATAGGCTCACGATATTGCTCAAAATCAGCAAAGCGCGTGAACTTATATAGTGCGGCAACGACGATATTATTAGTTACACTATCGTATACAGGGGCTGAATTGTTGTCAGTTATCGCGGTTTCTTTGATATTACTATCTTGAGAGGTGTTCATGTCTTTCTCCTGCTGGCTAGGTCGCAAACCTAGTGCGTTGGTAATAAAAAAATAGATAGGTATATAACATTATCTCAATTGTGGAATTGGTTAATGCGCGCGTAGTGTAGCAAATTTTAGATGGGTTTTGAATATTTTAAAAGTTAATAGCATCGTTAAGCGTATACATAACTCATTAAGTGATCTGCTCTAAGCTGTAATAGCTTTTAGGCGTTTATCCTATGAGTAGGGCTTGCTATAGTAGACATTTATCATTATCTGTTCTGTTTATTTCATGATAAAGGCAACTAATTATATTTATTTTAGCCATCACCATCGAAAATATATTAACAAGATCCATAGTTCCTTATAGAGCTATAAATCGTGCAAAATTTGTGACGAGTAGAAAATAAGAGATTGCATGCCAAAAACAAAACCTAATAAAGTTTTAAACCTAACTTGTCCTCATGAAAGTTGTCATGAGTCGTTTGCTGTCCCTTTAATCGAAAAAGGAATACTATTTTGTCCACATTGTAATCACAGTCTTTTGACGGAGAAACCAGTTGATGTAGATCAAATCAACAAAGTAAGTATCGTTGAAAATAGAAAATCTAAATCATTTTTACATCACTGGCCCTATTTCGCATGGCTGTCGCTATACGCAATTCTTTTAATTATGGCAAAAATATATAGTTGGACGGATATCATGGACTTATATCTGATTGCGATATTTCTTGTAGGTTCCATAATATTTGAGAGGTATAAATCTCATTATAACAGTGTGTTATACCGCCTAAAACATAATGAAGTTGAGTTCAAGGCTGGTGTTGATACCTTATCTAACATTAAAAGGTTTTCTGAAATTAATACTGATTATGTAAATAATGAGGGTGTATTAAACCATAGTAAGTGCCGATTCAATAAAGTAGAAATGCCAGTTCTAAAAAACTGTCCCCATTGTAAGTCGCAAATGGTTGTAAAATTGCAGCAGATGGTTGATTGGCAGAAAAACCTTTACTGTAAATACGATATTTATCGCCCAAAAGGAGTTCCAGATAGTGAGTACTGCAGTGTCACAAGGCGTTATGTATCGAGGGATACCACACTGTCTAATATGTTCCTATGCTTAAATTGTCACACTCATTATAGTTGGCTATATATTTCAAATGAGCATTCAACCATAGATGAGGAAGATGCACGACAATTATGCAAAATGTAGGCGTAAAATCCAAGATTTAAAGGTAGCTATCAAATAGACGTTATCGTTCTTCATTATTGTGGAATGTAGAATAGTAAGTCTTGTCCTAATCTACTTTCCGAGCGGTATAAGCAGAGAGGTCGAATATATCGATAAGACCAAAGCCAGCATACCGATCATACTAATAATGAGTGTTAAAGTTGATAAGAGCTTTGATGGGCGTTGTAGTGTAATAGCCGAAAGTGTTAAACACACAACAGGAACTATCGACCACCATTCAATGGTACTAAAAACAAACTTAGTATAAGCTGTTTGTTCTACGCCAAAGCTTATCCAAAGTGAGATAAAACGTTCAATGAATTGTGGTTGTGCTATGAAATAAATGAAGAATGACTGTATTGTGATACAAGTCATGATAAAAATCCAAAAAATTACTTTTTTCATAATATGGTTCAGTACTGTTGAGAAGTAATATTAAAGGGTGTAATGCCTTAAATATAAAAAATCCAGCTCAAAGGCTGGATTTTTTATTGCTAAAATAAATAGCTATAGATTTACTTACTCTGGAACCAAGTATCCGCTTTGCTACGGGCACTAGCAATGTCTGAGCTTGATAAGTTCAATGCCAACTGACCAATTTTGCCGCGAGCTTTGTTGCGTACTTTTTCATCTAGCATGCCATCACGGGCGGCCAAGTCATACCATTTATAAGCATCGACCAAATTCTTTTGCTTTTCATCTAACAATGCAAGCGTATAGCTGGCACGGTTATCACCACGCATGGCGGCTTTTTCTAACCACAGACGGGCTTGTTGTAGGTTAGGCTGTACACCTTCGCCACGCAAATACATGATAGCCAAATTCAACTGAGCAGGAGCAACGCCTTGTTGAGCGGCTTTGGTATACCACTGGATTGCTTGTTGGGTATTTTGCGCAATACCTTCACCTTTTTGCAAACGCTTGGCCAGATAGAACTGAGCGTGATCGTTACCTTGGGCGGCACGACTAGACAACTCGCTCACAGGCATAAGCTCAAAACGTGAGGTATCAAGCGGTACGTTTGATATTAACTCAGCATTGGCTAAACCAGCACAAGAAAATAATGCAGTAAACAACGCAGCTTTTAATAATTTCATAGCAGCTCCAAAATTAGGCAGTTAATAAGCAAAAAAAATTGTACCGCTAAACATTGTCTCGCTAAAGACAGTCAGACGGCGATAACAATTAGGTGGAATCTTGCGATATGAACTTACCTAATCATTAGCAAAAGGGGGTTGTCATCTCTAAATCAGAGATTTCACCCTAACTGATTAGACAAACGGTCGTAATAGTGGGGTGGCTGACAATATTTTGCTAGCTTAACACCCAAACTTACGAAACTCAAATACTAATTACAAGGTCACATAGACGTTTGTACCTGATTGTCCTTAACAAAATCAGACAGTTACTAAAAAATTATATTAAGTTAACAATCCATTAAGGTTAATACTAGCTCGTAAAGCACTGTTTAGCAGTCTATAAAACATAAAGACAGCTGAGAATTTATCCGCTATTTCTTGGTCACTCGGTAGATAGCGACGTCTGCTAACAAGTTAGGCGCTTGCCTAATTAACGCCTTCATCAAAGGTGTATGACCTTTTTCAGAATCGCTAACCGCAAAACGATTAATAATATGAATATCATGCTGCGCACATAACAGCTCAAAATCTTTGAAAGTACATAGATGAATATTTGGCGTGTTGTACCATTCGTAAGGCAATGCTTCAGAGACAGGCATCATACCTTTAAGCCCTAAATGAATACGGTTTTGCCAATGTGCAAAGTTAGGGAAGGTAATGACTGCTTCACGGGCAACTCTCAGCATATCAAGCAACAACTCGTCAGGTGCTTTTACTGCTTGTAGGGCACGTGCCATGACGACCGTGTCAAAGCTGTTATCAGCAAAGCGCGCTAGACCATCGTTGAGATCCTGCTCGACAATTGATAAGCCATTACCAATTGCCTCATTGATTTTGTCTTCATCAATCTCTAGTCCGTAACCTGTTACACCTAGTTTCTGCTGTAAGTGGGCAAGCAGCTCGCCATTACCACAACCTAAGTCCAGTACATGTGCTTGCGGCGCAATCCAGCGCTCTGCCAGTTGGTGATCCATTCTCATGAGCGTTCTCCTGTGGCTGAGCGGCTAGGGGTAATAAATGGCGCAGTCAAAAATCCTTTGACCGCACCCATGTAGCGAGGAATATCAAACAAGAATGAGTCATGTCCGTGCGGCGCGTCAATATTGATATAGCTGACTGGTTTACCAGTGGCCATCAGTGCATCGACAATCTCTTGCGAGCGCTCAGGTGCAAAACGCCAATCAGTGGTAAATGACACGACTAGATACTGGCATTGCGTATGGGCAAAGGCCGCTTTGAGCGCAGAAAGCTCTTGCTGACGATCAGACTCAATATCTTCAATCGTCGTTACTGCATCTTCTAACTCACTCTGTGCATTCGCCTTGCTAGATTCGACTGACGCCGCGATTGATTCTTCTATTTGTACTGCTGACTCTGTAGTATCTTTTGCTACGGTTGATGGGTAGTCGCGTATTGGATAGTCGCGCGTCGGATCAAAGTAATCTAAGGCCTTGGTCATAAGCAGATAAGTATTGGCATCAAAGTTTTCACTAAAGCGCTCGCCTTGATAGCGTAGGTAGCTTTCGACCTGAAACTCGACATCGTAGCCATACATAAATTTGCCAGATTTTAAATCACGGCCAAATTTGGCTTTCATCGCGTCATCAGTTAAGTAGGTAATATGGCCAACCATACGCGCCAATATCAGTCCGCGACGAGGATAAGTGCCTTCTTGTATATAGCGCCCGTCTTTAAAGTCGGGATCGGATAATATAGATTGGCGCGCTACTTCGTTAAAGGCGATATTTTGAGCAGATAGCTTTGGCGTACTGGCGATGACCACACAGCGCTTTAATCGCTCTGGATAATCAACAGACCATTGTAGCGCTTGCATACCGCCCATTGAGCCGCCGACAATGGCGTGCCAAACGTCGATGCCTAGACGATCTGAGAGCATTGCTTGGGTTTTTACCCAGTCTTTGATGGTGATCAGCGGAAAATCAGGGCCATACACTTGCGGCTCATCGCTGCTATCTGAATCAAGGCTGTCCGAACTAACACTATCCGAACCAACGCTATCAGGGTTAATAGTGGTAGGCCCTGTTGAACCAAAACAGCTGCCGATATTATTGACACACACCACATAGAACTGATTGGTATCAATTGCTTTATTGGGGCCAATCATATTGTCCCACCAGCCTGCTTTCTTGTCATCAGCACTATGGAAGCCAGCTGCATGATGATTGCCTGACAACGCGTGGCAAATCAGAATTGCATTTGATTTGTCGCTATTGAGCGTACCGTAAGTCTCTACCATCAAGTCAAACGAGGGCAGGGTACGGTTGCATTCTAACGTTAAGGGCTCAGCGAAATGAAAATTCTGAGGCGTAACGATACCTACAGACCCTAAATCACTGTTGGTATTGGCTGAGCTATTAGAGTGAGGTTGTGAATTAGGATGCTGGTCACTGGTATTATCAGAGCGTGCGTTCAAAGCTACCTCGCAAGACTACAATCATCAATAAAATAAAAGCAAAATGGCACGTTGCTAACAGGCTATTTTACCTACACGGTTTTTATAAACTGGGCCTGCCTATTGTATGGTGATGCGCGTTGGAGTACAACCATCGAGCGCGCCTTTCGAGCGCATCGATCGTAGTTTTTATGGAATATACTTTATAAATGAATAACGAGTAAGCCGCCAGCATCAAGTAATCAAGAGTTAATAAATAGCAACTGCGTATCAAATTGTATAGGTGCGCTTTTAGCCCGCGTCATTAATAGATAAAATGCTACACTAATGAGGTGTCTATTCAACTGTGTCTTAACAGTATCGTCTCTTATTATTTTGACATCACCCTTAATAACTTACTGCTAATAAAGTGCTGCTATGAAACCTAAATTGCCCCCACGTATTGCCGTTTTGTTAGTGAATCTTGGTACGCCAGATGAGCCAACGGCACCTGCCGTACGTCGCTACCTCAAACAGTTTTTGTCAGACCCACGAGTGATTGAGATTCCCAAATTCCTATGGGCTATTATTCTCAATTTGTTTGTTTTACCCAGTCGTCCTAAACGCGTAGCAAAGGCTTATGCGAGCATTTGGGAAGGTGACTCACCGATTCGTAAAATACTAAAAAGCCAAGTTGAGCTATTAGAACCACGTTTGGCTGATAGTGTGGCGCCATTTCGTATCTCTGTGCATCCTGCGATGAGCTATGGTAATCCTGGTTTGCCTGATGTCATGGACGCGCTACGTGGTGAAGGGGTTGATCACTTTGTCATACTGCCGTTGTTTCCGCAGTACTCTGCCTCTTCAGGCGGTGCCGTATATGATGCGCTGACAAAGTGGACGCTAAAACAACGCAACTTGCCAAACTATACGATTGTCAAAGACTACTTTGCCCATCCCCTATATATTCAAGCTTTGGCCAACTCTATTCGCCGTTTTCAAGAGAAGCATGGCAAGCCTGAAAAATTGATGTTTAGTTTTCATGGTATCCCGCAGCCTTATGCCGATAAAGGCGATCCTTATCCTAAACGCTGTAAATGTACCGCTGCACAAGTGGCACATGAGCTTGGCCTGACAGAAGATGAATGGATTATCAGTTTCCAGTCTCGCTTTGGTAAGCAAGAGTGGGTTAAGCCATATACCGATGTGGTGTTGGAAGATTGGGGTAAGTCAGGTGTGCGCTCGGTACAGGTGATCAGTCCAGCGTTTTCAGCAGATTGTTTAGAAACATTAGAGGAGCTAGCCATTGAAAACCGTGATAACTTCCTTAATGCTGGCGGGCAAGAGTATCATTATATTCCTGCACTAAACCTTGATGAGACACATATTGAATTGCTTGAAGCGTTGAGCCTGCCTTTGGTAAAAGGTTGGGCTGGCACGTTAGATGGCTGGGTTTAATCAATCAAAAGTCGCTGTTTTAGTAAGCTGAATAGTAGAATAAGAAAAGCACGCTTAATATAGTTAAGCGTGCTTTTTTGGTTTAGAGAGGTAAATTAAAAATCATCATCGTTGCTACGTTCGGCTGCTTCTCTATCAACAATATCCATCGCATCTGGATAATCGCTGTCATCAAGATTGTCTTGAACCAAAATCTCATCGACACGAGACTCATCGATATTTTGACGATGCGCAGGTGTCAGCCCTTGGGTCGCATCACTACCGACTTCTGAATTGTTAAATCCCGCGCTATTATCAATCACATCATCGTTGTCGATGGTATGCAGCATAGGATTGTCCAAATCGACCAATTGATTGTCTTGTTCATCCTGATTATTGTTATCTGAGTTATCGACGCTGTCATTGTTATCACGACGATTACCGTCAATATGATCCATCTCTTCTGGTAGTGGATTTTTTGAGTTTTCCATGAATAATTCCTTATTGTAGTTATTAGATGTCGCCATCATTATAAATAAAAATATCGCGCTGGCTTGTTAAAGCATCGCTCATTGCAATGTAGATAATATGCTTCTCAGTTTGTACGCTTAATCAACTTTTCACTAGTAGTAAGGTGTGACAGGATGTTCAAAAAATGTAAGACGATGATTAGAATACAATTACGGCTACTCAATATGAGTAGCCGTAATTGTTTATGAAATTTTTGCTAAGTCTTTGTACGATAGCAAGACTGCTACATAAGAAATCAAACTTATAGTGTTAATTATTGGCGTGGTCGAACTTGTAATTTAACTTCTGTACTAGACATGACTGATAGTCAGCCAGTTTGAATCGCCATAAATAGGTCAATGCAATACCATAAATGGCAGTCTCAGCCAGCTCTTCGACAATTTCACCAAATGTATGCGGGAACATAATAGCATTCTCACCCATGTATTGAATGACAGCAAGTACAGTAACGCTAAGATAGAGCGAAACTGGCACGTTTTTTAGCACTGCCCATAGGTAATGCCTCGAATAGACCAGCAAACCAAGCGCGACGAGATAGATAACGGTAAGGACGCTGTCCTCCCACCAGTCATAAGATTGACCAAGCATCGAAAAGTCGCTTGGAACCAGTAAGTCTGGTAGATAGTTCAACTCTCGACGAATGACAGAAACAAATATAAGTACGGCTGCCAGCCAAAAAGCCTTAATTTGTTTGACATGACTTTTCATAACATATTGTAAAATACGCAACAGGCATGCTATCAAAAGTATAATGCCAGGGACTTCAATGATGCCATCTGAGCTCAAAATAAATGACTCCTGCGTATCAAAAAGAATGTGTTAAAAACAAAAAAGTGAGCCCAAAGGCTCACTTTAAAGCGAAAATATCGAATAGTTAGGGTTTAACTGATAGCCTATTATAAACCTCATATCTAGATATTACTGTTATGAAATATAACTAACTGGTCATAAGTGATTGTTAATATAAACAATATATAATGACTTATTGTAGTGTCAGTTATCAAAAACTGTCATATTTGCAAAGTACATGAATAATCATACCTTACATATTTGATAAAATGGCAGTTAGTGACAGTTAATGTCTAGTGCGCCTCATCCCAGTTTTGACCACTATCAGTCTCGACCAATAATGGCACTGCAAAGTCGACATTCCAGCCTTTTTCTACTGCTGTAGTCGTCAAGACATCTTGCATAGCGTCAGTAATCAGCTGGCTAACTTCGCCTACTTTATCGACATCTACTTCGAACACCAATTCATCGTGAACCTGTAGCAGCATTTTGGCTTGTTCTTTTGGCAGCACTTTATCAACGGCAATCATAGCAAGCTTGATTAAATCAGCAGCAGAGCCTTGTAGTGGGGCGTTAATCGCCGCGCGCTCAGCACCTTGCTTGACCATACGATTACTGTGATTGATATCAGGCGTATAGAGCTTACGGCCCAATATCGTCTCGACATAACCTTGCTCATAGGCGCTTGCACGCGTATTGATCATATAGTTTTTGACTCCTGGATAACGCTCAAAGTACATATCGATATAGTTTTGTGCCTCGCCGCGGCTCATCTGTAGCTGCTTGGCAAGTCCAAAGGCACTCATCCCGTATAGTAGACCAAAGTTAATGGCTTTAGCATTACGACGCTCGGTTGAGGTGACGTCTGCGACATCCTTACCAAGTACTTCGGCAGCGGTGGCCGCGTGAATATCTAACCCTTCGTTAAAGGCATGAGTTAGGTTTTTATCACCTGAGAAATGCGCCATCAAACGCAATTCAATTTGTGAATAATCCGCAGCCAAAATAACGCGACCTTCCGGTGCGATAAAGGCTTGACGAATTAAGCGACCAGTCGCAGTACGAATTGGGATATTTTGCAAGTTAGGATCTGTCGATGACAAACGCCCAGTGCTCGTTAATGCCTGATGGTAGCTAGTATGTACGCGATCGGTTTCGCTATCTGCGACATTATCTAGCGCATCAGTATAAGTGCTCTTAAGCTTAGACAGTCCGCGATATTCCAAGGTAATGTCGACCAATGGATGATCGATTTTTGATAGTACCGCCTCACCAGTCGAGTATTGACCGGACTTGGTTTTTTTGCCGCCAGCGACGCCTAGCTTTTCAAACAGCATCTCACCGAGCTGCTTAGGAGAGCCTAAGTTAAATTCTTCACCTGCCACTTCATAAGCGCGTTTTTCTAGGGCGATAATTTCTTCATCAAAGCGTTTTGATAGCTCGTTTAAGAATGAACGTTTAATCAAAATACCATGCGCTTCCATTTGGCAAAGTATCTCTGCCGTTGGAATCTCTAGCTCGTGTAGTAATTTGGCATTATTGGCATCGTTAGCCAGCTCAACGCTGAACACGTCAAATAATTGATAGGTGATGTCGGCATCTTCACAAGCATAGTCGCTTGCGATATCGATAGCCACTTGGTCAAAGGTAACTTGTTTAGCGCCTTTACCTGCCACATCTTCAAAGCTAATGGTTTGCGTTTGCAGATAATGACGTGCCAAATCATCCATACCGTGGCGAGTAGCTGCCGCATTGATGACATAGCTGGCAAGCATGGTATCCATCGCCCAGTTATTTGGCTGCTCATGTATGGCGCCGATTAGATCGATATCGTAGTGAGCGAGGATGTGTGCATCATACTTTAGATGCTGACCGATTTTACCAATACTTGGATTCTCTAAGACAGGTTTTAAGCGAGCTAATACCGTATCACGATCAAGCTGCTTGGCAGTTAGCTCATCACCTTCTAGGCTATGCGTAAGTGGAATGTAATAGGCTTCGTGTGCTTGCAACGCGAAAGATAAACCGACAATTTGTGCGTCACGCCAATGAACGCTAGTGGTTTCGGTATCAATGACAAAGTGCGGAGCAGCTTCTAATAGTTCGATCAAGCTATCAAACGCTGGCTGGTCGAGTACAGTGTGCCACGCTTTATCATGGTTAGTACTGTCTTTGATGTTGTCGCTCTTGGTTGATTGGAGTGATTTTGCCACCTGTGCCTGTGACTCAGTATTGGCTTGGCTATCAGCAACACTTTTCGAACCATTGGCAGGATGATTTGGATGATCAAGCGATGCCAGCTCATTTCTAAACTCAAGCTCGGTATATAGGGCGCGAAGCTCCTCTATATGCGCAAAAGGGTCGGTATTTATTTTTAAGTCGTTCCAGTCTTGGCCGATTTCCAAATTGGTGACGATGGTAGCAAGCTTTCTATTAAAAGGAATGTCATCGGCATGTTCAATCAAGCCTTTAGCACCGCGACCTTTGATAAAGCCAATGTGCTTTAACATATTAGCAATATCACCGTACTCAACCAGCAAGTCTTTGGCGGTCTTTTTACCGATGCCAGGTACACCTTTGATACCGTCAGAGGCATCACCCATGAGCGTCAAAAAATCAATCATTTGGTTTGGGTTAATGCCGAACTTATCGATCACCGCTGGTGTATCCGTGACTTTACCAGTAAAGCTGTCTTCTAAGATGACGCAATCATTGACCAACTGCATCATGTCTTTATCGCCCGTTGAGATGACCACATGGTGACCTTGCTCGACGGCACGATAGGCAAGTGTACCGATGATATCATCGGCCTCTGCACCCTCGATACGTAATAGCGGAATACCCAAGGCGCTGACCAAACGATGAATATAAGGAATTTGCTCTACCAGCTCTATATCGATAGGCGGACGAGCGGCCTTATAGTCAGGCGACATATGATGGCGAAAAGTCGGTGACTTTGTATCGAAGCAGACGGCCATATGAGTAGGGTGATAGCGACGCATCAGCTTGAGTAGTGCGTTGAGTGTACCGCGTATCGCATTGGTGATTAGACCCTGCGAGTTTTGCATGGTTTTTGGCAAGGCGTGATAAGTGCGGAACAGATAATAGGAGCCATCAACCAAAATAAAAGGCGGCTGATCTTTGTCTACATGACTGGTATCCATCAGCGCCACATTAGGCATGGTATCGAAGTTCGGTAGTGCTTTGGGGTCAAGCGCTTGGTGAGAGTTGTGGTCGTTATCGGTGGTATTGTCAGCTATGTCATCAGTCATAAAAGTCACTTATCAGCTATTAGATAAAAATATATACGCTTATTATAACGATAAAATTAGCGCATGCCGAACTGCTTAACCGTTACGAGATGTTGTAACGATAATCTTTTTCACCAAGATTTCAAACAAAAAAAGAACCCAGACTAACTGGGTTCTTTTATAATTAATATATTTTTCATTATTAGTTGATAATGGATCTCATAATACGTTATTTTACTTCTGAAGAGACTTCAACATCGATATTACCACGTGTGGCTTTAGAATATGGGCATACTTGATGCGCTTTTTCAACTAACTGTTGAAACTCATCCGCTGACAAGTCTGTATTTTCACCAATGACATGAATTTTGGCTGCAAGCTTATATTCGTGGCCTTCGCCTTGTAGTAAATCTACTTCTATTGAAGTAGTCGAGTCAAATTTTGCCTTTTCCATCTGTTTGACTGCACCAAGTGCACTATCAAAGCAGGCGCTGTAGCCCATAGCAAAAAGTTGTTCTGGATTATTACCTTCTTTTCCGGAGCCTGGTGGTACCATGTTGATGCTAAGATCGTTATCGTTCAAGCTGACTGAACCTGCTCGGCCGCCCACGACAGTTGCTTTGGTAGAATATAGAGATTTCATGACACATCCTTTGTTGTGAGTTTTTATGTTTATATTTGAGTGGTAAATCTTAATATGAAACTTAGCATAACAAATCGCTCACGCAGCTCAGTGCATAGAGAGTAAATATATACTGCTAGTTTGTAAATGAGATTTCGGGCTCAGTTTTATTCGTTTTTAGATTTACAATCTTATCGTACAGTTGTCAAAGAGGTACAATAGCGGTAATGAGCCATATATACGTTATCAGTACGGATAATAGAAATCTGAATCATAAGGACATTGTTTGATGAATAGATGGATTGCGATACCTAGTGTTTGTTTTTTGACGACGCTTGCTTTGATAGGGTGCGAGGAAGAAGACGGCGCTTATGGAACGGCTAGTAGCGAGATTACATTGACAAGCTTTGCTAATAGTTATGATAGCAAAGCCAATGCTACGGCAATTGCGCGAATTGATGAAACGTATCGTACTGGTGCGCGCGAGATCAAAACAGCCAATCTCATCAACAGTTATAGCAACCAAAGCCTGAATGATTTAGACAGAACCGTGCTGGCAGATGACTTCGAGGGTCGACTTGAAAATAAAGACATCGAGGTTAATAATCGGACGGTCAAACGCCCCATCTATGAAAAAAACACCAACAACCAGCTAGACTACCAAACCACTTATAAGATGCTTAACTTATCAGGGCTGCGTGCTAACAGCTATGTTGCTAGTACAAACGTGAACAATAGATACGGTATTATTACCGACTTAAATAATTATTCTGAAATTCCGACCAATGTTGCTTTTCCTGAAGGGTCGGTTTGTTATATCCCTGTAATAACCAGTGAGCGCTCGTTTTTGGCATTTAATGATAAAAACAAGACTGGTTACGCCTCAATAGAAAGATGGATTGAAGTGGCCAAAACTCGCTTTAGTGCAGATAGAGATCATAGAACCTCTCAGTTCGGAGTTGGCATAGGGAATCAGCAACAAGCCGCGCAAGTTATGTTTTTCGAATACGATGAACAGCCTGCTTATGAATATAGCGGTGTTGAGTACGAAAAGGACGTCTATGAAGCAAACTATGTCGCCAAAGGTAGCACCGACCCGAACACAGACAGTCGTTTTGACGTAGTTGATTGTACAATCGTCAATGAGGTAGCTGGCGACTTCTTAGCTGAGCAAATAGAACGCTACTACTGAGATGAATTGATGGCTATTAGTCGTGCTACTCAAGCAGGATGATCGCAATTAAAAAGCCCAAAAACACGCTTCGTTTAAATAACGGGGCGTGTTTTTTATACGCTAATTCTGCACCCTGATGCTAAATCCGCTACAATACGCCCATTATTTATTTTATTTATTTAGAGTCACTTCTAAATCACATAACTGTTGAAGCTGAAAATTATGAGCGTAGATCCAAAGAAATTAAACAAAGAAGTTGCTAAGCGCCGCACCTTTGCCATTATCTCGCATCCCGATGCTGGTAAGACCACCATGACCGAAAAACTCCTGTTGTGGGGTCAAGCGATTCAGGTGGTGGGCGAAGTAAAAGGCCGTAAGACAGATCGTCATGCAACTTCAGATTGGATGAGCATGGAGCAAGAGCGTGGTATCTCGATTACGACGTCTGTCATGCAGTTTCCGTATAAAGACCATATGGTCAACCTACTAGATACCCCAGGTCACGCCGACTTTAGTGAAGATACTTACCGTACTTTGACCGCAGTGGATAGTGCGCTGATGATGGTAGATGGTGCAAAAGGTGTCGAAGAACGAACCATCAAGCTGATGGAAGTGTGTCGTATGCGCGATACGCCTATCATCTCATTCGTCAACAAGCTAGATCGTCAGATTCGTGAGCCACTTGAGTTACTTAGCGAAATCGAAGCCGTTCTAAAAATCAAATGTATCCCAGTGACTTGGCCTATCGGTATGGGTCAAGACTTCATCGGTGTCTATCATTTGACTGAAAATAAAACTTACTTTTATGAGAAAGGTAATGGCGGCAAGATGACGGTCTCTGAGACTCGTGAAGGCTACGATTATCCAGATATCCGTGAGCGTCTAGGACAGCTAATGTTTGACGCTTTCGAAGAGTCGCTTGAGCTGGTACAGATGGCGCTAGAAGAGTTCAGTGTTGAAGCGTTTTTGGCTGGCGAGATGACGCCAGTATTGTTTGGCACAGCATTGGGTAACTTTGGGGTAAACATGGTACTTGATACCTTGGTCAAATATGCACCGCCACCAAAAGCCCATCCAACGACTGAGCGTGAAGTATCAGCCACCGAGACAGATTTTACAGGCTTCGTCTTTAAAATTCAGGCCAATATGGATCCACGTCATCGTGACCGTATTGCGTTCTTGCGAGTGTGCTCTGGTAAGTACGAGAAGGGTATGAAAATGAAACATGTGCGTCTGGGGAAAGACGTACGTATTGCTGATGCTTTGACCTTTTTAGCAGGTGACCGTGAGGCGTTAGAAGAAGCCTATCCAGGTGATATCATTGGTTTGCATAACCATGGCACCATCTCTATTGGTGACAGTTTCACTGAAGGCGAGGAGTTGAGCTTTACGGGTATTCCGCATTTTGCCCCTGAATTGTTCCGCCGTGTGGTATTAAAAGATCCGCTCAAATCAAAAGCTCTGCAAAAAGGTCTTCAACAATTAAGTGAAGAGGGCGCAACGCAGGTGTTTATGCCGCAGATTAATAATGATTTGGTTTTGGGTGCAGTCGGTGTCCTACAGTTTGAAGTGGTCGCGCATCGTCTAAAAGAAGAGTACAAAGTTCAATGTACCTTTGAGCCAGTATCGATAGCTACGGTACGCTGGGTTCATTGCGATGATGAAGTAGCATTGGCGAAGTTCAAGAAAAAAGCCCATGACCAATTATCAATAGATGGTGGTGGTTATTTAACGTACCTTGCACCGTCACGTGTCAATCTACAGCTAATGCAAGACCGCTATCCAGAAGTGACTTTTAGTAGCACTCGCGAACATTAAATTTATTTATACGCTTATATCGTTTATTGATTAAGACACGCCAGCCGTGTCTTTTTTATTGCCTGTATTTACGATTTAAGTAGTAAGAGTCAGATAATCGTTCGCTTACATCACCTCAAAAACGTGAACAGTCTTCCTACAATACATTGCAATTGTTACGGTAGAATATTGAATGACATTTTATATTTGTAGAAGAGGACATATGCACACTACGACTCAAACTGATGATAAATCTATATCGGCTGATCTATTTTCGATAAAAGTAAGCCAGAGACGTTCAATTGCTATGTTGACTGGCAGCTTACTGTTAAGTGCCGTTAGCATGTCGGTAAATGCAGGAAGTTTTATTAGCAGCACGGAATATCTACCGTATCAACTACCCAGTAATATACAAGAGACGTGTGACAAGCGTGATAATTGTCCAGAGATTGAAGTTAAATATCTCAAAAGCAGTCAAAACTGGATAGATGAGATTGCCAATGCCCGTATCGATAATATGGTCGTTAATAGTCAGATGACAGAGTCAGCACCTATCAAGGGTAAAAGCAGCAAGAAGGAAGTTACGGCTGCTCTTGATAGCTTTGTGAATTCGCAATTTCAAGATATGCCTGATGATGTGTCGTGGGGTTATAATCTGATGGTAGCGCCCAATTATCTAGGTCATGTCGATGACTTTGAACTGTTTGAGATTAGCTCTTATGTCTATACGGGCGGTGCACACGGCATGCCTTATAGCGAGTACCTAGTATTTGACCCAAGTACCAAAAAGCAAGTCACGCTTGACGACATGCTTATCTCAGGTAAAAAACCTCGTTTTGAGGCGCTTGCCTATGATGCTTATAAAACGTGGGTTAAAACGGTTGCCGAAGACGTGAGCAGTTATGAGAAAAACTGGCCATTTACGTTGAGCGATAATGTGACCTTGACTGATACAGGCGTTAGCATTCGTTACCAGCATTATTCTATCGGTCCATACGCTTACGGTATGCCTGTCCTTAATATCCCCTATAGCAAGCTTGATAAAGTTATAAAACCTCGCTTTATACCAAAGTAAATACTGTACAGTGTTTGAGGAAAGTACTTAATAAACCGTGCTAGGCAAATATTATTAAAAAAATAGCGACAATACTTATCATAAATTGGCAGTAATATTTTAGAGTTATTATTTTTAGCATCATTGGATATTCAATAGAAAAATAAGGAGTTATAACATGACAAACGAGACAGACAGTATGAATACGGCAGCAAGTACAACTTGGCAGCTGAATGCATTGACGGAAGCATTAGGTGACCTGACACTGACGGTTAGTGATAGCTTATCTATAGGTCGTGGTAGTGACAACGACGTAGTGCTAGGTAGCAAGCAGGTTTCTCGCAACCATGCAGTGCTCAGTGTGCTAGATGGTCAGCTGTACGTAAAAGACTTAGATTCTTCTAATGGCACGTTTATCAATGAGCAACGTATTGCAGGTAATGAATCTAGTCATCTAAAAGCAGACGATACGCTTGGCTTTGCAAGTTTTAGCTTTCAAGTACAGGCATCTGCTGCGCCAGTGACCACAGAGGAGTTAGTAGCAGACACACATGAGAATGCTGACACGGCTACTGTGCTAGAAACTCCTGCCAGTGAGCCTGTGACCGAAGAGCAAGTAGTTGAGGAAAGCGTTCTTGAGGAAGAGCCGATCATAGAGCAAACAGTTAATGAGCCAGTGATCAAAGAGACTGGCATCGAAGAAATGTTACCTGCTACAGATGATACTGTACCTGTAGAGCCTTTACCTGCAGATGCCGGCTCAGATATGACCGAAGAATCAGTAACCCCTACGCACGAAACCATTGAACCAGTTGTTGAAGAACCAGCTGTTGAAGAACCAGCTGTTGAAGAGCTAGCTACTGAAGAAGCCGTTGCTACAGAGCCAGTTGTCAAAAAAACAGGGATTGATGAAGTACTGTCTGACGCGGATGTGGCATCGCCTACGCCAGTAGAAGAAACGCCAGTTGCCACAGAGGTAGTAACTGACACATCTGTACCAATAACAACTGAAACAGAAGCTGGGACGACTACAGAGCCATCACAGGCAGCATCTACTGATAGCGCGCCAGTGGTAGAAAAGCAGCCAGCAGTGCATGAAGAATCAGTAATGCGTGAAGAGCCAGCAGTCCAAGACGAACACGACAAAACGACAAAAACAGAGTTACAAGAAGAAGCTGACCCTGAAGTTTTAAAAGCCAAACAAGCAGCTAGCGCCCAGTTTTCAGGCACAGCTAATTTAGGGCAGCCGCGCGATCTTGGTACCGAAGGCAATAATGCGATGGATCAAGAAATCAGCAATCCTGCTCATGCAGGTCATGTAGAGAAAAAAGCGAGCGGCGGCTGGTTTATATGGGTATTTGTGACCATTCTAATTATCGGTTTGGCCTTATGGTTGTTTAATATGGGCGGTGCATAATTCAACTCTACACTCGGTCTTTGTCGTGATTTTTGATAGAGAGCCTTATTGTGCTTACCGTTTTTTAAACAAATGACTCATTATAGCGTCGATATTTTAGCGAATATTGGCGCTATATTTTTAGAGTAGCTTATAGTTTATTATTGCCTATAAGGTGCTAAGAGAGCGCTATTATGATGACTTTTGAAGAATACCAAGCCTTTAAAGATAGAGGTTTTAGTCACGCACCGCTAGTAAAAAAGCGTCTGATGGATGCGCAGACTCCTGTATCTGTATTCTCCAAAGTGCGTGATCTAAACGGCTCTGCCTATTTGTTTGAGTCTGTGGTAGGCGGTGAGCGCTGGGCACGATACTCCATGATTGGATTGGGTAGTGATCTGATTTTGCAGTACGCTGATGGCAATATGACGACCAAACGAAATGATCATATCGATACAGAATCAGTAGAGAATCCCTTTGATTACCTGCGTGAGCTGATGGCACAATATCATATGCCAACCGCTGAAGATGTGCCGACCATGCCGAGCTTTAGCGGCGGTCTAGTCGGTTACTTTGGATACGATATGGTACGTGTTATTGAGCCAAGTGTCGGCTTATCTGATGCGCCCAACCCAATGTCGATGCCAGATATGTGGCTGATGCTTTCGATGAGCGTGATTGTATTTGATAATTTAGAGAATACGCTATCAATCATCGTCTATGCTGATTGCCAGTCTGAGGATGGCTACAGTTCAGCTATCCGTGAGCTAGAACAAATCGAAGAAAAGCTAGCAGAGCCATCCAATTTGCGCGCACCTGTAATGCCTACGCCTAAATTTATATCGCAAACAGGTGCCGAAAAATACTGTAGCGATGTCAATAAAATAAAGGATTACATTGCCGCAGGTGACGTCATGCAGGTAGTGCCAGCGCAGCGCTTGACAGCGGACTATACAGGCGACTCTCTAGCCGTCTATCGTGCGCTTCGCTACCTTAATCCGTCGCCTTATCTGTTCTTGGTGCATGGCTATACACTCGATGATCACAAACGCTTTGATATTATCGGTGCTTCTCCTGAAATCTTATCTCGTATCGAAAATGGCAAGGTGACGGTAAGACCGCTGGCAGGGACACGGCAACGTGGCCAAGATGAGGCTGAAGACCTAGCGCTTGAGCAAGAGCTGCTCAATGATGAGAAGGAAACAGCCGAGCATTTGATGCTCATTGATTTGGGTCGCAATGATATTGGCCGCGTTTGCGAGTATGGCAGTGTCAAAGTCACAGAAAAGATGTTTATAGAGCGCTACTCACAAGTGATGCATATCGCATCTAATGTTGAGGGTACGATACGAGCTGACAAAGATGCACTAGATGTGTTTTGTGCCACTTTCCCAGCTGGTACGCTATCGGGTGCACCTAAAATCCGCGCTATGCAAATCATCGATGAGATAGAACCGGTGCGTCGAACGGTGTTTGGCGGTTCAGTAGGTTATTTAGGTTGGAATGGTAATATGGACACGGCCATTGCTATCCGTACTGCGGTGATGCGCCGTGGTGAGATACATATTCAAGCTGGAGCAGGAGTCGTCGCTGATTCTGTACCAGAAAAAGAATGGGATGAAACCAATAAAAAAGCATTAGCACTAATAAAAGCGGTAGAAATGGCCTGTAACGGCTTGCGCATTCGCTAATTAAATAGCCAGTGATATGGCAAAAATAAAGGCTGCAAGCAAAAAGCCAATTTATTGCCATATTTTTATTTATAAAAAAACTAGTTTAATCAGTGACTTAAATATTTATATCAAATTAATTTAAAAAAAAGATGAAAAAGTACTTGCGCATCTCAAAAAATTTGATAGAATAGCCACCACTTTAAGAGAACAAGCCGACTTAGCTCAGTTGGTAGAGCAACTGACTTGTAATCAGTAGGTCGCCAGTTCGATCCCGGCAGTCGGCACCATCTCTCTTAAAGTAGCTTTTTATGAATTTGTCTTAAATGTAAGTCATTTTTGTTCAAAGCAACCTAAGGTGGGGTTGGGGAGCGGTCAAACCCAACAGACTGTAAATCTGTCGCGAAAGCTTCGAAGGTTCGAATCCTTCCCCCACCACCATATTTTCTAAAGTTTGTCATAGCGCCAAGCATACTCTCTATATCTCATAACTCTCGATTAGAGTTATCCTGAATAAGAGTAAATGCGGGTGTGGTATAATGGTAACACCTTAGCCTTCCAAGCTAATGACGCGGGTTCGATTCCCGCCACCCGCTCCATATATACACCATCGCAAAGCACAACAATAAATCATCACGAGAGTCAGTAATTATTGCTGCATCGTGATATTTTTTTTAGTGCAACTCAAAGGTTTTAACATACGCTCATATAGCTCAGCGGTAGAGCACTCCCTTGGTAAGGGAGAGGTCTCGAGTTCAATTCTCGATATGAGCTCCATTTATTGTTTATACCTTTTATGCTTGTTTTGCTATTTATATAACTTTGCGTCGATATCGAAATTATAGAATATTGAAATATATAACAGTAGTGCGGTAGACAATGATTCAAAGGTGACACTGAGGTGTTGCCTTTTAGTGCTGTCAGTATATTAATAAATATTGGTTTTGATGGTCTTATATATAGAAGACTAAAACTAATAGGTCAGTATGCAGACATTCATACATTATTTTTTGCACTTTGGTTTCCCTCTTTTTATCGCGATTGCGTTTTTTAGAAAAGAGTGGAAAAAAGCATATCTAATTTTGCTTGCAACCATGTTGGTTGATATAGACCATCTGGTAGCACACCCAATATTTCAGGCAAATAGATGTAGCATTAATTTTCATCCGTTACATACTTATTATGCGATGCTAGTGTATTTTGTTTTACTCTTTCTTCGTAAGCCTTTTAATATCATTGGAATTGGATTGCTGTTCCATATGTTAACGGATTTTACGGATTGTTTGATGATGTCGGTCAGCTAATATCGCGACCTTGCATATCAAGATAATTATACGGTTATAAGAAAGGTTATAATCAATCGAGCTTTATATCTAATAGTTAGAGAGAAGTTGATTTCGATTGAGAGATGTATGACTATTTAAGACAAGTCAGCGTATAATAACGGATACAAGAATTAGTTCGGAGCATTGTTTAAGCAGTGGTTCGTGCGGTTGATAGCTAGGTTTATGATGATTTAATTCTATTATGAGCCATTAAACAGCTTTTTATTGATCATTCACCAAAAAAAGAGGAAATACCCATGGCAAAGGCCAAGTTTGAACGTAACAAGCCACACGTCAACGTCGGTACAATCGGACACGTTGACCATGGTAAAACAACCCTTACCGCTGCAATCGCAACCGTAGCTGCAATCACCTCTGGTGGCGAAGCCAAAGACTACGCGTCTATTGACTCAGCACCAGAAGAAAAAGCACGTGGTATCACCATCAACACCTCACACGTAGAATATGACACAGACAGCCGTCACTACGCACACGTAGATTGCCCAGGTCACGCCGATTATGTTAAAAACATGATCACTGGTGCGGCACAGATGGACGGCGCAATCCTAGTCGTATCTGCAACTGACGGCCCAATGCCACAGACTCGTGAGCACATCTTGCTTTCACGTCAGGTTGGCGTACCGTACATCATCGTATTCATGAACAAATGTGACATGGTTGATGACGAAGAATTGTTAGAGCTAGTAGAAATGGAAGTTCGTGAATTATTGAACGACTATGACTTCCCAGGCGATGACACTCCTATCGTTAAAGGTTCTGCTACTGAAGCCCTAAAAGGCTCAGAAGAAAAATACGGCCAACCAGCTGTTGTAGAACTACTAAACGTACTAGACACTTACATCCCAGAGCCAGAGCGTGACATCGACAAAGCATTCCTAATGCCAATCGAAGACGTATTCTCAATCTCAGGTCGTGGTACTGTAGTAACAGGCCGTGTTGAATCTGGTATCGTTAAAGTTGGCGACGAGATCGAAATCGTTGGTATCCGTGACACTCAAAAAACCACCTGTACTGGTGTAGAGATGTTCCGTAAACTGCTTGACGAAGGTCGTGCAGGCGAAAACTGTGGCGTACTACTACGTGGTACTAAGCGTGAAGACGTACAACGTGGCCAAGTACTAGCTAAGCCAGGTTCAATCACTCCTCACACCAAATTTGACGCTGAAGTATATGTATTGTCAAAAGAAGAGGGTGGTCGTCACACACCATTCCTAAACGGCTATCGTCCACAGTTCTACTTCCGTACTACTGACGTAACTGGCGCAATCCAATTACAAGACGGTACTGAAATGGTAATGCCTGGTGATAACGTTGAGATGGGCGTAGAGCTTATCCACCCAATCGCTATGGACAAAGGTCTTCGCTTCGCAATTCGTGAAGGCGGCCGTACTGTAGGCGCTGGTGTTGTTGCTAACGTATTGAACTAAGACTTAAGTCTCAGTAATGAGCTTATGAATTAGTCATAAAAAAGGCCATCCTATCTAGGGTGGCTTTTTTTTATGATAAAGAATAAATAATGTATTCACTTACTTATATAATCTAAGTACAACCAAATGATGAGACTAATTAAATGAAAGGAACATCATGTTTGCGATAGAAGTATTACCAACGAATGCATTAAATTCCGAAAACGTTATTCAAACTGTTGCCAATATAGAAGCAATGGTGCAACCAGATGATGCTTGGAACCAGAAAACATTGGTTGAGTTGCTTGAGCAGGACAGTATTCGTCTGCTGATTGCTTACGATCAAGCCAAAGAAGAGAGCGTCTCTCATCGTGAGATAGTTGGCTATTGCTTATATCAAATGACTTTTGAGCAAGCAGAAGTGTTGCGTATCGGAACTGATCCAGAGCACCAACGAAAAGGCATTGCTTCGCAGGTATTGAATAGGCTGCATGAGCTGTTACAGCTCAATCAGGTCGAAAGTCTTTTGTTAGAAGTACGTGCCGATAATACAGCGGCGATAGCGTTATACGAGCAACAGGCATTCAATATTATTCATAAGCGTAAAGGATATTATAAAATGCCACATAAACCAGCAGTCGATGCATTAATCATGCAGCATACTTATATTTAATGAAGTGAGTAAAGCTTAGGGCATGTCCTCAATTCAAACGAGTGTCCTCTAAATGGGCTAAAAATAGCTAAATTTTGCCAAACATCGTCAAATAGTTGGTCAATATCTCGATATTATCTGCACTATTTTCCTCGTTTGACGGCAATTTATCTCATTTTTATCACCATTTTTAAAATGAGGACACGCCCTAATAAAAAATAAGTGATTATGATAAAGGTGGCTATAGCAGCTACGATATAAGAGCAGCATTAACTAAGGTTTAAGTTTTATTGCAAAGGAATTTTCTTTTTACAGACTTCCACATCAAGCTGATAATCACTATCTGCTTTCATTCGACCTAAAATATCCAAGCGTTCGCTCAGTAGCTCCACCATTATGCTGATATTGGCTTGCTGTTTTTTGACTTGTTCTAATTTTTGCTGAGTGAGTATGAGCTGCGAATCAATATCCAAATGACCATCATAATAATCATTTAGACTGTTTTTGATTTCGGTAAGAGTAAAGCCAATAGCTTGCGCGCTTTTGATTAGTTCTATGCGTTCGATACATTCTGGATGAAATTCGGTATATAAACGTGAGCCTGCCTGACGCTTGCGAGATTTTAGTAGGCCTAATTGCTCGTAATGGCGAACCGTATCTTTGGTCGTATTGGCCTTTGCTGCTAGCTCACCAATCAATAGAAACGATGTATCAAGTGCCATAATAACCTCTTATTTTTTTCGCTATGATAATCATAACTCTAGTTGCCACGGCGATTCGCTATCCAGTAGCGATACGGATAACGGTTTATGAGAGTGCTTTTGCCATGGCACAGACTGGCTGCCTATCAAGTTGTCTAACTGAGCTAGGAAATCAGCACGCGGTAAAGTAGTCGCACCTAAGCTCATCAAATGATCGTTCGGTAACTGACAGTCGACGAGTGCGACATTACTTTGTTCACACAGGCGCATCAGACCCCAAAACGCTAGCTTTGACGCATTAGATGCTCGGTGAAACATTGATTCGCCAAAATAGATGCCGTTTATCTTTAACCCGTATAATCCGCCAATCAGTTGACCTGCCTCGTCCCAAACTTCAATGCTATGAGCAAAGCCTTGCGCATGCATTTTGGTATAAGCTTCGATCATCTCATCATGAATCCAAGTATGCTCACCTTCAGGCTGATTGTCATTAAGTCTATCGCTACGTGGTAAGCTACAGGAATGTATGACATCGTCAAAAGCTTGATTAAGCGTCACTTGCCAACGTTCGCGATTTGCTTGCTTACGTAGAGACTTACTCGGTTGATAGGCAGATGGGACAATCACGCAACGCGGCTCAGGACACCACCAAGCAATAGGCTCATCTTCATTAAACCAAGGAAATAGCCCCTGAGCGTAGGCTGATATCAGCGTTTCAGGCGCTAAATCACCCCCCATGGCGACGATACCAATACCATCAGGATCTATAGAAATAGGATCGGGAAAGTCATAACGCCCAAGACTTTTTAAAGTCTCAGGCGTAATGTGTTTAGCGTGCTGTTGAGTAAAGTTGCCCATTTAGGCTTCTTTATCTGCAGTTAAGGTTGAATCGTAAGTGTGATCACGAGCGACGGTTTCGCCCAGTGCATCCAAGTACTTTTCAGCATCCAGCGCAGCCATACAGCCTGTACCAGCAGAAGTGATGGCTTGACGGTAGACGTGATCGGCTACGTCACCTGCGGCAAACACACCTTCGATACTGGTCTGAGTGGCATTACCATTCAAGCCACTATTAACGATCAGGTAGCCATCCTTCATGTCTAATTGACCTTTGAACAAGTCAGTGTTTGGCTTATGACCAATAGCGACAAACATACCCATTGTATCTAATTGTTTGGTGCTGCCATCAATCATCGATTCGATGACGACGCCATTGACGCCCATATCATCACCGACCACTTCTTTTACTTGATGGTTCCATTCGATTTTGACATTACCATTTTTAGCTTTTTCAAATAGCTTGTCTTGCAGAATTTTTTCAGAGCGTAGGCTGTCACGGCGATGCACTAAGGTCACTTCAGACGCAATATTAGATAAGTACAAAGCTTCCTCAACCGCTGTATTACCACCACCAATCACCGCAACTTTTTGGTTTTTATAGAAGAAACCATCACAAGTGGCACAGGCTGATACACCAAGCCCTCTGAACTTAGTCTCTGATTCTAGTCCCAAGTACTGTGCAGAGGCACCAGTTGAGATAATGAGCGCATCACAAGTATAGCTACCGTTGTTACCTGTCAATTGAAAAGGACGCTCGTTTAGGTTTACTTCGTTGATATGATCGTAGACCAATTCAGTACCGAAACGCTCAGCATGCGCTTTCATCCGTTCCATTAATGCAGGACCTGTCAAATCATGTGCATCGCCTGGCCAGTTGTCGACTTCGGTAGTGGTGGTTAATTGTCCACCGACTTCCATACCAGTGACCATAACTGGCTTAAGATTAGCGCGTGCTGCATAAACTGCGGCAGAGTAGCCAGCAGGGCCTGAGCCTAAAATAATGAGCTTTTCGTGACGTGGAGCAGTAGTGTCAGTTGCCATGAGTTGTTCCTTGCTAAATATACGAATTAAAAATGTAAGTTATAAATATAATAAAAGAGGAATATCAAAAATGACTACGAATATGCTTCTTCTAATTGCTGTGTGATAATAACATAAGGGCACAGCGCACAAAGTGCAAGTTTGCTAAAACAAACACAGGTATCATTAGAATCAAAGAATAAATAGCTTTGGAATATAAGTGCGAAAAATTATGTGTATTTTATAGAATTTAGGCAATACAGTTAGCCATATTTTGCCACTCGTGTTTCGCTAACCAGCTGTTTTCTTACGCAAAGTGTCTACTGATTTACTTTCTTACACGCTTTCTTGATAAGACTGTCGCCACTGCACCTATGTATTTGTTATTATAAGAAGTTATGCCAAGTGTAGTAGGAGCCAAGCGATAACGGTTGTTTAAAGGCTCTATGATCGGCACATGCCAAACAAACACTTCGCTCGGTACATTTATGTCAACACTTTATGTCAGCATGATTAGGCTTAGTCATGCATTGGCGACCATTTAGTATTAATAACAAGGCAGATCTTACGTGATATCAGCACCGCTTATTGAGTATTTAAAAAAGGGAATGTTTACCCTCCTTGGGTTAATACTGGCCGTTTATTTGTTTGTCATTTTGATGACTTATACAGGCAACGATCCTAGCTGGTCGCACATCAGTAGTGATATGACCACGATTAATAACATGGGCGGCGAGGCAGGCGCATGGTTATCCGATTTGCTTTATAGTTTTTTTGGGTTTGGTGCTTGGTGGTTTTTGGCATTTGTGGTTTATGAATCTATCTTGATTTGGTGGGAAAACAAGCCAACGTTTTGGCTCATGCGATTGGTCGCTTATGTGTTTTTACTATTAAGTACTAGCGCATTATTTGCACAATTGGTCTCTTTAGTCCAACAAGTCACGAACCCTGACGCAATCGGTCTCGAAGGCGTCGCTGGTGGTATCATCGGGCTAGAATTGCAGGCGCGTTTGGCACAGCTACTATCGCAGTGGGGGAGTGTGGTTTTCTTAGCAGTATTCGTTGTGATTACCGCTACGTTTGCCTTTAATATCCATTGGATGACGATATATCAAAAGGTTCGTGCGCTGTCGTGGCTTGGTTCAGGTGTAAAAAGTCAGGATGCTATCGACGCTACTGAACCGAGCATTGCATCACAAGATGATAGCCAAAACTTAGATGAGTCGGTAGATAAAAAAGTAGAGCATGAGCAGCTACCACTTGAGTTACAGTCTGCGGAAAATACTAGCGGTACTCAAGACGTCAGCAGTAGTGGACGTTTCGGTAGTGTCTTGTCAGACTTTTTGGCAACATCAGGATTGGCAGATAGTGTCAAAGCCTCTGTCATCGCAGCAAAAGCAGCGGCAACACCTAGTAATGTCAAAAATGAGCAGGCAAATACCGATATAGGCTCGATTAATAACTCTACTGATAATACGTTTAATAGTACAGTCCAGCCATTAGCCTCAAACTTGACTGCACCTGTTACTCGCAAAGTTGAGCCAAGCTTTGCGTGGAATGATGCCAGTACGGTCGATGATTTACTTGCAAGTGAGCAGATGGCTTACAGTGCTAATGGCATGGACAGCTCGGCTATGCCTATACCCAACTATTCCCAAACGGGTACTAGTACCACAGCATCGTTAGAGAAAGCAGTACCTGCTACTGCAGTAACTACCACGACGGAAGCGGTTGCTCAACCAGATATAAATGATAAAGAATCACTAGCTCAGTCATTACCTGATGAGTCAGTGCACAGCGATTTGGCCAGTCAGCCAGTCATTGAACCTGTTGATCCTAAAATTTCTACAACACATGAGACTGCGGAAGTGGATAAGTTGGCAGAAGCATGGTTGGCAGAGCATGCTGATATATCAGAACCTACAGAATCTGTTGTAGAAACGTCTGAAGACTCTAAGCCTATTCAGGAAACCGTAGCAGCTGAGCCAATAGTACCAGAGAAGACTCTAGAACCTGTCGTAGAAGAGCCTATTAGTTTTGCCCAGGATTTAACCAATCAACTGTCTGATACGCCTGTAGAGTTGCCACAGACTAATAATGCGTCAATAGTCTCTGAGCCTGAAGTCGCTCCGGTAACAGTAGAGACTGAGCCTGCATTGCCAGATGTGTTAGACGCTTCAGACATGACACCAACTAATACGCCTCCTGCCAATCCAAAAGCAGCGCCAACGGTGGAAGTGACTAGCCCAGTCTCAAATGTACAGCCTGAGCCGAAAGCGTCCGTGCAACCATCTGTTAGCTTTGCTGTCCCAGAGGGCGATAGCAGCAACCATATCACTGATATGATGCCAGATGACGATAGTGATGACGATACTAATGTACCGGTCATGCCGCATATTAGTGATGACGCAGCCTTCAGTCAAAAGTCGCGCTCGATGCAAACGGTAGCTTATCGCAGCAGTCTAACGCCCATTCCAGAAGTCTCTATATTGGATAAGCCCGATCCTGATCGCAAGCCTAGCTATACTGTGGCTGAGCTTGAAAAGCTGTCTGAATTGCTAGAAATTAAGCTACAAGAATTTAACGTAAAAGCCTCTGTGGTTAATGCTATCCCTGGCCCTGTCGTCACCCGTTTCGAAGTAGAGTTGGCTGCTGGTGTGAAGGCTAGTAAAGTCACAGGTATCTCGCGTGATTTAGCGCGTTCATTATCGATGGCCTCTTTACGTGTGGTAGAAGTGATTCCGGGTAAACCGTATATCGGTATCGAAGTGCCTAACAAGAAACGTGAAATGGTACGCTTGATTGAACTGCTCAATACAGAAACGTTCAAAGACCCGAAAGCGCAGATTAGCATGGCAATGGGTAAAGATATCGGTGGTAACCCAATCATTACCGACCTTGCACGTGCGCCGCATATGCTAGTCGCTGGTACTACTGGCTCTGGTAAATCAGTATTGGTCAACTCGATGCTACTATCGATGCTACTCAAATATACGCCCAATGAGCTTCGTCTTATTTTGATTGATCCAAAGCAGCTTGAGCTTGCTAACTATAATGATATTCCGCATTTGCTAACGCCAGTAGTCACCGATATGACGGAAGCGGCTAGTAGCTTGTCATGGTGTGTGGCCGAGATGGAACGTCGCTATCAGCTAATGAGCTTGCTAAAGGTTCGTAAGCTCAATGAGTTTAATAAGAAGGTCATCGCGGCGGAGAAATCAGGCAATCCAATGCTCGATCCTCTATGGCGACCGAATGACAGCGTAAGTATTAGCCAAGCCCCAAAGCTTAAAACCTTACCCATGATTGTCATTGTCGCGGATGAGTTCGCCGATATGATTATGCAAGTCGGTAAACAAGCCGAAGAGCTCATCACACGTTTGGCGCAAAAATCGCGTGCTGCAGGTATTCATTTAATGCTAGCGACTCAGCGTCCGTCCGTCGATGTCATTACGGGTCTGATCAAAGCCAACATCCCAGTACGAGCAGCGCTGCGTGTTAACTCAAAAGTCGATTCGCGTACCATCTTGGACAGTGGCGGTGCAGAAGACATGCTCGGTAACGGTGATATGTTGTTTTTAGGTCCAGGACAGATTGAGCCGGATCGTGTCCACGGTGCTTATGTCAGTGATGAAGAGGTTAACCGTGTCTGTGATGCTTGGCGTGAGCGCGGCGCACCTGACTATATTGATAATATGGCAGGGAATTTTGAGTTGTCTAGTCCTGGTGGTGGTAGTGCAGGTAACGCCTCTGGTGAAGATGATGACCTCTACAATGATGCCGTTGCTTTTATTATGGAAACGCGCAAAGTATCAGCGTCTAGTATCCAGCGTAAATTTAGTATCGGCTATAACCGTGCGGCTCGTATTGTCGACTCCATGGAGGAGGCGGGACTGGTCAGCTCAATGGGCAAAAGTGGCAAGCGTGAGCTGTTGATGTGATGAACAGTGAATTTGATTGAGTGATAAAAAGCGAGTTACAGTAAGTAGCTCGCTTTTTTTATGAGCGTTTGTAGCACCGTCATGCTATTTGCAAAACTGACATCATAAATTGGCACAGTGATAGGCATTAGCGTCAAGCATATATTCATGGTCTGGTATGACGTGAACACAGCAGTATCGATAAGAGGGTTACTTGTTGCGCTACCAAACCGATATACTGAGTGGAATGGTGAATAACTCAAGAACAAGGAAGCTCGATTATGTTTAAAGAATACACTCAATATGATGCAATAGCGCTAGCAGCATTGGTCAATGCAGGTGACGTCAGCGCCAAAGAGTTATTGGATGCTGCCGTCTATCAAGCCAATAAACTCAATCCCAAACTCAATGCCATCATCCATCGTTTCGATGAGCGTGCCTATCATGCGGCAGAGCAAGGTCTGCCAACGGGTGTGTTTACTGGCGTGCCTTATTTACTTAAGGACTTATCATTTGGCTTTGAAGGTGAGCCTATAACAATGGGCAGTCGTAGTGTCAATATCGTATCAGAAAACGACAGCGAAATTGTCAAACGTATGAAAGCCACAGGGGTCAATACTTTTGGTAAAACCAATACCCCTGAGTTTGGATTGATTATTACCACCGAACCAAAAGCTCATGGTGCCACTCATAACCCTTTCAAAAAAGGCTATAGCTCTGGCGGCTCCTCAGGGGGTAGTGCAGCGGCAGTGGCAAGTGGTATTGTACCAATGGCCGGTGCCGGTGATGGTGGCGGCTCGATACGTTTCCCTGCTGCTTGGTGCGGTACATTTGGCTTAAAACCAAGTCGTGGTCGCAATCCCATGGGCCCGACAGTTGGTGAAGGCTGGGAGGGTGCTGTTGCTGATCATGTGATTACGCGATCAGTGCGCGATAGTGCGGCGATGCTAGATGCCACTAGTGGAGCAGAGATTGGTGCCCCTTACGTTATTGCTCCGCCAGACGGTACGTTTCTGCAAGCGGCAATGCGTGCACCGCGAAAGCTAAAAATTGCTTTGCATCAGCAGCCTTTGATAGCCAATACGACAGTGGACAAAGAGGTGCTGGCGGTACTTGAGCAAACGGCTAAGCAATTAGAGTCTATGGGTCATGAAGTAGTACCAGCCGAGCCAAACATCAATATCGATCAGTTTTGGCATGACTTCATCGTTGTAGTTTGCGCGCATACTGCTTTTACGATTGATAATCTCGAGCGTGATTTTGGTGCTGATCATATTAAAAACCTAGAGCCACAAACCTATAATATGGCACTGCTTGGGCGCTCACTGTCAGCGGTTGATTTGGCACATGCTAAACATGGCTGGCATCATAGCCAGTATCAGACGGGGCTATTGCTAGAAGACTACGATATGATTTTATGCCCGACTGTGCCCACGCCTGCGGTAAAGCATGGTGTGCTACCGCCCAGTCGTATGGATGAGATGATGATGCGTAGCGCCGAGGTGCTTAACAAGGGCTTTAATATGGGTAGACATGCCTTTAGCTCAGGCATGATAGAAAAGCTTAGTGCCCCTGTATTAGGTAAGATGGGTTTTACGTTATTGGGTAATGTTACGGGGTTACCCGCGATGTCAGTACCCGTTGGTATGAGCAAAAAGGGTCTGCCAATTGGTATGCAGTTAATCGGGCGTATGAATGATGAAGCGACATTATTCAGTGTGGCGGGCGAGATGGAGCGTGCCGGTTTATTTACCAAACACGCTTTTGAGAAGTAGGGTTAAACTTTAGTGTTCGCATTAGTCGCATTCAATCAAAGCGATAGATGTCCATACCCAAACTATGATGGGCCATACTTTGATGAACGACAGAGACGCGCTGACCAGTACCTAATGCAAAAAACAGCGGTAGCAAGTGCTCATCACTTGGATGAATGTCCTTGTAGTCTGGGTACTGCTGCCAATCGAGCGCCGTGGGAATGTCTATTTTGAGCTGCTGTAACAACCACTGCTTAAATGCTTTAGCTGCTTGATCGATGCTGTCAGCTTCCCAGCGCAATGCTTGCAAATTGTGCGTAATGTTACCTGAGCCAATGACGAGGATTTGCTCATCACGTAGATGTGCCAATTGTGCACCTAACTGATAGCAGGCAATACTGTCGTAATGCTGCGGCAGTGATATCTGTACGATAGGCACATCGGCTTCTGGATACAAATGTCTGAGCGGCGCCCACACACCATGATCACAGGCACGCACTGGATTGACACTACAAGTGATACCACGTGCGGTCAGCTGCTGAGCAAGTGTCTCAGCCAGCGCTGGTTGGCCTGTAGCAGGATACTGAATGTCGTAAAGTTCAGGCGAAAATCCTGAAAAGTCATGCCATGTCTTTGGCTGTGGATTGCTGCTAATCTCTAGCTTTGCTGACTGCCAATGCGCTGACATAATGACGATGGCACGTGGCTTAGGTAAGTTTTGACCGATACGTGCCAGTGCACTGGTCGTCGCAGACTGCTCAATTGCAAGCGTAGGCGCGCCATGCGAGATAAAGAGCGCTGGTAGCTTAGATGTATTTGTCGCTACATCAGACGTATTTTCCCATGCGGCAGCCGCTGTGATAGGCGTCTGCACACTATGATGATCATCACGTTGATGAGATGGCTTAGAGGCGTTGGGTGTCGCACGTTTTGGATATTTCATGTTGCATTTATTAGGGCGTGCGCCAGTTTTTCAATCTACTTTAGGGTCAATGTTTTAAATCAAAAAAAATAGCTTAGGGTGTGTTCCCATTTTTAAAATGAGGACACACCCTAGTGTTTTGTTTAATTACCACGGTGATAAGGATGGTTATTATTGATACTCATCGCGCGATACAATTGCTCCATAAGTACGACGCGTACTAGCGGATGCGGCAATGTCAGTGCTGATAGTGATAATTTTGCATCAGCCTTTGCCAATACTTCTGGCGACACTCCATCTGCACCGCCGATGACCAAGGCAATATCATCGCCTTGTAGCATGCCATCAGAGAGCTTATCAGCCAGTCCTTCGGTCGAAATCATCTTGCCTTTAACATCTAGTACCCATAATTGCTCGCGGCTTGATGCATTATGAGCGGCTAATATAGCCTGACCTTCTTGCTCACGGTACTGTGCCAAATTAGCATCTGAAGGATTTTTTGCCCGCTTGGCTGCCGCAATCTCGACAATTTCTGTGCTTAGCATTGGTTGAATGCGTTTGTAATATTCGTCAAAACCCGTCTGTACCCAGCTAGGCATTTTATTGCCAACGGTCAAAATTCTTACTTTCATAATACTTACATCTCGATAATTGAATTCAAGCTTACTAGGGTGTGTTCTTAATAGTTGTATCGCTCGTTCTTCATTGTCTGCAATTTACATCAGAGGATTAATCGTCTCTGATACGTTGCTACTTGCGCTTTGATCGTCCGCTTGGCTTGGCTTTGGAATGACAGTCAATTTTGCATCAGACTCAAAAACAATAGCTTCGACATCATCAAAACTATTAATCCCTTCAGAACGCATGGCACATTCGATTTCTTGACGCGTCAAGCGCTCATCACGCATGGCGTCTGGCAAAAACTGCCCTTGATAAAAAACGATACGCGGCTCTGATAAAATAAAGTTACTAAATTGCGGTGAAACGGACGCATATTTGGTCACCACAAATTGTAATAGGTACAGCACTAAAATCGACGACACCCCTTCGACAAATGGTATGTCTTTGAGCAAAATTGTACTGGCACCCAGCGAGCCGATCATGACCGTAACGATCCAATCGAAGTTATTGAGCTGTGACGTTGAGCGTTTGCCAGAG
Source organism: Psychrobacter immobilis (assembly GCF_904846235.1). Taxonomy (GTDB): domain Bacteria; phylum Pseudomonadota; class Gammaproteobacteria; order Pseudomonadales; family Moraxellaceae; genus Psychrobacter; species Psychrobacter immobilis_C. The sequence continues at coordinate 103,553 of NZ_CAJGZN010000010.1, forward strand.
ATTTTGGTAACTGTCACGATCAACACATAAACCATAACAGTCGTCAAAACAATACGACCAAGCTTGTCTATGTTGTCAAAAAAGATCATGTCCATAATGTTCGCTCCTATTATAAAGGTAAAACAAGTCATCGCTAAAATTTTACTTACTAGGGCGCGTCTTACTTTGTCTCATTTTTAGTACTATTCTTAAAATAATGACACGCCTTAAACTTAGCCTAACGGATTTTACGCATTAGCAGGGGAAAACTTTGTAGCACCTTGTAGATGATGGTTTGTACTTACGTTGATTTGCGTATAGGGTCTAATAATCGATTGATAGACCATAGACTGATTCGCGCACTGACTAGAGTAAGGACCAGCATCAGCATTAGTGATGAAAGTAGGGGCAGTGGACGCTGCATCGCCATCTCAAACAGTACCTCACGGCTTATCGTATCAAACAGCCAAAACCAGATGGCTGAAAAATAAATGACCGTCAGCATCCAGACAATCACAACCCCACCAAACATCAATTTATTAATCTCATCTCGCGCTAATGCTCGCTTCTGATGTTTGATAAATTTACTGACAGCGATATAAGCACCTACAATAATAGAAACCACCATGACCAGTTGGGGATTGAGCGCAAGTTTGGTCTGTATCATCATAAATATGGTACTGGCAAGCGTGTATCCAATCGCAAAAAAACCAACATATCGAGCCAGTTTAGGCTGCACTTGTACAAGTGTCTGGGGTTTGTTAAGACTGGTTGTCTGGCGTGACATAAGCTAACCTTGATAAAGGTAAAAAATAGAGTATTGATAACAAATCGACTTAAAGCGTTAATTAAAATATCAACGCTGTGCCGTCCAGTCGAGCATAGCATCTAACACAGGTCTTGCGGCATAAGGATTTAATGCTTGATCAGTATTGATTATGCCGACGACAACGTAATCCTGTCCTGACAGTCCTTTGACATAACCTGCCATTGAGGTGACGTTATTTAACGTGCCAGTTTTTATCCATGCACGACCAGTAGCTACAGATTCAGGCAAGCGATCGCTATGGGCGGCAATAGTGCCACTAACCCCAGCGATACCTAACGAGTCGACGTAAGCATCGAAGTTTGGCTGACTATAAGCATACGTCAGTAGCTCGCTTAGGTTGGCTGCGGTGATAGTACACTCGCGGCAAAGCCCTGAGCCATTGGTCAAATGTGGCGGCGGCGTACTGAGATTGGTTTGCCACCATTGATTGATGGTTTGTAAGGCTGCAGGGTAATCTGTTGTAGCAGGTTTACCAAACTGATATAAGCTATCAGCCTTTTTGCCACTAGATTTATCAGCCGCTACTTTATTATCCATCTCATTACTAGCTTTGACTTCATTACTAGCTTTGACTTCATGACTGCTTGGACTAGTCGCAGTTGTGCTAGCAGGTGTTGAATGAGTCAGCCTTTCTTTATCATAAGCGCCTATAGATAATGCCAATTGCTCAGCCATGACATTGTTTGAGAAGTGGTTAATGTCATGGATCTGCTCCGTTAAATTCAATGACGGATAGCTGACCATAGGTAGAGGCGACATCGCGATAGCTGTAAGTCCGTGCGCTCGTTTTGTCGCCTTGGTCATATCGTAAGGGGTTTCTTGTGAGATCACCTGCCCACTCAAAGTATTCCCCAACGCTTGCCATTTGGCAGCGATGACGTGTGCCGCAAACTCTTTGGCATTGGGATACGCCACGTAAAAAACATGCTCACCGCAGCTATCTGGCAGACTGGCATTTAATATGAGCTGCGTGTTTTGCCACTGCGGCGCTAGGCTATAGCTTGCTTGCCCACAACTGGCTGCACGGGTATTGATTGTAGCAGGCAGCTGATAGTTGGCTAACCGCGGCTTGTAGGTCACACTTGCTTGACCATTATTTTGAGGGTAAGTTTTGATACCAATGGTGCTAAAGTTAACCAAAAACCCATCAGGGCTAGCGTTATAAGGGCGTAGAGGTGAGTTATCAAAGGCGGCAGGATCTTTACTAACATTGTTAAAAACTGTGCTGTCGATGATGATGTCACCATCGATATGACGAATACCGGATGCTTGCACTTTATACAGTAACTGCTTCAAGCGTTCGTGGGTCATTTTCGGGTCGCCACTTCCTTGAATAATCAAGTCACCATGTAGACGGTTGCCGATGACAATACCTGTGTGATACACCCGTGTATGCCACACAAAATCTGCCCCTAGAGTGTCCAAAGCGATAAAGCTAGGCACGAGTTTCATGGTGCTGGCAGGCGTACGAGGGATGTCAGACTGGTGATCTAGCAAAGGCGAAAATGAAATCTTTATAGAGGCTTTACTATTGCTCTCAGTATCTTGAGCTTTGGCATTCTGATCAAGCGTATGCCGAGATTCATCAGGGATAACCGTTGGAATGCTCTCTACGCTCTGATAAGTATAAGGGTCATCGGTATAAGCATGTATTTTTTGCTCGTGCTTCTCAATGGTGCGCTGCTCTATGGTAATTAACGCGCTCTGATGGCTCGGATCGCTGCTACTTGTATCCGTAGAGGCGTTCGTAACTGGATGCTCAGATACTATAGTAGTTGCAGATTGGCTGTCAGATTCATCATTATCAATGACTTGAACAGGAGTAGGCAGACGGCTGGCAGCCTTGTCACCCACAGGGGTAATCACGATACTGATATCCGCTTCTGTTAGATCGGCACGTGCCAAGGCTTTTTGAATGGCTGCTGGCAACACGGCTTGTGCATGTATTGGCGCTACTATAACTGCTGCCAATAACGCTAACCTAGATAGACGTTTACTAGGTTGGTTCAGCGGTCGCAAATGACGACAAAGCGTATCAATTTTGGTTGCAGCAGTAGAGTAATGACGGCGTTTAGAAGGGTATCGCATGAGCATCTTTCATCAGGTGGCAAAAACAGCCTATGGTAACATGAGTTGCTGTTTTCGCGCACGATGCCAGCAGCACAATTTTAGGGTGTGTCATCAATCTGAACAATAAAATTTAAATGGGCTAAAAATGGCTAAATCTTTGCCAAACTGCGTCAAGTAGCTGGCTAATATCTCGATATTATCTGTACTCCTTTCCTTGTTTGACTACCATTTACTTCATTTTTATCACCATTTTCAAAATGAGGACACGCCCTAGCGATAATGACGCCCTTATTTAGATAACTAACTCTAACTATAGATTGAACTGAGAGCATGACTTGCTGCTAACGCACATGTAAAAAAGCCATCGCCGTCATAACAGCATCGTTATAAGCATCATGCGCGCCCAGTTCAGGAATATTGTAATGGGCTAATATGCGAGTCAGATGTTGGGCTTGGCCAGAAAGCCCTTGTGTGTGACCACTGATACGCCGACTGTACAAATGCCGCAAATCTATGACTTCGTTTGGTAGCGAGGTTCCCATATAGCGTTTGACCAATGGATTCAAAAAAGCCATGTCTAGCTGTGTGCAGAATCCAACGATTGGTCGATTATTTATGAATGGTAGTAGTAGTGCCAACATGTCATCGTAACTCATGCCATGTTCAACGTCGGCGGTACGCAAGCCATGAATGACAATAGTGTCGCGGTCTGGCATCACAGGAGGTCTGCAAACCAAATGCATACCATTACCCGTGTCGATGGTATTGCCATTAATATGTATCGCTGCCACAGACAGCAGGTGATGCTTTTTAGGGTTCAGTCCTGTCATTTCGCAATCAATCGCCACCCACTTCTCAGCCGAAGGTGTTGTAAACATTGAGGCAAGCTCTGGACGCTGTAATTGCGTCTTTTGCCAAGCGCAAGATAACTGCTGTAACCAGCTCATATTAATCGCTCATCTATATATGTCATTTTTGTATTTATAAAATTTCTCTATTTATGAAGTCTCTATATTAAGACTGCCACATTTATGCGATTTCTAGTTGATAGTGTTGACGCAATTGATTCTTAAAGCTTTTGACCACGGCCAGACACTCTTTGAGTAGGTCCCGTTCAAGCGCAGTCAAAGTCGTTGGATCCACTTGCCGTGCATGCTTATCATCGGTTGAGAGCGCCACAGATAAGCGCTGCGCCATAAAAAACTCTAGCGCTTCTAGCAGCGTATCGGCGCGCTCTTGGGTCATAGCATCAACCTGTACTAGAGCCTTTAAACGCGCCTTGGTACTAGGCACATCGAGCACATTGTTTTCTAATGCTAAAGTGCGGATACCATGAACTAAGGGAAAGATACCGGCTTTTTTTAGGTCGATATCGGACGATGCTGATTTGCCGCCTAGTAAAGGGACAAACTTTTGCCACCATTGATTAACATCGCCAAACTGTAGCGCTGCCCGCGCAAACTGCCTGACAAACATAGGATCTGCTTGTTGATGAGCAAGCTTTAAATGCTGACGTACTTGAGTAAGCAGTGACTCATCGCCACAGACGTATTCAGCATCTAATATCGCAGACAAGTAAATACCATGCATTGGATCTGAATTTCTAAACCATAGGTTAATTTGTGCAGTGAATGGCTTGAGCGGTTGTCGCCACATAGGATTGGTCATCATAATATTACCATCACACAGTGGGTAGCCAAGCGTTGCTAAATGGCTATTAAAAGTATCAGAAAACTGTGCCAAATCAGAGTGTGTATAGCCATCGCGAATGATGAGCGCATTGTCTTGATCGGTACGCATGATTTGCTCACCGCGCCCTTCTGAACCCATAACGATAAGGCAGGTATTGGCCATCACTTCATCAGGTACGATTAGCTGCCATAGCTTGGTAAATACCTGCGCATTTAGCGTCTGTACCATACGACTGATATTGCCGATTTTGACACCATTGTGATGCTGTGCTCGAATATAGCGCCCGATCAGCTCAACAGCGGTATCTAGGCTCGATAAGTCTTGTGCCTGTTCGATTTGAATACTAATCAGCTGTGAATGATGGCCTATGTGAGCGAGCATATCGCTTTGCCCAAGCACACCGACGACATCGCCACTCTTATCAATGACTGGCAGTCTATGAATACGATAGCGAGTCATGGTCAGCAGCGCATCGCCAATCTCATCACTGGCTTTAATGGTTCGCAGATTAAAATTAGCATAGCGCTGGCAAGGAGTAATAGCTGGATCTTGTCTGTCACTCACCGCGCGGCAGATATCAGTATCGGTCAAAATCCCTAAAAGTAATCTTGTCTCATGTTGCGCTGTTTGTGAGCCACTTAAGTCATGTAACGGTCTGACCAGTACATGTTTTAATCCAGCTTTGGTCATGATGCGGGCCGCTTCGTACAAGCTATCATTGGCATCGACGATATGCACTGGCAATAGATGAACATCTATCACTGGTTGCAGCATGATTTGCTGTACTTCTTGTTGGTTGGTATAGCTGGCAGGATCTAGCGTTTTATTATGACGTCGTTGGCGCAATGCTTTTAATCGTTCAGGCAGTTTGTCTGATAGCATTTGCCGTACCAAATGATTTTGTGCACTGATTTTATCAATAGCGGTGCCAGCGACTTGGAGCAGTAACGTCTCTTCATTGGCGCGGAATTGATAGGGCTGTATGGCCGTACTTTCAGGCTCTAACTGATTGTCCTTGGTAAGTGATTCAGGCAGGCGGCGACTATCAAACCAATCATTATTATTCAGACCGTCAGCGTGATTGCTACCTACATAGGACGCGACAAATTCACCATCTAGTGATTGCTCAATCTGTCCTTTGATGACCACATATAGACATTGTAATTCTTCTGCAGGCAAGCTTTCATTTTTGGCAAGATAGCGTATCTGGGTGTTTTTTCTAATGCTTTGACGCTCGGCTAAGCTCAATACATCAAAGGGCGGTTGGCTAAAATCAAGATGGGGCATGGCATCATCCTTGATGGCATATTTTCGGCAGAGACTTTACTATAGCATTAATAAAACAAAAAGCCTCCAATAACCCTATTTATATTGTGGTTATTGGAGGCTTTTTGCTACTGCGACATTTATTCCAGCTACATTAGATTTTTCTAATTAGCTTTAAGCACCTAACAATTGGCGGATACGACTGATTGCTTCTCGGCTCTCATCGACACTCGCGACCAGAGCGATACGCACATAACCTTGTCCAGGATTATGACCATCAACTTCACGTGACAAATAACGTCCTGCCAATGCATGAATATTGGCTTGCTCATACAGCGCTTTGACAAAGATTTCATCATCACCATCGAACTGCTCAGGCACTTTGACCCAAAAGTAAAACCCAGCATCAGGCATACGTAACTCTAGCAATTCCCCAAGCTCAGACATCCATAGGGCAAACTTTTCTTGGTATAGCGCGCGATTATGAGCGACGTGTTTTTCGTCTTGCCACGCAGCGATAGAGGCGAGCTGATGTGGTATCGGCATCGCACAACCTTGGTAAGTACGATATTGCAAATAAGCCTGCAAAATTTTGGCATCACCAGCCACAAATCCAGAGCGCAAACCCGGTAGGTTTGAACGTTTGGATAGAGAGTGGAACACGATACAGTTTTTGAAATCACGGCGACCAAGGGCCGCACAGGCTTGGAGCAATCCAATCGGTGCTGTATCAAAATACAGCTCGCTATAACACTCGTCACTGGCAATAATAAAACCGTACTGATCTGACAGACGAATAAGGTATTCCCAGTCATCCATTGTCATGACGGCGCCTGTTGGATTGTTTGGACTACAGACAAGCAATAGCTGCGTACGCATCCAAACGTCTTTTGGCACCGCGCGATAGTCACCTTTATAGCCATTATCTGATGTACAAGGGACAAAGTAAGGCGTTGCCTGTGCCAGTATCGCTGCGCCTTCATATATCTGATAAAACGGGTTGGGCATGATAACCGTAGGCGATGTATCAGACGCTAAAGAATTGCTCTCTTTGTCAGCTACATCATGATCAACGACCGCTTGTACAAAGCTAAAAATCGCTTCACGTGTGCCCATTACTGGTAATACTTGAGTATTGGCATCAACGTGATTTAGAAAAAACCGTTTCTCTAACCAGTGGGCGATGGTTTGGCGCAGCTCAAACATACCGTTTGTAGTCGGATAACGACTTATTTTGTCCAATTTTTCGCGTAGGACGTCCAGCACAAATGCAGGGGGCTCATGTTTTGGCTCACCAATACCGAGCTTTATTTCACTGTAACCGTTGGCAGGCTTGCTATCAGCAAGCAAGGTTGCCATCTTTGCGAATGGATAAGGATGGAGATGCTTTAAGTTGTGATTCATAAGTGTGATAACTATAATAGACAATTAATAATAAAGTTATAAAGAAAATTTACATTAGAGCAGTGTAGCACTTCTCTAATTTTTTGTCCTTTTCTTCTTATATCGTGAGTAGGTATTTACCAGGCGTAAGCTATTCATCATAGGACTACCAAATAGGTAGTCGCTCAAAAGTCTTTTAAACCTTTCATAATTTATAACCTATAACAATACAAAAAATGACTACATCACAAACGTGGTAGATCGTTTTAAGGATAGTTTGATATGTCTAGTGTGCTAAATAATGATGATCTCATCGCTAAAGATATCAATAATGAAAAACTTGATAACAGTTTGCAGCGCTCTAACCTGTATAAACTGCTCAAAGAGCGTGAACAGAGCTGGTGGCAAGCGCGCCAACAACTGATCGAACGTCAAGAAAAGAAAATGTTTTGGTATGGCGAAAACAGCCTCATTATGTGGCTGTTATGGCAATTGGTCGGCTACGTGGTAGTGGCAATGGCCTTGATGCTGCTCAATAATATATTTGGTATCTCATTACCGCTATGGCAGTACGTTTCTTTGTTTGTAATACAGACCATATTTTTTGTCAGCGCACTTGCTGCTAAAGGCCAGTTGGAAAACAAACTGCAGCGCAAAATAGACAACGATGAGCTGATGCGCGAAGAGGCGCTCAATGAGATGATTATTTTGGCAGAGGATAGCCTGTATCCTGATATACATGCCAAGTCGCCTATTTCTTTAGAAGCATTAGACGATTATCTAGATGGACAGTTTCACCTAGCAAGCTTGCAATGTCTGCTACAAAAAGAAGTCGATGCTGGACGATTAATCATGGAGCAGCAGCCACATGAAGTAGGTGTTTTGCCGCCAGAGCTTGCTGACGATGAATTGAACGAACATGCCAGCGAGATAACCTATAGAAGTACGTTATAAAACGTACTTCTATGATGACTATCACACTACTTTTGCTAGTTAATATTCAAAATAATGGCTAACCAAAACTATCTAGCCGTATCAAAAATATATTACGCTATTATGCTCTTTCTGAACGGTAAGACTGGCTAATAGCGCTGCCTTTAATGCTTCCAGTCTATCAGGTGAGAGTGGCTTATCGTTTTGATCACTGATATAAAACATATCCTCAGCACGCTCACCTAAAGTGGTAATACGCGCAGCATGTACTTCGATTTGCTCTTGCAAAAACACTTGCCCAACTCGCGCCAGTAGCCCTGGCTGATCAAGCGTTTCTAAGCTCAAGATGTGCTGATCTGATGCTTCATTGAACTCGAAGTTAATCACCGTTTTTACTTCAAAGTGTTTTAACTGACGCGGCATACGCTTGTTCGTCAGTTTAAGTACAGTAGGGTCTTTGAATGAGTCAATTAAGCGTTGTTTTAGCTCTTGTTGACTGTCTTCATCAACCAACAATGTGCCACTAGGATCTAGCAATACATAAGAATCCAAAGCAAAGTCACGGGTCGCTGTGATAATGCGTGCATCTAAAACGTCGAGATTCATCTGATCAAATACTGCCATGGTAACGGCAAACAGGTTCATCTGATCTTGGGTGTAAACAAAGACCTGTACCGCATCAAGCGCCAATTCGCGATGTTCACGCAAAACGACCAACGGTGGACTGTCAGCATTAGAGGCCAATCCAATCGGTGGGTGATTCAAAATAGCTTCAGTATGCCATAAGATATCTTCTGCAATCTCTCGCAAGAAATACTCATCGCCCAAGTCATCCCATAGACGCAATACTTCATCGCGGTTCATATGTTGGTTATTGACATTATCTAGCATCGTCAACGCTTGCTTGCGTGTAGCGCTAATCATATCTTGACGATTGGTGGGTGCATCGATATCAGCGCGCAAGATGCGCCGAGTTTGTGAATATAGCTGTTTCATGAGGGTCGCCCGCCAGCTGTTCCATAGCTGTGGGTTGGTCGCATTCATATCAGCCACCGTCAGTACATACAGATGGTTTAGATGAGTCACATTACCAATGAGATCAGAGAAAATAGTTACTACCTCAGGGTCTGAGATATCTTTTTTCTGTGCAGTAATCGACATAAGAAGGTGATAGCGTGTGAGCCAACCAACCAAGTTCGCATCCGCCAAGCTCATACCATGCGATAAGCAAAACTCAATCGATTCAGTTTGACCAAGCTCACTATGATCGCCGCCACGGCCTTTAGCAATATCATGGAACATCGCTGCCAGCACCAAAATCTCTTTACGCTCGATACGCTGAAAGATAGAGCTAACCAGTGGAAACTCTTCGTGAAAGGTCGGATCTGTAAATCGATGCAAGATTCTAATTAAAAATAAGGTATGCGCATCTACCGTATATCTATGGAACAAGTCATATTGCATGAGGCCAGTGACTTGCGCGAAAGCAGGAATGTAGTTACCCAATACTCCATAGCGATTCATGGTACGTAGACGATGAAACAGGTAATTTTGTTCTTTTAGATTCGATAAAAACAACGCTTTGTGAGTAGGGTTGTCTCTATATATCTGATCGATACCTCGCGCAGCAATTTTGAGTGCGCGCAAGGTGTGGGTGCGAACTTTATCGATGCCGTGCTGACCCATCAATAAAAACATCTCTAAGATAGACTCTGGGTGCTGTGCAAAAACTCGATGATGCGCAATGGCAATCTGGTTGCCAATACGATTGAATCGCGCATTTATAGGCTGTTTTTTTGGCCGTTCATCGTCAGGCAGCTGCGGCTCTATGATCGTTTCATAATAATGATTGGTCAGCATCTCAGACAGTGTTGATATTTGCATTGCACAGCGATAATAGTCACGCATAAACCGTTCGACCGCAGCATTAGGCTGGTCATCAGGCTGGGTCTCGTAGCCCATTAGCTGAGCGATCTCACGCTGATAGTCGAACAATAGCTTGTTTTCATTACGGCCTGTTAGTACATGCAAGTAATGACGAATCTGCCATAAATACCCTTCGGCAAAGCTTAGCTCATCAAATTCTTTTTCGGTCAAAAAGTTCTGTTGCACCAAATCATATAGCTTACTCACGCGAAAATAGCGCTTGGTGACCCAGCCGATGATATGGATATCACGTAGCCCGCCCGGTGCTGTTTTGATATTGGGTTCAAGGTTGTACTCGGTGGCATTATGCTGCAAATAACGCGCTTTGGATTCTTCCATTTTTACATCAAAAAAGGCGCGAGGAGACCACTGTTTATTGACGATTTGAGCGGGCATATCTTGCAATGCTTCATTGCCGATTAGGAGTCGAGCCTCTAGCTGAGCACTGGCAATCGTATGGTCAAGCGCGGCCTCTAGCGCATCATTGACACTACGTACAGAGAGCGCAGGCTCTAGTCCTATATCCCATAGTAGAGCGACCAGTTTGTCGATTTTACTACTGGCATCAGTACCTATCTCACCAGGAGACAGAAGTAAAATATCAATGTCTGAGTAGAGCGATAGCTCACCGCGCCCGTAGCCACCAGTTGCAAAAAATGCCAAATCAGTTTTATCCAACTCAAACCATTTAAACAACGCAATCAATAGGCTGTCGATAGCGCAAGCACGTGCTGCAACCAGCTGACGAATATTGGTGCCACGTTCTAGTGAGCGGCTGATATCGTCGTTGATCTGGGCCAACCACTCAGGAATGCCAAGTAGATTCTTGTCTGTCACATTTTTAGCTGACAGTGGGGATGAGTCTGTCGCCACCTCACTTGGTAGTATCGGTAAAGGCGTCAAATCAACAGAGGCGATATCACAATTAAACATGAGTGTTATCCAGTTAAGAGTTTAGAAATAGAACGTTTGAGCTGAGCGCTATTGGGCATCTAATATGACGATGGCTAATAAAAGTCACGAATAGCAATTATCAATAAAAGTGCTGATAAATATATTAATAGAAGTTATCAGGTCATCTGAGTATAAAGACAAAGCGCCTATAAGCACAATACTCAATATGCCCTAATTAAAGACCAAAAAAAAGACCGCCTAAGCGATCTTTGATTGTACTACTGCGTCAAAAAACTTAAGTCTTCTTCGGGGCGAGTAGTAAATACCTCACAACCATTATCTGTTACGACCATGGTGTGCTCCCATTGAGCAGACAATTTACGGTCTTTAGTAATCGCCGTCCACTCATCAGGCAAAATCTTAGTTTGCCACGTGCCTTGGTTAATCATAGGCTCGATGGTAAACGTCATACCTGTTTTTAGCTCAAAACCAGTGCCCTTTTTGCCATAGTGCATGACTTGTGGCTCATGGTGGAATTCATCACTGATACCATGACCACAGAACTCGCGAACGATACTAAAGCGCTCAGGCTCGACAACGGCCTGAATAGCAGCGCCGACATCACCTAGGCGTGCACCGTTTTTGACCACGCTCATACCTGCGTAAAGGGCGTCTTGTGCCACTTTGCAAATACGCTGTGCCATGATAGAGCCGTTGCCGACGATCCACATTTTTGAGGTATCGCCATAGTAACCGTCTTTAATGACAGTCACGTCGATGTTGATAATATCACCATCTTTCAGCAGCTTGCTTTCAGTTGGGATACCGTGACAGACAACATGGTTGACTGAGGTACAGATAGATTTTGGAAAACCATTATAGTTAAGTGGGGCAGGGATAGCCTGTTGCACATTAACAATATAGTCATGGGCAATCTGATTGAGTGCTTCAGTACTGACGCCCACTTTGACATGCTCGTCGAGCATAACAAGCACATCACTAGCGAGTTTACCGGCCACACGCATTTTTTCTATGGCTTCTGGAGACTGGATAAGGGATTTTTTAGTCATCATCGTATATCTTATAATTATGGGTTCATTGTGGATAGATTATACCATAAACGTACTAACGACACTTTTACGTTAAGTGATAATGTACCTATCATTATCATTGATAATAATTGCTTTACAGCATATTTAAGGCTTATATGACTCATTAGTCAGGCTAATATATTCATATTTTGACAAATTAGTTGAATGTTGCAGGATATATAAGTAATGTAATTTTGCCTGCTAACGGAATTAGCAGCAATTTTTACTGTAGTTGTGCAGTAAAAATAACCAAATCAATGATAACAAGGATGTTGTTATGACGCTTTCTTTGTACATTCGTGCAGCTCTCACACCGAAAATATTGTTACCAATACTGGGTTCAATCAGTGCTGGTGTGCTTCTAATGACCATGCAAACCACTTCTGCTCAAGCTGCAGGACAATACTATAATTGTGCCAATGCTAATGGTTGCAAGTTGGTGGACAGTAAATACTTCACTTCTAGTTACACTAAAACTCAATATCCAGTCGTCTTAGCACACGGGCTTGGCGGCTTCACCACGTTATTTGGGGTCATTGATTATTTCAACGGGATTCCTGAAGACTTGATGAAAGGTGGCTCAGAGGTATATACCACTAAGACTTCAGCGGTTAATAACAGCGAAGTTCGAGGTGAGCAACTGCTACAACAGGTCAAGACCATTGCCGCCATTTCAGGTGAGTCTAAAGTCAATTTGTTTGGACACAGTCAGGGCGGTATAGATATCCGTTATGTCGCTGGCGTCGCGCCAAAGTACGTGGCCTCAGTAACTGCGGTATCAAGCCCAGAGCAAGGATCAAAAACCGCTGATTTTGTTAAAAATGTCCTTGAGCCAAATAATACTTCTGGACAGCCATCTAATGTCACCACCCAGCTAGTATCAGGCGTGTTCAATCTGATTGGTGGCTTTACAGATATTGGCTCTGGTATCAGTTTCAATCAAATTCAACAACAAGATGGCTGGCAAGCGCTCGTGGCTCTATCGACCGATGGTGCTGCTAAGTTCAATGCCAAATTTCCTGCAGCAATGCCAAAAAACTATTGTGGTCAACCGACTAGTACTGCGGTCAATGGCATCAAATACTATTCATTTAGCGGCGTTGGGCAAATAACGAGTGCACTTGACCCTAGCGATTATCTATTGGCCGCAACGGGCGTACCGTTTGCAGGTGAGTCTAATGATGGATTGGTATCTGCTTGCTCAAGTCGTCTTGGTTATGTGATTCGTGATAATTATAGAATGAATCATTTGGATTCCGCCGATCAAGTCTTGGGTCTGACGGCATGGGGAGAGTCTGAGCCAAAATCTATCTATCGTACCCAGGTAAACCGTCTGAAAAACGCCAACCTATAAGCTGAACTACAAAATAATAATGCTCATTGATTGAGAAATATCGTTTATGTCAAATAACCGCCGTCCAGCCTATGCAACAATTGCTATCATCGCCGTGGTTATCATTGCCACAGCGGCGGTTATTTTGTGGTTCAAGCCTAGTAATGATGTAAATTCAACTTCAACCAAACCGTCCGTCTCTGATAATGAGAGTAGCGAGTCAGTGATAACTGAGTTGGCTGCGGGACAAGTCGTAAAAGCGACAATGACACCCAGCCAGTCTCAATTTGTCACAGGATTAGAAAATTTACCACGCTCATTAAAGGGCACCCAAATTGATGGTGAAATTATCATCGATGAAAATAAACAGTTGGTCGTCACTGAAGGTCTGCGGCGTTTGTTTGATTATTTTTTATCCGCCCTAGGTGAGGAAGAAGATGCGACTATATTTGCCCGTGTGGAGAGTTATATTCGCCATCACACGCCAGAGCCTGCCGCTAGTCAAGCAGTCACTATTTTTAATCAATATGTTGCTTACCTTAAAGCACTTCCTGAGATAGAAAAGCGCTATGGTAATCTGCAATTACAGGCGACCAAAAGTGGCGAGCTGGATTTGAACGCAGTTGCCCAACAAAAACAAGATATCGCTAATCTACGACAGCAGTACTTTGATAAGCAAACTATTACAGCATTTTTTGGCGCAGAGGATGATTACGATAGTTATAGTATAGAGATGGTCAGAATTGACCAAAATAAGCAAATGTCTGACGCACAGAAACAAGCTGCCCGTCAGGACTATATCAGTCGATTGCCAGAGAATGCGACTAAAAGCAATATCATGCAACAAGCCAATATTAGCGAATTGATGACTCGCACTGAACAGATGAAAGCTCGCGGTGCAACGCCCGAGGAATTATATAATATGCGCCGAGAGCTAGTAGGCGCACCAGCAGCAGAAAGGCTGGCACAAGTAGATCAAGAAGACGCTAATTTTGACCAACGCTTCACCCAGTATGAAACTCAAAAGAATCGCTTATTAAGCCAAGGTGTCGATGTAGCCCAAGCGCAAATTCAGATAGATCAGCTTGAACAGCAACTATTTAATGACACTGAGCGTAAGCGTCTGGATGGCTATGCGGCATTGCAACGACAGCAAGCCGTGAATAATCCCTAATTACCATCACTAGCTATCGTCACTAGCTATCATCAATAACCATCAATAGTCATCGTTGATAGGGATGGGCAAAGTGAGCAAGATTATAGTTAGCAGCTCATTTAGGTATTGGCAAGAGCAAGTAGCTAGATATTTGCAAAGTAGTACAAAATGCATTCCGAATAACTACTCAGTTTATGATGACACCTCCCTGTGAGCCATGCACAATATTGTCATTGTTTAGAGCATTAAATAAAACAATAAATGAATCATAATAAGTCTGAGCTTTTACTATGTTTATTAGAGCTAATGGCTCAAGTAGATAGGATGTCTAGTAAAAGTATCGGATGCAATACAGCGAGGAGTTGATATGAAAAACATGAGTAAAGTAATGATGGCCGCGACATTGGCAGTTGGTACACTTGCTGCGGGTTGTCAGACGACGAATTTGCCTGCGCCAGTTAACCAACCAATCACTGCAGATGTCTTGCAAGCACACAACTGGCAGCTTGTTGATGCCAAACGTAGCAATGGTGATAAAGTAACGCAGCTATTTTTTGACCCAGCCAAGCCGTTAACGTTAAATTTCATGAATGATAACGGTAGAGATTACGTGGCATTTATGAATACCTGTAATAGCATGGGTGCTGGATATAGCGTCGCAAATGGTGAAGTCGAGATTAAAAACGGCATCAGTACTATGATGGCATGTCCTGAACCGCAAGCCAGCTTTGATACTGCTGCCTTAGCCACTGTACAAGGTAAGTATAGCCTTAGTAAGAATGCCAATAATGTGCCGATCTTGACCATTAAAAACGATGATCAAGTCGCTTATTTTAAAGCCGTTGCGAAGTAGCTTAATAATTGAGTAAAAAGTTTGACTGGCTCGTGAACTTAAGCAATTAAAGTTGCTCATTTAAAGCTACTCTTCTTGAAACGCAAAATGCCTCGCTATCAAGTGGGGCGTTTTTTTCATCCAAAGTTTGACTCAGTTTAGGCTACACTAGAGCCATAACCCTATAATACCTTTGATATCGTAAGATACTAGCTATGGCGTTGAGTCGGCAACAGTGACGATAGTTTTTTAATTATTCACAATACTTTTATCATTAGGATCTATTGGATACCACGCTATGTTTGAAACCATAAAAGTCATTACTACGATAGCTATAGTTACCGTCCTCACTGGCTGTCAGACATTACCTAATACCTCAGTAAAAAAGCCAACCAGTACAGTCGAGACCAATCCGCTGACTGCACGTATGCCAGCGATTGATCGCCGAGGATACATTGCCTACATAGAAGAGCAGGGCGTAGGTACGGCAAAAGTATCGTCACTCTATAGTATCCGTCCTGACGGTAGCGATCGTCAGCTCATCGATCAGCTTAATGGCTATATCTATGCGCCAGCATGGTCGGCAAACGGACAGCTGCTTGCATACAGCAAACAAGCCCCGCGTGAGCATCCCAAAATTTATATCTATGATCGTAGTAGCAATACGCGCAACCTAGTAGTAAATGCTGAAGGCAGTAATATGTCAGCGTCATTTTCACCCGATGGTCAAGATTTGCTCTATAGCTCTACAGTCGGGGGTAATTCTGATATCTATAAGATGCGTCTGAGCGATGGTAAGACCCAGCAGTTAACGACCCTGCCGAGTACAGAGGTACAGCCTAGTTATGCTGCTGATGGCAAGAGCTTTGTCTATACCAGCGATAAAGTCCGTGCTGGACGACCGCGAATTTATCGTTATGACTTCGCTACGGGCAATGCGACACCTGTATCAACAAATGGGTATGTGGCCAGTCCTCAGCTTAGCTTAGATGGTCAGCGTATGGCCTACTTAAATGGTCGCAAGGCGGCTGTCATGACCTTGACGACGGGACAGGTGGTCAACCTGGCAGAAACAGGGCTTGATGAGCCTGCACGTCTATCTCCATCTGGCAATTATGCCGTCTATCCAACTCGCCGCTTGAGTGTGGGCGGGCAAGCAGCAGGCCAAAGTAATGGTAGTCTAGTTATCCATTCGCTGTCAGGTAATACCAGCTATGCCATCAGTGGCCAAGATGGTGGAGTCGTGCGGTCACCGATATGGGGTCGTTAGAGAAGTATGTCATGCCGTGATATGTATATAAACTTATTTGTAAAACAGCATAAGTTTATAAATATTAAGTGAAGAGCCTTAGCTTTTGTAGTAGGTTATTACACATAGAAGATTAGGTTCACAAAGGGAGAACCCGCGTAATGCAAGAGGCTTTTTTCGCGTTCATCACCAAAATAAGTTTATATCCAACGATTGTTTTCACAGGTCTTGTGATGTTCGTTACTCTATACTGGGTGGTATCTTTACTCGGCATGGCAGATATGGACAGCGTGGATGTTGGAGAGTCAGGTAGTGATGCTGCTGTCTCTGATTTATCATCGACCGGTTTTTTTACAGGCCTCATGCTGAAGTTTGGTCTCTACGGTGTGCCTTTAGTCATTATATTGAGCTTAGTTAGTTTAATCGGTTGGTTATTGAGCTATTTGTATACCAGTTTCTTACATCAAAACTTTGACTCTGGTGTTTTGTATTACGTGTTTGGCACAGGGGCACTAATATTCGTATTGGTCGTTTCTATGTGGCTGACAGGCATGATCATTTCACCCATCCGCAAAAACATTGCCAGAATCCCCAAACGTAATTCTGCTAATAATGTAGGCAAAATCGCGATTGTGCGTACACTTAGTGTGACGGACAAGCACGGTGAGGCAGAGTTGAATGATGGCGGTGCAGGTTTGATACTCAAGGTTCGTTCAGACAACAGCACTAGCTTACTGAAAAAGGGCGATCGAGTGATGTTGGTCGCGTATTTAGAGGAAAAAAATACCTATCAAGTCACTCCTGTTGAAGATAAATAATTATAAATCGTTTAGTCGATACGACTTTCTATCATCGCTTTTAGCATAGAGTAAACTCGAAAATAAGATAAACCCTGATAAACAATAAACAGCCATTGAGCTAAAAAACCTCTATTTTTACATCATACGAACGGTTTTAAATTTAGTTATGGTCGGTTCAACTAGTTTAGATATGAGAAAGGCAAGTGAAACTGCTACATAGAGGAGTTGAGCAAACCGGATCGAACATCTGATGGATATAGAACTGACTATAGAATGTTTCAATTAAAGGAATAAACATGGACATACTCATTATCGTCGGCGTGGTTGTGGTGCTGGCGTTTGTTTTCATTATGGCAGCACTGTTGATGCTCAAAGCCTTTTACTTCAAGGTTGAGCAGGGCAAAGCACTAATTATCAACGGTGTGAGCAAAATAGCTGTACGTTTTGATGGTGGCTTTGTTTGGCCAGTTATTAATAAAAAAGAGCTGATGAGAATATCACTCATCACGTTAGAAGTGGATAGACGCGGTAAAGAAGGACTGATTTGCGCCGATAACATGCGTGCTGATATCACAGTCGCATTTTATCTACGTGTCAATGAAACCGAAGAAGATGTGCTAAAAGTCGCCAAATCGGTTGGGGTTGAGAGAGCTTCAGATAAAGTCGCTGTTAATGAGCTGTTTAATGCCAAGTTTTCAGAGGCGCTAAAAACAGTTGGTAAGCAAATAGATTTCGTTAAATTGTTTGAAAACCGCAGCGAGTTTCGTGACAGTATCGTTCAAGAAATCGGTAACGATCTAAACGGCTATGTCTTAGAAGATGTCGCAATCGATTATCTAGAGCAAACACCGAAAGTATCGTTGGACTCAAGTAATATTCTAGATGCTGAAGGTATCAAAAAGATTACTCAGCTAACGGCTTTTCAAAACGTTATTACCAATGAGCTTGAGCGTGATGAAGAGCTAGCGGTTAAGAAAAAGAACGTTGAAACCAGAGAGGCGATGCTAGAGCTTGAGCGTCAACAAGCCGATGCTGAAGCCAAGCAAAAGCGTGAAATATCGTCAGTGATTGCCCGTGAAACGGCTGAAACTCGTAAGATTGAAGAAGAAGAGCGTAAGAAGTCAGAAACAGCCGTCATCATGGTTGAGCAGGACTTAGCGATTCAGCGAGAGAATCAGCAACGTGAAATTGAAGTAGCAGGTCAAAATCGTCTGCGTGCAGTTGTCATCGAAGAAGAGAAGGTTACGCGTGCCCGTGACTTAGAAATCGTCTCTCGTGAGCGTGAAGTTGACTTGCAACGCATCGAGGCTGAACGTGCGATTGAACTTGAGAAAAAAGAAATCGCCAATGTCATCCGCGAGCGTATTGCGGTCGACAAAACAGTGGCGCAAGAAGAAGAGCGTATCAAAGAAGTTCGCGAAGTTAGTGAAGCGCAGCGTTCTAAGCAGACACGCGTGCTAGCAGCAGAAGCCGATGCGGAAGAAATCAAAGTACGTCAGGTGAAAAAAGCCGAAGCCGAAGAGCTGTCAGCCAAGCATAAAGCCGTTGAAATCACTACGCTTGCTACGGCTAACCTTGAAGCCTCTGCCAAAGAGTCAGAAGCCAAAATCAGAATGGCTGAAGGTATTAAAGCCGAAGAGTCTGCACATGGCTTTGCTGAAGCTGCTATCCAAGAAGCTAAGTCGGTCTCTATGGAAAAAGAAGGCATTGCTAGAGCCAATATTATTAAAGCGACTGGACAAGCTGAAGCGCAGTCAGAGCGTGAAAAAGGTATGGCAGATGCTGAGGTTATCGCGGCTCGCGGTGAATCTAAGGCGAAAGCTGAGCGTGACATTGGTATGGTCGATGCAGAGATTATTGCTGCTCGTGGTCAATCTACTGCCAAGGCTGAACGTGAAAAAGGTATGGCAGATGCTGAAATCATCGCAGCTCGCGGTGAGTCTAATGCCAAAGCAGAACGCGAAGTTGGACTGGCAAAAGCCGAAGTCACTCGTGCACATTTCCAAGCCGAAGCAGATGGTTTGGTCGAGAAATTCAATGCAATGGGTAGCATGAATAAAGAAGCACGTGAGCACGAAGAGTTCCGCATGAGTCTTGAGACAGCCTTGCAAGAAGCACTGGCATCGATCGACGCAGGTAAAGAGATTGCCAAAGAAAATGCTGAAGTATTGGCAGTGGCACTACAAAAAGCCAAAATCGATATTGTTGGCGGCGAAGCGCATTTCTTTGATAACTTTGCCAAGTCGCTGTCTATCGGTAAAGCCATCGATGGCCTAGCCGGTAAGTCAGATACGTTGAGCGGTATTATCAATGGCGTAATGGCCAGTCAAGCCATGAAATCAAACCAAAAAAATGATGATAAAACGGTTTAATTCTATATCAGGTCGAATTGACTGATATTTATATATCTAGCATTAGTAAGCAACATTAATATCAGTAAATTATCTGTCGTTTAGGCGGCAGTTTTTTTTGGCTAACTCAGGGTGATTCAGAATGACGAATCATGATGAGTTGGCTAATCTAAAAAATCAGCCGTGACCACTCGTTTTTTTAGATTAGCCAAGTGCTTCTTTACTTTCAATGATTCTTTATTGCCCAAAATTCTCTTATAGTGGATTCAGTTTAAAAGAGATACAAGGCAACCGAGTGCAGATGTATATGTGATACTTCAAGCGAGGTTAACGCTGTAGCTCTTTTATAAAGGATTGACTATATTATGTAAAAACAGAAACGGACGAGCAACGATGGCGGACACGCAAAACCTAACCACTCCAGATAGCAATGACAACCCTAATGCTAGTCAAGCAAGCCAAACTGATCAGGCAGTTGCCTCGGGCAATGCTTATGAGCTCATCAAAAAACGTTTGACAGAACAAGGTGCTCGTTTAGAGCAACAGACGGCCACGCTAAATACTGCACGCCTTGAAGAGTTCGGCAGTACTCAAATGCAAGTCATCGCCCGTACGCGTATCCGTACCGAACATAACTGTGTGGCGCAGGATATGGTGCAAGTAGGCGAATATCTACTGTTTGGCTACAACGTTTTTATGGGGCTCAAGCGCGCGAGCAATATCAAAGATGTATTGTCGCTATATCGTTTGAACGAGCCAGCTGGTAATGAAGAAGAGTATCAGCTCGAAGAGGTTGACTTAAAAGGGACGTTTTTGGCTCAAGACGCCTTTGTCCAAGATTTCAATGAGCTGTATCGATATTACAAGCAAACGCGCCTGATTCAAATAACGGTGAAAGACAGCAAATTGCTATTGGCGTTTCAGATTGGTGAGCGCATCACTGATATTCGAGTGTTCCGTTTCGCGTTAGATTTTAGTCAAGGTACACCAGAGTCGGCGCAAGTCGCTTATGTGGACAATCGAGGCGAGCGTGACATTGAACTACCGCCTGCTTATGATTTTGACTGGATTGAGACCACACGCGATCAAATGGTGAATGGTAAATATCCGCATATGAATATCTTGGATACGATATTTGTAGAGACGGTCGGTGGAGATCTGACCATCAAGATTGAGGATAATACGCAGTCAGGGCAGGGTATCTATAGCGAGCCTGTCGAAGATCGTACTCAGTCGTTGACCGATGCCGAGATTGCTTATGCCAAAGTTGGCAGTTTAATTCTGCTTAAGATATTACCGTATCGCGAGGATAGTTATCGCTATTTTGTCTATAACACTTTAACCGAAGGGGTATTACGTTTGGATGCGATTGGACAATCGTGTGTGCAGCTACCAGAAGACCACGGCATCATATTTCCGGGTGGCTACTATCTGCAAACGGGCGAATATAAACTGTTTGATGCCAATAATGTGGACGCCAAAGACTTAAAGTTCAAACGCAAAATCATATCGCCAAATGGCGAAGATGTTCTATTTTTATTTTATGACAGAGACTTGGGTATCACGGGTCTGTTTCCTTATAATTTGATTAAAAAGCAATTGGCAAATCCTATTTATTGCAACGGTATGGCCTTAGCTGAGAATGGCCGCTTGGCGCTGTTTAGCGATCAAAGTGAGCCATCTCGTATTCACCCGATGCAGATATGGCATACCCCTTATGCCTCACACGAGTATGTGAGCGAACTGCCAGAGAGCAAGAGTTTTTATGGAAAAATCGGCAATAAAGAACTGGTACGTGGTATCTCAGACCTGTATAGCATTACTCGCCTGATTGACAATCAAAGCGTGTCACAGAAGCTCTATGAAGAGCTTACCAATAATACTAGCCGACTCTTTGACAGCTATTACTGGTTGTCTGAGCCTGAGCTAAGCGAAGTCGCCAGTAGTATTAAAGAAGTAACGGCCACGGCTGAGCTGGTCATTGATGAATTCGCCAAAGTACAAAGTATCCAAAAGCAAACCCAAACCGCGCTAGCCGATGCTGATACGCAGCAAAGTGAGATTTTGCGGCAGATACGGGTCACTAGCTTTGAGTCGGCCAGTGATTATGTCGATCAGTTGTCAGCATTAAGACGCCAAAAAGGCCGTTTGGTCAGCTTGGAGGATTTGCGCTATCTAGATACCGATAAGTTACAAGCATTGCAGACACAGTTAGAAGAAGCCGAGAGCGAGTTGGCTGAAAAAACGGTATTGTTTTTAAGTGGTGAAGAGGCGCTCTCAAGTTACGAAGGCACATTGGTCGATGTCAGTGAGCGCTTGAATACTGCTGAAACCAATGCTGAGCTAAAACCCGTACTAGAAAAAATTGATGAGACAGCGCAAGGGTTAGATTTATTGACCGAGCTATTAGGCACATTAGATGTGGCCGATGCCACAGTACGCACGCAAATCATCGATGACATATCGACCATTTATGCCAGCCTGAACCAAAGCAAAGCCAAGCTTAATCACAAACGCAAAAATCTAGGCTCAGCGGAGGCCGTTGCGCAATTTGGTGCGCAGTTTAAGCTGTTCGGTCAGTCCATTGCCAATGCATTATCCATTGCCAATACGCCTGAGAAATCAGACGAGCAAATGGCAAAACTATTAGTGCAGCTAGAAGAGTTGGAGAGTCAGTTTGCTGATCCAGAAACCAATAGTGGCGACCAGTTTTTAGCAGATATCATCAGCAAGCGTGAAGAGATTTACGAGACCTTTGAAAATCATAAGCAGCAACTGCTTGATGCTCGTAATCGAAAAGCGCAAAACTTAGGTGATGGCGCGCTGCGGATGCTTGAGAGTATTAAAAAACGCACGCAAAGCACAGGTGTCACGGGCTTTACAGAAGAAGAAGCGTTAAATACGTATTTTGCGGCTGATGGTCTGGTGCAAAAAGTCCGTAACATCGCAAAAGAGCTGCAAGCGATGGGCTTTAGCGTCAAAGCCGATGACATCGACGCTCGCCTAAAAGCCATTCAAATCGAGAGTTATAAGAGTCTAAAAGACAAGTCGGACTTGTTTGAAGATGGTGGCCAAATCATCAAACTGGGCAAGCACCGTTTTTCGGTTAATACTCAGCCATTGGATTTGACCTTATTAAGTCGTCAACAGTCAGATGGCAAGCGTGTGCTGAATTTGCATCTAACGGGTACAGATTATTATGAAGTGCTTAATAATGCTGAGCTAAACGCCTTGCGCCCGTACTGGGACATGAATATCGCCTCCGAGTCTGACAAGGTGTATCGCGCCGAGTACTTAGCCTATAGCATTATCGAAAGTGCCAAGAGCAGTCAAGATGGCCTAACCGAAGAACGTCTATATCAAGCATACGATGCGACCATCATTACCCTAGATGTTAATGGCGATATTGATAACGACAGTCCATTGTCTAAACTGGTCAAAGCTTACGCCACCCCTCGCTATCAGCTTGGCTATGACAAAGGCATTCATGACCATGATGCCACGCTATTACTGATGCAAATTCTGCCGACATTGCGTGAGGCAGGGCTTCTCATTTATACCCCGCAAGTACGTGCCCTGGCTCAGTTATTTTATTGGCAGCTAAACATCGTACAAGCGCTTGGTTTAGACAGCTTACGTCAATTTGGTTATGACGCTTGGTTAAATGAATCAGTGCTGACACGCGCAAATAACTGGACGGATAGAGCTGCTACCGCCGAGCAACTGCGCCGTGCATTGGGCAGCGATACTGCGAAGTCTCTATTGGTCGAGGACATGAGCCAAGTGATGCGTCATTTTGTTATGGCTCATAATGATGACAGTCTTAGCGCTGATAAAGATGGTAGCGTTGATAAAGGCGCTAACATCTTCAAATCAAGCTACGTTCAGCTTGCTTGTGAATATTTGGTGAGCGTCATGGGGCAGTCGGCGGAATCAAGTGCAGGTGCATATAACACAATAAAATGGCAAACCAGTCAACAAGCGCAGCAGTTATGTGATCAGCTAAGCCAAACGTTAAATAGTGCCTCAGGCAGCACGCAAGCGACGGCCAGTTTTGATCAACTACAGTCTTCTATCAGTAAGCTTGGCTTCCAACCCAAATCAGCCTATGAGCTACTAGCCACATGGTTTCATGCACTACTTGATAAGACTTATGGTGGGACAGAGTCGGTTAACGTAGCGACTGATGGCACCAATGAAGCAGGTGAGGCACTCAGTGAAGAGCAGCTTGCTGAGAGTAAAGAAAAAGAAGCGCTACGCAAGCAACAGCTAGAGAGCGGCCGTCATTATGTGCCAGAAGCCATTGCCGTCTTGCTTACCCAATTAAATGATGCTCAGCGTGAAGCCTTGGTGCAACGACTGATTGATTCAGGTGCTACTTTTAATAAAGGGGCTTTTAATAAAGGGCTAAGTGCTAAAGGATTGGGCAATCAAGGTTTAAACAGTACAGGCACCAGTGGCACACCATCGGCCTTGTCATTTTCCTCAATCACCTCGTCGGCTACGTCATCGACTACATCATTGACCAGTATTAATAATCCGCTTAATCAAGTGCAAAGTTTTGAACGTAGCACGGGTAAGGTATCGCTTGAGATACAAGTCAATAATTTGCTGGGTGAGCATATACGTATTCATCAGCAGACCTTAACCTTTGCCGTTGATGATTTCTTAAATCGTTTGCATCATCATGATACCCAAGTTATCCCTGCCTACAGACGTTATCTGGCCATGCGCTCAGAGATATTGCATGATTCAAAAGAGACGTTGCGTCTGGACGAGTTTATGCCGCGTCCATTGTCTTCATTTGTGCGTAACCGTCTGATTAACGAGAGCTATCTGCCACTCATCGGTGACAATCTTGCCAAACAGATGGGCACGGTCGGCGAGGATAAGCGTACCGATTTGATGGGTATCCTCATGATGATATCGCCACCAGGGTATGGTAAAACCACTTTGATGGAATACGTGGCAAACCGTCTCGGCCTTATCTTTATGAAGATTAACTGTCCGTCACTCGGTCATGACGTCACCTCATTAGACCCCGAAAAAGCACCCAATGCTACTGCACGAGAAGAGCTGAATAAAATCAACTTGGCCTTTGAGATGGGCAATAACGTCATGCTTTATCTCGATGATATTCAGCATACCCACGCGGAATTTTTGCAGAAGTTTATCTCATTGGGCGATGGTACACGCCGTATCGATGGTGTCTGGCAAGGCAAAACCAAGACTTATGACATGCGTGGCAAAAAGTTCTGCGTGGTCATGGCAGGTAACCCGTATACCGAAAGTGGTGAAGCTTTTAAAGTTCCTGACATGCTCGCCAACCGTGCCGATATCTACAACTTAGGCGATATCATGAGCGGCATGGAAGAGGTGTTTGCACTCAGTTATATTGAAAACTCGCTGACCTCTAATACTGTCCTCGCACCGATGGCCAACCGTGACTTAAGCGATGTGCATCGTTTGATTAAAATGGCAAAAACGGACAATGCGAATCTTGCCCAAGCACAAAGCAGCGATCTGACGTATCCGTATAGCACCTCAGAAGTTAACGAAATTATCGCCATATTGCGCCATATGTTTAGGGTGCAAGAAGTCATTCTGGATGTTAACCAAGCCTATATTGCCTCCGCCTCGCAAGATGATAAGTACCGCGTTGAGCCGATATTTAAGCTGCAAGGCAGTTATCGTAATATGAACAAGATGACCGAAAAGCTGTCGGCGGTCATGAATGAAGAAGAGCTGAACCAGCTGATAGATGATCACTATCTGGGCGAGTCGCAGCTATTGACCCAAGGCGCAGAGAGTAACTTGCTCAAGCTTGGCGAGATGCGCGGTGTCTTGACTGAAGCAGAAACAGAGCGTTGGGCGCAAATCAAAGCTGACTTCTTGCGTAACAAAGCCATGGGCGGTGAAGATGGCGATACGGGCGCGCGTATCGTTGCCCAGTTGGTCGATTTGGCCAGTGGTTTCAATGCCATCAGTAGTCAGTTTGAGACATACTTAACGAAAAACGACCCAGAGCAAATCGCTCGCTTACGAGAAGCAGGTCAACAAGCGCAACTCGATACCCAGTTAAACGCCCAATTAGAAGCACAAAAAATCCTTGCCGATAGCGTCATTAACAATGCCAAAGTCGTCAGCGATAGCATCGATAACGGCTTCGAGAAAAGCGTGAGTCAATTGCTACAAATATATAAGCACGATCACAATGCTGGAAAGGCAGAAGGCGAGTATCTCAAGCAAAACCAATATGCACAAAAACAGCTCATGGTGCAGCTAGTCAACGCTGTTGAACAACTGGCGCAAAAAATGGCGGATAGCTTGGTTAGCAATAATGATAATCAAACAGCCGATAGCGATATCCCTAATATTCATCAGCAAACGGCACTGATGGCAACTGCCCTCAAGCAAGCATTAGAGCCATTGACGATGCGGATGGATGAGAAGCTGGCGATTGATACTAGCACCGATCAATCTGGTAAGTTAATCGTCAATAGTCTCAACAGACTTAATAAAATATTTGACGACTATGATTAGTAGACTATAGTGACCAGTGACCAGTGACCAGTGACCAGTGACCAGTGACCAGTGACCAGTGACCAGTGACCAGTGACCAGTGACCAGTGACCAGTGACCAGTGACCAGTGACCAGTGACCAGTGACCAGTGACCA
>NZ_CAJGZN010000011.1 GCF_904846235.1 Psychrobacter immobilis
CAGGTTTAATTGCTTATTGCTGGTTTCCCTATAAACCCACCATCAAAAATATGCCTCAGCAGGGACAGGTAGCAACATTGTAAATAGTATCAATGAGTTATAATGTGGCTTATCCCGAACTGGGGTTATAAATAGTTCCGATACTGCTGTTCGCTACTACTGTTGCTCAATATTGCCATACAAAAAGCGCCCATGCTATCGATAGCATGGGCGCTTTTTGTTAGATGAGATATGCTTTGACCATCTTTATTTGATAGGCGCAAACTTCACTCTCATCAGTATTACTTATTTCGCTTCAGAGCTTTGGTTAAACAAGGCATTCAACACAATAGCGGCTAAAGTAGCAGTACCGATACCGCCTAAATCAAAGCCACCCAAATGCAAGCTAAAATTACCAGTACCCATAATGACCGTTACTGCTGCAATAATCAGATTGCTGTTTTTACTAAAATCAATATGGCTATCGATCCAGATTTTTATCCCAGCAACCGTGATAAGGCCGAAGACAACAATAGAAGCACCGCCCAATAGAGCCGCTGGGATGGTCTGAATGATCGCACCAAACTTTGGTGACAGTCCCAATATGATAGCAACCAAACCTGCTACGACAAATATCGTCGTGCTATACACTTTGGTAACCGCCATGACACCGATGTTTTCAGCGTAAGTAGTAACACCTGTACCACCAAATCCTGCTGAAAAGGTCGTGGCTAAACCGTCCGCCAAAAATGCTCGGCCCATATAAGGAGTTACACGAGCCTTGGTCATGCCCTCTACTGCCTTAAAGTGCCCTAGATTTTCAGCCACCAAAATAAAGGCCACAGGTGCAATTAGGATAATAGCGCTCATCTCAAAGCGCGGCGTATGAATGCTTGGTAGTCCAAACCATGAAGCGGCGGCTACCGTACTAAAATCAATCGCAGTACCAAAGCCTAAAATATTGGTCATGACGAAATAAGCAACGTACGACAGAACCAGACCGACGAGTAGCAACAGACGACGCAACATACCGCGAGTAAATACTGCAACACCACTAATGAGCAATACGGTCAAGGTAGCCATCCAAGCATCAAACTGATTGGCAGACACGCCTTGAATGGTCACTGGCGCCAAGTTAAGACCGATAATCATGACAATCGCACCTGTCACGATAGGCGGCATCAAACGCTCAATCCAACCTGTACCTGTCTTCATCACTAGCAGACCAATCAATGCATAAATAATACCGCAGGCCATAATACCGCCTAGCGCAACATTTAGATTGTCATTGAACCCTGCGCCTGCATAAGCGGTCACCGCGATGACTGGACCAATGAAAGCAAAGCTTGATCCCAAGTAGCTCGGCATGCGCCCACCGGTAATCATAAAGAACATTACCGTACAGATACCGGACATCAAGATAGCTAAGTTAGGATCAAACCCCATTAATAAAGGCGCAAGCACAGTTGCACCAAACATGGCAAACGTATGCTGTATGCCGAGCAATACGCTTTTTGATGGAGGTAAATAGTCGTTGATACCGACTGGATCACGATCCAAGTCACCCTTATAAGGACGCCATGTCGGAAACCAACGGCCATTTTCAAAATCTGGATTGTGCGGATAATTGATAGCGGCTGAATCAATGCCTGCAGACTCCAAGGCATTTTGAGTCGATAGATCTTGAGCGCTATTGTCTGACGCTGATGAAGGGTCTTTTTGAGATGGCATGCGCGCTTGTCCTATGTGAGCTAAGCTAAAGTAATAGGCTAGAATAACTGATAAAATAAGAATATTAATAAATGGACATATTTCTAAGGGCTTGTATAAATAGCAGAACGTTAAGTCTTCCTATCTATAATATGTCATCCCAATTCATGCATTTATGTTGTAATATGACAAACCAAAAGTATTATTTGGTATGATAGCCATATCTTGCTAGATGTATGAATACGGATATGTTTGACTGAAAAATTTAGTCTTTTTTAATCCGTCTTATTTTACGATGATAACCAACTTACAGGATGTTACATAGTTGTTGACTGCGAGCATGATAACGGAGTTTCAAAATAAATAAAAGTTATTATTCAACTGCCCTCAGTGCTCATTTACCTTATAACCTTCATAAATAGTGTCTCGCGCCCACCTATCAATGGTGACTAGGAGCGACGGCTGTCTATTATATTTTTCACAAAAGCGCCCAATGCCATAGATAAAATAGGCTAAAGCGCTTAAAATTTTTGGTGACTTATTATGATCAGTGTTTTTGATTTATTTAAAATCGGCATCGGCCCATCCAGTTCGCATACAGTCGGACCGATGGTCGCTGCAAACTTATTTTTGACCTCGCTAACTGAGCAGATGGAACTGACTGCAATTAAGACCATTGAGATTGAACTGTATGGCTCTTTGGCGGCGACTGGAAAAGGCCATGCAACAGATACCGCTATCTTGTTAGGACTGCTTGGACACACGCCTAGCACGATAGACACACGTATGACCAGTAGCTACCTATCTCCTATCTTCTCTGACAAAATTCTCAATGTATCAGGCACGCATACGATTGCTTTTGATACAGAGCAAGACATCTACTGGTATGACGATACTGTGCTGCCTTATCACCCTAATGCATTGACGCTACGCGCTATCTCAACTGAAGGCGTTCGCTATCAGCAGACTTATTATTCAGTCGGTGGTGGTTTTGTCATTAATGAAGAAGATGCGACTAACCCTGACGAAGATCATGCCAGTCCGACCATCGATAGAGTTCCCTATCCGTTCAATAACGCAGCAGAGCTACTAGAGCAATGTCGTGAGCATGATTTGAACATCAGCGAATTGGTACTGGCAAACGAATGTCACTTCCATACTAAAGAAGAAGTCTTTGCTTATCTAGATAGCATTTGGGAAGTGATGCAAGACTGCGTCAAACAAGGCTGTGAAAATGGCGGTATCCTGCCGGGCGGATTAGATGTAAAGCGTCGTGCCCAAGATTTGCATACACAGCTGTGCGCTGAAAAAGACCAACCTATCACCAAAACTGATAAGTTAGCCGCTATGGACTGGGTCGATTTGTACGCGCTTGCCGTCAATGAAGAAAACGCCAATGGCGGCAAAGTAGTCACGGCTCCAACCAATGGCGCAGCAGGTATCATTCCTGCCGTACTGCACTACTATCGTGATTTTTTGCCCAACTACAGCCAAGATGGCGTTCGTAAGTTTTTGCTAAACGCCACCGCTATCGGTAGCCTTATCAAACAAAATGCTTCAATCTCTGGTGCTGAAGTTGGTTGCCAAGGTGAGGTTGGTTCGGCATGTGCAATGGCAGGCTCTGCACTGGCAGAAATCATGAATGGCACGCCAGCCAAATGCTTAAATGCAGCTGAGATTGGTATTGAGCATAATCTAGGCCTTACTTGTGATCCTATTGGCGGCTTGGTACAAGTGCCTTGTATCGAGCGTAATGCGATGGGCGCAGTCAAGGCAATCAATGCGGCGCGCCTAGCCTGTAGAGGCAATGGTCAACACTTCGTCTCTTTAGACAAAGCGATAGAGACGATGAAGCAAACAGGTGCCGATATGTCTGATAAATATAAAGAGACGGCACGAGGCGGCCTGGCGGTTTATGCTGATAATAGAATCCCTACAGCAACGCGCGGTGTTAGCGTCAACTACAGTCAATGCTAATTTGATTTCTCAGAACATAATTTACTAACAATAAACACGTAAAAAGGCCTCTAACGAATTAGAGGCCTTTTTGTCAGGTATAACTGCTTTTATAACTGGTTTATCGTCTATATAGTGCTATCAATATTATTCAGCAGTTTTTGATACCACTTCGTTTAGAATCCATACTGGCTGCACTACGTTTGAGCCTTCTGCTATTACTGCTTCTTGGCGTACATCTAGGACATAACGATAGTTCGGCTCATAGGTAAAGCCTTGAATATTACCGTTTAGCGTAGTGTAGTTTTTCTGATAGGTCTGACGATACTGCAAGCACTGTGATTCAACCATGCTGCCATCAGTAGCAGTCAAGTCGCATACTGCTTTACGCGGTGCGATTTCTACTTCAAAACTTGGGATGTTTACTACTTTTACATTCATAGGTTGTCCTTCAACAACCATCGTACGCTCATTGTCCATACCCATCGTAGAGCAACCAGAAAGGGCAAAAGTTGTCATCAATGCTGCAAGTGCTAATTTCTTCATTATTCAATCCTCAGATAATTGTTATTGATTCTTTAGTGCTGGCTTATTTATTGATTTAGCTACTAACTTATTGTTACTTAGATAAAGTTGTTATTTCGAATATTTTATCTTGCTTTGATACAAGCTAATAAGGCTGTTTGCTTCTTACTGAAACCAGTATAGGTCGCTAGTCGTCTTACCCTCTATGACTGCTTTGTAAAGTAACGTCAGCTTTTGCAACTGATGTTAATGAAGCGTATTGAATAGCGGAGTTATTTGCTACTGAGAAGATGATTGACATCAAAAAGCCAGAACAATATTTGTTCTGGCTCTTATACAACTATGCAAATTCTGTTTTGTTAAGAATGACTAGCTACGATAATCAGCGTTTATTTTGACGTAATCGTATGACAAGTCGCAGGTATATACGGTATCGCTAGCATCACCACGTGCAAGGTCGATATGGATGGTAATCTCAGGTCGACTCATGACTGTTTTACCCGCCTCTTCTATATAGTCAGGTGCAACACCACCATTCTGGCAAATCATTACCTCATCTAGATATACATTGACTTGCTCTGTGTCTAGATCTTCGATACCAGCATAGCCCACTGCTGCTAATATGCGTCCCCAGTTAGCATCACTAGCAAAGAATGCCGTTTTTACCAAGGGTGAATGTGCGACTGCATAAGCCACATCGCAGCACTCTTGCGTGGTTTGACCACCAGTCACTTTGACCGTCATGAATTTAGTAGCGCCTTCGCCATCACGCACAATCAGTTGTGCCAGACGGACAAACACATCAACCAATGCATCGAATACAGGCTGGTAATCCGGATGCTCTGTGCTATCAATCACCTCTGAGCTAGCAGCACCTGTTGCAATCAACACACAACAATCATTGGTTGAGGTATCGCCATCGACAGTGATGCGGTTGAAAGACTGCTCATTGATAGCGCTTAGCATCTCTTGTAATAAGTCAGCAGCGATATTAGCATCTGTCGCCACATAGCCCAGCATAGTCGCCATATTTGGGCGTATCATTCCTGAGCCTTTAGACATACCAGTGACATGATAGCTAGTACCTGCTACATCAATTTTTTGGCTGGATAATTTAGGAATAGTATCTGTCGTGCGAATGCCATTAGCAGCAACTAGCCAGCTATCAGGCGCTAGATTAGCCAATGCATTATCCAGACCTGCGATGACCGCATCACTATTTAACGGTTCACCAATCACACCAGTAGAGAATGGCAATATCGTATTGCTATCTACACCAGCCTTTTCAGCCAATGCTGTACAGATATCAATGGCTCGGCGCTTTCCATCAGCGCCCGTACCTGCATTTGCGTTACCAGTATTAGTGACTAAATAGCGCGGACTAACCTTAGCAAAGTGCTCACGCAATACTCGCACTGGCGCAGCGCAAAAGGTGTTTTTAGTGGTGACAACCGCAGTAGTAGCTTTGTCAGATATTTCGATGACTACTAGATCATCGCGGTCTTTATAACGGACGCCTGCCGCTGTGGCACTGAGTTTGATACCATCGATAGGATAGATAACGTCAGGTACTGATACATTTCCAACAGCCATAATAAGATCCTTATTTTTCAATTTTTATCGTTATTTACGGAATACGAAGTGATAAATATATAGTCAGTTTAAGACAATTTAAATATAAGGATAACTAGCTACAGCACTACAATAAGCAGACTGAACAAGCTAATCATCGTATCTAATTGACATTAGATTGACTATATATAGGTATCACGGTATATAAGTATTACGGTTTCTTTAAGTCAAATGCCGACCAAATCGGTGCATGGTCAGACGGTTTTTCCATAGCACGTAGCTCATAACTGATACCAGCATCGATACATTTATCGATTAGATCTGAGGTACATAGGATATGATCAATGCGTAACCCGCGCTTAGGTTCATCATTGAAGCCGCGACTGCGATAATCAAACCAACTGTATAACTCGGTGCTCTCTGGATAATGCAGGCGGTAAGTGTCTGTCAGCTCACGTGACATCAGTGCTGAATACCATTCGCGCTCTTCTGGCAGAAATGAGGTTTTTCTGTTTTTCAACCAACGCTTAGCATTAACTTCACCAATACCAATATCGATATCTTCTGGTGCAATATTCATATCACCCATGACGATAATCGAACGACCTTCCGCTTTTAGCGTATCAATATAAGCCATCAAATTGGCATAATAAGCGCGCTTCATTGGAAATTTGGTCGGGTGATCTTGGCTCTCTCCTTGCGGAAAGTAACCATTGAGTATATCCACTTCACGACCTTCAAACTCATAACGTGCATGGATAAAGCGCTTTTGGGCTTCTTCATCTTCGCCAGGAAAGCCTTTTTGTACAAATACAGGTGCAGCTTTGGATAAGAGTGCAACGCCGTAATGCCCTTTTTGCCCAAAATACTCGACATGGTAGCCCAGACCTTCAATATCGCTAAGCGGAAATTGATCATCATGCACCTTGGTTTCTTGTAGGCCCATGACATCAGGATCGATTACCTTGCGCACCGCCTCGAGCTGATGCTGACGTGCACGGATACCATTGACGTTAAAACTGACAAAACGGGTCATAAACTGTCCTATACTGATTGGTTAGAATATAGCGCTCTATAAATGGGTGAAATATAAACGACTATGATAACAAATGTAAGCGGTTCTAGCGGTTGCATGGCCTGATATCTTGAGCTAGAGTAACTCTATTATAAGCACTATCTATTATTGGTCTATCTGAAACACTTTTATTCAACAATACTTATTAAAAATATCGAGCATCACTATGACAACAATTAAGCAAAAAAATACGACATCAGCCATGAATGAGGACACCAAACCATTATTTGCTAAAGATTATAACGTCTATATTAACCATACTGATGCTGGCGGTATAGTCTATCACGCCAATCATTTGGTGTTTTTTGAAAACTGCCGACGCGACTGGTTTACTGAGCTGGGCTTAAATGGGTATTTTTTGCAGACTGACAGTGGTGAAGTGCAGCATTTTGTCGTGAGTCAGGCCGACTTGCAATACAAAAGAGCCATTCTATTAGATGAGGTAATTAGTGTACGTATTGATAAAGTAGAGCTAAAACCTGCCAGCATCATATTTTACCAAAGCATATACCGCAATCTACCGAATCATAGTACTACTGAAACAAATGATAGCCAGCTACTAAGCAGTACCAAAATCGTCATTGCCTGCGTACAAAACCTTGTCAAACCAGAGCCAATGAGTAATGATGAAATAGGCAGCGATAAACAAGATACTGCAGCGACAACCCCACCAATGCGTCCTATTCGTGTGCCAAAAAAACTGCGCGTTACGATCGAACAAGCTATCGCTGAGCAAGTAAATGGTCAGCAGTAGAACTGCTATGAGCATAGATACGGGTAGCGTGTTGCTTGAATTTGATAACCTATGGGTACATAGCCAACGGACGATAAGTACTCATAGCATTAAAGATAGCAAAGAAGCCTCGAATAAAATCTCTATGCCGTCTAGCATTTATCAAAAATGGACAAGCAAGCCAGCCGCAAACACTTCACTGGATAAAGAGCCATCAATTCATGATCGAACGCTAATAAGCGGTGCGAGCGGTACGCTATTGTCAGGGCAAGTCACTGTTTTGACAGGAGCGTCTGGTAGCGGTAAATCGGTACTGCTACGAGTATTAGCAGGATTACTGCCCATGAACAGCGGTACTGTTCGTTTGAGCAATGACACGTCGAGTAATGTTTATCACGATATTCATAAGACTGCACCTGTACTATGGCGCAAGCAAGTTGCCCTACTCGCTCAACATCCACAGCTGTTAGACGGCAGTGTCCTTGAAAACTTACAAATGCCTTATCAATTGCACGCTCACCAGTCGCAGACTTTTAACATAGACTGGCATGTTGCTCAGCTTCAACACTTAGATAGAAGTGCAGATTTTTTGCAACAGGACGCCAAGCATTTATCTGGTGGCGAGCGCCAACTGGTCAATACATTGCGTCTATTACAGTTCAATCCACAAGTTCTATTGCTAGATGAGCCAACTGCTGCTTTGGACATGGGCACTTCAGCACAGCTAGTCAACTTAATCATCAACTGGTTACACGTAGATGCGCAGCGCACACTCCTATGGGTAACTCACGACACAAAAGATATCATGCCTTTGGCAAATAGACATTGGCATATGCAAGCAGGTGTACTCACCGCAGACTCTTGACATCCTCTTGATTGGCAATATTTAATCAAATGAGTAAGTCTTCATATAGCTGCTCGG
This sequence comes from Psychrobacter immobilis, assembly GCF_904846235.1. GTDB lineage: Bacteria > Pseudomonadota > Gammaproteobacteria > Pseudomonadales > Moraxellaceae > Psychrobacter > Psychrobacter immobilis_C. The sequence goes on from NZ_CAJGZN010000011.1 coordinate 8,473, forward strand.
ACAATTTAGCACGTTAATAACTTCAACCCTCACCATATATTATTACCATAATTACTTCCTAAATAAGCTCATACGAGTGGTACGAATGATATGCAAATTTTTCTCACTTATAGTGATATTGCTCTTGCCAGTAGTTTAATTATTATCGTGTTACTCATCTCTTGGCGCTTACGGTTAAGACTAAGCAAGACCCTTTTGATAGCGGCACTTCGTACGATTATACAGCTTAGCTTTATTGGGCTGATACTGGCGTGGATTTTTGCACGTGAACAATGGTATGAAGTACTACTTATCTTAACGGTCATGACTCTAATTGCAGGAAGTGCCGCCAAAAATCGCGTTAAACGTAGCTATAAGGGGTTATTAACAGATACGCTATTGGCAGTCGGTATCTCAGCAATACTAGTAACGGCGATTGCGATTATAGCAATTTTGAATGTGCAGCCTTGGTATACACCGCAATTCATTATTCCTATATTAGGCCTGATATTAGGGAACTCTCTGACTGCTATTTCGTTGACGAGCAATCAATTGATCGAATCCTTTCATGAGCAATCAGGGCGTATCGAGATGATGCTCAGTCTATCTGCTAAGCCATTCGAAGCCGTCCATGAGCAGATAAAAGCAGCTATCACTAATGGCATGACTCCAACTTTAAACTCTATGCTAGTCGTCGGTATTGTTAGTTTACCAGGCATGATGACGGGTCAAATCCTAGCAGGCGCCGATCCTACTCAAGCCGTACGCTATCAAATAGTTACTATGTTCCTGATATGTGTCAGCAGCACGCTTGGCTGCACTATCAGTGCATTACTCATTTATCGACGTTTCTTTAATAAAAAAGATCAATTTATTTTACCGCAATAATTTTGGCATTTACATTCCTGTGTTTTTTGTCAGCTTACCAACATTAATTATCTAATCCTTCTTTTGTCAGCCAACAAAGTTACTATATTCTTATAAGTTAATATATGTACTGATCAGTATCGCTTACTGTTATTGTTTTAGACTAAATTCATGCTAATGTATTGCTCAAATGTATCGTTTTTTTGATACTTTATTTGTAAGCAGCAGATAAATAGTTTTAGAACGAGCATTATTTTTATTACTGAACTTTTTGTTTATTTGTTCTATTTAATGCTTTATCTAAATACTCATTAAATAGAATGCTGTTATAGCAGCAAAAGACTAGCTATTAATCAATAGACAGGGATGCTATTGAAGATGGTATATACCACCTAAATAAGTGGTGGTTTGTACTATTGATAGATTGACAAATACCTTTTCAAAATACTTTAGCCTATACCAAATCGCAAGGATGCTAACTATGATATCGAACAAACCTTGGCTTTCTCAATATCCAGCCGGTGTGCCAAAAACCATTAACCCCGATAGATATAGCAGCATCATGGAGCTGTACGAAGAATGCTTCGATCGCTTCCGTGGACATCCGATGAGCATTTGTATGGGAGTGACTCATACTTATGGTGATATTGATAATGCTTCAATGGCAGTCGCTGCTTGGCTACAGAATCAAGGCTTGCCAAAAGGTAGTGTCGTCGCTCTCATGATGCCAAACGTTCCACAGTATCTGCCCACCATGATTGGAATACTACGTGCAGGCTACGTTTGTACCCCTGTTAACCCACTATATACTGGCCGAGAATTACGCCATCAGCTTAACGACTCAGGTGCCCAGGCAATCTTTGTGGTTGATAACTTTGCCCAAGCGCTTGAGCAAGTTATTGAAGAAACGGCTATCAAACGTGTCATCCTATCGAAGATGGGCGATATGATGGGTTTGAAAGGTATTTTGGTCAATACAATTATTCGTCAGGTCAAACGCTTAGTACCCAAATACAACCTTAACGATCCTAAGTACCATGTCACTAAGTTTCCTGAAGTATTGAAAAAAGGTAAAAACTTACCTTTTCAGCAACCAAAAATGTCTTTGGATCAAAAAGCATTTTTACAATATACAGGCGGTACCACAGGCCTTTCGAAAGGCGCTATTTTGTCACAGCGTAATATCGTAGCAGCAGCGATGCAATCAGAAGCATGGACTCGCCCTATCACATCAGAAATTAACGAAGTGTATATCAATATGGTGATGGCACTGCCGTTGTATCATATATTCGCATTCATGCTTAGCCTACTTGGTATGCGCTCAGGCTATACTTTTATACTAGTACCTAATCCACGTGATATTCCTGGATTTGTTAAAACCTTATCAAAACAACCGTTCCATATTTTCCCTGCAGTCAACACCCTCTTTAAGGGGCTGCTCGATAATCCTAACTTTAAAGATTTGGACTTTAGCTCTTTACGTATCTCACAAGCTGGTGGTATGGCGGCTACCGAGCAAACTGCGAATCGCTGGTTAGAAGTAACTGGCTGCGCGATGATCGAGGGTTGGGGTATGACAGAAGGCGTTGCAGTCGGCACCGCCAACGTTATTACCAATCGTGAGTTTAACGGTACTATCGGTGTGCCAGCACCTGGCGTAGATGTCATTATTATTGATGAAGATGGCAAGCATGTAGGTTTAAACGAAGGGGGCGAGCTTTGTATTAAGGGCCCTAACGTAACCTCTGGATATCTAAATAGAGACAGTAGTGCTGATTTTACTAGTGATGGTTATTTCCGCACTGGTGATATCGTCAGTATGGATGACAAAGGTTATATTAAACTGCTAGATCGCAAAAAAGACATGATTTTGGTTTCAGGATTTAACGTATTCCCGAACGAAATTGAATCTGTGATGCTTGACTGTGACGGCATTCTTGACTGTGCGGTAATTGGTATTCCTGATAGTCATCAAGGTGAAGCGGTCAAAATATACGTAGTACCTGAAGACAATAACGTTACCAAAGAAGTGATTACAGACTTTGCGTTAGATAACCTAACGGGTTATAAGTGTCCACGCCACATCGAGTTTGTGAGCGACCTACCAAAAAGTAATGTCGGTAAAGTACTGCGTCAAAAATTGCGTGAAAAACACAATGCAGACTACCCGCAAGTATAAATAGAGACAATTTTTAAAAAATTCTAAAAACATGAATTTATTTTTACTAAAGGCATCTTACAGTAATTGTAAGATGCCCTTTTGTATATTTATTTTCTGTCATTCAACTATAAAATTTCTCTATTATAATTACTACAAATCTACTTTTATATCCAATTATATGACATTTTTTGAATAAATTTCATGTTAATTACTTGATAAGAAAGTAAATTATTTGTCTAGGTATTTTCTGATTATTCAACATATATTATTTCATTTATCAAATTTAACTGTAAACTATCAAGTTCTTGTATAAGAATAACAGACACGGTTGTAGTTATGTTAATGTATTGCCAAAATGTGTCACTATACTTTCTGTTATTTTGATCTTATATAGTTATGACTAATATCGATTGATTAGCAGCATTACTAGTAGCTATTTTCATTACCAAAACATTAACTGTTTTTTAATCTGATGAGATATTTATGCTCTGTGATTAAATCAAACTTTATAAGGGCCCCGTATTTTAGCAGTATGTGAACATATAGGATAGCACTCGACAATTTCTTGCTAACGGAACAGTAATATAAATTGTTGACATGGATGTGACTACTTTTTTATAGAGCCTTAATTTATTTTAATATTTAAGGACGCTAATCATGACTGTAGATAAACCTTGGCTTGCTCAATATCCGGAAAACGTACCTAAGACGATTAATCCGGATCAGTATGAAAGCCTCATAGAGTTATATGAAGAGTGTTTTAACCGCTTTCGTATGCATCCGATGACTATCTGTATGGGTGTGACGCATACTTATGGTGATGTTGATAACGCTTCACTGGCAGTCGCAGCATGGTTACAGGCTCAAGGTTTACCTAAAGGCAGCGTAGTAGCTCTTATGATGCCGAACGTTCCACAATACCTACCGACTATGATTGGTATTCTGCGTGCAGGTTATGTTTGTACGCCGATAAACCCACTATATACGGGTCGTGAACTGCGTCACCAATTGAATGACTCGGGCGCTCAGGTTATCTTTGTTGTTGACAACTTTGCCCAAGCGCTTGAGCAAGTTATTGAAGAGACCAATATCAAACGTATCGTGCTATCGAAAATGGGCGATATGATGGGTCTGAAAGGTATTTTGGTCAATACGGTTATTCGTCAGGTTAAACGCTTGGTTCCAAAATACAACCTGAATGACCCTAAGTACAATGTCACTAAATTCCCTGAAGTATTAAAAAAGGGTAAAAACCTACCGATTCAAGCACCAAAAACCACCCTACAACAAAAAGCGATTTTGCAATATACAGGTGGTACGACTGGGTTATCTAAAGGTGCTGTCCTAACACAACGTAATGTCGTTGCTGCTGCTATGCAATCAGAGGCATGGTATCGCCCTGTGACCTCAGGTATCAACGAAGTATACATCAATATGGTTATGGCCTTACCGCTGTATCATATTTTTGCCTTTATGCTGAGTTTGCTCGGTATGCGTTCAGGTTATACCTTTATCTTAGTACCTAATCCGCGCGATATGCCAGGGTTTATTAAAACGTTATCAAAACAACCATTCCACATCTTTCCTGCAGTCAACACTCTATTCAAAGGGTTACTTGACCAGTCAAACTTTAAAGACTTGGACTTTAGCTCGTTACGTATCACTCAAGCTGGTGGTATGGCGGCAACTGAGCAAACCGCAGCACGTTGGTTAGAAGTGACTGGCTGCCCTATGGTTGAAGGTTGGGGTATGACTGAAGGCGTGGCTGGTGGTACTGCCAACGTTATCACTGACCGCAAGTTCAACGGTACTATTGGTATACCTGTACCGAGTGTCGATATTATCGTGGTTGACGAAAACGGTGAGCGTGTTGGCATGCATCAAGCAGGCGAGATGTGTATCAAAGGTCCAAACGTCATGTCAGGATACTTTAATAAAGACAATAGCAATGACTTTACTCGCGATGGCTACTTCCGCACTGGCGATATCGTTAGCATGGATGAGAAAGGCTACTTTACTCTACTAGATCGTAAGAAAGACATGATTTTGGTTTCAGGATTCAATGTATTCCCGAATGAGATCGAGTCAGTTATGCTCGATTGTGATGGCATCGTCGATTGTGCTGTGATCGGTATTCCTGATGAAAATCAAGGTGAAGCGGTTAAAATTTACATCGTACCTGCCGATAATAACGTCACTAAAGAAGTCATTAAAGAATTTGCGCTGGACAATTTGACTGGTTATAAGTGTCCACGTCATATTGAGTTTGTTAGTGAACTACCAAAGAGTAATGTTGGTAAAATACTACGTCAAAAACTTCGTGAACAGCATATGTCAAATAATCCTCAAACGTTGTAATACTTGCCCTGCTATTTCAGAGCAAATAGAAGAAGCCCACTACAATAATAGTGGGCTTCTTCTTTTCTACCTTAGGAAAACCAATTTTATTAACTTAGTTTATTCATTACTTGTAATGGCAAGTGCTTCATCGCATGACTGACCATAGACCAAGGCAGGCTCGGTACACAGGCTTCATCTACGCCCGCTTCGATAGCTGCGACAATGGCTTTAGTACCAGTATCTGTATCGACTTCAAATGGTAATGGCTTAGACCCTTCATTGATTTCGGTGCGAATATAGCCCGGGTAAATTGTAGAAACTTTGATAGGAAGATTGGTCAAAAGCATATCAGCACGAATGCCTTCTGCTAAATGAGCCAAGCCAGCTTTACTTGCACCATAGGTTGTCAGATGCCTAGGCAATCCACGCATGGCTGACATGCTCGATATCACGACCAAATGGCCATTGTTCTGAGCACGGAAGATATTCATGGCGGCTTCACACTGTGCCAGTGCGGCGACAAAATTGACATCGGCAGTGCGACGATTGGTTTCAAAATGCCCTTTACCAATGCGGCGACTATCACCAATGCCAGCATTGACCACTACTCGCTCAATGCTACCGAAATCATCTGCAAAAGCATCAAATACTTGAAAGACCGTATCATAATCACTCACATCTAGTGCTTGGCATTCAACTCGGATATCAGGATACTTGTCCATCATCTCCGATTTTAAATGCTCTAAACGATCAATGCGACGCGCACATATAGCCAAGTTGTAGCCAAGGCTAGCAAACAGTCTGGCCATACCCTCGCCCAGACCTGAACTGGCACCTGTGATAAGCACCGTTTTACCTGTGCCTACTTGCTGCTGACTCAAGTCTTTTAGATAGCTTGCAGGTCGAACCGCGCCTACTATCTGGTTTTTGCTATGGCGCGCCCTTTTAGCAACCAATTTTATTAATTTATTTTGCATGTACCGTCCTTTATATATCGATATTGCACAGAATCAAGTCGGTCTTTAGTATAAACGTCGATAAGGCTTATACTTTAAGCAGATATGACACTATATTATTCGCAAAATTACACGCAAAATTATCGCCATGTCACGAATGGTTTACCATCAGAGAATAAATGACTGTATTCATTCAAAGACAATAAGCGAGAACTTTGATTCTTTAAAGTAATAGAGGTCACACCCGTATTAACCAAGCTTTTATTCAACTGATAGGCCGTCTGACTGCCTTGTCGCAATAACTGTGCGGTGATTGCAGCGATGACGCCGCCTGAAGTGAATACGAGTACGGTGCTGTCCTGATCTAAGCTCATGCTTGCTACTTTCGTACGTACTTGTTCAAGGGCTTGCTGTGCACGATTATTAAACTGTGGCCAACTTTCAAGATAGTCTTGATCATTATCACCAGCATGCCAGCGCTGCATCGCTTGATCAAATAGCTCAGCCAGTCGTGTCGCTGGCGATTCTGCTTTGGCGATTTCAGCTGAGATGTCAGATCGATTGCCAGATGCCTCTGCTGACTTAACGAATACGTCTTTATGATTAAACTCATCAAATTGCGGCAGAATATAACTATCAGGCTGATCAAAGTTGATTGCGGGCGCAACAGCTGTGCCATTGCTATTATTAACATGTACAGATGATTGGTAACGCTCCCAAAAATGACGTGCTGAGTCTTGCTGTCGAACCAACCTACCAGTAAATATGGCATCAATACGGCGCTGCGTAGCTGCATAGTGCTGACCTAACATTTGTGCCTGAACAGTGCCTAGTTCTGAGAGTTGATCATAGTTTTCTTGTCCAAAAGACGCTTGGCCATGACGTGCTAAAAGTATGGTTGTCATAAATTATTACCTTTTATCATATTTGCAAAGTACGGTTTACTGAATGCTTACGCTTCAGGAGAGTCAGGTGCTTTTGCAAAATAGCCTTTTGGTAAAATACTTTTGACCACTTTTTGAACAGGGCTTGGCAACTGCTCGATAGCAGCAGCATCTACGCCTATGTCTTCTAAATGCGGCTGAACGTGCGCATTGAATAAGGCTTCGCCTTCATATTGCGCAATTAGTTTCAAACATTTAGCATGCATGACATGTATAACGAGCCAAGCATTTTTGAAAGCTGGATTGGTGGTTTGCTTATGATAATAACGATAGTAGATTTGCTGAATAATGCCTGAGAGGCGGAACAATCCGAACACTTCATAAAAGGTCCAATTATCTATCTCTAAACCTGACTGTTTTAGATAATATTCAACCACTTCATCGCGCGTCATCATGCCTTCTAAATGTGTTGGCTGACGACGGAATTGCTGCATGATGATATTGTCATCTTCTTCAATCCAGTAAGCCAACGCACTACCCAAGTCCATTAATGGATCGCCAAGGGTTGCCATCTCCCAGTCGAGCACGCCAATAACTTTGGTCGGCTCATCCGCATCAAGTATGACATTGTCAAAGCGCCAGTCATTGTGAATGATACAAGTTTTGCTATCAGCAGGCGTGTGCTTAGCAAGCCATTGTCTGACCAGTGCAAAGCTTGGTACGTTTGGCGTCTTTGCTTTAACATAACGTTTGTCCCAACCACTGATCTGGCGTTCACAGTAACCTTCACCGCGGCCCAAATTGACCAAATCAGGATGCTCGGTATAGTCTATCTGATGTAGCTCTACCAAAGCATCTAATACATTGGTGCAAAGCAGACGCGTTTGCTCAGGATTTAGATCGATACCTTCTGGTAATTCTGCACGAGGGATAATACCTTCCATACGCTCCATCACATAAAAATCAGCGCCGATAACAGCTTCATCCGTACATAGCGCAATCATCTCAGGTACATAAGGATAAGCATCTTTTAATGCTTTTTGAACAGTGTACTCACGCACCATGTCATGGGCAGATTTTGCTTTGGTACCTTTTGGTGGACGACGTAATATGAGATCTTGGTTTTTATCTTTACCTTCATATTGTAGTCGATACGTCCAGTTTGATGCGCCGCCTGAGAACTGAGTGACTGTAGGCTCGCCTACTACGCCGACACCTTGACCGCGAAGCCATTCACTGACTGCTTTGGCATCAAGCTCTTCACCCTCGCGTACGGCACCGCCTTTGTCTAGTACTTTATTATCAGTTGCCATGAGACATTCCTTATCATGTGGTCATTTATTTTTATAACAAATATGCGAGCTAGTTCTCAATTCAATTTATCTCATGCTTATTACCATTTTTGAAATGAGGACTCGCTCTAGTGATGAAAAATTCACTACTAAATCATTAATAGTGAATTCTTAATTAGCATGTTGATTGGCTTATTTTTGATAGTTTCGTGAGCAAATCAAAACTAACTCACACAACCGTTTGTTAAGATTAAACTTAAGGCTAAGCTTTGTCAGATTTAGCAGAACGACTAAAGCCCTGACGTTTTAGTTCTAATTTGGCAATCATGGTTTTATGTACTTCATCTGGACCATCTGCCAAACGTAGTACACGTGCTTGCGCGTAGAAGTTCGGTAGTAATGTATCTTGGCACACGCCCATACCACCATGAATCTGAATCGCCATATCAACGACTTCTTGTAGCACAGTTGGCGCCACTACTTTGATAGCAGAGATTTCAGTCAATGCTGCTTTGGTGCCTTGAGCATCCATTTTTTGGGCGGCGTACAATGTGAGCAAGCGTGCTTGGTCAATTTTGATACGGGCCTCGCTGATACGCTCAAAGTTACCACCCAATTGTAGTAACGGCTTACCAAAGGCAGTACGCGACATACCACGCTTGACTGCTAATTCAAGAGATTTTTCGGCAGCACCGATACAGCGCATGCAATGATGAATACGACCTGGCCCTAGACGACCCTGGGCAATCTCAAATCCCTTACCAGGTCCACCAATAAAGTGGCTGACTGGCACACGCACATTTTCAAAGCTAATTTCACCATGGCCGTGCGGTGCATCATAATCACCAAACACTTTAAGCATACGTTTAATATTTACACCTGGTGTGTTGACTGGCACAAGTACCATCGAATGCTGATGATGACGGTCTGCACTTTCATCCGCGGTATATGCCATCACAATCAAGACATCAACCGCTGGATCACCAAGACCAGATGACCACCACTTGCTACCATTGATGACAATCTCATCACCATCTACTACGGCGGTTGCTTGCATATTGGTTGCATCACTTGAAGCCACGTCAGGCTCAGTCATACAGAATACAGAGCGTGTCTTACCTTCTAGGATTGGGGTAAGCCACTTGTCTTGCTGCTCTTGAGTACCGTAACGCCATAATAGCTCCATATTACCGCTATCAGGTGCATTGCAGTTAAATACATGAGGTGCTAGCAAACTACGACCAGTCAATTCTGCGATAGGCGCATAATCAGTGACTGACAGTCCTGCACCTAATGTGTCATCTGGCAAGAATAAATTCCACAAACCCTCTTCACGTGCTTGTTTGCGCAGGTTTTCGTAGGCTTCTGGCCACTCCCAGTTTTCCCAATTACCATCAGGGTTTTTCTTATGACAATCTTCCCAGAATTGGGCTTCGATAGGCTCAATATTCGTTTCGATGAACGCTTTGACTTTGGCATGCATGGCTTGACCATGTTCTGTTGCGGTAAACATTAAATTGTCGTTAGACATAAATGACTTCCTTTTCTTTATTGATTGTCTAAATCAAATGTTGATAAAAAGCTCTACTAGAGCTTTAGTGCACGCACGTATACTGTTTTCCGTGTGCTACATTTATAACACAGCAATTGTCAATAAACAGCAAAAAGGCGCGACCAGCTAGGCCACGCCTTTTACAAAATATAAACAATGTATCTAAAAATTCTAAGCACTAAAATACCATTATTTAACTATCATAATGATAACTAACATTATTTCAGAATATTTAGGCGACTATTCAAATCAAAACGTGCAAGTGCATCAGGTAATTTATCTACAGCCATACTCAGTGTCGCTTCTGCTGCCTGAGCCAATCCTAACTTTTCTGCTAACGTCGGCTTCTGACGTGAATATAGTGCGTACACTTCGTTGTCTTCCATACGTTCCAAAATATAGCTGTCTGAAGTCTGTAGACTATCAATTAAGTTAAGCTTTAACGCATCTTCGCCATACCAATGCTCACCCGTAGCTACTTTGGCAACATCGAGTTCTGGACGATAGTTGTTTACGAAGTGTTTGAATAGCTCATGCGTCTGCTCTAGCTCTTCTTGGTATTTGGCACGGTCTTCGGCATCATTTTCACCAAATACAGTAACCGTACGCTTATAGTCACCAGCGGTAAACATCTCATAATCGACGTCATGGTTTTTTAGCCATTTATGAAAGTTTGGCAGTTGCGACACCACACCGATTGAACCAATGATAGCGAATGGTGCGGCTATTACCTTGTCTGCAACACAAGCCATCATATAACCACCGCTTGCCGCCACCTTATCAACACAGACCGTCAATTTTAAGCCAGCATCCTTTAAGCGAACCAATTGCGCTGCGGCCAAACCATAGCCGTGCACCAAGCCGCCGCCTGATTCAAGACGGACGATAACTTCGTCACCTTTATTTGCGGTACTAATTAAAGTACTGATTTCTTCACGCAAATGTTTGACCGCAGTTGCTTTGATATCACCGTCAAAATCAAGGACAAAAACTTGTGCCTTATCCTCAGAATGTTTTTTCTTATTTTTGGTTTTTGCTTTCAATGCTTGCTTCGCTTTTTTGGCCATGACTTTTTTGAACTGTTTGAGGGCAGCTTTGCCTTGGGTGGCTTCCATCAAATCTTCACGGCGCTGCTTTTGAGCATCATTTAAGTGGCGTATTTTAAGCTCAACAGGGTTTTTAGGGGGATGAAATAGCATGGTTACAAATCCTCAAGTCAGTAAATATATTGATATGGCTGTTTTTATTAACGTGCGGTTGATATGTGCACACTAAGTGGTGTTTTCAAGCATGATGACAATATTTAACCCAATATAAATAACGCAGAATAAATACCTCAGATACTTGCAGACTCCCGTTCTTTGATTGAACTCAGCCGGTTGTATAACAAAGGCAGATTAGGCATAATATGCGTTTATATCAAATTTTCTGCAGCCAACGTGATGACCATATGTCTTAATCGCGTTGTTTGTGTGTTTTTTTTGCAAATAGCTTGAAACGCACAACAATGGCTGCATTATTGTACTTCGAATTGGGCTGATAACTGGATAACCATATTATGACGCAAAGCACTATGACGCATAGCGAATACCGAGACGAGTATTGCGGAGCCGTAACCGAGAGCTTGCTTGAGCAAACCATTAGTATCGTAGGCTGGGTACATCGTCGTCGCGATCACGGTGGCGTGATTTTCTTAGACATGCGTGACCGCGCTGGTATCTTACAGGTCGTGGTCGACCCTGATACCCCAGAAGCTTTCGCAGCAGCTGATGCTGTACGTCCTGAATACGTGCTAAAGATAACTGGCCGCGTACGTCGTCGTTATGAAGGTACTGAAAATAATAATATGACCAGTGGCCAGATTGAGCTATTGGGCAAAGAAATTGAAGTGCTGGCTAAGTCTGAAACGCCGCCATTCCCATTGAATGACGAAAAAACGACTGTATCTGAAGACCTGCGTCTAAAGTATCGTTATCTTGATATGCGTCGTCCGCAAATGCAAGAGCGTATGGTGTTCCGTGCCAAGGCAACGTCAGCGATTCGTCGTTATTTAGATGATCATGGTTTCTTGGATGTTGAGACGCCTATCTTGACTCGTGCAACGCCTGAAGGTGCGCGTGATTATCTTGTACCATCACGTACCCGTCCAGGTAACTTCTTTGCCCTGCCGCAGTCACCACAGCTATTTAAGCAACTATTGATGGTGTCAGGTTTTGACCGTTATTATCAAATCGCGAAATGCTTCCGTGATGAAGATTTACGTGCCGATCGTCAGCCTGAGTTCACTCAGGTGGATATCGAGACGTCTTTCTTGAACGAAGAAGAGATCATGAACATCAATGAGGGTCTGATCAAGCATTTGTTCAAGACCATGATGGATGTTGAGTTCGAGCAATTCCCTCGCATGACGTACGCTGAAGCAATGCGCGACTATGCATCAGACAAGCCTGACTTACGTATTCCATTGAAACTGGTTGACGTTGCAGATTTGATGAAAGACGTCGATTTCAAAGTATTTGCTGGCCCTGCGAACGATCCTAAAGGTCGTGTGGCTGCCCTACGCATCCCTGGTGGCGCATCATTAAGCCGTAAGCAAATCGATGCTTATACCAAGTTTGTTGGTATTTATGGCGCACGCGGTTTGGCTTATATCAAAGTCAATGACGCTAGCAGCATCAACAACGGTGTGGATCAAGAATCTGGCCTACAGTCTCCAATCATCAAAAACATGACTGATGATGTACTTGTGAGCTTGATCGAGCGTACTGCTGCAGAAGATGGCGACATTATCTTCTTTGGTGCGGATAAAGCCAGTGTTGTGAATGATGCAATTGGTGCATTACGTCAAAAAATTGGTCTAGATCTTGAAATGACGACTTGTGAATGGGCCCCACTTTGGGTAACCGACTTCCCAATGTTTGAAGAGACTGACGATGGACGTTGGACGTCAATGCATCATCCGTTCACTAAGCCTAAAGGCTCAGTTGAAGAGTTGAAAAACAATCCAGAATCTGCCCTTTCTATCGCTTATGACATGGTATTGAACGGTACAGAAGTTGGCGGTGGTAGCTTACGTATCAATACTTACGATATGCAACAAGCTGTACTTGAAGCGTTGGGTATTGGTGAGCAAGAAGCTGAAGACAAGTTTGGCTTCTTACTTGATGCCCTAAAATTCGGTGCGCCACCGCATGGCGGCCTAGCATTTGGTTTGGATCGTTTGATTATGTTGATGGTAGGCGCAAGCTCTATCCGTGATGTTATCGCCTTCCCAAAAACCAAAACAGCTGATTGCCCATTGACCCAAGCACCTGCTGGCGTTGATAGCAAACAACTACGTGAGCTTGGTATCCGTGTGCGTGAAAAAGCACAGGCTGATACCAACAAGCCTGCTGAATAAATCGTTTGATGATGCGCGGTTGCTGGCTACAGTGCTTGTTACGTGATTCATTACCATGTGAGTGGGCATGAATCCGTATCATATTTTCAAAGTCGTGCCATTGTCTGTACTGCAGATGCTGGCACGTTTTGTTGCGTGGGTTATCATTAAGATACCCAGTCTAAGTATCATGCGTACCATTCAGATCAATATGGCGCTGATTACTCATACACTGTCTGAGCAGCAAAAGCGTGTATTGACCAAAGACATTATTTATCATCAATGTCTGACCAGTATTGAATCTATAAAAAGCTGGGCGATGCCACCTGAGTGGAGTATCGCTCAGATTCGTGATGTCCATAATAAAGACATTCTTTTAGAAGGTCTTGCCAATCCAAATGGCATGCTTGCTATCGTCCCGCATCTCGGCACTTGGGAGATGATGAATGCTTGGCTCAACCAATTTGGTGCGCCAACCATTATGTATAAGCCAGTTGACGGCAAATTCGCTAATGAGTTTATCCTTCAGGGTCGAGCGCGACTTAACGCGACTTTAGTACCTACTGATGGGAGCGGCGTTAAAGCCGTGTTTAAAACACTCAAGCAAGGTGGTTTTAGTATCGTACTGCCAGACCACGTTCCAGAGCCATCAGGCGGCGTTGTCGTTCCTTTCTTTGGTATCAAAACATTGACCAGTACACTTGCCTCCAAACTGGCCAGCAAAACCAAATGTGCGCTGGTTGGTTTATCTTGTATTCGCCGTACCGATGGACGCGGTTTTGACATTTACTGCTACAAACTCGATGATCCAGCCTTGTATGACCGCAATGCTGAAGTGGCGACTCATGCTCTCAATCAGGCTATGGAGCGTATGATTACAGACAACTGCAGTCATTATATGTGGGGCTATCGACGTTTTAAGCGCATACCAAACTTAGGCAATCCTTACCGAAAAGATAAAGAGACTTTAGCAGCTTTTATCCAATCTCACCATTGTAGCGTTTCTAGTCGTTCTGATAGCGATATCAACGATAGCGTTCGAAATAACAACGTTAAAATCGACAATGTTAAAAACGGTAGTACTGTTAAAAGCGATAACACTAAGCTCGACAATCATTAGTCATCACCAACCTAACGTTGCCTATTTATACATACCATCAGTTTAGACGTTCCATCAGTCACAGCTATGCTAATATTGGCTGAACTCTATATTCCTTTACTTTTATTAGTCCTTCATTTATCTGACTATTATCTCAATACGAGTGCATTATGACATCTGACGTAACTAAGACCTCATCTATAGACCCTAATCAGACCAGCACCAATGCTGCTGAACAGCGTTATATCATCTGTATGAAATGGGGCGACAAATATGGTCCTGAATACGTCAATCGTCTCTACAACATGGTTAGTCGACATCTAACCTTAGATTTCCAAATGGTTTGCTTGACAGATGACAGCACAGGTATTGACTCTGCGATTGCCTGTTATCCGATACCCGATATGGATCTACCAGCAGGTCCTGAACGTGGTTGGAAAAAACTGACTACCTTTAAGCCTGAGCTGTATAATTTAAAAGGTGTGGCCCTATTTTTAGATATCGATATCGTCATTGTTGATAATATCGATGCGTTTTTTACTTATCAAGCAGAGCATGAAGACAGTGTCGTCATCATCCGCGACTGGAAAAAACCTTGGCGCATGATTGGTAACAGCTCTGTCTATCGCTTTAATATTGGCATGAATACCTATCCTGATTTGCTGTCCAATTTTGAGCGGAACTTTGAAACCATTCGCACCCAAGTACGTCACGAGCAGGCCTATCTCTCTAACTATTTGCGTGAGCATCACCACTTAGAGTATTGGGATAAGACATGGTGTGTCAGCTTTAAATACCAATGTATTGCGCCGATTCCTTTTAACTTTGTACGCACACCTACTCTGCCAGATGATGCAAAAATCGTTATCTTCCATGGTGAGATTAACCCGCCCGATGCGATTGCTGGCAGTGGTGGTAAATGGTATCGACATGTGAAGCCAAGCCCATGGTTAAAAGACCATTGGCAATAGATATTTAGCAATTAACCATATGTAGACAATTTATAATTAGCGTAAAGGCTGTGTATTAAGATATAAGATAGGTGAAATAAACGACTGGAAAATAGTATGGCGCTATATTTAAGATTACCTGCTACCGCTGGGTTCAACATTGATAATGAGCTCATCATTATCAATGCGTTTAATGCCAATGAACCTGAACAGAGCTTGCATGGAAAAGACGTCAATATTATCGCCTCAGGACCATCTATACAGCAGCTGCCGTTAACAGAGCTACTAGATACACCTACTATTTTTGTTAATGGCAGTATCAGCCTGATTGGGCAGCATCAGTTTACCGATATTGTTGGTTACGTCATCAGTGATGCGCGCTTCATCAATCATCAGCCTGAGATTTTACGGCAGTACTATACAGGTCAACCTCTATATGCAACGCTAGCTGTCTTTGAAGCGATGGCCACTACGCACCCTGATATTATGCGAACGTACCATCATGCCATGCGGGTGTTGTACCCAGTAGATAGGCCCTGGGGAGTCAAGTCAAACAAGCTATCTTTTAATAAGCTTATCTTTAAGAAAAAATTACTTAATAAAAAAATGCCGCTATCGTACTTTATCAATAATCCAAACTTTATTATTGATAGCGATCATAAAGCGGCTGACATCGGTGTCTCTCTTAACATTACTCATGGCTTTGTGGAAGCAGGAACCGTTGCTTATGTCGCGGCGCAGTTGGCGTTTTCGCGTCAAGCAGCGAGCATTCATCTGTATGGTATTGACCTACTTAACAGTAAGCAACCACGGTTTTATGAAAATAAAAACAATGGGGCGCCAAGTATGCTCAGCAAAGTCATGCACGAGCGCATTGTCCCTTCGTTTAACTTACTCGGCAGAATCTATCAATCGCATGGTGTCCCTGTTGTCAATCACTCTCCTATCTCTAAATCGCTATTCGACACTTTCTAGTTAATAACCTCTGCTTGATGGCGTTTAATTAAGAACCACTACGATTTATAAACCCTCATTTTTATCTGAATCTAAAACAGAACCAAACGCTAAGTACTGGCTTGCAATATGTTCAGGCAGTAACTGCTGGTTTAGCGGCACGATATAATCTGTAAGGTTGTCTATGGCTTGATCAATGAGAGTGGCCAAGCCATCAATATCACCTACCGCTATTAAGTTTTCTTTAGGTAATAATTCTCTTGGCCCAAAAGGACAATCCGTACTGATTACTGGTACACCCAGTGCTTGTGCCTCTACTATGACATAACCAAAGCCTTCAAACTTAGAGGTGAGTACCATCAGTGCAGCTGATTTAATTAATGGATAAGGGTTGGTCTGAAAGCCTAAAAACTTAATACTATCGCTAATCCCAAGTTCGGTCGCAAGCTGCTTAATCTCTTCTTCAAGCCTACCTTTACCTACTAGGACTAACGGCAGTTTTCGTTCTGTTTTGGCATATGCCTGTAGTAAGTCTCGATGACCTTTCATGTCATCAAATGAGGCGACATGTATAATGTATTCTTTATCTACTAAGCCGAAATGTTCAAGATGGCTAGACGCTGCTGCTTTGGTATTTATATCAGCAGCATCACAAGGATTATAGATTGTTGTGGTTTTGGTAATATCTCCTATAAGAGTAATCAAATCTTGGCGTGCACCCTTACTTACACAGCTACAAAGATGAGCGCCATAGACCATTTTCAAATGATTTATAGTCTGTACTGGCGCCTCTAATAATTGATTTTGGAACTGCTTAGATAGCGCCGTATGCAGTACATTTACGATGTTTGGTAACTGGCTATATGTCATAATCCAGTTTATTTTATAGATATTGGCCAGTATTAAATCTGGCTTCCCTATTTGGCTAAGCACGTAAGTATCAATACGTTTAGCAACTGATTCGTATGCTTGTGCTTGCGTAGATTCTGGGTCGAGATTCTGCTCAGAAAACACCTCATCATATGGCACGATATGATATTGAACACGAGCGTCTAGTAGCATATCTTGCGTCGCTTCCAAACATAAGATATGAGTACGATAGCCCATATCTGCATAAGCGCTTGCCAAAGTCGTAACCATACGCTCAGCACCACGACCTTCAAGCGCTTTTAAAATAAATAGAATAATAGGTGGCATTAGTGTCTCAGCTTGATTTTTTAACGGTGTAGGCATGATAGGTTAGCCAAATGAATGCAACTATGGTCATAATTATTGCAGCGTTCTGACTTTATATGCTAGTCTCACCTACCGCTGGTGCTCGGCATTTACTTAGTAAAGTACGAGCAGGATTTAACGGTATCTCTATAAAAATTATAATTAGTCTAACTATCTAAATCGATTAAACCTTGTTAATAATCGCATCAGCAAATATCATAGCTGATCTAATATCTCTACTAAAATAGATATGTATCCGCAAAGAACAGGATCAGTTATGAAGCAGCCTGGTGAAAGTACATTAGACATCGTCATTGCTTGGGTAGATGGCGCAGACCCTATACTCAAACAAAAGCGAGAACAGTATAAACCAACTAAAGAAGTGGCATCTGACGCAATAACTGACACGCGTTTCGCCAGTGACGATGAGATATATTATAATATTGCTTCTATCATCAAATATGTGCCTTTTTGTCGTCATATATACATTGTCACAGATCAACAAAAGCCAGCGTTCATCGATGAGTTTGCCAAGCAAGGTATTTGTTCAGCAGATAAAATACGCATCGTTGATCATAAAGACATATTTTTAGGTTATGAGCAATTTTTGCCTACGTTTAATACCCGATCGATTGAGTCGATGATATGGAATATTGAGGGGCTATCTGATTACTTCATCTATATGAATGATGATTTCTTTTTTAACCAACCAGTAAAAATAGATGACTTTTTGGACGGTAAAAAGCTAAACATTCACGGCCACTGGCGTAAAAGTGCGGCATTAAATGCTAAGCTTAATTTCCGAAAATCGCGCTTTAAACTGTTTGGAACACCGATTCAACCAAGGCATACTATCGCCCAAATGCTAAGCGCCAAAATAATTGGTATGGATCAATTCTTTGAAATTCATCACTATCCTCATATCGTCGATAGGAACATATTGAAAGATTATTTGCTAAATCATCCTCAGCTGCTGACAGAGCAGATTAGATATAAATTTAGAGATGTGGCGCAGGTGAACCCAATAACCCTGATGAATCATCTTAAAATTCAAAAAAATGAAGCAAATCTAAAACCCGATACCTCTGTCAACTATCTAAAAAATGAAAGTAGTGTCGATGATTTTATTACTGCTTTAGAAGATAAATCTATCAAGTACGGTTGTATCCAAAGCCTAGATCTTCTTGAACCAGATTTACACAAAAAAATCAGCCAAGCTATGAAGCATAAATTTTTAGCGTATCTCCCCGTTTCTGTGACAGGAACACCAGCTAGCTGAGCTGACACAGTATCGTGATTTTAAATCTTATTTAGCACAAACCAATTTTGGATTAGATCCATTAAAGCGTAAACATTACTTGGATATATTATGAAAATAGCGGTAGTAGGTACAGGTTACGTAGGCCTATCAAATGCAATGCTATTGGCACAGCACAACGAAGTCGTCGCTGTCGACATTGTTCCTGAAAAAATCGACTTATTGAATGCTAAGCAATCCCCTATTGAAGATGAAGATATTGAAGACTTTTTATCAAATAGAAATCTCAACTTTTCTGCGACACTTGATGCATCGGCGGCCTATAAAGGCTCTGATTTTATTATTGTGGCGACACCAACTGATTATGACGCCAAGACCAATTATTTTAATACATCAACGGTAGAAGCAGTGATTGAGCAAGTACTTTTGGTCAATCAACAAGCGACTATCATTATCAAATCTACCGTACCAGTAGGGTATACAGCAAGTATTAGAGAGCGTTATGCGACTGACCACATTATCTTTTCACCCGAATTTTTGCGAGAAGGTAAAGCGCTGCATGACAACCTTTATCCTTCTCGAATCATTGTAGGTGAACAGTCAGAACGAGCTCAATTGTTCGCTAACTTACTACTTGAAGGCGCAATCAAAAAGGACGTACCGCTACTGTTTGTAAAGCCTACTGAAGCTGAGGCAATCAAGCTGTTTTCTAATACTTATTTAGCAATGCGCGTGGCCTATTTTAATGAGCTTGATACTTACGCTCAAACCTTTGGACTTGAAACCAAACAAATTATAGAAGGTATTGGGTTAGACCCGCGTATTGGTGATCATTATAACAATCCATCATTTGGCTATGGTGGCTACTGCTTACCTAAAGATACCAAACAGCTATTGGCGAACTATGACGAGGTGCCAAGTAACCTGATAAAAGCCATTGTCGACTCCAACAGAACTCGTAAAGATTTCATCGCTGATAAAATTATTGAAAGAAAACCAAAAATTGTAGGTATACACCGATTGGTTATGAAAAGCGGATCAGACAACTTTAGAGCTTCTGCGATACAAGGCATCATGAAACGTATTAAGGCAAAAGGTATCGAAGTCGTTGTTTACGAACCAGTATTGAAAGAAAGTACCTTTTTCAACTCACAAGTTATTCAAGACCTAGAAGCGTTTAAATCAATGAGTGATGTCATTGTGGCAAACCGTTTATCTGCTGAAATCGAAGATGTGGCGGACAAGGTCTTTACGCGTGATTTATTTGGGAGCGACTGATGAATATATTAGTCACTGGTGCGGCAGGTTTTATTGGTTTTCATTTAATCAAAGCCCTATTACAAATACAGCTGCCTAATAGCAATAACTGCATCGTTGGTATTGATAATATCAACGACTACTATGACGTGAGCTTAAAAAAAGAGCGCTTAAAACTACTAAACGAAATATCAGAAACAGAATACTTTACTTTCATTAAGCTAGACCTTGCTGATCGCGAAGCTATGTCTGATCTTTTTTCTACCTATCAATTCGATATTGTCATTAATTTAGGTGCCCAAGCAGGTGTGCGCTACTCTATCGAAAATCCGAATGCTTATATTGATTCAAATGTGGTTGGCTTTGTTAATATACTTGAGGGCTGCCGCCATCATGATATCAAGCATTTAATCTATGCAAGCTCCAGCTCAGTCTATGGTATGAATATAAAGCAGCCATTTACCACTGCTGATTGTGTTGATTTTCCTATCAGCTTATATGCAGCCACGAAAAAATCAAACGAGCTCATGGCTCATAGCTACAGCCATTTATATAATATCCCTACGACAGGATTAAGGTTTTTTACCGTTTACGGTCCTTATGGTCGACCTGATATGGCCTATTTTTCTTTTACCAAAAAAATTCTAGCTGGTGAGCCAATCAATGTCTTCAATAATGGTGATATGCAGCGTGACTTTACCTACATTGATGATATTGTAAAAGGTATCATTCGGATAATGGATAAAGCCCCCTCTCCTCAATACTCTACTATCACTACAGCGACCGCTCCATATAAAATATATAACATTGGCAATAACCAACCAGTAACTTTACGCCGTTTTATCACTGCCATCGAAAGCGCTTGTGGCAAAAAAGCGCAAGAGAATTTATTACCGATGCAAGCAGGTGATGTGCCTATTACTTATGCAGATATAGACGAGCTAGTAGATAATATTGATTTCAAACCTGATACCAGTATCGAAGATGGAATCACAAAATTTGTCGAATGGTACAAGCAATACTATTCAGTTTAAGCAGGAATATTTCATAAACTACTTTGGTATCAATTTTTTCGACAGACGTTTAAGCTCTAATTGCATCATACTTGTTCAAAGGATTTTAGTGACATGACTACACCTTCAAACTGGCAAAGAAAACTGCTATTGATATTTCTAAGTGAAAAAAGATTGAATGCGGGTAAGATTGTCAAAAACTATGATGGTAAAAGCTTTGATGAGATGAAAACGACAATAATCACTGAGTCATCGTGTGATATTGAAGCACTGACAGATGAGCGTAAAAGTACAGACTTAGAAATCCACTTAAATAATTTAAAGTATCAATCATTAGGAGACTCTGAGCTCTGCTTTTATCACAATACGCTTATTATATTGATGCGCCGCAAATACAAAATAGATAAAACTTTTGCTGAATTTGAGAGGCTTTGGGAATCAGAAAGCGACTATTTATTAGAGCACCTTTCGCTACGCTGGATTGTCTCAGCCTGCGATACTTTCATTGATCACTCAAATAACAGTCTTAGAGCTGCTATTTTAATGAACGTCATCACTCTAATGAATACCTTAAGAGTTCATGAGACTAAAAACTTTTTACAACTGAGCGCTAATGCTGAACCTAAGCCGTTATTAGACGAAAAAACCGACATACTGTATGCCGGCGATTTGCCTCTATACGATGGACTTACTTATTTCCGTATTGGTACCGATGATAGCTTAAGAAATATGCGTAAACGCTATAATAAATTTCAGAAAGTCGATAAATTGGCTACGACTATACTACTCGCTGTATTCGAAAAACTACAGAACAACCAGAGTGCTTTCGCTACTCTACGGCAATTGCATAGAGATGATTGGTCCAAATGGTGGTACGACTAAAGGATTGCCAAGTGGTGATGACCATTATTTTATACTTTCCATAAACGTATCATATTGCTTCGCTATTTTAACAGGTAACAAGTTTTCATCAAATGGGGCTTTAAACTGCTGGGGATTTATCATTGCTTGTTTCATTTTATCAGCTATTGCCTCTACATCATCCATTGGCATTAAGTTATTTTGAGGCAATAGCTCACTTGGGCCTGATGGGCAGTTTGTGCTGATAACAGGTGTACCTAGTACGAGAGCTTCGGCAATAACCAAAGCAAAACCTTCCCAGTTAGAGGTCAATATTTTAAATTGCGCATGCTTAATGTAGGGGAAAGGGTTGTCACGAAAACCTAAAAATACTACTTTGTTCGCTAAATTTAACTCTGTCACTAGCTGCTCTATCTCGCTCTTATGCTTGCCCTGACCTAGGAGTATTAATGGCATAGATTGATCAGTCTGTGCGTAAGCCTTTACCAATACATCATGGCGCTTTGCATCCTTAAAACTACCAACATGAATGATATAATTTTGATATTCAGGAACAAAAGCATCAGCTTGTTTTTGTATAGACTCTTTATCTATAGGGTTATAAATAGCCGTAGTTGGCGTAATATGACCAAAGCTCTTGATAAAATCCTGTTCTGCCCCTACGCTGACGCAAATACAAGGATGCTTTGCATATATCTCAGCCATTCTAGACTTTAGTTGCGTAGCAATATTGTTTTTGTGAAACTTATAAAGTAGTGACACTGTGTTGTGAATAACATAAAAAATATTAGGCAGTTTACTGTAGCTTAAGATGCTATCGGCACGATCTAGGTTGGATAAAATCATGTCAAAATGACCGATATAATTTGTTACATACTTATCCACTACGCTTGCAAAGATTTTATCGCGACGCTCTTTACCAGGAATGAGTTTGTAAGGTTTAAATTTGAGCACATGGTAATTTAAATTCGGATTCGTATCATATTGCATAAGCGGTTTAAAACGTAAAATATGAACATCATAGCCCAATTCAAAGAAACCCTGACCTAAAGTTAATACTACGCGCTCAGCACCTCCGCCTTGAAGACAGTTAATTACTAGCAGTACCTTTTTTTTGGGTTTAATATTATTCATTTTTCGCGCCGAAATGACATGGTTAGTCATAAAGAATCCTGTAAACTTAATTTAAAATAGATTAATTCTGTTAGGTACATTTTATTGTGATGTTTGTAATACGATATTATATGATTGAGAGTAATAGAAAAGAAAAATACCACTACCTCTTATAAATCAGCAATACTAAATTATAAGCAAACCTAATATCTATGTAGGGATAAAGTTGAAGTAAAGTTAATAGCAGTTAAAGATAACATTTGTATGTCTCAGATCAAAGAGTGGCAAAGAAAAGTCATATTGGTTTTTAACAGTAAAAAAACAAACGCTACTACAGTTATAAAGAAATTAATAAGAGAATTATCTATAAGATCAAAGCGACGCTCGTTACGAAACAGATGTGTGATTTTAACGTTTTAAGCAATAAACCTAAGAAGACTGACGTCACTGCCCATTTAGAGAATTTAAGACATTAGTTTATAGGCTAATCAAAGATATGTTTTTATAATCTTTTACCCTTTATCTTGTTACGTAGAAGATATAAAAAGAATAGTACATTTTCTGAGTTTAAGCAGTTACGGATGAAAAAGTCAGATTATCTTTTGCAAAGCTTGTCTTTAAAATAAATAATATCCACTTGCGACACTTTTATTGATCAGTCTCAATATCCGAACCATAAAGCTATATATTGCTTTTGCATATTAAATATTAGTAGTATGATCTGAAGTATCATGACTATCATGTTTTGTCGTATATTTATGTTATACGTTCAAGCTTAATGCTCAGATAGCCTGTTGTTATCTAAAAGTTAATTTTAGTACTTTAATACCTTTAAATTTAAAGTTAATTTTATCAATGGTATTGCTAAGTTGTTTAGTCAGTCGCTTTCCTTCTCTAAATAACTTACTGACAATTTTTTTCTCAGTTTTAGACGTTCCAAACCTGATTTTTCTTTCAGGCTCAAGATAACTTGTGAGAGGTGTAGTGAGGTTATGACGTTGACTTTGAATACAAATTGCAGGCACAATCTGATATATATTGGCTGCGTAGCTATATAGAAAATCACCAAAAACAATATGATCAACAGGAATTAGTTGATCATAGTTTCTTACTATATTTAGTAAAGTGTGAGCCGTTTCAAGTGTTATAATATAACCAGCGCAGCCTGTATGCTTTGTCGCTAGTTTTACAAGATTTCTGTCACCGATTTGTAAGCTTTTAGCGCTTCCGCTAACGTTAATGGTTTTATTATAAACTTCAAGTTTTAATATATGAGCGTCATCCGGCTTCCATTCTGAAATATTGTTCAAATAAAATTCTGAATCTTCACCAATATAAACATCATCTTCAAAAATGCAAACATAAGGATAGTTGTTATCCACTGCTAACTGCCAAATACTTGCATGACTCAAAAAACAAGCAATTTCATTTTTTCCTAATAGCGTATTCGCGATTGATATATTTAATTTTTTTGCGATAGCGTCAATTTGAGTGGCATCGATTGCATCAAAAAATTCATAAGGAATATTTTTATTTTCAAACTGCTCTGCGATGTGCTGCCTTCTATCTTGGGCATCTTTTAAACTAATAATGAGCTTTTTCATTAAATCCTCGGAAGTTCTTAGTCGACAAGAGATTAATTTTTTAATAATCTTGCGAAAAATGATTTTTTCTTATGCTTCTCAGCACGCGTGACTTTATTGCCTATATATCCTTGTTGTGATTTTTTTGGAAAACTACCAAATGGCTCAATTC
This sequence comes from Psychrobacter immobilis, assembly GCF_904846235.1. Taxonomy (GTDB): domain Bacteria; phylum Pseudomonadota; class Gammaproteobacteria; order Pseudomonadales; family Moraxellaceae; genus Psychrobacter; species Psychrobacter immobilis_C. Next base: position 33,358 of record NZ_CAJGZN010000011.1, read on the forward strand.
GATAACTTTCTAAATCATATCCAGCAGTAAGCGCTTCATTATAGTAGGTATCGAAAAGATCGACCAAATCCTGTCTTGGATGTGGTAATACTTCGCCATCAAACCAATGCTCAATCCCTTCCTCACTCACTCTAGGTAAGGAGTACTTATGACTGAACTGCGTGCCCATATCCGAATAATGCAAAATTTTGATTTCTTCTATTGCTAAGTCTTCACCGTCGATACAGTTATAGCTATCTTGATAAGACTCAATCAGTTGCGGTTTTTTCTTAAACAAAGCCATCATCTCTTTGTGACTTTTGGGATCTTTTTTAAGTTTCTCAATAGGCAAAACCACATTCTTTGCAGCGTCGCAATCCCAAACACAGGTACATAGACGAGTCATATCGGCATTTGCTTTAGCGGCTACTATAGACTGTCCTTTGATAGGATGCTGCCATAGCTTTGCTAGATCGTCTAAAATAACAACATCAGCGTCCATATAGATCGCACGTCCAGAGTAATTGCAATACTCTGGAATCGCCCATCTAAAACCAGAAAAAGGCGTTGACCACTTAGTAGTATCCCAGCCCTTACCAGTCTCGGGATTTGAATACCAGTAGCTATCCGGATCGCGCGATAACTGCATCCATACTATTTCCACTGGCATACTAGTATGTTTATGAATACTATAATCTAGAACCATCATCTGCTCTAAATCACAGTTATTTGGGTCACAGCCAACAAAGACTTTGATGGTATCATTTGTTTTCATAATTCTATCCATTCACTGGGGCATGCTTCTATCTTCACGAATATAAAGATAGAAAGCATCAATACTAACGTTTGCTAATATGGTAATAACTATAAAGTTAAATCTATTCTTTCCAGTACTTCTCAATCCACCCTACTGGCAAGATAAAATGACGCAAATGGCGCAATGGGCGTTTCAAGTTTTTAGGTTCAGTAAGTCTTTTTAGATGGTCTTTGGCATTATCGGCGGCGTTTTTATTGTATCTACCTTCAATAGCATGCGTAGGATACAAATCACCTGGGAAAATAACAATACGAGCGCCTTTAGGAATCTTCGGTTCTTTGATGTAGTTAAGTGGAAACGGTTGGCGACATTTACGTCTAAAGTGTGCGACCCATGCCTTTGGAAATAGTTTTACACCACCTGGTGCATTACGGGTGACAAAACGCTGCTCAAAACGATATTCATCAGCGATACCTTGCGGGTCAGCTTTGAACTTCTCTTGAAGTGAAACAAGTGACCCTATCTGAAATCTAAAACAAGAAGTCTGCCCTAAGCGCTCTAATGGATTACTCGGGTTGTAAGACAAGATAACATCATCTGGCTCGCCATATTCAAAGAAAGGATCGAGGCTATCGACGATGATTACATCCAAATCTACAAATAATACTGTCCCTGTTAAATCACCGAGCTTTTCACCCCACAAACGGGATTTCGGCCACTTTCCTAACGTATTCGTCGGCATAGTGACATCTAATGGTGGCAATTCTTGACATTCGATTTCTGGACGTACATCAGTCGTATCATCCGTAAAACATACAAAACGAAATGGCGGAGTGATATTACGAGATACCATACCATATAGTTTATTGGCGTAATCAGCACCGTACTTTGTACCCCATTTAATACAAATAATTTGTTTGATATTTTTATTATCGGCTGTACTAGAATCTATTGGCATTGACTGCTCACTTTAATCGTATGAATAAATATGATAGCTATATTAGCATAAAAAAAAGACTGAACAATTATGTTCAGCCTTTTTGGTCTTTAAAGTAACGGCATTATTAATCAATAAAGCTTAACCAGTCCATATATTTCTCGTTGCGGCCATGAACTACATCAAAGTATAGGGTTTGTAGTTTTTCAGTCAACTCACCGCGGCCACCATTACCGATGATGCGATCGTCATATTCACGAATAGGCGTCACTTCAGCAGCAGTACCTGTCATAAATATCTCGTCAGCCAAATAAAACTCATCACGAGTGATACGGCGTTCGATAACATTGATACCTAGGTCAGCCGCGAACTGCAAGATAGTACGACGGGTAATACCGTCCAATGCACCACCTGATAGGTCTGGCGTATGTAGCTCACCATTTTTTACCAAAAATAAGTTCTCGCCTGCGCCCTGACATACAAATCCTTGTGGATCCATTAAGATAGCTTCGTCATAGCCATTACGCGTCACTTCTTGGTTTGCCATGATAGACACAGGGTAGTTACTAGAGGCTTTAGCCTTGCACATAGTCACGTTTGGCATGTGATGTGTATAAGATGACGTTTTTACACGGATGCCGTTTTTGATACCTTCTTCACCAAGATAAGCACCCCAATGCCAAGCAGCAACCATTGCATTGATGCTGTTATCACGTGAAGACAATCCAAGTTTTTCTGCACCTACCCAAATGAGCGGACGAATATAAGCTTCTGCCAAGTTGTTTTGCTTGACCACATCCTTGTGTGCTTGCTCTAGAGTGGCAGCATCAAAAGATACGTCCATTTGGAAGATTTTGGCTGAGCCAAGGAGACGCTCGGTATGTTCTTTTAAGCGGAAAATAGCAGTACGATTATCCGCGGTTTGGTAAGCGCGTACGCCTTCAAACACAGCCATACCGTAATGCAAGCTATGTGTAAGCACATGAACTTTAGCATCTGGCTGTTCGATCATCGTGCCATTCATCCAAAGCTTACCATCTTGTGTTGCCATATTCATTTTATTGTCCTTATGCTAGCACTGACGTCTAACTTTTTTTAGGTAGGTTTTATTTAACAGTATTGATCAACATCGTATGATAACACCGCAGCGTCAATTTTTATTGCCTAAACAACAGCTTCATTATGACAAACGACTGACAGTATTATGATGATGTGTGACCGATTATATCACTGGCCGTCTTGGCAAATGAAATCTTTTGGTTTGGCACTATATGGTTTTTAATTATATCGTTTCCAGCTACCAATTCTATCCATAGTTTTTGTTGAGGGCCTTTATTCATAGCTTCTATTTATCGTAACGCATTACAGTTTAAGCGTCTCTTGGACTATCGGCAAGACCTGAATCATACAAGTTTAGATATTACTCGTCGTCTGTCTCCACACCCATGAGATGCTGCCATTGTGACTGTACTAACGCTCGCGTCTCCTGCCACAATGACTCATCAACGAGCAAAGACTGCTCTGATAGTGCCAACTGATGCGTGGCAGCACGAATCCTTAGATAGGCATCGGTCAAATCCTGACAGACTTGGTCATTCCAAATACCAAGCAAAGCAACTTCTGCAAAAATTCGTACATTATCGCTCCATTTGGTCAAACTTGGATATTCATGTGAGTAAGCCAATACGGCAAATTGTGCTAAGAACTCAATGTCTACAATCCCGCCTGCATCTTGTTTAAGATGAAACTTACCCGCCTCCTGCTGCCATTGGCTCGTGCCTAGATGCTTTTGCATTTTGATACGCATGCTGGTGACTTCACTACGTACTTGATCCAATGTCCGTGGCAATGATAATACGTCGCGGCGAATATCGCAAAAGCGTGCAGTGACTCGTCTGTCTCCGCAAATTGCACGAGCACGTACCAACGCTTGATGCTCCCATGACCATGCTTTATCCATTTGATAGGTTTCAAAGGCATGACAAGACACCACCATCATGCCAGCATTTCCTGAAGGTCGTAGACGCATATCAATCTCATAGGCACGGCCATCACGTGTTTGAGTATTGAGATAATTCATCAGCTTTTGTACAAGACGCGCGGCAAACTTCATACCACTGACTGATTTTTCACCAGTGGTCATGCCTTGCTCTTTTATCTTGTGTAGGAATACCAAGTCCAAATCTGAAGAATACGACAACTCTAAACCACCAAGCTTGCCATAACCGATAATCGCAAAGCCGCAGTCCGCTTCAGTGACTGGGTCGCCATCTTGGCCAATAGGATACCCATAACGATTAACAATCTCTGCAAAAGCGCGCTCTAATGCTGCTTCTAGTACGACTTCAGCGATATAAGTCAATGAATCCGACACTTTCATTATCGGACGCTCAGCCAATACATCACTAGCAGCGACCGCCAACACCTGATTCTTTTTGAACAGGCGTAGGACGCTCAATAGCTCTTCTTCATCGTTTGGCTCGACGCGTAGTAATTGTTGGCGCAAGATATCACGTAGCTCACGCTTATCTGGCAGATGGCGATAACGCTGCTGCAGAAAAGTATCCAATAATACAGGATACTGAGCCAACTCTTTTGCGATCCACGGGCTGGCAGATAGCATTGGAATCAGCTCAATCGTTGCATTAGGGTTTTCAGCAATCATGACCAAGTAGATAGAACGGCGACAAATCGCTTCAAGCAGTGAGATCAATCTTGGTAAAGCAGTATTGGCAAGTTGCTGCTGTTCTTGATGCGCTAACAACGCATGGACAATAACAGGATACGCATCGTCTAAACGCTCTCTGGCCTCATCACTTAAGTTAGCCACCATTTTTGATTGCCAAAAGTTCTGTAGTAACTTGCGATTTTCTTCTGTCAGCACTTCATTTAAACGAGCAATTTGCTCATCTAAGTGCTCTGGTTCTAGATCGGTATCTTCATTATCAGGTATTTGACGTTCAGTGACCATACGCTCAAACGGCACATTGACACTGTCGCGATGAAGATTAAGCTGATCTAATAACGCATGCCAGTTTTCAAAATTCAGCGTCACTGCTAGATTATGCTGCCACTGCTCATCGTGTGGTAAGCGCTGGGTCTGTTGGTCATTAATCGCTTGAATAGCGTGCTCAAGCCGACGTAAAAACCGATACGCGGCCTGTAGCTGCTCATAAGTTGAATGCTCCAGATAGCCAAGCTCACACAATACTTGCATCGCTTGTAAGCAAGGTTTGATTTGCAGCTGTGGATGCCGGCCGCCATAGATAAGCTGGAATGCCTGTACGATAAACTCAATATCTCTAATACCACCCGCACCAAGCTTGATATTGTCCAAATCTTCACGCTGTGCAACTTGGTTTTGAATAAGAGATTTCATCTCTCTCAATGCCGAAAACGCACTGTAGTCCACGTAATAACGAAAGACAAATGGCTTAATCAGCGCTTGTATCTCTTCATAAAATGGCTGGTCTATTTGTCCGACTACGCGCGCTTTTAACCAAGCAAAACGCTCCCATGCACGCCCATGCATCGTAAAGTATTTTTGTAATGCGGACAGATGAATGGCTAAATCACTTCCATCACCCCATGGACGTAAGCGCATATCTACTCGAAAGACAAAACCGTCAGCGGTCTTGTTATCAAGCAGTTTAATAATGCCTTGACCCAATCTGGTCATAAAGCGTTTGTTGTCTATGCTACGTGTGCCTTTTGCCTTATTGCCATTGGTCTCGCCGCGTGCTTGATGCACAAATATTAGGTCAATATCACTTGATAAATTCAGCTCTTGCGCACCAAGTTTACCCATGGCCATGATTGCCATATCATCGATTTGTATATTGCCTTGTTCATTGATAAAGGTCGGCTCGCCATATTTAGCAACCAAGTGCTGATAGGTATAATCCTTAGCAAAAGAGATACAACCATCTGCAAATTCAGACAACTCATCGGTCAGCTGCTCTAGACTGATCGCTTGCAAGGCGTCTTGCCAAATCCAGCGCATCATTAGTAGCGTGCGCAAGTGACGCAGACCACTCATGACCTTGATTTCATCAGCAAGTTGATAGTTCTCATCTAGCGTATAATCTTGTATCAGATCATCGATTTGCTGACGGGTCAGCGTACTATTCAATGGATAGCTACGCAAAAACGTCTGACATGAGACGGTCCGACTCTCCCAAATCTGATAAGCAAATTCGCTCGCTGTCTGCAGGACTTGCAGTTGTTCTACGGTAGGCTGATAATCTGTACCATTGTTCACACGTGAGGGCATAGCAGGTAACATAGTGACAAAAACTCCTTACATAGAATGGTAAGACTACGTGAACCTAGCTCATAAGTTTATTGTTTTTTCTTACGAGGCAGTCACAGCATCAAATAATAATACTCAATGTGCCTACACTTGAGATAAAACCACGTTAAATAACAGTGACTCTACTTGGTTTGCGGCGCTTTATGTTAGCATAAACAACTTTGATAGAGACGACGCGCCGCTCTTTTATGACATAACGATATTTGATGTGACAGTATGATCCGCTGCATGTCTCATTATCAGTATAAATTCTGTTTTCTGTCACGCAAATTTGCACACAAGCACTATAATAATAACGACCAAATGACTTTATACAAAGCATTTATAGCAACTCGGCCATAATTTCTAAACTCTTATTTATAATATGTGATACCGCGCCTTATGACGACCACTACCCCGTTACTACTGATTACTGCTGACCCTAGTCACCCATTGGCACACTTAGCGTTACGCTACGCACGTGCTTATCTGAAGGGCGCAGCGAATAGTCATGATATTGATAACAATGACACTAATAGCATAGGTAGCAGCGATAATGCTACCTCTGAACAACCCCTGCTCAATGTCTTCTTTTATGGTGATTCGGCTCACATAGCCAATCGATTACGTTGGCAGTCAGCCGATCAATTAGACTTGACCAAAGAATGGCAGTCATTGGCTGAGCAGTATCAATTACCCCTGCCTGTCTGTGTCAGTACAGCCCTTAGCCGCGGCGTGAGTGATGTAGACAATAGCTCACGCCATCAGCTTGACGGTGCCAATCTTGCGACAGGGTTTACCTTAGTGGGACTCAGTGAGCTTGCGATGATGATGCAAGATGACAGTCGTTTGATACAGTTTTGATAGCGTGTCGTTTGATGGTTTGTCTATTAACATCACTGGTAGCGGTAAATATTTTTAGGAATAGATTATGAGATTATTAATTCAGCTGCACACGCCCACTGAAGCAGCAAGCTACGAAGGTTGTGCGCTTGCGCTAACTTTAGCGACATTTGGTCATGAGGTGCAATTGTTCTTAGATGCGCCTGTCTTTGGCTTATTGATGCAATCTGACTCGCGGCTACATGGCATGATTCAATCACTTGAGCTTTACGATATGCCCGCAGCTTGGCTACCTGATGATGTCTTTAGTGGCTGGGTCACTGGTATGTTACCGACAGATCTGGCATTACAGCTCACACTCGTGCCAGAGGTCATCAACTCACAAGACTTTGAGCAGATACTTACCTTTTAAGACGCTGTATAACTTAGATTTATAAAATAATAAAGCACGTAATTGGACACCTTTATGGCAACTTTATATCAATTGCATAGCACGATGGCTACCCTTAGACGCAGTACTGAAGAGATGTCTCGCACTTGGCGCACGGGCGACAGTATCCTCTTGCTTGGCAGCACTCCTGCTTTTATCGATTGGCTCAATGCTTATTTAAATGATAGCGATATCGAGGATATTGCTGGTATTTACGCATTAGCAGATGACATCGCACAGCTCACGGCAAATACAACTGGCAAGCTTAATTTAGAGACTAAGTTGACTGCTATTTTAACCGACGCAGAATGGGTCGAATTGACTCAGAGCAGTCAGTTTGACAAAGTGGTGACGATTGCCTTATGAGTAACGACATGACCATTCACAATGCTACATTATCAGCGGCTGATATCGAATTAGATCAAGACGGCCATCTGTGTGACCATACGATTTGGACACCTGTGATTGCGCAGCAATTGGCAGACACACTAGAAGTCAATCTAAGCGATGAGCATTTAGAAGTTTTGCAACAAGTGCGCGCGTTTTTTGATAAATTTAATCACGCGCCAGCAACCCGTCCATTAATCAAATGGCTACAAAAGACTTTGCCAGAACTCGATATTAGCAATCAAAAGCTACAGCAATTGTTTAATACAGGTTTGGTTGCGCGTCATGTCAATCGCTTGGCAGGACTACCCAAACCACCAAATTGTTTATAAGTACTTTATAAGCGATCAAATACAATCAATGTCGCACTAGAAACTCATCATATGTACATGAGCAGTATCTAATATTTTACTGCTCATTAAGTACGCAAATACTTTTAAGTCTATAGTTATTGCTTTATAGAAACGCTATTTTGGGTCATAGACTGTCAACGTCTCATAACCGACACTACGACCCTCATCGCCTGTAAATCCTTGCTGTCGCCATATTTCGTACAAACAAATGGCTACGCTATTCGATAAGTTTAAACTACGCGAGTCAGCTAGCATGGGCAGTCTTAGCCAGTTATCAGCACCGATATCTTCGCGTATATCATCTGCCAAACCTGCTGTCTCAGAACCGAAAACTAGCGCAATATTGGGCATAACAGAATTATCAGATGCGTCAGAGTCCGAGTTTTTGCCAAAGTCATAATCGTAAAACGGTTTGCTTAGCTTGGTTGTCAATGCCGTAACGACATGGCAGTCAGCAGCTTGCAATGCTTGACTTGCAGCTGTCCAATCATCATGCACCTGTAAATGAGCATATTCATGATAATCCAGACCTGCGCGGCGTAGTTTTTTGTCATCAAGCTCAAACCCTAATGGTCTAACTAAATGTAGCTGTGCCCCGCTATTGGCACACAGTCGAATAATATTGCCAGTGTTACTCGGCATTTTTGGTGCTACTAGCACAATATGGATGGTCATTCTTACTCCAAAAATATTCAGCGCTCTATTATTTAAGTTTATGAGCGGTAGGTAATCGAAAGTTACAGTTTACTGCCAATAATTACATTTTGATACTGTGCAGCGTTTTTAACTTTCATTATGATGTCTGTAATGGATAACGCGATAGCATTTATGTATGACTGTCACATCCAATACCTCTTCAGTGAAGCTTGAGCACGATGCTCAGCATCACTGTTGTTACTTATAACCACTCACTTATTTTTGGGGATACTATTATGAAAAAAGTAATCATCGCATCTTTAACTGCTATGTTCGTTTTAACTGGTTGCAACACGTTCAAAGGCCTTGGCCAAGACGTGTCAAGCGCTGGAAATGCTGTAACTGGCGGTGCACAAGACGTACAAGATAAAATCTAAGGTCTGCTTTTTTTAGATTTTTAAAAAGGCTTATCATTCATTTGATAAGTCTTTTTTGTGTTCTTACTTCGCTGCTGTTAAACAATTACTCAAGCACGATTTTATAAAAACGCGCGTAATATCTGATTGAGATAACGCTGACCTAATACCGTCGGTTGCAACTGCGTATCACTATCTACCAACAACCCTTGTTTGACCAGACTGTTTACTTGTTCAGCAATACTATCAATGGTTAATCCAGTTCTCTCTTCAAACAGTGACCAAGCGACGCCGCCATGTAAGCGCAGCGCGTTTAGCATAAATTCACTCACTAACTCCTCTTGATCAATCGCTTGCCAGCCAACCATCTTTGGTGTGATTTGGCGTATGTCAGATTTCTCTGTGGCATCTGGATTTATTACTACATAATCTTTTGGCAAACGTGATTTGCTAAAGCGATAGATACCTGACGCTATTAAAAAGTCATCTTCCATTTTATCTTTTACGTCTGACGAGTTACTACCATTGCTATCGTTACGACCAATCGTTACTTTACCATGTGCCCCAGCGCCGATTGCTAAATAGTCGCCAAACTGCCAATAGTTGATATTATGACGACATGGTTTATCTGACGCACCTGTCCATGCCGACACCTCATAATTACTATAGCCTAATTGCTGCAATAACGATTGCCCTGCTTGTTCGATATCTGCCAAATTGTCTTCATCGGGTAAAATAGGCTGGCTACGGTAAAACACGGTATTTGGCTCAATAGTCAGTTGATACCAAGAGATATGCGTTGCGCCAGCATCATGCGCCATTTGGATATCTTCTAGCGCTTCATTCATGGTTTGCTGCGGTAGACCGTGCATCAGGTCGACGTTGACCCGTACAAACCCAGCCGCTTTGGCAGCTCGAATTGCTGATAACGCTTGCACAGGATCGTGGATACGCCCAAGTACTTTAAGCTTATCAGCGGCAAAGCTTTGTACACCGATAGACAGACGATTGATACCAACTTCTAAATACTGCGCGAATGGCGCATGCTCAAGCGTGCCCGGATTGGCCTCCATCGTGACTTCGATGTCTTCTGCAAATTCAAAACATGTACGTAACCCAGTAAACAATCGCTGATACTGAGAAATGGGTAGCAAAGACGGCGTACCACCACCGATAAATATCGAACCAATTTTTCGGCCCTGAGTTAAAGGTTGCTGCATCGCGGCATCTAACAGTAACGCATCGACATAATCTTCATACATGGATAGTTCGCTGTCCATCGGTAGCTCATGCGAATTAAAATCGCAATAAGGACACTTCTTCACACACCACGGAATGTGAATGTAAAGAGACAATGGAATGTCGGTCACGTCTACCGCGATAGTATCCGTCGTTGGTTCAGTAAGGATTAACGTATTCAGGTCATTTGGCATGCTGTCTGTATTTACTTTGGGCATAAATAAACTTATTTTGTAGTGATCAATAATGATCGGTCTTGAAAGTAACGCTAGGATAGCGACTAGATGAGATAAAGAAAAGCCTATCTCTCATAAAACTATTAACAAAAACACGTAGAAACGCCCTATTCACCATCGCAACTTATGGGCAGTATATAGAGGGTCCGTTAAAAAAAGCCTCTACTAAAAACAGAAACTGTTTAAAACATGTTTGAGGGTGAGTCAATAGAAACTAACCCTAATAATTTTAAGAACGAATTGAAGAATAAATAAAAAATAAAAGGACAGATATATGGCATATTGGTTAATGAAATCCAACCCTAAATTTTTTGGTATTGAAGATTTGCAGCGTTTGGACACCGACGGATGGGATGGCGTTCGCAACTATCGTGCACGTAATTTTATGCGTGATGATATGAAAGTTGGTGACAAGGTATTCTTTTATCACTCTAGCGCCAAGCCGTCTGGAGTCGCTGGTATTATGACAGTTACTACAGCAGGGTATCCTGATCCTACTCAATTTCACCCTGAGCATCGTCATTATGATCCTATTGCGACTGAAGATGCACCTCGCTGGTATATGGTCGATCTCACCTTTGAGCAAGCTTTTACAGAGGTATTACCATTATCAGAGCTAAAATTTTTGCCATCTTTGGAAGATTCTTTATTACTAAGGAAAGGCTGTCAGCAATTAACAGTGATTCCATTAGAGCCCAAACATTGGCAAGCGATTATGGATATGGCAGAGACACTTGAGTTGTTGCCGGAGCAAACTCATTGAGTTGGCTATTGGCTATTGGCTATTGGCTATTGGCTATGAAATAGAGTACAAAAAACCTAAGATTAATACCTACATAGCGGCGCTAAAGCGTTGACATCATAGTGTGGCTTCTTTACCATCTTACTATGTATATGACCTGTCAATCCATTACTTGGATCGACGGGTTATTTTTATTTTAGTGTCTTTACTTTTATTTTCATACTCTGTCTATCTACTTATGCAACATTATAAGCTTGCTCATATTATTTATCGGAGTATTATCGTCGGCACTACACTCTCCTTGCTGCGTCAACCTTAATCGATTGATAGCAGTGTTTGTTTATTAATAATAACTACCTTAATAACAATTACCGCAAAGAATAAAAAGTTGCTTACCATGGTTTTTCCATTGTCTTTCAAAGATTTTAAAAGCTACAGCTTACGTTTAGGCGTACTCGCCCTCCCTATTTTGATTACTCAGTTTTGCCAAGCCGCACTTGGCGTGGTCGATGCCATCATGGCAGGTCAAGTATCGGCGCTTGATTTGGCGGCGGTAGCCGTTGGGTCTGGTATTTGGCTACCGCTGTTTTTATTGGCCACAGGTGTGCTTATCGCAACCACGCCTCTAATTGGTGAAGCAATTGGTCAAGACCAGCACGGCCAAGTACCGCATATCACGCAGCAGTCTCTATGGACCGCAGGTGTTATTGGCATTATCGGTTTTATCATTGTCAATTTGGCTCCCAATGTTCTTGGCATTATGGGTGTCCCAGAAAACATTCAGCCGATAGCGACGCAATATTTACATGGTGTCTCATTTGGTTTCCCAGCGCTCGCTGTATATGCCGTTCTACGCAGTTATTGCGAGGCACTGGGTCGTCCCGAGCCTGTCACTGTTATCAGTATCATTGGCCTGCTCGCAGATATTCCCTTGAACTATATTTTTATTCATGGGTTATTTGGCATGCCAGAAATGGGCGGTGCAGGCTGCGGGGTGGCGACAGCATTGGTGTTATGGATAAATGTCCTATTGCTTGCGGCCTATACTAGCTTCACAAAACGTCGTGAATTTGTAAGTACGCGATTTTTTTATGGCTTTTCTAGTCCCAATCGTACACAGATAAAAAAGCTGTTAAAACTTGGTATTCCTATTGGCATCTCTATCTTCTTTGAAGCCAGTTTATTTAGCTTAGGTGCACTCGTTATCAGTCCATTAGGAGAGCTGGCAACAGCATCGCATCAAGTGGCGCTGTCAGTGACCTCACAGCTATTTATGATACCGATATCGGTCGCCATGGCGCTCACTATCATGGTCTCCAATCGATTTGGTCAAAAAAACCTATTAGCACTGCGCCAAGTGCAAGCTACTGGACTGGTATGGACCGTATTGATCGCTTTGACCTGCATGCTGGGGATATGGTTATTCAGACCAGAACTGGCAGCAGCATTCACTGATAACCCAGAGGTTAGAGCCCAGTCTATGCATTTGCTTATCTTTGCACTCGCCTATCAGTTATTTGATGGCTGGCAGGTTAATGTCGCTGGTATATTACGCGGTATGCAAGATACCACCATACCGATGTGGGTAACACTGTTTTGCTATTGGTTAGTTGCCCTACCACTTGGCGTCTATCTAGTGCGTTTCACTGACGTTGGCGCACAAGGATTTTGGATGGCGTTAATTACAGGTTTGTTCTTATCATCTATTTTACTTACTTTGCGTCTACGCTATCAGCAAAAACGCTTAACTGTGCTATGGGGTTAAGCCAATTGCTTATGGATTGAATTTTATAATCATTATTAGCGTCATTTGATCATACAGACTATGAAAAATCGTAGATATTTTCTTGCTAAAAAGATGGCTTACGTCAAAATATGTAAAAATTCTCAGTTAACAACTGTACATTGATTGCTCATTGCCCTGAATCTAGGTATCATTAGCAATTAATTAGACAATATTTAGTTACACTATTTCTCGAATTTAGTACAAGGCCAGATAAAAACTATGGATATTGAAAAAATACGCACCCTCATCGCCCTTATGGAAGAAAGTGAACTGGTTAATTTAGAAATCAGTTCTGACGACGAGCATATTAGCTTAACTCGTCACTATGACGCGCCTGCGCCAACTATGATGGCTGCCCCAGCTGCGAGCGCTGCTCCTGCTGCCGCTGTCGAAGGCAAACCTGCAGAAAAAGCGGGTAGCGTTGAGTCTTCACCAATGGTTGGTGTTTTCTATTCAGCACCAAGCCCTAATGACCCACCATTTGTAAAAGTCGGTCAAAAGGTTCAGGCAGGTGATACCTTAGGTATCATCGAAGCTATGAAAATTATGAACCCGCTTGAAGCGACTCAAAGTGGTATTGTTGACGAAATCTTGGTAGATAACTCTGAAGTCGTACAGTTCGGTCAACCTGTCATACGCTATAAGGCGTAACGATATTTGCCATACTTTATTTCATTATGGCTGACTTTTGGTATATATACCGCGTCAATGCTAAACAACATGATGCTATGTATCGAAACTCAGTCAATGACTGACGCTTCGACAAGGATGAACCCATGATAAAAAAATTGCTCATTGCCAACAGAGGTGAAATTGCCCTGCGCATCGTCCGCGCCTGTAAAGCGCTAGGTATCGAAACGGTAGGTGTCTACTCTACTGCTGATGCCAACTTGATGCACTTGCGCTTTGTTGATGAGGCAATTTGTATTGGCAAGCCTAATGCTAACCAAAGCTACCTTGATATCAATACCATCTTGACCGCTGCTGAAATCACTGGTGCAGATGCTATCCATCCCGGTTATGGCTTTTTGTCTGAGAATGCTGAATTTGCTGAACAAGTAGAAGAAGCAGGATTGACCTTCGTTGGTCCTAATGCTGATCATATTCGCCTTATGGGCAACAAAGTTTCTGCCATCAATGCTATGAAAAAAGCGGGCGTACCAACCGTACCTGGTTCAGTTGGCGCTGTGACCCTGCATAATGCTGAAGAGCAAGCCCGCAATATCGGTTTTCCACTATTGATTAAAGCGGCTTCTGGCGGCGGTGGACGCGGTATGCGTGTGGTTGAACGCTTTGACGAACTAATTGGTCAGGTACAAGCCGCCAAACAAGAAGCTGAGCTCTGGTTCGGTGATGACACTGTCTATATGGAGCGCTATCTACAAAACCCGCGCCACGTAGAAGTACAGGTGTTGGGTGATGGTAATGGTAATGCTATCCATCTATATGACCGTGATTGCTCATTACAGCGTCGCCATCAAAAAGTCCTAGAAGAAGCACCTGCCCCAGATATCCCAGATGATGTACGTGAGCCAATCTTAAAAGCTTGCGTAAAAGCGTGTGAGCTTGTTAAGTATCGCGGTGCTGGTACGTTTGAATTTTTGTTTGAAAATAACGAGTTTTTCTTTATTGAAATGAACACTCGTGTACAGGTTGAGCATCCAGTAACTGAGATGATTACTGGTATCGATGTTGTGGTTGAACAGCTCAAAATTGCTGCCGGTTATGGCCTATCTTATCGTCAAAGCGAGATTGAGATCCAAGGTCATGCGATCGAATGTCGTATCAATGCTGAAGATGCAGCGACCTTTGTGCCTTGCCCAGGCACTATCAGTCAATTGTTCACGCCAAGTGGTTCTGGCATTCGCTTTGACTCTCATCTATACCCTGGCTATGAGATACCGACCTATTACGATTCATTGATTGGTAAGCTTATCTGTCACGGTCAAACTCGTCAGCAAGCCATTGCTAAGACAGTACATGCCCTTGATGAGCTGATTATCGAAGGTATCAAAACCAATATTCCTTTACATCGTGATGTGATTTTGGCGGATGATAACTTTACTCGTGAAGCGCAAAATATTCACTATCTCGAAAGAGAGCTGCTGACCGCGAATAAAGCTAAAAAAGACTCGTAAGCTGAAATACTACTTATAGAGTTCTCTAAGTTTAGTCGCAACTTTAATTAAAACAGCACATAAAAAAGCCGCTATTAATATAGCGGTTTTTTTATGTCATCACTAAGCTGTCAATTATAAGTAAAGTACAATGAGCATCTCTAATTATGGTAACACTCTATTGAAGTTCATAAAGCATTCGTTACCATCAGGGTCAGCGCACCATTGCATCTGGTTGCCATCATGATTGATAAATGCAATCAACGCTTCATCAGTCTGGTCGATCTGATTGCCTGAGCAATCTACTTCATTATTATCATAAACGGTCTTAATCGCAATAACTGGCAGACCTTCTTCACGGTGGGTGACTAGATAGCGGCCGTATGTCCACTCTTTGCCGCTGACAGACCACATCTCATTATCCGCACTAAAGTTATATAGCTCACGGCACTGGTTAGACTGACCAACTGACGCAAGTAAGTTTTTGCTAGTAGTTGGTGTAATGTTTAGAACCCGCTCTTCACTTTGAGTCAGTACGCCGCCGTCCATGCCTGCCGTTACCTTAGGCTCTATACTGCTAGGCTGTTGCGCACTATCTGACGCCGACTGATTAGCTTCCGCTTCCTTGGTCATCATAGCATGAGTAGAATGAGCGCTGCTGTTCAAGTCTATTTCCCACTGTCCGGCAATGGCTGGACTAATATGAGTGGTAATGGTCGGCTTGGTAATAGCCTCACCATTCGCAGGTATTGAGGCCAAAATAGAGGCCAGCGTGAATGAAGCAAATGAGATAGGTTCCATAATTAACCTTTTATTTATAATATTTTAATATATACATTAGCGTAAGTCTTAGACACCAAAAACACAAGTAACATTATGCTATTGCTCATAAACCTGTAGTCGGAATGTCATAGGTATTTATAGCAAAAAATAACGCCATCGCTTTACTTGCTAGAGACAAGAAGCGATGGCGTTATTAGCATACAGAATTCTGCGTGATATTAATGACTACTTAACACTAAGCAGCTTCTGTATTTAGCGCTTGAGCAAAGGCTGATAACGCCCCTTTTAGCATGGCTGATACTGTACTGCTACAAGTACCGATGCCTGAGTATACCTCGCCGTCGACATTAAGCTGTATATAAGCGGCAGCATTGGCATTGGTTTTGTTATCACTATTGGTATCATCATCGATACCATTACCACTGTTATGATGCGGGTTAATCGCATGCTCTGCATAGTTAATAATATGTAGTGATTTGCCCGTATGCTGCGCAAGTCCATCAATAAACGATGACAATGGGCCGTTACCCGTACCATCAATATCGATGGTATCGCTATTCATCTGCACCTGACCACTAAAGTAAACCGCACCGCCTTTATTGTTGACGCTATAGTCTAGCAGCTCAAACTTACCCTGCTGCAAGTAAGTATCTTCAAAGGTCTGCAAGATTTCATCATTCTGCAGCTCGCGTGCCGCCGCTTCAGCTTGCTTTTGTACCACACGGCTAAAGTCAATCTGCATCCAACGTGGTAAGTTGAAACCGTAGTTACGTTGTAAGATATATGCGACGCCGCCTTTACCCGATTGGCTATTGATACGTACCACATCTTGATAGCTACGGCCAATATGCGCAGGATCGATAGGTAGATAAGCCACGTCCCAGACGTTGTCTGTTTCGCTCTGATTGCTTTCATTGTAGTCGAGAGATTTTTTGATAGCATCTTGATGTGAGCCACTAAATGCCGTGAAGACCAACTCGCCTACATAAGGATGACGAGGGTGCAATGGTAAATTATTGCATTCGCTCACCACCTGTACGATTTCACTCATGTTGCTAAAATCAAGCTCAGGATCGATACCTTGGCTAAATAAGTTCATGGCCATGACCATGATATCCATGTTGCCTGTACGCTCACCGTTACCAAGCAATGTGCCTTCGATACGATCGGCACCTGCAAGCACGCCCAATTCAGCTGCTGCTACCGCACAGCCACGGTCATTATGGGTATGCAAGCTCACAATCACATGCTCACGCTGCGCTAGATTGCGGCAGAAATATTCTACTTGATCAGCAAAGACATTAGGCATAGAAGCTTCAACAGTAGCTGGCAAGTTAAAAATAACTTCCTGACCCTGCTGTGGTTGCCACACCTCACACACTGCATCGCAAACCTCTACGGCATATTCAGTCTCTGTCTGGCTAAAGCTCTCGGGCGAGTACTGAAATACCCAATCTGTCTCAGGGTACTTTGCTGCATATTCTTGTAATAGCTTGGCACCTGCAATAGCAATCTCTTTGATTTCAGCTTTATCTTTGCCATAGACTTTTTCACGTTGTACACGGCTGGTTGAGTTATAGACATGGACAACCGCACGTTTAGCACCTTTCAATGATTCGAAAGTACGGGCAATCAAATGCTCGCGCGCTTGTACCAATACTTGTAGCGTTACATCTTCAGGTACGTGGTTTTCTTCGATAAGCTTACGCGCAAAGTCAAACTCTACCTGCGCCGCTGACGGAAAACCAATCTCAATCTCTTTAAAACCAACATCTACTAGGGTCTTAAAGAAGCGCATTTTTTGTTCAATGGTCATCGGATCAATCAGTGCTTGGTTACCGTCACGCAGATCCACACTTGCCCATATCGGTGACTTCTCAATTGTCTTGCTTGGCCAAGTACGATCTGGCAGCGATGGCGCAAATGCAAATGGACGGTATTTACGGAAGTCAAAAGCGGCACTTTTTGGTGTGATCTTTGCAGTCCCTGTGGCTGCAGTGTGCGTGGCTTGGTCAGACATAATCAATCCTTAGATGATATGGTTATTTATATATTTAGCTAGGCGATTAGCTGTTGATTAGATCAGTATTTATCATACGAGATAACTAGTGTTCATACCATAATAATATCAAAGTTTAACAGAGAGAAACCTGCTTTCTTTTACTTTATTTTCTGTTATTTTAGTGGAAAAACACAATTTAGACATTATAATCGAATTAATTCACTATTAAGGCTTGAGAAATGCCAGACAATTATATTGATAGTACAGGAACTGCAGATATAGACGAGATAGATAAACAGTTGCTACGCTTACTGCAAACGCAGGCGCGCATGAGTATTACTGAACTTGCTGAACGCGTCCACCTGTCTGCCACCCCTTGCGCACGTCGTATCAAACGCTTAGAGGATGCGAACATTATCACTGGCTACCACACCAAAACAGATGCACAAAAACTTGGCTATCCGCTAGCCGTGTTTATCGCTATTAGCATGGATCGACATACAGCAGAACGTTTTGAGCAGTTTGAACGCAAAGTTCAGAGCTTTGAGGAAGTCATTAGCTGTAGTATTGTTACAGGCCGCACCGAAGACTATCTGATTAAGGTCAGGGTACGTGATATGACACATTACGAAGAGTTTTTATTGCATCGCCTCAATCGTATCGAAGGCGTGGCCCAAGTTCATACCAGTTTTGAATTACGAGAAGTATTTAGCCGTAGCGTGGTTTAGACGATCTAAGCGGTCGTTGGTGACTGTCGACGGAACCATACCAATAGTACAAATCCGATCATCAACCCGAAAGCAGCAACAAGCAACCCTGCATTGAAATTGCCATCTTTCCCTGCCAGTGCCACTGTCACCAAAGGTCCCAAAAACTGCCCCAATGCATAAGCCAACGTTGCCAAAGCAATCAGTAAATTAGAATAGGCAGGATTGATGTTTTTAAATAAAGTCAGTGTCATCGATACCATACCGACGAAGGTCAATCCCAAAATCGCAGCGTTGCCATATAAGCCAAGTGCACCATCAAACCATATAGGCAAGCACATGCCAAATGCTTGCAATGCCGTCAGCCCCATCAAGGTTTTTAGCTCACCGATACGTTTGGCAAGCGCGCCCCATAGGGGGTTTGACAACATTGCAAAAATACCAACAACCAACCAAATCATGAGTCCAGCATACATCTGTGTTGTTAGACGTTGTGCTGCCATGACGGGCAAAAAAGTTGCTGAGCTAATATAACCAAACCCTGCCAGTACGTAGCTAACGAAAAGTAAAGTAAGCGCTTTATGGTGTCCAGAGATGGCTTCATATAAGGAGCGTTTGAAGTTTACATAGGTCTGATGCACTGATACGTGCTGTTTTGCATCAATCTGTTGCGAACCAACAGTCTCTACTTGTCTTGGTTTTACTGCATACAGCAGCCACACAAGCGGTAAACTGGTGACGCCTGCCACTAGCCAAATTACATCGAAGTGATAGTCTAACTTCAATAGCCACCACGTCACGATGGCAGAAGCACTAATGCCAACGCCAATACCTGCATAATGAACTGCTGATAATACAGAACGGCGCTCAGGGCTAAGGGTTTGAATGACAAACGATGAGCTTAGAATCATCGCCACGCCACTTGCAATGCCTGCGATTAAGCGAATGACATACCATAGCATGAGCGACATATTTGGTATGACGAGTAACATCGTGGTGACAACACTGATAATCGCCCACAGCGTCATCGCCTGCCATGTCGAGCGCTGAGGCACAAACATGGCGATAAGTGCACCGATAAAGTAGCCGATATAATTGATTGATGCCAGCCAGCCTGCAATGGTCGTTGATAGCGACAATTGCACCATAATATCCGGTAAGGTGGCAGTAAACAGAAAGCGTCCATAACCCATAACGACTGCCATGCAGTACATACCGATACAGGCAATGGCAGTTTCGTTGGTAATCGTCGGGACCATACGGCTTTTAAAAGCAGTCATCATGACAGCGCCATTTTTGCGGCAATTAGCACACAATCCTTTGTGTTAGACAGTCAAAAGCAGTAATAAATAAACACAGAAATAGAGAAGTTATTAAATATAGTAGGCAAGCATAAAGTATCCGAGAAAGCTATGATACGTCTAACGTTGGCGTCTCTACCGTATCTTGCCCTAGCATTTGTACCCGCTGATCGCTAAACATATCCATATCTGGAGCTAGCGTACGCATAAACCGATCAAAATACAACATCTGTTTGGTCAATAGAGCAAAGTCGCGTGGGAAATGGATACCATGACGTTTGCCAACTTCGACAATCTCCAGCATCATTTTATTAAGCTCATCGGCTTGCTCTTTACTATTGAAAGGTACACCGCTCGTAAAGGTCTTATCTTCTGCCATGATGGTTGTCATCATACGCTGCAAATCATTCCCCAATGCAGCCACATCGACTTTATTGCCACCATGTGTCATTTCCATATCAATCATATGGCGAGCCATGGCTTGATAGTCGCTGTCTTGCATGGCTTGCATCATGCCCATGCACGCACGCCAGCTCTCAGCTTTGAGTTTACCGACAATACCAAAATCCAAAAATCCAATACGACCATCAGTCAATAGCATCAAATTACCAGCGTGTAAATCCGCATGGAAACTATTGCATAACATGAGACTGGCAAACCATGTATTTAAAGTGTCTGCCATGACTTGTGCAGGATCAGCACAGTATTGGCGCATGAGCGACTCATCGACCATAGAGACGCCATATAGACGGCTCATCGTCAGTACACGCTTGGTGGTCAGATCCTCATAGACGGTTGGTGCAACGACACGAGTATTGCCTGATACCGCTAAGAACTGCTGAAAATCGCGGATGTTCTGTGCTTCGGCGATAAAGTCAGTCTCGGCAAGCATACGCAGGCGAATCTCATCAATAATCGGTGCAATACTCGCAAATTTCATCGATGGCATCAATATTTCAAGTAGCTTAGTTACGCCATGTAATACACCCAAATCGGTCTGCATGATGGTCTCGACGCCAGGCTTTTGTACCTTTAGCACTACTTCATCACCATTGTGCAACCGTGCTGCATGCACTTGAGCGATAGAAGCTGATGCCAATGGCTCTGAGTCAATATGCGCAAACGTATCATCAAGGGTCATGTCATCAGTCGCCAGCTCTTCTTTTAGCACTTGCTCGATATAAGCATAAGACAATGGCGTGGTTTGATCCAAGCAACTCTGGAAAGCCTTGACATAATCACGTGGAAACAATGACGGTGTACTGGCGATAAATTGACCGATTTTGATATAAGTCGTGCCTAACTGCTCAAAAGTTTCTTTGAGTAGCATCGCGTCAGGTTTCTCACCTTTTGCCACTCTTAGCGCAGACAGACCTGCCACGCTCGCTGTTTGGCGAACACGATTAACGACATTAAAAGTATGTTTTAATAAATGCGGACGATGAATTTTCATAAAAAACAACTATGGTAATAAGAAGAATGTTTGAAGATAGGCAATACAATATAAAAATGCGTTAAAATCAGATTACTCAGTTATAGTAGGTTCAATATAATTTGGATACAAGGAAGGCGAGTGAAAGTACTACAAGTCGTAGACTAAGCAAGCCTGACACCGTATCCAATTTATA
Source organism: Psychrobacter immobilis (assembly GCF_904846235.1). GTDB lineage: Bacteria > Pseudomonadota > Gammaproteobacteria > Pseudomonadales > Moraxellaceae > Psychrobacter > Psychrobacter immobilis_C. Next base: position 54,928 of record NZ_CAJGZN010000011.1, read on the forward strand.
GAGAGTTGACTATAGGACTGCTACAGACAGGACACTGTGGGTCTTTTCGATAACCCATCAGCCGCTGCTGCATCTGACTACCATCCCATATGAGCAACTTGTTTGTCAGTAGATTTTTGGTTAATCCTAAATATTGCAGTGCAGTATTGGCTTGCAAATTGCCCATGACGGCAGTGGTACTGGCTAGCACACCAGAGTTGGCACACGTACGTTCGTCAGCGGCTTCGTCAAGCACCACTGAGCCAAACACGCAATGATAGCAACCAGTATCGAGCTGAGGTTCGAACAGTGCTAACTGCCCTTGCATCGCAATTGCTGAGGCAGATAATAGAGGGATCTGGTAGCGTACACTAATACGATTAATGATGTCGCGCGTGGCAAAATTATCCGTACAGTCTAAGAGTAAGTCAGGCTTGCCTGCTGCCATATCGAGCAATTCATAAGCGTTGTCTTCATCTAACCGTGCGACTGTGCCGCGAGTCTTTATCAAAGGATTAATGCGCGCCAGCATCTGCGCTGCAGTCAATGCTTTGGACTGCCCAACGTCTTCTGGCAAGAACAGCGTTTGCCGTTGTAGATTGCTCGCCTCAATCTCGTCGTCATCGATCAGATGAGTATAACCCACTCCAGCACGTACCAGTGTCTCAGACGCAGGACAACCAAGGCCGCCTGCCCCTATTATGACCACACGTGCTGTCTTCAATCGCAGCTGAGCGTCCATATCCCAACCATCTAATAATACTTGTCGAGCATAACGGAGCAGCTCATCATCTGATAGCTGTACCAGTTCTTCTACCATATTCATCTACAACCTATAATCAAAGAAATCTACTATCAAAAAACTATCTACTGGACTTGCCCTAGCGTGACGCGATCATTACCACCGTAATCTTTTATGGTATGTACTGACTCAAAATTATTATCCAAAAACAACTGTCGAACAGCATCACCTTGATCATAGCCATGTTCAATAGCTAATAACCCACCTGTACAGAGATATGTCGTTACTTGCTGGACGATATGCTCGATATCAGCCAAACCCTGATTGGGTGCACTGAGCGCACTAATCGGTTCAGCTGTTAGACCTGCCAAATGCTCATCTGTCTCGTCAATATAAGGAGGGTTTGACACAATAATATCAAACTGCGGCTCATCGTAAATAGGTAACGCTTGGTACCAACTGCTTTGGACAAACTCAATATTGGCAACATTATTGCTCACGGCGTTATGCTGAGCAACTTTAAGCGCCTCTGACGATAAATCAACCGCCACGACTTGCCAATTAGCTTGCTTAAGTTCATGGGCAAGACTGATCGCGATACAACCTGACCCTGTGCCCAAATCTAACAATCGCTTATTACTGAGTTGTATTGGCTGAGCGTTTATCCAGTTCAATACCTGCTCAACCAATACCTCGGTATCAGGCCTAGGAATCAAAGTATGCTCGTTTACCCTAAAGTTAAGCGACCAAAACTCCTGCTGTCCGGTTAGGTACGCAAGTGGTATGCATTGCTGCATCTTATTCACGCCGTCATTGAACCGTGCGACCTCACTATCAGTTAGCTGATAATCTTCATCAGTCATCAACGCTATCGCAGGCTTATCAATGACATACAACAACCAATCCGTTAGCCAAAACGACGGCAGCTGATTATCAGTATCACCATTCGTTAGCTGTTGAATCTGCTGCTTGATGTGACGAATGGTTGATACGGTCATAGATAGCTCTTAAAAAACAATGAATGGATAGAAGTAAAATGCTGCTTAGCCTACTCTGATGCGCGTGGCGGTTCTTTGGTATCGGTCAGGTTAGGATTGGTTTTGCTTAGTTTGTCACCTATCCCGTTACCACCGCTGCCATCATTATTGTCATCGCCATAAATATCATCGTTATCACCAATGACAATATGTCTATCGACAAAGTAGATCAGTGCCAGAATTGGAATACCAATAGCAAAGGTAAAGATAAAGAAAAATGGATAACCCATATTATCGACGATAGCACCAGAATAACCACCCATCACTTTGGGTATCAGCGTCATCAATGAGGAAAAAATCGCATACTGTACAGCAGTAAAGCGAATCGATGTCAGTGCTGATAAGAAAGCGATGAATACAGCACTCGCAAGGCCCGCAGCCAAGTTATCAAATATCACTGCCATATACATGATTGGCAGGCTACCTGGGTTATATGTCAATACCACAAACAACAGGTTAGTCGCACACGCTAAAATTGCACCAATCATCATGGCATGCATGATACGGAAACGTTGAGCCAAAATCCCGCCCAAGAAGCCACCTGCAATTGCCATAATCACACCGACCAGTTTTACGGCATTGGCGATATCTGTTTTGCTAAAGCCCATATCTTGATAAAACACGTTGGAGATCACGCCTGCGACGATATCTGAGATGCGGTATAGACCAATCAAGGCTAATAGCAGCAAGGCTTTTTTGCCATAACGTCGGAAAAAGTCTAAAACAGGCTCGATCCATGTTGCCATGGCCACTTCTTTTTTTACCAGTCCTACTTGTACCAGGACATAACCTGCGGCCATCGCCGCGCCTAGGCTTACTAATAAGTGCAAGGTTTCTACAAAGAAACTAGAAAACGCGCCTTCGAACTCTGGTAAGACTTGTCCCATCAATATATAAGCAGTGATAAAGGCAATCACTGAAAATACAAACAACGCTACCAGTCTGACGTAGTCTTCACGAGTTTCAGCGACCAACGGGGCTTTGTTAATGATTTTTGGTTGATTAATAATAAAGTACAGTAATAACAATGGCGCGCACGCGACCAATGCTAAAAAGTAAAACTTAATCGCTGGCATTACCATTAGTGGTATCAAGGCCACTGTGCTATCAAATACTGTATTGATCAAAATATTAATTAGGTAAATAACACCAAACAGCAGACCTGGGATAAGTAGTAACGCTGAATAAATCAGGAATACTTTTAAGTTACCCTTCTGCTTTTTACTTTGCAGGGTCTCAGCGGTTGGCTCATAACTGGCAAATGTCGTTAATACCCCTAACGTCATAACCCCTGCCATGATGTAATAGGTGTTGCGCCACGCTTCATAACTATAAAATGTCTCATTTGAGCCGAAATAATCAGCCAAATATAACGCGCCTGCCCCTGCGACAATCATACCGATACGGTAGCCTGACACATAGATAGAGGACAGAATAGACTGCATAGATGGCGGTGCAAGCTCAATACGGTACGCATCAATCACGATATCTTGTGTCGCAGAAGAGAACCCAAGCAGCACGGCCGCGCCTGCCATATAAACCAAGACATCTTCGCTAACAGGATTTACCCTTGCCATCAAAAAGATTGCCAGCACGATAAGCAGCTGTGATACCACCATCCAACTACGACGACGCCCTAGCCACTTGGTCAAAAACGGCACAGGGAGCGCATCAATCAATGGCGCCCAAATAAACTTGAACGAATACCCCAGTGCTGCCCAGCTGAACATAGTGACGACACTACGATCAATGCCTGCTTCTCTCAGCCATAGCGACAGACTTGAGAAAATCAGCAGAATAGGTATACCCGCTGAAAACCCCAGAAACAGCATAATAATGACACGAGGATCGAGATAAGCTTTTGTAGCCTCGCCCCATGACTTTTTGGCAATTGGTTGATTGGGCGGTACAGATTTGACAGCAGACATAATAACTCACCAACAATTCAGACAAAGAACACAACCGCGCACAATTTTTATCAATCTTTAGAATCAGTTATCGACAAAAGGATCGATAAAAATTGCTCTACGTTGCACCAATATTATGATTACAACAAAATCCAGTTATGGTACTTGAGAACCTTTATCTTGACTAGATGTTTTTGCATTAACTTAGCGATTGCAGGCCATGTGCAATCGCTTATATTTCTTAATCGTAACGCAAAAAACCACAGTGTTTTACCAAGGTTATTTTAGCTCTCTTTTTTATTGCTAATTCCTATTTTGAAAGATGTCTGACAATGACATTATTTATAGGTAATATAAAGGTAGTAGTAAAATTGACGCAGGCTTCATTGGTTGGGTGCACTCTATTGGTTTATTCTTAACTGGCGATGATAAGCAAGGGCGTTAATAGCGATTGAGATAAACAAAACATCAAGCTTTTTATGATTAGTAATTTAAAACTTATAATTCTTATATATTAGTTTTATAAATCTACTCAGCTTAGTTATGCTTTGTACATAAACAACGACTACCGAGATTCACGGTTTGTTCTTTCTATTATCATAGCCTAGGAGTTATCCCATGTCCGACTCAGCCAATAACACCACCGACAAAAACACTGCCCCAGATGCTGCTCGTTGTCCTGTAGATCACGAAAGCAATAATAATAATGCGCCTACTAACACAACCTATGAGCAGGGTGATGGTCAGGGTCCAACGATCCATAGCGAAAACGTTGATAACTCGCACGAGCCTCAGCGTCCTAGCATGGGTGGCTGCCCTGTTATGCATCAGGCACATACTACCACGGCTTCTGCTGCGACAGATTGGTGGCCAAACGCACTAAACTTAGACATATTGCACCAGCAAGACAAAAAGACTGACCCAATGGGTGAAGACTTTGACTATGCTGAAGCTTTTAAACAGCTAGATCTAGAAGCGGTCAAGAATGACTTAAAAAACCTAATGACTGAGTCGCAAGAATGGTGGCCAGCTGACTGGGGACACTATGGTGGTTTGATGATTCGTATGGCATGGCATTCAGCTGGTACATATCGTCGTTCTGATGGTCGCGGCGGTTCTAATACTGGTAATCAACGTTTTGCGCCATTGAACAGCTGGCCAGATAACGTCAACTTGGACAAAGCACGTCGTCTATTGTGGCCAATCAAGAAAAAGTACGGCAATAAATTATCATGGGCCGATTTGATGATTTTGGCAGGTAACATGGCTTATGAATCTATGGGTTTCAAAACTCTAGGATTTGCTGGTGGCCGTGCTGATATCTGGCATCCAGAAAAAGACATCTACTGGGGTTCTGAGCGCGAATGGTTAGCTGAAACCAAAAACCGTTATGACAGCGACGAAGACCGTACGTCACTAGAAAACCCACTAGCAGCAGTACAAATGGGCTTGATTTATGTCAATCCTGAAGGTGTCGACGGCAACCCTAACCCACTAAAAACCGCTCAAGATATGCGTACTACTTTTGCTCGTATGTCAATGAACGATGAAGAGACGGTCGCTCTAACCGCTGGTGGACACACCGTTGGTAAATGTCACGGTAATGGTGATGCGACGATACTAGAAGATGAGCCAGAAGCCGCTGACGTTAAAGAGCAAGGTCTAGGCTGGCGCAATCCTAAAGGTCGTGGTAATGCAGGCGATACCGTTTCAAGTGGTATCGAAGGCGCATGGACCACCAATCCGACCCAGTGGGACCACGGTTATTTCGAGCTACTATTGAACCATGAATGGGCACTGACCAAAAGTCCAGCAGGTGCATGGCAGTGGGAACCAACTGACATCAAAGAAGAAGATCGTCCGTTAGATGCTCATGATCCAAGTGTACGTCGCAACCCAATCATGACTGATGCAGATATGGCATTGAGCAAAGATCCTATCTATCGCGAGATTTCAGAGAAATTCCATAACAACCCAGAATACTTTGATGAAGTGTTTGCTAGAGCGTGGTTCAAACTGACTCACCGCGATTTGGGGCCGAAATCTCGTTACTTAGGTGCCGATGTACCAAGCGAAGACTTTGTATGGCAAGACCCTATTCCTACAGGTAATACGGACTTGACTGCTGATGATATTGCAACGCTAAAAGCACAGATTTTAGACAGTGACATTAGTCGTCGTGAGTTGATCATTACAGCATGGGACAGCGCTCGTACCTTCCGCGCTTCCGACTATCGCGGCGGTGCCAACGGTGCACGCATCCGTTTAGCCCCACAAAAAGACTGGGCAGGCAATGAGCCAGAACAATTGCAGCGTGTGCTTGAGACATTGACCAGTATTCAGTCTGGCTTTGAGAAAGACGTTAGCTTGGCAGACCTTATTGTATTGGCTGGTAACGCCGCTATTGAACAAGCAGCAAACGATGCAGGCGTAGATATTACTGTACCGTTTAGTCCAGGTCGCGGTGATGCTGACGCTGAAATGACTGACGCCGAATCTTTCGCTGATTTAGAGCCGCTACATGATGGCTATCGTAACTGGATTCAGGGCGACTATGCGGTATCACCGGAAGAGATGCTGCTTGATCGTACGCAGCTAATGGGATTGACAGCGCCTGAGATGGTCGTATTGCTTGGTGGTATGCGAGTGCTTGATACCAACCATGGTCAAAGCCAACATGGCGTCTTTACTGAACGTGCTGGCGTGCTTACTAACGACTTCTTCGTCAATTTAACAGACATGAACTACACATGGCACCCTGTAAAAGCAGCCGACAACACTGCTAATAGCTACGAAGTACGTGAGCGTGGTACAGGAAATGTCAAATGGCAAGCGAGCCGTGTAGACTTGGTATTTGGCTCTAACTCTATATTACGTGCTTATGCTGAGCTATACGCGCAGGATGATAACTTAGAGAAATTCGTTCGTGACTTCGTCCGCGCTTGGAACAAGGTTATGAATGCAGATCGCTTTGATATTGCCAAATAGGCTGAGTTTGAAATTGGTCAATACCGACTAATTAATAGTAATAAATAACTTTATAACTAACGAACAGCTATCTTTTAGAAGGTAGCTGTTTTTTTATGCTTAGTTTTTTATGCTTAATAATGACCGCTCTTTATAAGTTGTTAGGTCAAATGGCTTCTCTGGATAAACAACGCTTACTGACTAAACAACATTTACTGAACAAATAATTTTTTAGCATTGCAAAATACAAACTCTATATTCATAATTATCATAAATTGATAGCTATTTATTATATACAAGAATAATAGCTTTGTTTTACACTACTTTATTACTGTATGTTCAGACATTTTTACTTTCATATACAGACGAGGTTTGTATATTTATACAATAGGATTAAGTTATGGCAATCGACGTAGTGGTCAACCAACGGCATTTGCAGATTCAGCTCAAACAGCTAGAAACAGTATGGCATACGGTGATTAACGGTTATAACTTAAGCCAAGCGGCGACCGTGCTACATACCAGTCAATCAAGCTTATCAAAGCATATTGCTGCGCTAGAAAACCAGTTAAAGACGGAAGTATTTGTGCGTCAAGGCAAACGCCTGACAGGACTTACCACTATGGGCACAGCGCTTATGCCACATATCGAGTCTATCTTTGCTGAAATTCGTACCATTGAAAACCTAAGTTTAGACTTTAATAATCCTAATATCGGTACGCTGACGATTGCTACCACTCACACGCAAGCGCGTTATGTACTGCCGCAAGTGGTTAAAGAGTTCAAAGATCGTTTCCCTAAAGTAAATCTGATTTTGCAACAGGCAGATCCTGAGACCATCGCTCAGATGGTCATCCGCGGTCAAGCCGATATCGGTATTGCCACTGAGTCCTTGCTGCATAACAACTATTTAAGATGCTACCGTTACTATGACTGGACGCATCGCGTTATCGTACCGAGTGATCACGAACTGGCTAGCCAAGAGTCTATCGACTTGCCCACGCTTGCCAGCTATCCGATTGTGACCTATCACGGTGGTTTTACAGGACGCGGCGCGATTGACAAGACGTTTGATGAAGCAGGACTGGAGCCAGATATTGTATTAGCGGCGCTCGATGCCGATGTGATCAGCACCTATGTCGGTCTAGGCCTAGGTATTGGTATCATCGCAGAAATGGCATTTGAGCCAAGCCATTATCAAAACCTAACGGCCATCCCCGTCGATCATTTTGGTCGCTTTACCAGTTGGATGGCGGTACGTGATGACGCAGAAATCCGTCAATATGGACGTGCGTTCATGGAGCTATGCCAAAAGCAATTTGCAAATTAATGAGCATTTGTTAAATAAAGTATCTCAGACTTGCTCACCCTTACTAGACTGAGCTGTAGATGATAAAATAGATTCTAGAACGTTATTCAATGTTTCTTTTATATATTATTCACACTTGTATTGATATTTGGTCGAATGAAATTGATTTGCGACTAAATATCAATACATATTAACTTGCTCTTTTGTAAACAGGTGATACCGCTCATGGAAAAATTCGTAGCGATCATTATGGCAATTTTTGCCGCCCCTCTACTCATTGGCGGCGCTTATTTATTGTCCTTAGGCGGTAGTCCTTACTACCTCATTGCTGGCGTCATTATACTAACGACAGCTTTTTTATTGTTCAAAAAACACTGGAGTGCTTACGGATTATATGCGCTATTTATCGTAGCAACCATGGCTTGGGCACTTTGGGAATCTGGGTTCTATTGGTGGGCGTTAGCACCTCGAGTTGGCTTCCCGCTTATATTTGGTTTGCTCATGCTACTGCCATGGGTATCCAACAAAATGCGTGGGCCTAAAACTCAAGTAGTTTCAAATAGCACACCAACTATAAACAACGTTAAGAAAAGCCCTCTGTATTATTGGGGACTGTTCGTAAGCGTAGTCGTAGGTGCACTACTCTCTTTTGGTAGTCTAGCCAACAATGCCACTGACAAAATCGGTGAGCTTGATTTGACTGCTGCAAATGATGACGAGCAAAACGTCAGTTCAGATGAGACCTCAGCCAACCTTGGTGATCCGTTATCAAACGGTCAGCAAACGCCAGATGGCGAATGGAGCGCGTATGGTCGTACTGATTATGGTCAGCGCTACTCACCTCTAGATAAAATCAATACCGATAACGTCAAAGATTTAGAACTGGCATGGCAAATCCAAACAGGTGATGTCAAAGGTCCTAACGATGTCGGTGAGACCACTTATCAGGCAACACCATTAAAGATTGGCAACGGTTTATACTTATGTACCCCTCACAACTGGGTACTAGCGCTAGATGCCGACTCTGGTGAGACGCTGTGGAAGTTTGATCCTCAAGTAGAGGAAAACTTACAACGTCAGCACCAAACCTGTCGCGGCGTATCTTATTATGCGGGTCAAGCGACCAGCCCCGTGCAAGTACAGAAAATTGCTGGTAATACCTTTGAAAATGCATCTAAGCAATGCGATGCCAAGATATTTATCCCAACGTCTGATGCGAAGTTGTATGCACTCGATCCAAATACTGGGCAACGCTGCCAAGACTTTGGGGATGATGGTGCATTAGACTTGATGCATAACATGCCGTTCAATCAAGCAGGTTACTATTACTCGACGTCACCACCAGTTATCGCGGGTGATACTATCATCGTCGCTGGTGCTGTCAATGATAACTATGACGTCAACTCGCCTTCTGGTGTGATCCGTGCGTATGATGTCAATACCGGTGAGCTTCTTTGGAACTGGGATTCAGGCGATCCTGATAATACAGCGCCTTTCGATGTCAATGATCCAACCCAAACTTATAAGACCAGTTCGCCAAATTCATGGTCAGTCGCTACTGCCGATGAAGAGCTTGGATTGGCCTACTTCCCTATGGGTAACCGCACACCGGATCAGCTAGGTAGCTACCGAAATGCCGCTGAAGAAAAGTATGCAACGTCTGTTGTCGCTCTAGATATCGAGACTGGTGAAGCACGCTGGGTTCAGCAGTTTGTCCATCATGACCTTTGGGACATGGACACGCCTGCGCAGCCAACCTTACTTGATCTAGATACGGCCGATGGTGTACAGCCTGCGCTAGTTGTACCAACCAAACAAGGTGATGTATACGTCTTGAACCGCGCAACGGGTGAGCCTATTGTACCGATTAAAGAACGTCCTGCACCGCAAGGCTATCTCATAGCGGGAGAGCACGCAGCGCCAACTCAGCCTTATTCTGGCTTGAGCTTTGAGCCTGAACCACTGACTGAAAAAGACATGTGGGGTGCCAGTCTCGTCGATCAAATGATGTGCCGTATTGAGTTCAATCAGCTCAACTATGATGGTCGCTATACCCCGCCATCAACAAATGGTAGCTTGGTCTATCCTGGTAACTTTGGTACCTTTAATTGGGGCGGTATTGCAGTCGATCCTGAGAATGGCGTGATGTTTGGTATGCCGACTTACTTGGCATTTACCTCAAAACTCATTCCTAGAGACACGTTGGGCGATGCAGAAACCAATAAAGGCGAGCAAGGCGTCAATGCCAATGAAGGTGCAGATTATGCAGTAGAATTGGGGCCCTTCTTGTCACCATTAGGCGTACCTTGTCAGCAGCCACCATGGGGCACAATCGCTGGTGCTGACCTAGCCACAGGTGATATCGCTTATCAACGCAAAAATGGTACGGTACAAGACTTGTCTCCTATTCCTATCAAACTGGAACTGGGCGTACCTGGTATCGGTGGACCTATCATCACTAAAGGCGGCGTCGCGTTCTTGTCAGCGGCGACAGAAAACAACTTCCGAGCTTATGACTTAAAAAATGGCGACGTGCTATGGAATGTCCGTATTCCAGCAGGTGGTCAAGCCACGCCAATGACTTACTTAAACTCTAAAGGTGAGCAAATGGTCGTATTGGTTGCAGGTGGTCATGGTTCAGTTGGAACAACCATCGGTGATTATGTCTTAGCTTACAAACTTAGCGACCAAGATAAATAATGTTGCATTTGGTTCTTAAGATAATGATTATTTAATTTATCATTATATTATAATCTTATAATTAGAGAAGCAGGTAACTTAGGTTGCCTGCTTTTTTTAATGCCATCTTTTTTTAATGCCATAGTATAATGCTGCTAAATCCTTTTATGACCTTACTTATGGTTTATTTATCGCTTATTTTGACAAACGACAACCTTTATAAATACACCTTAATAATTGTTAAGCGAGCTTAAAAAAAGAGTTAACTGACTTTGTTATGATTCATTAACAGTGACTAGCGGCACTTGAAACTACCACTGTCTATAAGCATATCAGTAGAAAATAATTTACACACTACTGGAACATTTATGAGTAACAAAATCCCTTTATCTTTTTTAGATCTTGCGCCTGTACCTCAAGGCAAAACCATCGCTGAAGGCATCGCCCAAACGGTCGAAACCGCGCAGCAAGCAGAAAAATCAGGCTTAAACCGCTACTGGATGGCAGAGCATCATAATATGCCGGGTATCGCCAGTGCAGCCACTTCAGTACTGCTATCGCATATCGGTAGTCAAACCGACCGTATCCGTATTGGTGCGGGCGGCGTCATGCTACCGAACCACGCCCCTCTCGTGATTGCTGAGCAGTTTGGTACTTTGCAGGCATTATATGGTGACCGTGTGGACCTAGGCCTAGGCCGTGCACCTGGTACTGATGGTGCGACGTTTCAGGCACTTCGTCGACAAATGAAAGATGCAGAACGCTTTCCACAAGATGTGCAAGAGCTGATGTATTTCTTAGGTAATGATGCAGATGGCAGCCCTGTACAGGCATTTCCTGGCGCAAAATCAGGCATACCGATTTGGATATTAGGCTCTTCTCTATTTGGTGCGACTTTGGCTGCACATTTAGGACTGCCTTATGTGTTTGCCTCTCACTTTGCTCCGCAAATGCTTGGACAAGCAATTGAGGCTTACCGTGAGCAGTTTAAACCGTCTGTCTATCTAGATAAGCCTTATGTGATGTTGGCTGCTAACTTATTGCTGGCTGATGATGATGCGACTGCTCGATATCACTTTACCTCAGCACAGCAGAGCTTTGTACGTCTGCGCCGTGGCGAAACAGGTCAAATGCCTAAGCCTACCCACGATATGGACAGTATCTGGAGTCAAGCAGAGAAAATGATGGTAGACAATGCATTGTCAGTATCATTCATTGGCTCTGTCGACACGGTCAAACCAAGACTCGCTGCGTTTTTGGCAACCTATCAGCCAGATGAGCTGATTGTGACGGCCAATATATATGACCAAGCTGCCCGTATCCGTTCACTTGAACTTACACCGGAGCTAAACTTATTTACTTTACAATGAAATGAGACGCTTGCATAATTATTGATGAACCTTAACTGGATTTTTGACATGGAAGCAACTCCCATTATCGGTGCATCGCTCATGATTGGCTCGTCGATATTTATGTATATCGTCGCCTTTCTTGCCGTTATGGCTATCGGTGGTTATTTAACCTATCGTACTAGTCCAAAGCGCAAGCAGCGCCGTGAAGACAAGCGTAATAGCGAACGCTAGATTAATACCAGAAGCCCTCTTTTCTTATTTGAAAAGAGGGCTTTTTTAATGCTGTTAAAATTAGATAAGGCGAAAGTACTTACTTATTTAAAGATAGTATAAAATCTGTATTACATTAATCCAAGGGAACGTAACGTCGCTGCCCCAATCGCCATACCAAACATGCCGACAACAGTGGTAAATGCCAAAATATTAGCCGCCAATACATCATTACCACCCATTGCTTTTGCCATGACATAGCTGGCTGCAGCTGTGGGCGATGCGACCATCAAGAATAACACACCCATATGCACGCCTGATAGTCCAAATCCGAGCCCAACAGCGATCGCAATCAATGGTGCAATGACAATTCGCCCAATACTCGCCTGCATGGATAAGCCCGAAGGATGCAACATAGACTTTAGGTTAATACTAGCACCTGCACAGATCAGTGCTAGCGGCAGAGCCACCGCTGCTAATAAGTCGCCAGTCGTATGAATCACCCCTGTAAGTGGTGGCAATGGCAGTGCTTTATAGACGAATGCCCCAACCAATGCCAAAATTAGAGGGTTGGTCAGTAACTTTTTCACAATCATCGTACCGCGACTAATCCATGTATCATCTACGCTTTTGGATACGCGGCTCAAGGTAATGACCGCCAAAATATTAAACAGTATCGTCACCACGCCCATATAGACCGCACCGATACTTAATCCTTGTGCACCGTAAGCGTTGGCTACGGTTGCAAGGCCAATGATGGCCATGTTGCTACGGAATACACCTTGTACAAACACGCCTTGGTCTTCAGGACGCTTGACGAAGCGTTTGGCATAAAACTCTGCGCCAATAAATAATATAAACGTCACTAAGATACCAACAAGGATAAGCGTAATTTGCTTACCATAATCGACGTCGCTATCGACCACGCTAAAAAACAATAAACACGGCAAGCAATAATTAAAGACAAAACTTGATGCCTGATCGATAAAAGTTTGGCTTGCCTCACCGCGTCGTTGCATAAAAAAACCCAACCACATTAAGGCAAGGTTGGGTAAGACAATGGTAATAGCAAAAACAATAGCATCAATCATAAGTAGACTCAGTTCGGTGACAAGCCCATAAATATATGGACATCAGCGAGACAAATTAACAAGTAATAAGAAAATTTACTGACCTAGTATAGATACAAAGTAGTAAGTAGGACAAGGTTACATGTGACTTTCTTTTAAAACTAACGGTTTTTTTGACAAACAAAAGCCCGTAACGAAATGTCGTTACGGGCTTTTTAACTATAAGTGCTTTATTATAAAAGGCTTTATTGCATAGCTATTATGAGTCCAATGCAGCTTTTGCTTTTTTATGCTTTTTAACCGTCATCGCCAATAACTGAATGGCGGCAGGTGTAACCCCACTCACTCGTCCGGCTTGGGCTAAAGTCGAAGGACGGACTTGCGTGAGTTTCTGTACAATCTCATTTGATAGTCCAGATACGACGCTATAGTCAAAGTCCATCGGTAGTGCGGTATTCTCGAGACGTTTCATCTGATCGATGTCTTCTTGCTGGCGATCGATATAGCCTGCATATTTAACAGAAATCTCTATCTGCTCACCTACTTGTGTATCAACAGTTGAGTCCGTGATAGCCGCGATATCAGCAAAATGTATTTGCGGACGCTTTAGCAAATCAAAGGCAGTAGACTCTTTAGACAGCACTTCACCTGTTTGCTCAGTCACTTGCTTACCTAATGCATTAGCAGGCGTAGCCCACATATCTTTTAGGCGTGAGGTTTCTGTCGCGATGGCTTCCATTTTTTCTTGATAGGCTTGCCAGCGTACATCGTCTACTAGACCCAGCTTACGACCAGTTTCAGTCAAGCGCTGATCTGCATTGTCTTCACGTAAGAGCAAGCGATATTCTGCGCGACTCGTAAACATACGATATGGCTCGGTAGTACCATGGGTAATCAAGTCATCGACAAGCACACCAAGATACGCTTCATCGCGGCGCGGTGTCCATGTGTCAAACTCACTGTTATTGGTCGTCACCAATGCCGCATTGGTACCTGCAAGCAAACCCTGCACGCCCGCTTCTTCATAACCAGTCGTACCGTTGATCTGACCCGCAAAGTACAGACGATCAATCGACTTGATTTCAAGCGTTGGCTTGAGGTTTTGTGGATCAAAATAATCATACTCAATCGCATAACCTGGACGAGTAATATGCGCGTTTTCTAAGCCTTTCATACTATGAATAAAGTCTAACTGCACATCAAATGGCAAACTGGTTGAGATACCATTTGGATACAACTCATGTGTGGTCAGACCTTCTGGCTCGATGAAAATCTGATGGCTGTCCTTATCCGCAAAACGATGAATCTTATCTTCGATAGATGGACAATAACGCGGACCTACGCCTTCGATTTTCCCAGAAAACATCGGTGAACGGTCAAGGTTTTCACGAATGATGTCATGAGTACGCGCATTAGTATGCGTGATATAGCAATTGACTTGCTCAGGATGCATAGAAACATCGCCCATATAGCTCATCACTGGCAATGGCGTATCACCCGGCTGTACCGTCATTACACTGAAGTCAACACTACGCGCATCGATACGTGCCGGCGTACCTGTCTTTAGACGACCAACTGGCAGCTTAAGCTCACGTAAACGATCTGCCAACTTGATAGAAGGCTGATCCCCTGCACGGCCACCATTTGAGTTCTCTAAACCAATATGGATAACGCCGCCCAAGAAAGTCCCTGATGTCAGTACCACTGTTTCGGTCTTAAAGATAATACCTGTAGAAGTAACGACTGCCGTCGCACGACCGTTTTCAACCAAGATATCATCAGCAGCTTGCTGGAATATATCTAGGTTTGGCTGGTTTTCTAGCGTATGGCGGATAGCCGCTTTATACAAGATGCGATCTGCTTGCGCACGCGTGGCACGAACGGCAGCCCCTTTACGACTGTTTAGTACGCGAAACTGGATACCAGCCTTGTCCGTTGCCAGCGCCATTGCACCGCCCAACGCATCAATCTCACGTACTAGATGCGATTTACCGATACCGCCAATTGCTGGATTACAGCTCATCTGCCCGAGTGTCTCAATGTTATGCGTCAACAACAAGGTCTGTGCGCCCATACGTGCAGCAGCCAGCGCAGCTTCTGTGCCAGCATGACCACCGCCGATCACTATCACGTCGTAATGTTTTGGGTATTGCATGTTTGCCTCACTTGACTCATAACGCTGCCTGGTACCACATTTCATTGAATAACATGGTAATCGGCAAATAAACGTCAGTCGTATTTATAAAAAAGATAACGACTCAGATAAGTCGTTCATAATTGGTTAGATAACCTGTCATTATAACAATTTTTTGACGCTTAAAAAACGCTAGGACAAAAACTATTATAATTAAGTGCAAATATATTTATACCAGTAATGACGATGTTGACAGTAACACCGTCATTACTGTCAACATCGTCACTTTAGTAGTTAGCTTTTTAGTTTATGATGATATCTTAGCCATTACCGTTACCACGGCTTAGCGGTACTATTTGATCCGATTGACCACTAGACAGTATATGGTGGCTACCATACCCTTCTGGGTTGATCTGCAAATAGGCATTCATTTGACCGATGGCATCGCCGTCATCACTTGCTAAGATCTGCTCTTTGATGAGCTCGACTGGCGGTAATGGTAAATTCTTGAGCAATGCCAAGCGCTGGTCGTTATCACCCTTATTAACCACCAACTCGATCAGCTGACGCGCATCAATAGGTAGATCAGGGGTATTTTGTGCCAATAATGCCAAATGATAGGCACCTGCCGTATCTTGATCTGCAACGACGCGCTGCTCGATAGCGATATAAGTCGCTTCTGTCGCACCGCCTACCACACTCATCTGATGAATACATTTAAGGGCTGAGTATGATTCATTATTAGCAATCTCAATGATCCGCGTAGATTCATTTTTTAAACGCTCACGGCGCTTTTCAATCGCTGCTTGCTCAGCCGCTTCTGTTTGCTCATTTGACTGTTCATTGGTTTGGTTATTCATAAAGCTCTCTTACTCATCTGATAATTATTATTTATATCGCTGGTATCTTGGACACTATATGGGGGTAAATCCCATAAAAACAACGAAGCCTAATGACATAGGCGCGTGAAAATACTAATGGGGACAAGAATAGATACGCTACTAACAACACTAATAGCGACAATAAAAAACCCAAATAGCCATTAAATGACTACTTGGGTTTGCTGTGCTCGTATCTTACAAAGGCTAATTGGACATTAAAGACATCCAATTAACACTTTTAAGTATTAAGCAGCAGGGCTGTTTGCTTCAACCAATGGCTTTAGCTCGCCTGATTGATACATTTGTAAGATGATGTCTGATCCGCCCATCAACTCGCCATCAATCCATAATTGTGGGAACGTTGGCCAGTTCGCAATTTTTGGCAACGTTGCACGGATTTCTGGGTTTTCTAAAATGTTTACAAACGCAAATGGACGACCAATCTGAGTCAACACTTCGATAGAGCGCGCTGAAAAGCCACACTGTGGAAATTGCGGTGTGCCTTTCATGTAAATAATGACTTTGTTGTCACGGATTTGATCACGGATCAATTGTTCAACGTCGTTTGCAGCAGTGTTTGGGGTTTGCTCACTCATAAAAGCTCCTATTGATAAAGCGGTTCATTAAAATGATTATTTATATAAAATAATTGTATAAAGACGTGGCTGATACATGGGGCGACTGCCGCTGTATTACAAGCACGAATTTTCGACCTATGTGGGTTCAACAGCATTAGGGACTAATAATACCACGGCATTGGCCATGATGCCCTCTTGACGACCCGTAAATCCCAATTTTTCAGTTGTGGTGGCTTTTACACTGATATTGCTAATATCCGTTTGCAGGTCACTAGCAATATTGGCGCGCATTGCTGGATTATGCGGCACTAACTTTGGACGTTCACACATCACCGTAATATCAGCGTTGCCTAGGCTATAACCAGCCTCTTGCACTTTACTATAAACATAACGCAGCAGTACTCGTGAATCCAATCCAGCATGTGCCGCATCAGTATCGGGAAAATGCTGCCCGATATCACCAAGCGCAAGTGCACCAAGAAGCGCATCAGCCAGTGCGTGCAAGACTACGTCCCCATCAGAGTGTGCGAGCAAACTGTGAGTATGCTCAATAGGCACGCCCGCTAGAATGACATATTGTTGCTGCTGACCATTATTATGAAAAGCATGAACATCGATACCTTGACCAATTTTTATCATTATTATTCCAAGATGAGTTAAAGGTGATTAAAATAATTCAAAACCACTATCTGAATTTTCAAAGTGGTTTTACCAGTAGCCAGACACCATCGGTCGCCACCAGTTTCAATTAACTGGTATAATATGATGTTTATTTTATCATAATACCAGATCCAAAAGACAAGCTGACGTTGTTGTGCTGAGACTACGTATTGTAGTGATTGCATAACACTTGGCGGCGGCATGTACTTTGGATAACGTATAAATAGTTGAGCCATTTTATGTCAGCCATACAAAATACCTCAAGCACAACCGTTTCTGAGTCTTTTAATGCTCATCGCCCTTTAACACTTGCTGATGTCGAAAATCCTAGCACCAAGCATGTGATTGTCGGTATGTCAGGCGGGGTCGATTCTTCTGTATCAGCCGTTCTACTTCAGCAGGCAGGCTTCAAGGTCGAAGGCTTGTTTATGAAGAACTGGGAAGAAGATGATGGCACCGAATACTGTACGGCGATGGATGATTTAGCAGACGCGCAAGCCGTATGTGACAAAATCGGTATGAAGCTGCACACGGCCAACTTTGCTATGGAATACTGGGATCGCGTATTCGAGCACTTTTTGGCAGAATATAAAGCAGGACGTACCCCAAACCCTGATATCTTGTGCAATAAAGAAATCAAGTTTAAGGCGTTTTTGGACTATGCGTTGACGCTTGGTGCAGATTATATCGCTACAGGTCACTATACGCGTCGCAGTGTGAATTATACCAATGCCGAAGGTGACGAGGTTGCTCAGCTCTTACGCGGTCTTGATAACAATAAAGACCAAAGCTATTTCTTACATGCGGTTGGCGGTGACAAAATCGCCAAAACGCTATTCCCAGTTGGTGAGCTTGAAAAGCCAGTAGTACGTCAGATCGCTGAAGAGCATGACCTAGCAACGGCTAAAAAGAAAGACTCTACAGGCATTTGCTTTATTGGTGAGCGCCGTTTTAAAGACTTCTTACAGCAATATCTGCCTGCCCAAAAAGGCGAGATACTTACTGATGATAATAAAGTCATCGGCACTCATGACGGCCTCATGTATTACACACTGGGTCAACGCGGCGGCATCGGCATTGGCGGGGTTAAAGACCGTGTAGAGGCACCGTGGTTTGTATTGGCAAAAGACTTAGAGAAAAACCGTTTAATCGTCGGTCAAGGGCACGAGCACCCAATGCTAATGAGTAACGAGCTAAAAGCGTATAAGCTCGATTGGACTAATGGTCTGCCGCCTGCCGATGTATTTACCGATGAAGGTTTACGCTGTATGGCAAAGTCTCGCTATCGCCAGCCAGACCAAGCATGTCGCGTATTTTCGACCAATGCTGATGGCAGTGAAGTGCGTGTTGTATTTGATGACCCACAGCGCGCCGTCACCCCTGGTCAATCAGCGGTATTTTATATCGATGACGTATGTCTAGGCGGCGGTGTGATTGAATCTATCGATGCGCCATGTGGATTCTAATTGCTTCCTAAGACCCATACCTACAGCACAGAGGTTGATGCAGTGAATAATATAATTTTAACGAGGGTCAACATCGCTTTGTTTGGATAGACGGCTTTTTTAATATCGTATTTCTGCTATATTACGCGCAACGATTTCGACATTGTTTTTATATAGTCATTTTTTCTTTTATGTAGTCACTTTTTCGTTTTTATATCGTCACTTTTATTTAGACTCTTGCAGTTTTTTATTTCATAACTACTGAGGCATAACCATGACCCCACTTACCGCTCTCTCTCCAATTGATGGTCGTTACGCATCAAAGGCTGACAGCTTACGCCCTTATTTATCTGAATTTGGTCTAATCAAGGCCCGCGTCACGGTAGAGATTCGCTGGTTGCAGTCATTAGCTGACAACAGTGCGATTGGTGAATTAGCAGCATTCGATGACCAGACCAATGCTTTTTTAAATGCGATCGTTGATGACTTTAGTGAAGCCGATGCTCAAGCGATCAAAGACATCGAAGCAACGACCAATCACGATGTAAAAGCGGTTGAGTACTTTATCAAAGACAAGTTCCGTGGTCAGGATGCCTTAATTGATTCGCTTGAGTTCATTCACTTTGCTTGTACCAGTGAAGATATCAATAACTTATCATACGCATTGATGCTAAAAGACAGCCGCGAGCTGGTTGTTGCCAAAATGCAGCAAGTGACTGACAGTATCGTTGACTTGGCGATCACTCATGCTGACCAACCGATGCTATCACGCACGCATGGTCAGACCGCTAGCCCAACGACGCTTGGTAAAGAGATGGCAAACGTCGCCTATCGCCTAGCTCGCCAAATCAAGCAAATCGGTCAAGTAGAGCTGTTAGGTAAAATTAATGGCGCCGTTGGTAACTACAATGCCCATTTTTCAGCGTATCCTGATGTCGACTGGCAGACCCATGCTGAAGCCTTCATCAATCAGCGTCTTGAGCTGACATTCAACCCTTATACCACTCAAATTGAGCCACATGACTATATCGCCGAGTTGTTTGATGCTGTTAAGCGCTTCAATACCATCTTGATCGACTTTAACCGCGATATCTGGCAATACATTAGCTTAGGCTATTTCAAACAGCGCCTAAAAGATGGTGAAGTTGGTTCTTCTACCATGCCGCACAAAGTTAACCCAATTGACTTTGAAAACTCTGAAGGTAACTTGGGCGTGGCTAATGCTATGCTTGCACATTTAGGTGAGAAACTTCCAATTTCACGTATGCAACGTGACCTATCAGACTCAACGGTATTGCGTAACATCGGTGTTGGCCTAGCACAGAGCATGATTGCTTTTGATGCTTGCCTAAAAGGCGTGAGTAAGCTTGAGCTGAATGCACAGCGTTTAAATGATGACTTAAATCAAGCGCAAGAAGTGTTGGCAGAGCCAATTCAAACGGTCATGCGCCGCTACCGTGTTGAAAACCCATACGAGAAATTAAAAGCATTAACTCGCGGTAATGCCATGACTCGCGAAGCCATGTTAACCTTCGTCGAAAGTGATGAGCTATCGGCAGTTAGTGATGCGGATAAAGCAAGCCTACGCGCATTGACACCAGCTACTTATATTGGTAATGCTGCTGAACAGGCGCGCACTATCAAAGAATGGATTGCCAAGCTTTAGTAGTAGTAAACTAATACCAAAAAATAGGAGCGCGTAAAATAATTTACGCGCTCCTATTTCGATAATAGCATTGTCTGGTTCAGCTAGTGTCTTACTGGTTTTGTGACCACATAATAGCCTTACTTTGAATGCTATGATATTGTTTTAAAATTCATAGTCGATAAGTGAGGCTTTATTTTTTGTCATCATCGTCATCACTGTCTCCTGGTATGATAGCTTTGCCAACCGCTACCGTTCCTTTGACCACGCCTTTAGTGGTTTTATAAGCAACTTTAGCAGGTACTGTGACAATTTTGTGGACACAGGCTTGTAGCAAAAACACGCTAGCGATGATTGCGATCAAGTGCAATTTTTTCATAACTTTCCTACGATTTAGTGACTGCTCTGATGATAACCATCAGATAGACCATAATCATAGACTATTAAAACCTTCCTATAAAGCGTCCCTTATTATTAATATTGTACGCGTTTAAAATATGGATTTATCAATGACCTCTATTCCTCTTTGTCTACCTGACACTATCACGCCTGAGCAGTTCCTAACTGAATACTGGCAAAAAAAGCCACTTCTTATTAAGCAAGGGTTGTCGCAACTGATTGATATGTTTGAACCCGACGACATGATCGGTCTTGCCCTCGAAGAAGACGCTAGCGCGCGACTGCTAACCCAAGCGGCGAGTAAAAAAGAAGGTCAAGCGCAGTGGCAACTTAAAAAAAGCCCACTAACTGAGACTGATTTTGAAAACCTACCAGAACAGTGGACGGTATTGGTACAAAATCTCGAGCAATGGTCACCAGAGCTTGGACAACTGTGGCAAGCGTTTGACTTTATTCCGCAGTGGCAGCGTGACGACATCATGGTGTCTTATGCACCAGCTGGGGGATCGGTCGGTAAGCATTATGACGACTATGATGTGTTTTTGGCACAAGGTTATGGCTCTAGACGTTGGCAGTTGGGCAAGTTCTGTGATGAGCAGACAGAGTTTGTTGCTGATGAACCGCTGCGTTTGTTTGATGACATGGGCGAGATTATCTTTGATGAGGTACTAGAAGCAGGTGACGTGCTTTATGTACCACCAAAACTATCGCATTTTGGTGTGGCACAAGATGACTGTCTGACCTTTTCTTTTGGTTGTCGTCGTCCAAACCTGATGCAAATTGTCGATAGCGTAGCGGATATTGCGACCAACGACAGCAAGTTGTTTGTCCCGATGCTACTACCACAAGCACTACAGAACTCAGGTGAACTACAGGCGAACAGTATCGCTGCTATCAAAGCACAATTGCTAGAGATGCTACAATCTAGTCGCGGTGACGACATGATTCGTCAGGCAGTCTTGGAGGTGGTCAGTAAGCGTCAATACGATGCACTAATGCCAGAAGAAACATTAGATACTGATGAGCTAATGCAAGCGCTGTCAGAAGGTGCCACATTGCAGGCAGACTATAGCAATCGCCTACTCTATAGCCAGACCACTGATGGCATCGTACTGTACGCCAATGGTCAGCGTATCGACGGGCTTGATAAGGCTGCCATAGCAGTATTAGTACGTTTGGCTAATGGTGAAACTCTACAACACAGTGATATCATCGATGTTGATGCAGATGACTTAAGCGAGTGGCTAGAGAACGGTTGGATATGGGTGGATATTGCTGAATAACATCCTGTCATCAGGCTTCAGTTAAGTAGTATAAACAAAAAAAACCGCTATCTGATAATTACTCAGATAGCGGTTTTTTCTTATGCATTTTTTCTTATGTATCTTATACAATCACTGGTTTGGTGCTTATAGGGCTGCCAAACACCACTTAGCCTTTGTGAAAGTTACTATTATGAGTTGATACTATGAATAGTTACTATAAAGGCTAAGCGGATTCGTAATTAATTCAATTATTCTACTCTGTACCAAGCTCAAGCAAGCTCGCATTACCACCGATTGCTGTGGTATTGATAGTCTTAACGCGCTCAGTGACAAAGCGATGCAAATAGTCAGGCGTTAGCATCTCTGTCAAGCCTTCCATATCAGTGACACTGATAACTTGGGTCAAGATACCATCAGTATTGGCAAGCTCTTGACTGATAGCCTGCACTTCGCTATGGCTGCCAGACACTGCTACTTGCGCAAGACGGTCGATGTATAAAAGTGTGACCGTTTGCGAGTCGTTAGCGACGCTTAGCACGTCTTCGCTGATACCAGTATCATGTAGTATCTTAGCCGCTTCGCTACACATATCATCTTGGCTTGGGCAATGTAGTATGACTTCATTACCTGTCAGTAGCGCAGCGATAAGCTGCCCTAGCACTGCCATGGCTCTAGCAGACTCACCGCCGATGACCATGGTTTTACCACGACCAGTCACATATAAGTCGTTTGACTCGCCAGTTGCACCCGTCATGCGGTGCGTCTCATCTAGACTAGGAGCCGCACTCAATAGATGATTGAACAAGCGCTTTGCTTTATTAGCATCACCAGTGAGCAGCGCCAGTTTTGACACTGCCGCTTGCAGGTACGTTGCGCGATTGACTGCGCCAAGTAGTCGCCAAGATTCACAAACCTGGGCATGATTTTTTTTGAATTCAGTCGCCATGTTGCTACTCCTTATGCGAGTTCTGTTTGAGTGGTAGATTGGGTGGTGGTCGCTGTCATGTCAGCAGCTGGTTGTGCGGCATTGACTGACTCCGATTTGAGCTGCATCAAACGCGCAACATAGTGCGGCCCGCCAGCTTTTGGACCCGTACCAGATAAACCACAACCGCCAAATGGCTGGACGTTTACGACCGCGCCGATTTGGTTACGGTTGATGTAGGTATTCCCGACAAAAGCACGGCGCTCAATGTGCTCAACCGTGTTTTCGATACGGCTATGGATACCCAACGTTAGACCAAAGCCTGTGTTGTTGATGGCATCAATCAGCTTATTTAAATCACGAGCTTGATAACGCAGCACATGCAGAATGGGACCAAAATGCTCACCACCAATCACATCGATACTGTTTACTTCAATCGCTGTAGGTAGTACAAAGGTAGATTTCTCTTGGCTGACCACTGAGCTTGAACTCATTGGCGTTTGCGCTAAAATGTTTGCTGTCGGTTCAGCATCCATACGCGCGATATGCGCCTCCAAACCATGCTTGGCGTCAGCATCAATAACTGGACCAACGTCTGTCGCAGCATATAGAGGGTTGCCTACAGACAGCTCAGCCATATTGCCTTGTAGTAGCTCGATCAAATCATCAGCCATCTCCTCTTGTACACACAATATGCGACAAGCTGAACAACGCTGACCTGCTGAGCCAAATGCTGATAGTACTGCATCTCTTACGACTTGCTCTGGCAATGCTGTTGAATCGACAATCATAGCGTTCTGACCACCAGTCTCAGCAATAAAGACAGGCAGCTCACCGCTGGCTTGTGCATGGTCGTTTAGGCTTTGGTTAATACGCTGAGCAGTTTGCGTCGAACCTGTAAATATCACACCTGCGATATTGTCAGCCGCCGTCAAAGCACCACCTACGTCGCCTGCACCAATGACCAATTGCAATGCTTCTGCAGGTATACCCGCTTGATACATCAACTGTGCACCAAAGTGAGCTACCAAACTGGTTTGTTCAGCAGGTTTCGCTACTACGGTGTTACCTGCAGCAAGTGCAGCTACAATCTGTCCCGTATAGATAGCCAATGGGAAGTTCCATGGACTGATACAAACGAAAGTACCGCGTGCTTTATACACTTGACGAGACTGCTTGCCAGCCAAGTCTGTAAACTCATGCACGACATCATCTAGACGCTCTGCTTCGTCAGCATAGAAACGACAGAAATCAACGGCTTCTTTGATTTCATCGATGCCATCTTGCATGGTTTTACCCGCTTCAACTTGGCATAGTGCCATTAGTTCAGCGTAGTTTTCTTCGTATATCTCAGCAATCTTACGTAATATCTCAGCACGCTTAGCAGCTGGTACGTTTTTCCATACATCTTGACCAGCAACAGCAACGTCAATCGCTTGGCGAGCCACTTCAGCGTTAGCATAAGTTACCTTACCAGCACTAACTTCGTGGTTCCAAGGCGCAAGTACAGTCTGTGTATCAAGCTGATTCGTTTGACCATCTACTTCATAGGTATCAACCGCTTTACCATTGATGATAGAGGTTGCTGACCATGTCTTATGCAGATGGCTATCAATAGCTGATTTGAACGGCAGCCATTGTGACTCTACAAAGATATTAGGGCCAAAACTTGCACGGCGTTCACCATAAATCTCTAACGGTAACGGGATGTCTGGATTGTGCAATGTTGCATTACCAAGCAGCTTGTCATATGGATGCACTGTTAGCTTTTCGATTGGGTAAGACTTGTCTAGCAACTGATGAACAAACGAGCTGTTGGCACCGTTTTCTAGCAAGCGACGTACCAAGTACGGTAGCAAGTCTTTATGTGCACCTACTGGCGCATAGATACGTACAGGAATCTCATAAGCTTGCAAAATATGATCATAAAGCGCATCGCCCATGCCGTGTAGACGTTGGAATTCAAAGTCTCTATGTGCACTCATGGTCATGATTGATGACAGTGTATGCGCATTATGTGTCGCAAACTGTGGCCAGATTAGTCCGCGCAGATGGTCTGACAATAAGAAGCGCGCACAAGCAAGGTATGCAGTATCCGTACCTTCTTTACGTGTCCAAACTGGATAGCCTGATAGACCTTTTTGCTGAGCAAGTTTGATCTCAGTATCCCAGTAAGCGCCTTTTACTAGACGTACTGGTATACGATCACCGACTTCAGTAGACAAACGAGCAAGCCATGCTAATACAGCGATAGCACGTTTAGAGTACCCTTGTACAACGATACCTAAACCATCCCAGTCCGCCGTTAAATTGTCACGGTACAAAGACTCAAACAGTTTTAGAGAAATCTCAAGGCGATCTGCTTCTTCAGCATCAATACTGATATCGACATTGACTTCACGTGCCGCTTCAATCAATAGCAGGCAGCGCTGACGCAATAAGCCCATTACTTGCGCTTCTTGCGTGGCTTCATAGCGAGGATGCAGTGCTGATAATTTGATAGACACTGACGGCTTTGGCATGCCTTCTTTGACTTTCACGTTGGCCGTGGCTCTGATCGCATGTAGATAGTCGTTGAAGTATTTTTCCGCATCTTTATGCGTGATAGCCGCTTCGCCTAACATATCAAATGAATAGGTATAGCCTCTATTACGATATGGCTGGCTGTTTTTATTGGCGTCTTCGATGGTCTCGCCCAATACAAACTGATGGCCCATGATACGCATGGCTTTTTGCATCGCACTACGAATGACAGGCTCACCCATCTTTTTAGTCATACGATCCAAGAAACCTGATGCAGTGGTACTGCTGTCAATACTGACAACGCGACCAGTCATCATCATACCCCAAGTAGAGGCATTGACCATAAAGCCATTGTCATTTTTAATGTGCTTTTTCCAGTCAGCCACACTCATTTTGTCATGAATCAACGCATCAGCCGTATAGTTGTCTGGTACACGAATCAAGGCTTCTGCTAAGCTCATTAGCAAGATACCTTCTTGGGTATCAAGGCTATACTCGAGCAATAATGAGTCAACCATCTTGACGGCTTTACCATCATTACGCACGTGCTCGACCAGTTTGCGCGTTTGCTCAGCAGCAGCATCGCGTTCTTCTATACTGGGTTTGGCAAGTGGCAATAACTCAGACAACCAACGTTCTTCATCGGCGCTATATAGCGGTGAGATACGCTTATTTAGCGCTTCTGCTGACTGGGCGAGATACTCAGGCGACAGCATATCAACAGGATTAAACAAGATCGGCTCTTGCGGGGTAAACTGGTCTACTGGGTTCATAATAACTCCATAACTATCGTTTAAAAACCATAATAAATGGTGCTTTAGGAAGTCTGATCGTCCTGTATAACTGCTCATAACCGCTATCAAAAAATAGTGGTTACTGACGGATATTCACAGCAATAATCAAAAGACCAAACGGCGCCATCACAAAACTAAAAATCCAGCATAGGCTGGAGACGGTTAAGTAGGTCGTTCGACTGTTAAACGGGCTACGTTAACAATACAAAGGCAACAACGAAAAGCTAAGCGGCATTAGTGCCTTCTTCTTGTTAGTAGTGAAAGGAGTGTGATGACCAAATATCGCCTTATTGAACCGAAAAATCGCTCTAATAATTACAAATCTGTCATCTTTGATGATGCTAATTCACTGTAAGAAAAACCTCTACGGCGTTGATTGAGGTGATGCGCTTAACTCGGCTATAATATCACGAAATTTTTTTTCAAACTAACGAAATTAATCATTTTCAAATAATTAATTTCTATCTAAATAACAATAACTTACAAGCAATTTACTGACTATGACTCTTTGGTTACGTTTTTTTGTTTGCTATTGCCTATAGTTTGTCATCACGCTGCTTAACACCAGTAACAAAAATACCAAACATTAGCATCGAGCATACAGGGCTTAGATCAAGACGATAGGCTTATTTACTGACAAAGAAAAACCCTCCTTATCATCAAATGATAAGGAGGGTTTCTTGTTTAAGACACTATCTAATGTCTTATAACGCCTTGCATTATAAGAAAATAATCTTGAACAACAATATAGCAGTCAAAATCCAGACAGCGATACTGATATCAGCGAACTTGCCCGCAATTGCTTTTACAGCCGTAAAGGTAATAAAACCAAGCGCGATACCGTCAGCGATAGAGTATGTAAGCGGTGTGAATAGCAATACGACGACCACTGGTGCTGCTTCTGTTAAGTCGCTCCAGTTAATGTCCTTTAGAGTACCCATCATGAGTACGGCTACATAAAAGATAGCGCCAGCGGTTGCATAAGCTGGAATCATACCTGCTAGCGGCGAGAAGAAGATACTGAACAGGAATAGCACACCTACCGTAACAGCCATCAAGCCTGTACGCCCACCTGAGGCGATACCAGAGATACTCTCAATATAACTGGTCGTCGATGAAGTACCCAGTAAAGAACCCGCTACTGTCGCTGTTGAATCAGCGAGTAGTGCTTTGCCCATGTTCGGGATATTGCCATCTTTGTCCGTTAGCTTTGCTTGGCTAGTAGTAGCAATCAAAGTACCAGCAGTATCAAACAAATCGACAAATAAGAAAGCAAAGATCACACTGATCATGCCCACATCGAACGCGCCAGCAATGTCTAACTGCATAAGCGTCGGTGCAATAGAAGGCGGTGAAGAGATGATACCTGTGAACTGTGTATAGCCCATTAATAAGCTAATCAGTGCAACCAATAAAATACCAATGGTTACCGCACCTGGGACTCTCTTATAAGACAGGCCAATGATAACAACAAAGCCTAATGAAGCCATAACAGGACCAAATGATGTCATGTCACCAAGGCTAACTAAGGTTGCGTCATGATTGACGATGATGCCTGCGCTTTGCAATGCAATAAACGCCAAGAACGCACCAATACCAGCAACTACGCCGTTCTTGAGAGACGTTGGAATGGCATTAATGATTGCTTCACGAATCTTAAATAGACTCAGTAGTACGAAGATACAACCAGACAAGAACACCGCACCTAGCGCTGTCTGCCATGCGTAGCCCATACCAAGCACCACACCATAGGTAAAGAAGGCATTAAGACCCATACCTGGTGCAAGCGCAACTGGTAGTCGGGCGTAGATACCCATGATGAAACAACCTACTGCTGCTGCTATACAGGTCGCTACAAATACGGCCCCTTTATCCATACCCGCATCGGCTAAGACGTTAGGGTTGACAAAGATAATATAAGCCATCGTCAAGAACGTGGTTATACCAGCGATGATTTCTGTTTTGATCGTGGTATTTTCACCATTAATCCCAAAATAGCGTTCAATTGCATTCATAAGTGTCGCCCCCGACTGGCTAATAAAAAGTCATCATTACCTAAAATTAAACATGACCTCAGCGAAAAAATAACGATGCCACAATAAGAATAATGTAGTAACAAAGCGTAACATATTAGACCAGTTATCTTACAAACTCAATCGTTGATAATGTCTATCTCGCACAAAATGCGATTTTGAGAGACTTCAAGACTATTGGTCAGAAAAGCCATATGAAAAGCCACATACAGCCATGTTGCCCTACGCTATTCGAAAAACTACTTTCTATTCGTCATTAAGGTAATATTCGGTTTGAGTCATGAGTTTTAGGTAGTAAGTATTTGCTCGGTCATTATTCATGTTATCCAACTAACTACTGAATGAATCAGTAGCAGCCCAACTAAATAGTCGTTTAACACATTAATAATGACCTTTCTCTCATTTAGAAGTAAACTAGGGGGTTATTATACCGATACCTAAATCGCGATACTTACTGTTGCAGCATTTTTCTAAGCACAGTTACAAATTTTTAGTGAAGAAACGAGCTGCGTATTAAGTAATAAAAAGTAAATAGTGTTTGTTTAGGGGTTGTCTGGTTCGGATATCACTATTCCAGCCAGCTGTTATCAATTATTCGTGAGTCCATTACATGCCTGAATCATTAAATATTGTCGATCTTATTACCCAAGCCAGTCTATTGGTGCAGATTGTGATGGCACTATTGTTATTAGCCTCTTTGCTCAGCTGGGTTATTATCTTTCGCATGAGTGCGCGACTTGGTACAGCCAAAAACTTTGATCAACAATTTGAGACTTGGTTTTGGTCAGGCGAAGACTTAGCCAAGCTATACCAAGGCATTCAGGGTTCTCTTGATCGTCAAGGACTTGAGCAGATTTTTTATGTGGGGTTTTCAGAATATCTAAGAATGCATAAAAAGCGTCAACCTAAAGACGATATTATCGATGGTGTTGAACGCAAGCTACGCGTCGGCCTAGGTCGCCAGCAGCAATTGCTCGAGTCAGGACTGACGACGCTAGCCAGCATTGGCTCCGTTGCTCCGTACATCGGATTGTTCGGTACAGTGTGGGGCATCATGAATGCCTTTTTGGGACTGTCTCAAACTGAGCAAGCTACCCTCGCCTCGGTAGCGCCCGGTATCGCCGAAGCACTGATTGCCACAGCCATGGGTTTGTTTGCCGCTATCCCTGCGGTATTGGCATACAACCACTTCACAGCAAAATCGAGCCGACTATATGACTCGCGCGCCTTATTTTGTGATGAGATGACAGGTATGCTACAGCGTGAGACCAGCGTACAAGCGCCTATTAGCAAAGAAACCCAAGTTAATGCAGGTCAGGTGACAGGGCTATGAAACCAAACCCCTACGGCCGTGAAAAAAAAGCCCTTAATGCAGAAATGAACGTCGTTCCTTACATTGACGTCATGCTGGTGCTACTGGTGATATTTATGGTGACAGCGCCGATGCTGATTACAGGCGTCGATGTTGATCTGCCAAAAGAGCAAACCAATACCATGAGTCAAAGCCAGTTACCTGTGATTGTCTCGTTGACTGATAAGGGTGATATTTTTATCAGCTATGAAAGCAATGTCGACGTGCCAGTAAGTGAGCCTGAGCTGATTAATACATTATCTAACCTGCAGTCTCAGAGCGATAATAGTAATGCTGAGCCAGTACAGGTAATGATCAATGCCGATCAAAACAATCAGTACGGTGCCATCATGACGCTCATGGCAACTTTGCAACAAGCAGGTATCGAAAAAGTTGGGTTACTGACCGGTGCACCACTACCCACGCCTTCTTTATAGCGATAAGCGTCCTTTAGTAAATGTCTTATATCACAATAGCCAATCCTAGTAATCAATCTGACAAATCACGTTCATGAGTATCCTTACCATGCATAATGCTCCTGCCGTCTATGTACCTACCGAACCAGAAAGCAACGGGCTAACACTGCCGACGTTGCTAAGCTTGCTGGCGCATGGTCTTATCATGGGCATACTGGTTTACAACTATCAAACCACTGAAGTTGTGACTGCTGGTAGTATCGAGACGGTCATGGTATCTCCTGAGCAGCTTGCTGAAATGCAAGGACAAATACTGGCCAACCGTGCAGCAGCCAGTGCAATGCAGATGGATAGTAGCACTAGCGACTCGTCCAGTAGTGCCCAGCCAGAAGTGTCTGGCAGTAGCGTCAGTGCGCAAAATCCAAGCCAGACAACCTCTCAGCGCGTGCCTGTATTTACACGATCTGAGGAGCCAACTGGTCAACCCATACTTATGAGTGAAGACCATCAACAACGTCTGCTTGAGCAAAATCAAGAGTATGAGCGCAAAATGGCTGAGTGGACAGCACAACTAGACGAATCCGCTATGGAAGAGCTTGACCAAGTCGATCAAAGCAAACGCGACCAGCTTATAGAAGAACAAAAAAGGCTGGGAGAGTTTCGTCAAAAGCAAAACAATCCACCAAAGATAAAACGTCCCACTGCTAGCGATCGCAATATTGAGATTGATACCAATGGCTCTGGCAATGCAGGTAGAACCTTTAGTCTGTCAGACGGACAGTCAACGATTTCTGGAGATACGTCAACTACTAGCACATCCAAAGGCAGCAGTCGCTCTGCATCTAGTGGCAGTCGAGGTGCTAGCAACAGTGAAATCATCAATTTAATCAAACGCAACTATACACCGCCTACCGCCGCGCGAGGTTCTACCCAACGTGCAACCTTGACCATCACTGTCAATGCAAATGGCGATGTGGTCAATGTGACCGCCTCTGGACCTGATAACACGGTCAACGAAGCGGCGAGACAAGCAGTACTCAATACAGGCAGTCTCCCAATTGATGCTGACGACCCTAAATACCCGACTTTTACCATACAGTTTAAAGGCAGCAATTAATCAGTTGCTAGGTCCTTATAATATTGGTAACGTGACGTTAAGCGGCTTGTCTCGCATAGGTTGCTGCCTCATCTAGATGCTTGTCTCATTAAATAAAAAATGAATATCATACTAATTTTAGGAGCTCCATTTACCCATGCGTACCCAAAAAAAACTACTAGTATCGTTACTCGCCAGCACTTCAGCATTGCTGGTATCGCAAAGCGTGCTCGCTGCACCTGTTGTACTAGAACTGGACTATGAAATTCCTGTTCAGCAAAACCAAGTCGCGTTTGTGCCGTTTGCGGGTGACTCTGTCTTATCACCGATTATATTAAATGACCTGAGTAAAACCGAGCTAAAAGTAACCAATCAAGATCTACCGCAGCAGCCGCACAGTAGTAAAGAGCTGACAGGTACATTACCCGTTTGGCAAAGCATGGGCATACCGTATCTGGTTGTCGGCAGTACGCGTACCAATCGTGGCAAAATAATCACCGATTATGAAGTCATCGATGTCAAATCTGGTCGTGTGATAGAAGGCAAGCAAAGCCTAACTGCCGATAATAATAGAGAAAGTATGCGTTATGCCGGTCATGTCATCGCAGACAAAGTATACGAGCTGATTACTGGTATTCCAGGAGACTTCTCAGGGCGCATTGCTTATATTGAAGAAACAGGAACTGGCAAGCAAAAGATCTCCCGTCTCAAAGTGATGGATGCTGATGGCGAAAACGCTAGAACCATTACTGAAGTGACAGGCTCTATTTTTTCACCAGCATGGTCACCTGATGGCAACCGTATCGCCTACTCAGTACAACGTGAAAAATCATATCCCGTCATCTACGTGCAAAACGTCAGTGGCGGCGGCGCAACTACTCTGACGCCTTTTTCAGGTAGCAACCTAAGCCCTTCGTTCTCTCCTGATGGCAGCAAGATATTATTCTCTAGCAGCTTTGAGGGTAGTGCTGATATCTATGAAATGAGCGCTAGCGGTGGTACACCTAGAAGGCTCACCAATTTACCAAGTAGTGAAGTGCAACCAAGCTATGCACCAGACGGCAAATCTTTTGTGTTTGTCAGTGATAAGACTGGCTTTAACAAGCCGCAAGTATATCGCTACGAGTTTGCCACAGGACAAACAACTAAAGTGTCAAACGGTGGTTATGCAACCAGCCCGCAGTTTAGCAGTGACGGTACACAAATTGCCTTTTTGAGTGGACGCTCAGCAGCTATTATGAATAGTAATGGCGCTATCACTACCAATCTTGGCAATACGGGTATCGACGAAGCACCCAGCTTCTCACCAAACGGTAAACGCGTGGTCTACGCATCGACCCAAGGCGGCAAAGGCGTGCTGACTATCAAGTCCCTC
Source organism: Psychrobacter immobilis (assembly GCF_904846235.1). Lineage (GTDB taxonomy): Bacteria > Pseudomonadota > Gammaproteobacteria > Pseudomonadales > Moraxellaceae > Psychrobacter > Psychrobacter immobilis_C. The sequence goes on from NZ_CAJGZN010000011.1 coordinate 87,700, forward strand.
AATGGTGGCGAAGCGTTTGGTAAGTCAGGACAAGGCGTTATCCGCTCACCCGTATGGTCATCAAGCCCAAAATAACTGGTCGTCCACCAAAGTAGCAATTTTGGTTATAGTAGAATAAATATTAAGCAAGCAAAATTGAAACGCCCCAATCATAGTCGTTACGGTTGGGGCTTTTTTTGATTAAAAAAACAGTAATAGAAATGACAATAGTCTTAGTACTTATTCGTTCTCAATGGTCAACACTCCTCGCCTTTGATCTGCTTTCCAATGTTACCTAACCCTCCCTCCTTCGTAACAAACCTGTAAACGCACTAGTACCAAAAAAAACATTGCAATGACTTGTATTTTACCTATACCCTAAATAGACCTGACTAATTGGTCAGGTTGTTCAAATATTAGCCAACATATATTAGTTAATTTCATTGTTTATCTTACAGACGGATGCGTACCTCTATTGTTTACATCGATAAAAAACAAGTCGAAGATTGGGTTAAAACTTTGATCTCGTGATCTACCACATTGTCTGATATCTACAGTCAAGCGGGTACTAAGCAGTTATTTTAGGAGGAAACCACCATGAGTGAAAACGTTCCAGCGAATACCGATTTACTGTATAGACTGCATGACCGTCCTACCCCCATTAAAGCATTTTTAGGTGCTATACAGCACGTACTTGCAGCGTTTGTAGGTATCATCACACCCTCTCTTATCATAGGTGGCACATTAGGTTTAGGAGAGCATATCCCCTACCTTCTCAGTATGTCATTGATAGTATCTGGCGTCGCAACCTTTATTCAGACTCGTAAAGTAGGCCCTGTTGGCTCTGGCCTTATGGCATTACAAGGCACCAGTTTTGGATTTTTGGCAGCGGTACTGACGGCAGGTTTTGTGGTAAAAAACCGCGGCGGTGGTCCAGAAGAGATTTTATCCGTTATTTTTGGCGTCTCATTTCTCGGTGCATTTGTTGAGATATTTTTGAGTCAATTTATCACTAAACTCAAATCTTTTATGAGCCCTATTGTTACAGGCTGCGTGATTGTCACGATTGGTTTGTCCTTAACCAAGGTAGGTCTGACTGACTTAGCAGGTGGGTTTGGTGCTGAAGATTTTGGTAGTATTCCAAACCTACTTTTGGGCGGTGGTGTGCTGGCAAGTGTCGTACTGATTAGCATCATCAACAATAAAGTCATTCGCTCAAGCGCCATCTTTATCGGTTTGATGCTCGGCCTTGTCGCTGCCGTATTTATGGGACGTATCGATTTTTCTCTGGTTTCTGAAGCGGCCTTTTTTACAGTGCCGATCCCTTTTAAGTATGGCTTTGGTTTTGATTGGCAGGCTTTTATTCCTATTGCCTTTATGTACATCATTACCAGTATCGAGACCTCAGGCGATCTGACGGCTACCTCGATGATATCAGGTGAACCGATCAAAGGCCCTCTCTATGAGAAACGCATCAAAGGCGGCGTACTAGGAGATGGTGTTAACTCTCTGATTGCGGCGGTATTCAATACCTTCCCCGTGACGACTTTTAGCCAAAACAACGGTGTGATTCAAATGACGGGTATTGCCAGTCGCTATGTGGGTTTCTATGTAGGCGGCATTCTATGCCTGATAGGGCTATTCCCCGTCCTTGGTGCTATTTTTACCCAATTACCGAAGCCTGTTGTTGGCGGCGTCACGCTACTGATGTTTGCGACGGTGGCGACTGCTGGTATTCGTATCTTATCTACCGTGCAATTTACGCACCGTAATGTTTTAATCATTGCCACCTCACTGGGTCTGGCAACGGGTATCGCCTTTGTCCCTGACGTACTGTCACAAACGCCACAGTTCTTTCAAAATATCTTTGGCTCAGCAGTAACGATGGCAGGGATTGTGGCCATCACCCTTGATATGATTTTACCCAAAAACTATGGCATCGAGTTTGATACTAAAGCACAGCACGCAAAAGACAACTTAGAACCAACGCAAGAAGTAGCATAAGGCTAAGTGTAAGCTAGGGCTGAACATATCGAAGTGTTTCGCCGCAAACGAGGTGCGTAAACAGGCGAATAGCAACAGTTTATGCACCTCACTTATCAAACAGCCACCTTGTCATCATTCGAGGCCACAGCCTTTTAGAATAAAAGGCACTAGAAAATCTGCCGCACGCGCTTCATCTTCTGCATCATACGCTGTCTTATCCATCAATCCAACGATTTCAATCTCAAATTCAGCATAACGTTGGGTAGTCGCCCAAATCAAAATCAGTAGTTGTAGAGGATCAGTAATCCCAATTTTGCCTTGCTTGTGCCACTCTTTCATTACCTGTGCTTTATCGTGTACCCACTCCTTCATCGTGGTGGACATAAATTCATGCAAATGCGGTGCACCGCCGATGACTTCAATTGCAAATAGTTTATGGCGACTTGGATTGACAAAGGCTTGATGTAGCTTGGTACGGACGAATTTTTCGATGACTGTTTTTGGGTCGCTATCTACCGTCATGGTTACCAAGCCTTCATTCCATTCTTGAATGATCGAGCGTAGCACTGCCATGTAGAGGTTTTTTTTATTTTTAAAGTAGTAGTGAACATTGGCTTTAGGCAAGCCTGCTCTATCGGCAATACCCTGCATCGTAGCGCCGCGATAGCTCTGAAGCACAAACTCTTTTTCAGCTGCCGCTAAGATAAGCGCTTGATTCTGTGCGCGAATGGCTTGTTGGCTACGGTGCGAGGGCGTATCAGTCACTGAGGTTTCTTCCTTTTGATTGTTTTGAGTCATAGCAGTGGTATCTCACTCTAAGAGACAGGTTCGACAAAATAGTCGCTATATTTTGCTGTGTATTCTTATGTAAATACATAGATTTGAGCAGCATAACCTGTTAAATAAAAATATTTCGCATAAAACAGTTGACCAATTAGTCAGGTTTTAGCAAAATGGGAACTGTAAATCAATTACGCCGTCATTAATCACTTCTTGCCAGACGTTTTGGACGGTCAAAATATCAGTGTTTCCTTAGCAAATCTGTTTCATATTGTCAGTTCACTATAACTTGAGATTATGCAAAGCGTATATAAGCGCCAAAGCTCTGACTACGAACACATAGATTACTGGCTTTTGTTTTTAAGCAAATTAATAGCTGCTAGCTTAATCAAATCATCCATGAAGCTAAAGCAACCGCTACTTATCAAAATTACTGCTTGTACCTATAAGTTTATGCAAATAATCATAAGGTATAAACCTCTATCAAACATTTATCGCCCGATACAGATAATGGGCTGCCTTATTAGAAAAGGATGTCATCGTGAGCTTAACCTTAGCGCAATTCAACGATTTATCACAAGAAGTCGCCATCGCTCAGCTATTGACTTGCTGCACCAATAAAAACTGGGCTTATAAACTTGCAGACGCCCGCCCTTTTGCAGACGTTGATGCACTGCTAGCAAGTAGCGACGCTATCTGGAACAAAGTACAAAATGATGAGGCTAACTTATTAGAAGCGTTTGATGGACATCCGCAAATCGGTAACGTGGCATCTCTAAAAGAAAAATACCGCAACACACAAAGTAGCGCTGCACATGAACAATCAGGCGCTAACGATGCAGCAGACGAAGTCCTCGAAGCACTTGCCAAAGGCAATCGAGACTATCTTGATAAATTTGGTTTTATTTTTATTGTCTTTGCGACCGGTAAAAGCGCGCAGCAAATGCTAGATCTGCTATTAGCGCGCTTGCCTAACGATCGTGCTACTGAACTGGCAAATGCAGCCACTGAACAAAATAAAATTACGCGTTTACGTTTAACTAAATTGCTAGGTAATGCTTCGACAAGCAAATAGTAGTCGCAGAGTTAGACTAGTATTTTTACCCGATTTATATTTCTCACAAATTTAAAGGAAGCATTATGTCTGCCACCCTATCATCACATATCTTAGACACTCATCTTGGCAAACCTGCGGCTGATGTCGCCGTTACCTTACACCGCATACAAGACAACGGTGCCGCCATATTACTAGCGCATGGTACAACCAATAGTGATGGCCGTGTCATACCAGATGCTTGGCAGTTTGATACAGCCATCGATAGCACAGAGCATCAGCTAAATATTGGCCGCTATACCGTAACGTTCGATACTCAGTCTTATTTTGATGCTCAGCAGCTGACAGCATTTTACCCGCAAGTAGTTATCGACTTTGTAGTAAACGATGCCAGTCATTATCACGTGCCGCTTCTGCTTAGTGCGCACGGTTATAGCACCTATCGCGGATCATAGCTTTGGCGTTGTTTAGCTCTCTGCTTTGTTATTAGTTTTCAAGAAATACTATCAAAAGACATTTTATTAAGACACTGTCATATTAAAGGACATTTATTACATGGGCGCCTATCTTCTCGAATGGTTGAGTTTATTTTTCCGCTGGTTTCATGTTATCGCTGGGGTCGCATGGATTGGTGCATCGTTTTATTTTGTGTGGCTAGATCTAAGCCTACGCAAGCCGCCACAGTGGAAAACAGACAAAGGCATTTCGGGTGATCTTTGGGCCGTCCATGGCGGCGGATTTTATGAAATTGCCAAATACAAACTCGAACCCGAAGAGATGCCAAAGACGCTACATTGGTTTAAGTGGGAAGCCTATACCACTTGGCTGACGGGTGCGGCGATGATGTCTATCGTCTATTATGCCAATGCAACTGCCTACCTAATTGACCCAAGCAAAGTGCCTTTTACTAGTATCGGTGCCATTGCCACCAGCTTGCTTTTCTTGTTTGGTAGTTACTTCATTTATGAAGTTATCGTGCGCAGTCATTTGGGTAAAAATGCGTTTATCTTTAGTACGCTAATTTTTATCTTGCTGGTCATCGCGAGCTGGGGTTCTTACCAGCTGTTCAGTGATCGCGCCTCATTTATACATATCGGTGCTATCTTGGGCACGGTGATGGTAGGTAACGTATTCTTCGGTATTATGCCGGCTCAGCGTGCACTCGTTGACTGTGTGCGGCGCGGTGAAAAACCGGGTAAAGAAGTGGCTGAATTGGCATTACAAGCCAAAAATCGATCACTGATGAATAACTATTTTACCCTACCGCTGATTTTTACCATGATCAGCAACCATTACCCAATGATGTATGCTCATGAGAAAGGATGGTTGGTATTGGTCTTCGTAGGTATTATTACCGCGACTGTTCGTCATTACTTTAACCAAAAGCATTTGGGTCATAAAAAACCACGCTACTTGGTTATTCCAGCCGTATTAACCGTATTATTAATTATTTGGATGCGACCTGAGCCGATTGAGCCAATGCCTGCTACTACTTCAGTAGCGCCTACGACAACTGATAGCACGCCGCCAGCTACAAGCGCGACTACTGACTCAAGCACTGATACCGTTGCTAATGCTAATAACAGTGCTGATAACAGTATTAGCACTGATGCAGTTACTGCTGAAGCCGTACCCGTGAGCGCATCAGCAGATGACGCTATGATGGATGTCGTGCATACGCGCTGTAGCACCTGTCATGCTGTGCAGCCAACACAGCAAGGCTTTGCCGCGCCGCCAGCAGGTATTATTTTGCAGACGCCAGAAGACCTGAAAATACATAAAGCTAAAATCGTCACTGCAGTACAGACTGGCTATATGCCGCTTGGTAATATTACTCAGTTGTCGGACACAGAACGCCAACAGCTCGTGGCCTATGCCTCATCACTTTAATTAGCGATCAAAAAACAACTGCTATTTATGAGCAACGTTCTAATAGATACTTAAGGCTCTAAGCGATATAGGAATATAAATAATGAGCAAAAAAATTACCAGTGACTTTGATATCAGTACGTATCCGCGCGACCTAAAGGGCTATGCTGGCAATCCACCAAAAGCAAACTGGCCAGGTGGCGCAAAAATCGCCGTACAGTTTGTATTAAACATCGAAGAAGGTGCAGAAAATAGCGTCATCCATGGCGATGGACAATCAGAGCGTTTTTTGTCTGATATTTTAGGCACGCCAGAATTTAACAACCGTCACCAGTCTATTGAATCTGCTTTTGAGTACGGTAGCCGTGTCGGCGTGTGGCGTGTGTTAGATGTCTTTAAAGATTATGGTATTCCTATCACCACGTTTACCTGTGCCGCCGCTGCTGAAAAAACACCGCATATTATCGAGCGTGTATTAGAAGACGGTCATGAGATTGCCAGTCATGGTCTACGCTGGATCACTTATCAGGATATGTACCGTGAGACCGAGCGTGAACACATTCGCTGTGCCACCCAGATATTTAAACGTATGCTAGGCGGCCAACCTCTTGGTTGGTATACAGGACGCGATAGTCCAAATACTCGTGAATTGGTTGCCGAGCAAGGCGGCTATATCTATGACTCTGACTCGTACGGTGATGAGTTACCGTATTGGCTCAATGTGAAGGTTCAAGAGAGCAATGTCATCACACGCAAACCGCACTTGATCATACCTTATAGCCTAGAGACCAACGATATGCGTTTTTCTTCTAGCCCAGGATTCACCCATGCTGAGCCATTTTATCAATATCTCAAAGACAGCTTTGACACCTTATACGAAGAAGGCGCACACACTCCTAAAATGCTAACCATTGGGCTGCATTGTCGCATTATTGGGCGTGCAGGACGTATCAAAGCGCTAAAGCAGTTTTTGCAATATATCACCAATAAGCCCGACGTATGGATATGCCGCCGTGATGATATCGCCAAGCACTGGTACGAAAACCATCCTGCTACGGCAGACAACACTGCCAACTGGATGTAAGCTTAGGCTATCGTCCTAGTACTCATTCTACTTAGCTGAGCGAATGCGAATTGGCATAGATTAATAAATAAGATAGCCACCACACTATCAACACACACCATTATTAAAAAAGGAATCATTGTGAGTCAAAATACTTCAGAAGTTGGACAAATTATCTCCGCAAACAATCTACCTGATACCCTGCCAGCGTTTACCAAGAAATCAAACGTCGCTGACAGTCGCTTGGGCGCAAAATCACTATTCGCTACCGATGATTTTTTTGCGGATAAAAGCCGTATTCTAAATCCTGATGCGCCTATTTTTGTTGTGGATAAATTCGATAGTAATGGTAAATGGATGGACGGCTGGGAAACTCGTCGCAAGCGCCATTTGGGTTACGACTATTTAGTTATCCAGCTTGCGCGCCCAACCAAAATAGCTGGTTTAGATATTGACACCAGTCACTTCACGGGTAACTTCCCATCTTCAGCTAGTGTCGATGCCTTGTACGCGCCAGAGCTACTGCAGCAAGATGGAGCTAAACTTACCAGTCTAAGCAAAGAAGACTGGGACAATAAAAACTGGCAGGCGCTAGTGGGTATGACCCCGCTTGAAGGTCACCATCATGAATTTATCGAGATTGATCATGAGCAAACGGTGACCCATATTCGTTTGAATATTTATCCAGATGGCGGCGTTGCCCGACTACGTGTCTATGGTGATATCCAACTTGATGCCAGCCTAAACATACAAGGCAAGACACTTGACTTGGCAGGCGCGTTAAACGGTGGTCGTGCCATTGCTAGTAACGACGCACATTTTGGTGCGGCTAGTAATTTACTTCTACCAACTAAAGCGCCTAACATGGGTGATGGTTGGGAGACTCGTCGTCGCCGTGAGCCAGGCAATGACTGGTGTATCATCGCGCTAGGTCAAGCAGGTATCGTTGATTCCATCGATATAGATACTGCCCACTTTAAAGGCAATTACCCTGACAAAGTCTCGATCCAAGCCGTCTACTCACCAAATACACCAGAGCAAACTTTAGTGACTCAGAGTATGTTTTGGGACACCTTACTTGAACCACAAAAAACCAACGCTGACGACGTTCATCACTTTGGTAAAGACAAGCTTCAACTTGATAAACCCATTACGCATATTCGGGTTAATATTTTCCCAGATGGTGGCATCAGCCGTGTTCGCGTATATGGCAAAATTGCTGAGGCTAATACTGGTACTGGTGCTGATACTGATAGCAAAGAGGCAAAATAATGAGTGTCACTCTAATTGCTAAGCCTTTGACTAAGGCAAACTTTGCCCCCTATGGTTCGGTCATCGAGCGCTATGAAGCCTGTGAGCAAAATGCTGACAATACTTATGAAATCAATAATGGCTATGCGGTTCGCCATCATGCACTTGCCGAAAGTAAACTAGACGGTGGCTCAGTTGGTATGAGTATCTTTCGGGCCAAGAAACGTGAGAACCCGATTGCACTCTCAGTCATGGAATACCATCCGCTTGGAACACAGGCGTTTGTATCTATGGAAGGCCAAGATTATATTGTCGTCGTCGCCCAAGCTGGTAACCCTCCACAGTCGCCTGATGACTTAGTGGTGTTTTATGCAAAATCTCACCAAGGTGTACAGTACGACGCTAATGTCTGGCATCACCCTCTACTCGCGCTTGGTCGTGACAGTGATTTCTTAGTTATTGATCGTATCAATGGCGAGGGTAATAACTGTTATGAGATTGATATCACGGATTGGCATGTGTTTATTGAGTTAAAAGGCGAATGCAACTAAGCTGTCATTAAGCACAAATCAATTTGATAAAAGCCCTGTTTATGTTTAACATAAACAGGGCTTTTTCTTTATTCATATTTTTCGCTAATTTATTAAGCAGTTGATTTACGATAGCGACTCACGCCTGCGACGACTGTCTGATCAATTACTCTATCATCGCCTAGCATCATTAGTACAAACAACTGCTCTTCCAGTGTTTTGGTCTGCGCCATACGTCGCTCAAGCAATTCCGTTGCACCCATATCGATGATCACAAAATCCGCTTCTTTATTTGGCATAAAGTTACCGATTTTATTGTCCAATAATAGTGACTGGGCATTACCCAACGTAATTTGGTACAGCCCTTGATGAGCGGATAGCTGATTGCTTTGTAGTTGTTGGATTTTATACGCTTCTGACAGAGTCGTCAGCATCGATAGACTCGTCCCTGCTCCAACGTCAGTGGCGATACTGACACCGGTATAACTTAACGTCTTGGGTAAATCGAATAGTCCACTACCCAAAAACAGATTGGACGTCGGACAGTGTGATATTTGTGTGCCAGTCGTGCGCAGACGCTCATACTCTGATGTCTCAAGATGAATACCATGTGCCAAGGTGGTACGTCGACCCAGTAATCCCATCGTATCATAGACATCGAGATAGCCTTTATGACTGGGATACAGCTGTTTTACAAAGGCAATCTCATCATGATTTTCTGCTAGATGCGTCTGCAGATAAACACTCTCGTAACTGGCATACAGCTCACCTGCCATTTGTAGTTGCTTGGGTGTCGAAGTAATAGCAAAGCGCGGGGTAATCGCCACATGTTGGCGGCCGCGCTCATGCCAATTATCAATGATGTTTTGGGTATCTCGAATGCCCTGCTCAGCAGGTACACACAAATTATCAGGCGCATTTTGATCCATCAAGACATTACCCGTGATCATACGAGTATTGAGCTTGTGACTTTCCGTAAAAAATGCGTTCACTGATTCAGGATGACTGGTAGAAAACACCATGGCGCTCGTCGTACCATTTGCCAGCAGCTGGTTTAAGAAGAACTGTGCCGTATCATGCGCTACTTTCGGATCGCCAAAATTGGCCTCGGTGACGAAAGTATAATTGTTAAGCCAGTCAAGTAATTGCTCACCGTAAGCAGCAATCATATCTATTTGCGGATAATGCACATGAGTATCGATAAAGCCTGGCATGATAAGTTTGTCACGATAATCATGTACTTTGACTACTAACTGTCCTGCTTGCTCAGTGGTATTAACATATTTCGTTAATATTGTCTCGTTATGCCCATACTCTACAATGCACCCTGTCACACCATCTACGACAAGCGCACCATCAGCGATATATTCAGGATAAACCTGTACACCTTCAATCACTGGTAGCAACGTAATGTCTCGTTCCACAGCTAATGTCTGTGAATAATCAGAGGTTGTACGCTCAGGACGATCGCTTTCGGTCAAATAGTGTAGCAGTCGAGCTTGATAGATATGTAGGGTCATTCGTAGATCTCACAATGGCTTAGTAGTCCTGAGCGTTTTGATAAATAGTACTGAGCGCTTTAATAATTTGATAAAAAGTATAAAATTTATATGAAGTGAGCCGTTCAAAGAGTAGCCTGATGATACTGCTGCAACAGTTGTGCCACGATAGAAACTGCCACCGCCATCGGCTCTTTCCCACCAACTTGCAATCCAATTGGCATAACCAACTGATTTACTAATTGCTCACTATAGCCACGCTGAATCAAACGATCTCTAAAACGCTTAGCCTTAGTTGCCGAGCTAATGCAGCCTATGTATGGCACTAAAATGTTTGAGCATTTATCACGAGATGAGCTAGTGTCAGAAATAGTATCCAATGCTGCCCGCACCAGCTCAAAATCAACACTATGATCATGCGTCATAACCAGAATAAAACGCTGACCGCCCTGCTCGATAAATGGACGTACAAAATCAATAGGCTCATCATCGATATGCGGACGAATATGCGCTGGTAACTGATAAAGTTTGGATTGATTAGTATTAGATTCATCAACTAAATAACGCTCAAACATCTCTGGGCGACTGTCCACCCAATCTACCTGACAAGGTAGCTCAGCGAGGATGGTCATTAGCGCTGATGCTACATGCCCTGCTCCAAACACTAGTACTGACATCGGCGGCGTTACATTGAAGCATTCGAACATAACGGTGACGCTACCGCCGCAACACTGTGCCAATTTCGCACCTAGCGGGTAGTGCTTGGTGTAGACAGCATCACGGCGCACTGCTTTAGAAGGTGCTGACGTACTATCACTGTCAGTTTCAGCGACTTTTGGTTTTACTTCTTTTGATACCGTTGCCGTTATTTCACCGTTCAATAGCTGCCGTGCCGTATTGATAACGTCATGCTCTAGACCGCCGCCGCCTAACGTATCCACGATACTATCTTGCGTGACGATCATCTTTGCCTGGAGCGCTCGAGGAGCAGATCCATTTACGGCTACGACCGTCGCCAACACGTGAGCGATACCTCGCTGCTGATATCGCGCTAGACCTTCGTACCAAACGACTGGCGGTGCTAACGACTCATTCACTGTGTGCAGGACCTCTTGCCCCTGCTACATTTGGATGCTCTATCGCATTAGGCTGGTCATCAGTTTGTTTCCCTTTAACTTCTTTTGGATCGATGTCTTTGGCATGACGTACGTCTTGTGGCATTGCTTTTTCGTTGTAAAGGTCACTGTTCTCTTCTGCGCCTTTGACCAAACTATCAATCGTATCTGTATCGGCTTCAGTTGTTAAATCCCACGACGTGCCTTGCATGCGCATCACTGCTTTTAATACCGCTTCTGGCGTCGCAGGCATGGTCAGCTCTGGATTCTTTTTATAATCACCAAGGCTCGCGACCGCATTATTGAGGGCACACCAAACACTGGCTGCCAACATAAACGGCGGCTCGCCAACGGCTTTAGAGTTATAAATCGTTTGTTCTTCGTTTTTGCGATCGTACAATTTGACATTCCACTGCTTAGGCAAGTCATGCGCGGTTGGGATTTTATAATTAGCAGGACTATCAGATGCGAGCTTACCTTTATCATTCCAGATCAGCTCTTCTGCCGTGAGCCAACCCATACCTTGCACAAAACCCCCTTCAATCTGACCAATGTCAATGGCAGGGTTGATCGATTGTCCTGCATCATGCAGCACATCACAGCGTAGTACTTTGTACTCACCTGTCAACGTATCAATCTCAACCTCAGCGCAGGCAGCGCCTAAGGCAAAGTAGAAGAACGGACGTCCCCATGCTTTAGAGCGATCATAAAATATCTTAGGCGTTTTATAGTAGCCAGTAGACGACAAGCTGATACGGTTCTGGTACGACAGTTGAATCATTTCAGCAAAAGTCAGTGTTTCTTTATCGCCAATATAGACATGGTTCTTTTCAAAACGTATGTCTTCTTGCGCTACGTCGAAATACTCAGCAGCAAATTCAATGATGCGCGCTTTAATGCTTAAGCAAGCATTTTGAGCTGCCTTACCATTAATATCTGTCCCTGATGACGCGGCGGTTGGTGAAGTGTTAGGCACTTTATCCGTACGTGTCGCTGATACTTTGACCGTGTCCAGATCAACGTCAAATTCATTGGCGACAATCTGGGCAATTTTTATATATAAACCCTGCCCCATCTCCGTACCACCATGATTGAGATGGATACTGCCATCAGTATAAATATGTACCAATGCGCCTGCCTGATTGAGCGTCTGTACTGTAAATGAAATACCGAATTTTACTGGCGTCAACGCAAGTCCTAAGCGTTTGTCACTGCCTTTAGCGGCAGCTTTTTGATTGGCTTCTAGGATTTGTTGACGGCGATTGTCATAATCGCAATCATCTGCCAGTTTGGTCATGATGGTGGCCAAATCAAAATGCTCAATCGTCTGACCGTAATGCGTACTTTGACCATCTTGATATAAGTTTGCCAAGCGCACTTGTAGCGGATCTTGCCCCAAGGTATAGGCAATATGATCCATCATATATTCAGCGGTCATCAGGCCTTGCGGACCACCAAATCCTCGATAGGCAGTATTGGATACGGTATGCGTTTTGCAGCGATGCCCTGCCACATGAGCTGCTGGGTAATAGTAGGCATTATCACAATGGAACATCGCTCTATCGACAATAGCATCAGACAAATCTGGTGCATAGCCACACAAGCCAGCCAATTGCATATCGACGCCCAATATACGACCAGACTCGTCTAAACCAACTTCGTAACGGTTGGCAAACTCATGACGCTTACCCGTCACCACCATATCATCTTGACGATCTAGACGCATACTGACAGGCACGTTATGACGTTTGGCGATAATACCGCACAGACACGCCCATGCAGCCGCTTGCGTCTCTTTACCCCCAAAGCCCCCACCCATACGGCGCACGACTGTGTTTACCGCATGAAATGGTAAATCCGTCACTTCGGCGACCAGCTGTTGTACTTCGCTTGGATGCTGCGATGACGTGTACACCTCTAACCCGCCATCATCACAAGGCACCACATAAGACACTTGGCCTTCGAGATAAAAGTGCTCTTGCCCGCGCATATGAATATGACCTTCAATGCGAATCGGTGCGTTCTCAAGCGCAGTCGCCGCGTCACCGCGCTTCATAAAATGACTCGGACGCACAAACAACTCTTGCTCTAACGCTTTATCTATACTAAGTACCGCTGGCAATGGCTCATATTCTACCACTGCCTTGGTAGCCGCTTTTTTGGCAGCGCGATGACTGCTCGCCACTACCACAAATAGCGTCTGACCCACATACTCTGTGATGTCATCCACCATCAGTGGCTCTCCATCGAACACCGCACCGATATCGGTCTGCGCCGGTAAGTCTTCAAAACTTAGGACATCTACCACTCCATCCGCATCTCTGACAGCGCTCAAATCCATACTCAATACACGTGCATGAGCGTGACTGCTTTTACCTACTGCTAGATGTAGCGTACCTTGTGGTTTTGCAATATCATCCACATAGGTTGCCGTCCCCATGACATGACTGATCGCACTATCATGCTTGGCCGAGGTGCCAATTTTGTTTTTTGGCGGACGCACACGGCGGATACTATAACTATCGAATAAGGACGAATGATGGCTCATGGCAAGTCTCTTCTATTAATACGCTTTTATTGATGCTGTTTTTGATTTTTGGCAATGTTAATGATTAGGTACTCTCAGCCTGCATATCCGCTATCAATTGTTTACCGCACTTCACCAGTAGACGCTGCGCCACATGTGAGCGATATTCGCGGCTGGCTCTGACATCCGTCATAGGCGTAACGTCTGCAGACAAGACTTGTGCCGCCTGCTCAAAACTCGCGACTTCAGCAGCTTGCCCAATGAGCGCTTGCTGACAGTGCACCGCAAGCAGTGGTATCGCTGCCATACCGCCAAGCCCAAGCTTTGCATTCTCGATAATTGCACCATCTGCTGACACATCAAGCCGCGCCGCAAGCAAGCACGCTGAGATATCATCTTCGTAGCGTTTGCTAATTTTATGAATAAATAAGTGCTGATGATCTTGCATCAAAGGAATATGAATAGCGACAATATAGCTGCCTGCTTGCAGTTTGGTCTTTTTATAATCTAAGAAAAATTCTGATAAAGGTATGATCTCATCCGTATAAACCGAATCACTATTACCTAAATCATTGCCTGACTCTTCACGATTAGGCGCGCAATGACGCAGATGAATTGACGCATCTAACGCCAATAAAATCGGTGGTAAATCCCCAATCGGCGACGCGTTGGCTATATTGCCGCCGATGGTGCCCATATTACGGATTTGCGGAGAAGCAATACGCTCAAATACTTGCGCAAAGCTTGGAAAGTATTGCTCAAGCACAGGCAACATTTGCTGATAGCTCATGCCAGCACCCAGTACTAGTGATTGGCTAGAAGCTTGCTCGTTATCTGACCTTTCATTGCTTGAGTCAGACTTTGCGTCAAGTAATGACCATGACTTTAGTGCCTCAACACCTGAAAGTTGGATAATCACCTCGTGATCAACCAAATGTTGGGTTACACTCAATCCCAAATCCGTACCGCCTGCCCAAATCGTAGCTTGTGGATTGGCAGCTAATACCTGATTAAGCTCATCTAGTGACTTGGGCATATATAACTGTCGCCCAGCATCATTAAGTGCAGGTGCCATACCATTCGGCTCTTCATTCTTTAACTCAGTTGACACGTTTTCAGATACTGCTGATTCTTTTATACTACGCATCGCGTCTGTGGCTAGACTGATAGTCAAGTCTTTCACCGCTGAATGCTCTGCTTCTCTCTGCTGACCGATATCACTCATCAATAGGCCCGCCTCGATAATCGGACGATAACCTGTACAGCGACATAGATTGCCAGAGATTGAAGCAACCACCTCATCATAGCTTAGTTGCTTGGCATCGCCCTGATTTGCTGCTTCTAGACTTGTCTGTATACGATTATTTTCGTAAACGCAAGCTAGCGACATCACAAACCCAGGCGTACAAAAACCGCACTGTGATCCGTGACATTCAACCATGGCCTGCTGCGCTGGATGCAGCAGAGCACGTTCTGGATGATGTTCTGGATTATCTGCTAAATAAGAAGCCGTCATCAGATGATAACCATTCATGAGCGACACTAGCGTAATACAGGAGTTAATCGTATAGAACGGTGGCGTAGCATTTTTTTCGTCGGCATTTTCATCATTAAGCGCTGGCTGGCTAGCGTTAGGCAGGCGCTGAACCATCACAGTACAGGCACCGCAATCACCACTACCACAGCCTTCCTTCGTATCCGTTTGGCCTTCATGCAATCGTAGATACTCAAGCACCGTCGTATTAGGGTTAAGCTGGGTTAGCTCGTGGCGTTTCCCATTTAAGTAAAAACTAATCATAGCAAGACTCGGCTAAAATAAAATAATGAAGATAAGCATAAGGCTTAAGGAATTTGACGGCTTAAATGCTGAACGTAAGCACTTGGTTTACATCATGCTGCAACCTTTTAAGTACGGTTATTCTGTTTTATTTGCTAATACATTCTTAAGAGATAAAAAAATCAGCACAGCGCACTTTTTATATCAGGTAAATCGGTTGCAAATATCAGCAAGCATTGAACAATTTTGTTAGAAAACTCGTACTATAGGATACTTGACTATTTGGTCAGCTTTCAACATATTATCACTATTCTTATTTATAACACAACCCGTTAAAAGGCCTATAGATACTATCGAACAGTTAGCAAATAATTGGTGAATAACTTAAATCTAAGGGAATATCTATACGGTTTGTAGATTTTATTCATTACTCAGCCACTCAAAACCAGACACTGTTTTTATAAATATTTCTAATTTTATACATAGTGAATAATAAAGCTAAGCGTTAGATAAGCTATACTATAAACAGCGAGATAGCCTGCGTAAAAACAGTACCGAATACATATATCGCCTTTAAACTGCTATGAGCAGCTGATTTTTATATATAATGTCTGCAAATAAGCCCGACTCTTCACTACTATTATTTCTAATGATGGATAATCGTGACATATCGTTGGGCTAAAATCGTTTTTGAGATATTACTATGAAGTCATTTGTCTTTACTTATTTGCTAGTAGCAACGATGCTGTTAGGAGGTTGTCAGTCGTTTCAATTCGTTGACAGTCCTATCCCCGTGAAGCCCGCCCCTACTAAGCTTGTTGCTCCATAAAAAGCCTAGCGCTTAATCGCACTTATCGCTCAATAAAAATTGGCACAAAAAAAAGCAGACATCAATAATGTCTGCTTTTTTATTTAATTGCTCTGTCGGTTCTAGCTTTTTTTAGAGCTTAGCATCAGCTGGTTGATGCTTAATAATCGTTTTGGCTAGATGATCTCCAAACCAAATAGCAGTATCAATATCGCCCGAACCTGGTGTCTCTTCAGGTGGCCCATCAAGCGACTGAGTCATTAGTCCCAAAAAGCTAGACAGACGGTTTAAGTCGTGAGCCTCATGACCTGTCGGCATCAATGGCAGACCAATCCAATTCATACCATGTTGCATCGCATATAGAGAAATCTGCTGCAATACAGCAAGTTTATCACCGCTCAGTCCACCCGAATTGGCAAACGCTGCTGCCCACTTGCCTTCCCATTTACGATGGTACCAGCGCTTAGATGTCTCATCCATAAACGTCTTAAATTCAGCCGTCACACTGCCCATATACACTGCGCTGCCAAAAACCAGCAAATCTGCCTGATCTAAGTAGTCCCAATCAACATCATACACATCGACTGCCTTAGCTTGCGCTTCTGGCAATTGCTGATGCGCACCTTGTACTATCGCCTCAGCGACACGCTTGGTATGACCATAATTACTATGGAAGATAACAGCGATTGAGACATTAGGCGTGTTATCAGTAGGTGTAGAGGTGTCAGACGATTTAGCAGGTGTATTCATACGTACTCTAATAATAAATAATTGGTTGAATAGTAAAACTTACAAAATATTGGATATTTAGCCACAGTTGACAGTTAGTGACTTCACTTTCACTGATAAGTACTTATCGATAGCTCAAGCCCTTAAAATGTAAAACGATACAATAGAATCAAGCAACGCTTCTTTGAGTGAATCTAACTGGCAGAAATATCAATGACGATGGAGCAATCGCATAGTTTTTAATTACACTGTCTCTATACGTCAGCGTATACGTACCAGTATATATGCGATGAACTTCATTGAATTCAAGTCCATTGTATCAGACGTATTTTTGTTTTTAAGTTATTTATTAAAGTTTGGCTAATCAGATCACATATACTTTTAATATATTTTTTATAAATGAGTAAGTCGCATTATCTGTTGAAATAGTAAAAACTATTCCGTGATACCTGATAAACCCATAATTATCAGCAATATAGATAACTATTGATATCAAATAATATATACAGTGATTTATTTATTCCATATCATCATATACTAATTCTATTTCTTCTAATCTCTCCGTATTTACATTAATGACAATAGGATTATGATGTAACGCTTCTTACTGCTTAACCAAATCAATCGAATTCACAGAAATACAGTTTCCAATTCTGCAAACCTGCGTAACTATACTCATATAAATTCTTATAAAAATGATATCTGATAACATCATCGGATAAGGAAGCTATTACCTTGACTACTCTCGTTCAACCTGTAAACGACACAAAAGATCCTATCGTCAGAGATGAGCTGGCCTTAAATGCACCGCAAAAACCCTTGACTATGGGTGGTGGCATCGTAGGATTGATAGTGCTCGCGTATCTATTAGCCACTCAACATATCTCTCAATCATTGCTACTTGGGATAGGTCTTTTGTTAGGCTATACCCTTTTTCATGCCCGCTTTGGCTTTACCTCTGCTTTTAGACGTATGATGTCAGTGGGCAACGGTCAGGCGATGCGCTCACATATGCTAATGTTGGCAGTGGCTGTTACGCTATTTGCGCCAATCCTTGCTTATGGCACGACGCTATTTGGCGGTCCTGTCGCAGGTTATGTCGCGCCATTAGGGGTCAGTCTAGTCGTAGGCGCATTTGTATTTGGTATCGGCATGCAACTTGGTGGCGGCTGTGCCTCTGGTACGCTCTATGCAGTAGGCGGTGGACGCTCTGTTATGTTCATCACCTTTATTTTCTTCATAGTGGGTGCCACGATTGGTGCTTATCACTTGCCATTCTGGACAGAAGAGATGCCCGCTTATGCACCTTTCTCTTTGGCAACCTCTACAGGTCTTGGATATACAGGGGCATGGCTGGTGTCGCTAGCCATATTCGGCATTATCGCATGGGTAACATTAGTCGTTGAGAAAAAAAGAAACGCACCAAAGATGGCACCCGTACCTTCTGAGTCTGGCTGGAAACGAATCTTCCGTGGTTCTTGGCCGCTATTTGCTGCCGCAATCGTTCTGGCTTTACTTAACGGTCTGACATTACTTACACGTGGTCAACCGTGGGGCATTACCTCGGCATTTACATTATGGGGCTCTAAAATTGCAAGCGGCTTTGGCATGAATGTGGCAAGCTGGGGCTATTGGCAAGGTGCTAATGCAGCAGCGCTTGAGGCCTCTATCTTTGCTGACTCAACCACTGTATTGAATATTGGCATCATCATTGGCGCGTTTATCGCCTCTGCTGCTGGTGGTTTGTTTAAGTTTACTAAAATTACTGCAGGTAACTTTGCAGCGTCAGTCATTGGCGGATTGATGATGGGATATGGCGCACGTCTCGCGTTCGGTTGTAATATCGGTGCTTACTTTGGTGGTATCGCTTCTTTTAGCCTACATGGTTATATCTGGGGCATACTGGCAATGGCAGGTACGTTCTTGGCACTGTATTTACGTCCTCTATTTGGCCTATCAGTGCCGAAATCTAGCGACTCCGTTTGTTAATACAAATTTCGTGTTAATACAGACCTTGTATTAATACAAATGTAGCACTCAAATAAAAAACAGCAGAATAATCTGCTGTTTTTTTATTGTTTATCACTTTGTTTCCACTACTCATTATTATATAGTTAAAGAAATCTAAAACAGCTACAAGGCAGCCGACCGTAGATTGTACATATAGTACCTCTAGGAAGGGTAACACCGTAGCGGTTTAGTAGTTCGCTGACTATAAAGCTGCTAACAACGAACGATGACTAGTGCCATCCGACCCGTGGCAGGCTGGTGCATATGAGTCTGACGGCGATACGAGTAATAGTGAGTATTTGCGTAACTACAGTCAACAGGCAAGTCATTCACAACTATAGCACCGGCAGCTTCTAACTGCATGGCAGCAAGCTTCGGTAAATCCAGCTTTATTTTGTCATCATAAGACGATATAGAAAATAGCGACACAAAGTTATCGATATGGGCCTCTGGCAACGTCTGATTGGCTATACACCCAGCCAATAGCTTATCGCGAACGTCTGTATTTACTTCATAGTTTTCCTGACTGATACACACTCCTATCCAAGCTTGTATAGGGCCTGAATCAGTAAAGCGGTTGACAGTCTCTTGTATCACACCACAGGCCAATCCTTGCCAGCCTGCATGAATCGCTGCGATTTTGCCACTGGTAGGTTGATATAACACGATAGGCACACAGTCTGCCGTCATGATTGCCAGACCGCGACCGCTTTGTTGACTGACCATCGCATCAGCAGATAGTGGCGCCATATTCAACGTAGTAGCATCGACATCATGAATACGTTTACCATGAACCTGACTGACCCAATGTAAGCGATTAATAGCCACATGCTGCTCGTTCTGTGCAGACTTACCTGTCAGCTGCTCATTGATAGCAGCTAATAGATTCATGCGGTTATCTAATACTTGCCGTGCATTGTCATTGACATGCAGACCTAGATTTAGCTCGCCGTAATTTGACTGACATTCATACCCCGTACGCTGGTTTCTGGAAGCAGAATCATCAATATCATCATGCGCAAAAGCAGCCGTCTGAAAAACGGCCACATTATCAATTTGCGCAATCATTGTCATCGGGAACGTGTTCGTCATGGCTGCTCGCTCTCACCTCTCATCTAGTAAACATTAGCGTTTACTCTTCATAATAACCGTCGCTGAGTACGGCCATCAGTTTTTGCATATCTTCAGGTAGCGGCGTCGTCACTTCAATGTCCTCACCTGTCGTCGGATGCACAAATCCTAACGTATAGGCATGCAATGCTTGGCGCGGGAAATTATTAATAGCTTGGCGCTGAGCCTCTGTCAATCCAGAGCGCAACTGACGACGTCCACCATAGACACGATCACCGACTAATGGATAAGTAATATGACTTAGATGCACACGAATTTGATGCGTACGTCCAGTCTCAAGCCCCACATCTAGTAGACAGTAGTTTTCGTTCAATGGTGTGACATTTAGTAGATGCGTTACCGCTTCGCGGCCAGCGGTCATCACCGTCATTTTAGTACGCTGATTGCGATGTCGGCCAATCGGCGCATCGATACGACGATGACGAGATAAGCTTGCTTGGTCCCCTGCTACGACACATTTATAGTGACGATAAACAGACTTGTCTTTTAGTTGTTCCATCAGTGCCATCTGAGCAGGTTTGGTTTTGCCAATCAATAGCAATCCAGAGGTGTCTTTATCAATACGGTGTACGAGACCTGCACGCGGTAAATGATGCTGCTGAGGATAATGATATAGCAATGCATTGACCAAGGTGCCGTTTTGATTACCCGCGCCTGGATGAACCACCATACCGACAGGTTTATTGATTACTAATACGTCGTCGTCTTCATAGACAACATCGATATCTATGTTTTCTGGCTGGTCTTCACCATGCTGCTGTAACGTCGTTGATAGATGCAATACGTCATCTGCTTTGACACGGACTTTCGGTTTTTGGACACTGCCGTTATAGAGCAGACTACCGTCAGTAATCCAGTTCTGTAATTGTACACGCGAAAAGTCTGAAAACGCTTGTGAGGCGACCTTATCAATACGCAGACCAGCTTGATCTTCTGTGACTACATGCGTCATATCTACAATCACTGGTACAGCTTGTCCCGCTACTGGGACTTCATCGTCGTCACCATCCATATCGCTGTCATCAATATCATTATCATCAATGTCGCTATCGTTCAGATCATTACCATCATCGATGA
The DNA here is from genome assembly GCF_904846235.1 of Psychrobacter immobilis. Lineage (GTDB taxonomy): Bacteria > Pseudomonadota > Gammaproteobacteria > Pseudomonadales > Moraxellaceae > Psychrobacter > Psychrobacter immobilis_C. Next base: position 108,885 of record NZ_CAJGZN010000011.1, read on the forward strand.
GCAACTCTTCATTATCAAGAGCATCATCATGCACTTGCTCACTCATCATTGGTTGATTATCAGGTAGCTCATTATTGTTCAAAACTTCATTTGGCATTGGTGACTCTTGTGCTGATGAATCAGTATCTAGCGATTGATTCGGTGATAAATTGGTAGTCATGGCATCATTATTCATAGCGGATTGATACATGGAAAAGTCCCTAACAGTGTTTTGTGAGGTGACTTCGAAGATAGTATTATAAATAGCAGTATAAAAAATTGTCGTTTTTTGATTATCGTCATTTACCTATAAATAGCAGATAACAATCTTCAAGGTACAAAAAAGCGGAGACAATATCGCTCTAGTGTATCATGTCACACGCATAAGCCCTATAGAAGCTGCATGCTATCTGATAATTTTTGAGCATACCTTTGGGCTGTAAGATGCATCGCTTAACTCTCTAGAACATGACATTGCTGTAATTTACTGTATATTTACTCATGCTAGCGACATTCGATATCGCTCGTGACAGCCGCTCATGTTAAACTGCCTATACAATATAGATGGCGAAAAAATAGACGTAGCAAATGTTATTCTATAAAGTATAGCCATGTTTTGCTGTATGCTATGGCACTGTATGCGAATGCCGTATTTAGATACAGTATAAAAATAGCATTGGGTTTTGTTGATCGTATTTGCCATTTAAACCGTTTGATTATGGTTAAATGCATGTGGTCTATGACAGACTTACTATACAAGCGCTATGTATCGAACCCAATCTATCAGTACAATACGTCATAACAAAAACTGCATTCGATAAAAAATTTTTGCTGGTGGATCGCTGACTATTTAGCGTCGTTTTTTATCACTAACCTTTTATATAGCATGATAGCGCCGCTGCTATTATGCGTCTTGTGTCGGAGAAGAAGTATGCAAGCTGTTGGCAATACGTTTATCAAACTGTCCTCAATAACCCTACTGGCGCTTAGCGTCAATCTGGTAGGTTGCCAGACTTTCAAAAATCTAACTGGCGCCAAAGATGGCGAGGCAGTAGAAACAGCTGAAAAATCAGAGCAAGGGTATTATAAGGAGGCCGTCAATCAGATTGACAAAGGTCACTATATCCAAGGTATCGAAGAGCTGACCAATCTGCGCACATTCTACCCAACCGGACAGTACGCTGAGCAAGCCTTGCTGGACATGATGTATGCACAATACGAAGGCGATAAGTATGAAATGGCAGCAGCAAGTGCTGAGCAGTTTATCCGTCTCTACCCATCTAACCCACAAGTCAGCTACGCCTACTATGTGCGCGGCGTTGCCAATATGGAAGGTTCATCTGAGAGCCTAAAGCTCTTTAAACTGAACCAAGCTGAGCGTGATACTGCGTATTTGCGTATTGCCTTTGCCAACTTCCAAGAGCTTATCAATAAATATCCAAACAGCCCGTATGCACCAGATGCCGCTCAACGTATGACGTTCATCTACAATCAGTTTGCTGAGAGCGAAATGAGCGCAGCCAATTGGTATATCGAGCGTGAAGCTTATGTAGCAGCGGTTAACCGTGCCAAATGGGTATTCCAATACTACCCGCTGAGTGAGTCAACGCCAGATGCTCTTGCAGTATTAGCTTATAGCCATGAAAAACTTGGTCTAACCGATTTGGCCAATGAGTACAAAACGCTATTGCAGATCAACTACCCAGAGATGCTAACCAGCAACGGTAGTGTGAAATTAAGCACCAAACGTGACCGTACTTGGCTCAATAAGATTACCTTTGGCAAGCTTGGTCGTTCGAACACAACTGACAAATCAGTCGCGTCTGGCGAGTATAACGGCGCCACCAAGACACAAATGATTCGTAATGCAGCCCAGTTGAGACTAGCAGGAACAAACACGACGCCTGCCAATACTCCAGTCGCCAATAATGCTGCTGCGCGTAATGGTATTAGCGTAGGCTTAGGTCTACCTGAAGCGTCAGCTGAGCGCGTGACCAGCCAATCAAGTACTGGCTCGACTGCACGAGAAGCCAACGTCGATCCCCTAAATACCAATCCAACACGTCGCACTACGTTAAATGACGACAGTGTGAGTGATATGGATAATAATTGATTACGTTAAGTCTTTTAGCCTAACTAACACAGTCTGTATTCATTGATAATAAGGCCAACATTATGTTGGCCTTATTTTTCTAGCAGTATCTTATTACCTCTGCCCCAATATAATCGACCTATGGTAAACTGTTTTTTGTATGAGCATTCCTAACCATATTCTTGAACAACTAAATAGCCAAGCTGACCTGATCAGCATCATTGGTAAACACACCACGCTTAAACGCGCTGGTAGTGAATATAAAGGCTGCTGCCCTTTTCACGGTGAAAAATCGCCTTCTTTTTATGTCAATCCACAAAAAAACATCTATCACTGCTTTGGCTGTAGCGTCGGTGGCAATGCCATCAGTTTTTTGCGTGATTATGAAAATTTGACATTCATTGAAGCGGTCAATGAACTATCAAAACAGACAGGCATTGAAGTACCCAAAGAAGAGCAGCAAAACGTTAGTTATCAACGTCGCGCACCCAAACCTATTGCACCGCCACCAGTTCACAATGTGCCTAGCCCAACTGTAGAACATAGCAAAGTAAGCCAAGACGGTACAAATAAAGACAATCATCAAAATAATCGTCAAGGCATTTATCAAGACAGTCATCAAAATAATGTCGTCCAAAGTGACCAAAATTACATCGATCAGCCCAGTTATGATGACAATCAGGGCTATGAGAACTTTCCACCATTAGAGGCGTATGATTCAGCCTCCTACTCGATGGACTCGTATTCCTCAGAGCCGTATACGCCAAACCATGCAGATGACAGTGGCTATCCACCAGCATGGCTGACAGATACGGATACTGGCGCTGGTATGCAGGACGCTCATGGCATTGAGCAAAGCGATGATAAAGATGGCAACCTATATGAGCTGCTAGAGCAAATCCAGCAGTTCTATCAGCACAATCTGACCACGCACCCCCATGCCAAGCACTACTTTTTATCGCGCGGTATCACTGAAGACATCTTTGAGACCTTTGGTCTTGGCTATGCGCCATTTGGTTGGCAGCATCTTGAGCATCAATTTCCGCAGGATATTGAAGGACTAAAAGCCTTAGGATTGGTACGTCAGTCAGAGTCTGGCCGCGACTACGATCTATTGCGAGACCGAGTCATCTTCCCAATTCGTGATAACCAAGGCCGCACTATTGGTTTTGGCGGTCGAGCGCTTGATGACGAAGTAAAGCCTAAATATATCAACTCCTCAGACTCACCCGTCTTTCATAAGCAGCATGTACTATACGGCTATTATGAATCACGTCAGCAGCGCGCAGATAGCTGGCTAGTGGTCGAAGGCTATATGGATGTGATCGCTCTTTATCAAGCAGGTATCTATGGGGCAATCGCCTCGATGGGTACAGCGATTAATGAAAGCCAAATATCGCGTCTACTGACACTCAATCCAACGCTTACTTTGAGCTTTGATGGAGATAGCGCAGGACAAAAAGCGGCTTGGCGTACACTTGAAGTTGCCCTGCCTGTACTGGCCGATGACAAAGAACTGCGGTTTTTAACCCTGCCAAACAATCATGATCCTGATACTTTTATTAAGAGTCAGGGCAGCGATGCCATGCGTGAGCAAATCGCTAATGCCATGCCGCTATCACAGTATATTTTTGCGTATTTGAGTGAGCGTTATGACATGAGTCTGGCTGAAGGCAAAGCCAAGCTCATGTCTCAAGTACGCTCGTTGACGACCGCCTTACCCAAAGGCAGTAGCTTTCGCTATTTGCTTAACAATGACGTTTATCAAAAGCTTGGCGGCAGGCGCAGTCAGAATGTCGAAGCCAAAGATGCGCTGCTAGATTTTGATGGTGATATGACCATCAGTCAGCAATTGCAGCTTTGTTTTTTGTTTCAGCCGCGCGCGTTAATCGACGACCCTATTGAGTCGATTTGGCAACAGTCAGGGATTAATGGCTTACACCTACCTGCTCATATCAAACAAAAAGCATCGCTTGATACGCTACGTCCGCTTGCGTGGGAAGACTTGCAAGATACTGCTCTGCTAGACATCGTAAGTACTATCAAGCGCTGTCTTAATTACCTCCCAAAAGATGTCAATGCAGCGGCGCATTTTATCTTATCGAATGTAAAGCCTGCGACTCAAGATATGCTCAGCCGCAATTGGGGCGGCTTCTATAAAGCGCTAACCGCACGCAATATTTTGGGGCTTGATGGCCTAATCGAAGAACTAGTCAGCCAGCTGCTTGAGCGCAACATGAAGAAAAAAATACAAGAGCTGATACAGAACCCAGATCACATTAAGCTTGCGATCGTCCGCAAACAAACCCAATTATTGAATGATTGGCTACGCGCACAGCAGGCAGAGCAGTCGGCACAGATGGTTACTGTGCAGTCTTAATGTTTAATTTCAAATGTCGACCCTTTAAAAGTCTAGCAGCTGCCCCCACTACTAATGATTATGCCCAGTAGCATGAGTCACTCCTAAATCATTTAGCTGATGGCAAATAAACGGCAAAAAATGGTCGGTAGCTATCACTAGCTCGTGCTTGACGACTGCGGTCTGTGTTAAACTGTGTCACTGTATATTGACAGCACTGCTTGGTGAATGATTGTGAGCATGCATCTTTAAGCACAAATTTTAGGTATTATTTTTACGTATCTGCTTTTAGATACTATTTTTGAGTATTAAATTTTAAGTACTATATTTTTTTAGGTACTGTATTGAAGTCTTTTTAGCTTTTCTAATTTTTAGCTGTTTTTTAGCATTGTTATTGTAGTGTTTTGAGCCTTTATTCATATCAACTCATTTTTGATATTATTGACAACCTCTACGCCATATTTTGATCAATCGATTGATAAGATCAACGCAAAGAGCGAGCGATAGCGAGTCACAATATAAAAATGTCCGATGCAAGTAAGCGAGTATTTATGAACGATAAGTCAGTTTCTAAGTCCACATCTCAACTGGCCACCTTAATCCAAATGGGCAAAGAGCAAGGGTATCTTACCTATGCTGAGGTGAATGACCAGCTGCCCGACTCTATTACCGAAAGCGATCAGATCGAAGACATTGTGCAGATGCTAACCGATGTTGGTATCAAAATCTTTGAATCAGCTCCTGATGCCGATGACATCTTGATGAACGATGATTCAAGTGATGATGATATGGCAGCAGATGAGGCAGCGGCAGTACTCGCCTCTGTTGAAACTGAGCCTGGTCGTACCACTGACCCTGTACGCATGTATATGCGTGAAATGGGTACGGTTGACCTACTGACTCGCGAAGGCGAGATTGCCATTGCTAAACGTATCGAAGAAGGTATTCGTGATGTGCAGCATGCCATGTCTTACTGGCCTGGTACCGTACAGTTTGTTCTTGACGAGTATCAAAAAGTACAGGACGGCGAAAAAAAGCTATCTGACGTCATCACTGGTTTCTTAGACCCTGAGACCGAAGAAGACAAAATCGCTGCCCAAGAAGCAAAAGAAGCGGCGAAAGAAGAGCGTGAACGCATCAAAGAAGAAAAAGAGAACCCACCGGTTGTCAAAGCCAAGGTCAATGCGAAAGCAGCTGCTCTTGATGAGGAAGATGAAGACGAAGACGACGTTGAAGAAGAAGCAGAAGAAGAAACCAGCGGCCTTGATCCAGAAGAGGTTCGTTTGCGTCTAGAAGAGATTGAGCATCTATTCATTAAAGCCAAGCAAGCATTGCTTGATTATGGCCGTGGTAGCGTACAGGCTGATACAGCATATGCCCTACTTGCTGAACGCTTTATGATGTTGAAGCTAAACAACCGCTTGTCAGATCAAGTCATGGCGATCATGCATGACGTCTATGACGACGTGCGTAAGCAAGAGCGTCAAATCATGCGTTTGGTGATTCGCCGTGGTCGTATGCCGCGTGAAGAGTTCCGTAAGACCTTCCCTAGCAATGAAACCAATGTTGATTGGTTGATTGAACGTATCAAAGGTAAGCCTGCATTTGCTGGTACGCTAGAAAAAGTCACTGATGACGTCATTTTACTTCAACGTCGTATCCGTGATTATGAGCAGCAGCTCGACATGAAAATCCACGATATGAAAGATGTGGCACGTCGTATGGCAGTTGGTGAAGCAAAAGCTCGCCGCGCGAAAAAAGAGATGGTTGAAGCTAACCTACGTTTAGTTATCTCTATCGCCAAAAAATATACCAACCGTGGCCTACAGTTCTTGGATCTTATCCAAGAAGGTAACATCGGTCTGATGAAAGCCGTTGATAAGTTTGAATATCGCCGTGGTTATAAGTTCTCGACCTATGCTACTTGGTGGATTCGTCAGGCGATTACCCGCTCTATTGCTGACCAAGCGCGCACCATTCGTATTCCTGTGCATATGATTGAGACCATCAACAAAATCAACCGTGTCTCACGTCAGTTGCTACAGGAAATGGGTCGCGAGCCAACGCCTGAGGAATTAGGCGAACGCTTAGAGATGGACGAAGTTAAAGTCCGTAAAGTGCTTAAGATTGCCAAAGAACCTATCTCTATGGAAACCCCAATCGGTGATGATGAAGATTCACACCTAGGTGATTTCATCGAAGATGGTACAATCTCAAGTCCTGTGGATGATGCAACGGCTGCTGGTCTACAAGAAGCGACGCGTGATGTACTGGGTAACCTGACTGAGCGTGAAGCACGTGTCTTAAAAATGCGTTTCGGTATCGATATGCCAACGGATCATACGCTAGAAGAAGTTGGTAAGCAGTTTGATGTGACGCGTGAACGTATTCGTCAGATCGAGGCAAAAGCACTACGTAAATTGCGTCATCCATCACGCTCTGAACACTTGCGCTCTTTCCTTGAAAATGACTAAATTTTCAGAAAAATATTGAGCCTAGCTAATAGGCTTTTGATAATCGTTAAAAATAAAAAAGCTGAGTATATCTCAGCTTTTTTTATGCCTGCTTTTTAATTCTAGAACTTATTAATCACAGCATTTGTTAATTACAAAGCTTATTAATTACAAAGCTCCTTAATTGCATAGCGTCCTAGTCATAAATCCCTTTAATCCAAGAGCTCCTCCTTCAAGATATACCCTTATTTTTCTTACTTCCTAATAACTTATTTCATTGAAAATTATCTAACTATAGATACAGACGCTCCTTCAAAAATCACTTTATAGTTGACACTATCAACCTTATTATATATAGTTGCTTCTATCAACTATATCAAAGAGTTTTTATGTCTAACAATTCATTGAGCGAAACACTACATCAATTGATGCATACCTATACCAATCTACTGCTAGAAGGCATTCGTCAGCAAGGTGTCGAGTTGTCCGTGACTAATATCAGAACCTTAAAAGGTGTCTGCTATAACCCGAATAGCACTGCGCTATCAATCTCTAAACACATGCAGCGAGACAAAGCGCAAATCACTCGTGCCTTAAATGACCTTTTAGCAGCTGAGCTAATCTTGAAGACAGATAACCCGCTTGATGGTCGCAGCCAATTACTACAGCTGACCTCTAAAGGCGAAGAAGTTATGGCAAAGCTTGATGCAGCAGAAGAATGGACAAGACAGCAATTAACGAAAGATTTAAGCCTCGTAGAGCTTGCCTTATTTTTCCGTGTCAGTCGCACCATGATAGACAACGTTAGCACCAGCAAGACTATCGATAAATAAGTAAGGAAAGATCCATATGAATAACACAGTAAATCAAAAACCAGTGCGTGAAATCATGACCGTTGCTCACAAGCAAATGATTACTTCGCACTACATTCGTATATACCTCACAGGCCAAGCAGATACTATTGCCAATATCGCGACCATGACAGTTGGTGCAAACAATAAAGTGCTTATTCCTGTCGATAAAGCTCAGCCAATTGACCTAAATGACAATACTACATTCGTTGTTCGCACTTATACTCATCGCGGCGCTGATGTAGCAAAACAACAGATCTGGATTGATTTTGTCGCTCATGGTGACGAGGCGCCCGCTTCAGGCTGGGCCACTCATGCTGAGGTTGGTGACGAGATTGGCATCTTAATGAAGCCTAAAACCAAAGCGCTTTGTCCCGATGCAGATAATTTTCTACTGATTGGCGATGCCACAGCGATACCTGTGCTCGGCTCAATACTAGAAACCTTGCCTGCCAGCGCGACTGGTCAATGCATCATCGAAGTACACGGTGTAGAAGATGAACAAAAGTTGTCGACAGCAGCCAATATCACCATGACATGGTTACATAACCCAGATCCAACACAAGGCAGCCAATTAATCGACACAGTAAAATCTCTCGATTTGCCAACTGCAGAGCAGAGCCGTTTTGCTTATATCGCTAGCGAACTCTGGTAATCCCCCCAATAAATAAGAACACTTACAAATAGAGATTAACTGCTAAAATACACCAGCAGGAGAATCCTATGAAAAAGACACGCTTTAGCGACAACCAAATCGTCAACATCCTAAAACAAGCCGAACAAGGCGTCCCTAAGCC